>NZ_JBIVAL010000004.1:381208-642148 GCF_044745505.1 Streptomyces sp. NPDC086989
GGCCTGCGGCCTGCGGCCTGCGGCCTGCGGCCTGCGGCCTGCGGCCTGCGGCCTGCGGCCTGCGGCCTGCGGCCTGCGGCCTGCGGCCTGCGGCCGCTGCGGCTCGGCGGCCGCGCGTCCGCCCCGGCCCCCGGTGTCGGCCGGCTTCCCGGGGGCCGGTCTCGGGCCGGGGCCCGGGCGCGGAGCCGGGCAGGGGGCCGGGTCCGTGTGCTCGGGGTTCGGGCCAGAGCGGGGCCCGGCTCCGGTCCGGGGGCGAAGCCCGGCGGTTACCCCATTCGGGTCTGGTCGTTGTACCCGTCGGGCCCCCCGGCTGTCACCGCAGCAGCGCCCACCGCCTGGCACCCCACGACAGGGCCGGCCCCTGCCGCAGACCCGTTCCCGTGAGGACACCGCATGACAGCCCCGCCCGGCACCCCACCCCCACTGCCCCCGCTCGCCGGCGGCCGCGACGGCGCCACCGCCCTGCGCCCCCTGCTCCACACCGTCCTCGACGCCCTGCACACCGGAGCCCGCGAGCGCGGCGGGCCGATCCCGGCCGGCGGCCCCGACACCCTCGCGGCCCGCGTCGCCGCCGCACTGGGCGACGTACTCCCCGAAAAGGGCCACGGCGACCACGAGGCGCTGCGGACCCTCGTACACACCCTCGCCGCAGGCGCCGCCGACCCCGCCGACCCGCTGTGCGCCGCCCACCTCCACGGGCCGCCCCTGGCCGTCGCCGCCGCCGCCGACCTCGCCGCCGCCGCCCTCAACCCCTCCCTCGACTCCTGGGACCAGGCCCCCGCCGCCTCCGCGATCGAAGCCCTCCTCACCCGCACCCTCGCCGCCGAGTTCTACGACACCCCCCACCCCGACGCCCTCGTCACCACCGGCGGCACCGAGGCCAACCAGCTCGCCCTGCTCCTCGCCCGCGAACGGCACGGACCCGGCCTGACCGTCCTCCACGGAGCCAACGCCCACCACTCCGTCCCCCGGGCCGCCTGGCTCCTGGGCCTGCCCCCCGCCACCACCCTGCCCACCCCCGCCGGCATCCTCGACCCGGACCGCCTCGCCGAAGCGCTCGCCGCCGCCCGCGGGCCCGTCCTCGTCACCGCCACCGCCGGGACCACCGACGCCGGGCTCATCGACCCCCTCGAAGCCATCGCCGACCTGTGCGGCCGGCACGGCGCCGACCTCCACATCGACGCCGCGTACGGCGGCCTCCTCGCCCTCAGCCCCCGCCATCGCCCCCGCGTCACCGGCCTGGGCCGCGCCCACTCCCTCACCGTCGACCTGCACAAACTCGGCTGGCAACCCGTCGCCGCAGGCCTCCTCGCCGTCCCCGACACCGCCCTGCTGGCCCCCCTCGCCCACCAGGCCGACTACCTCAACGCCCCCGACGACACCGACGCAGGCCTCCCCGACCTCCTCGGCCGCTCCCTGCGCACCACCCGCCGCCCCGACGCCCTCAAGATCGCCACCACCCTGCGCTCACTCGGCCGCGACGGCCTCGCCCACCTCATCGACCGCACCTGCGACCTCGCCCACCACCTCGCCCGCCTCCTCGACGCGCACCCCCGCTTCGAACTCCACGCGCCCCCCACCATCAGCACCGTCCTCTTCCGCCCCACCCACACCGACGACACCCATCTCGCCGCCCTGCGCCGCACCCTCCTCCTGGGCGGTCACGCCGTACTCGGCCGCGCCACCGCCGACGGCCGCCTCTGGCTCAAGGCCACCCTGCTCAACCCCCACACCACCGCGCGGGACCTGGACACCCTCGTCACCCTCCTGGAAGGCAGCACCCACCGATGACCGCCCAGCTCGATGCACCCCACGACCTCGTCGGAATCGGCATCGGCCCCTTCAACCTGTCCCTCGCCGCCCTCGCGCACGGCCTCCCCCACCAAGGAGCAGGCGAACTCGCCACCGCCTTCTACGACCAGCGCCACGACTTCCGCTGGCACCCCGGACTCCTCATCGACGGCACCACCCTCCAAGTCCCCTTCCTCGCAGACCTCGTCACCCTCGCCGACCCCACCAGCCCCTGGACCTTCCTCAACTACCTCAAGCACAAGGAACGCCTCTTCCCCTTCTACTTCGCCGAGCAGTTCCACACCCACCGCGCCGAATACGACGCCTACTGCCGCTGGGTCGCCGGCCGGCTCCCCGGACTCCACTTCGGCCACCAGGTCGACGCCGTCCGCTGGAACCCCGAACGCGACCTCTTCGAAGTCGACTACACCCAACTCGACACCGACGGCGAAGCCGAAGCCCTCGGCCGCACCCACACCCGCAACCTCGCCCTCGGCATCGGCACCGCCCCCTACGTCCCCGAACCCCTGCGCCCCCTCGCCGACGCCCCCACCGTCCCCGTCATCCACTCCGCCGACTACCTCGACAACCGGCAGCGCATCCTCGGCGCCGACCACGTCACCGTCATCGGATCAGGCCAGTCCGGAGCCGAAGTCTTCCTCGACCTCCTCCGCTCCCGCCCCATCGGCCGCGAACGCCTCGCCTGGCTCGCCCGCACCCCCTCCTTCGCCCCCATGGAGTACTCCAAGCTCGGCCTCGAACACTTCACCCCCGACTACACCCGCTACTTCCACGCCCTCCCCGAACCCGTACGCGACCAACTCGTCCCCGCCCAATGGCAGCTCCACAAGGGCATCGACGCCGCCACCATCACCGCCATCCACGACGAGCTCTACCGCCGCACCCTCCACGGAGGCTGGCCCGACGCCGTCCTCACCCCCGGAGTCAGCGTCCGGACCGCCGGCCGCGTCGCCACCACCAAAGTCGAACTCCACCTCGAACACATCCAGCAGGGCACCCGCTCCCGCATCACCACCGACGCCGTCGTCCTCGCCACCGGCTACAAGGAACGCCCTCTCACCAGCCTGCTCGCTGGCCTCGACCCCTACCTGCGCAAGGACTCCTCCGGCCGCCCCCGCATCGACGAGAACCACCGCATGATCTGCGACCCCTCCGTCACCGGCAGCATCTTCGTCCAGAACGGTGAACGCCACACCCACGGCGTCGGCGCCCCCGACCTCGGCCTCGCCGCCTGGCGCAGCGCCGCCATCCTCAACACCCTGACCGGCAAAGAGCCCTACCCCCAGCCCACCCGCACCGCCTTCACCACCTTCGGCCTCGAACAACGCGAACACACCCGCCCCACCCCCACCGTCGAACTCCGCCCCCTCGCCGACCACCCCTGAAGGCCCCGGTCGACCCCGTGTCCCAGGGCCAGGGCCAGGGCCACGGCCACGACCCCGCGCCCCGCGGCCAATTCCCGTGTCCCCGCCCCGCCCCCGAACGCAAGCAGCCGGGCCCTGCCACAGCAGGACCCGGCCACCCGAACCGAACGGAACCGAAGGGACCGAACCGAACCGAACCGGCTAGAACACCGGAACCCCGGCCCGCGTCAGCCGCCAGTCCACCGACGCGAACTGCGCCGGATCGATCGTCCCCTTCGCCTTCACCCACTGGATGATCGTGTTACGGATCTCCTCCGAGTTCGCCCACACCTGCTTCGCCTGCGGCACGTGCGGGAAGTTCCCACCGCCCGAGGCCCGGTAGTTGTTCACCGCCAGCACGAATCGCGCCGCCGGATCCACCGGCTGCCCGCCGAACGACAGGTTCACGATCCGCGAACCCGCCGGCTGCGCGATGTCTATGTCGTACGCCAGCCCGTACACCGCGTCGTAGTTGTAATCCGGCGTCGCCTCCGCATTCGTGATCTTCGCCGGATCCACCACGTCACCCGGAGCCGTCTGCACGTAATACCGCGCCGAGAACTCCAGATAGTCCTTCAGCTGCGCACCCGTCAGCACCCGTGCCTCAAGGGTGTTCTCGAACGGATACAGACCCGCCGCATCCTTGATCGTCACCTGGCCCGCCGGAATCGCCGCCGTCCGCGAGAAGCACGAAGCCTGCGACAGCACCGGCAGCGCCGCGTACTCCCCGCCCGCCAGCGCCGCCTTCACCGTCTCCACCTGGACATGGCTGATCAGGTCGATGATCGCGACGTCCTTGACCGGCCCCTCCGCCGACGACATCGCCTGCGTCGACGTACCGATCACCTGGTTGACGTACGCCACGACCTTCTTGTGCTCGTCCGACAACAGCCGCACGATCTTCGGGTCCTCCGCCACCGTGTTCGAGTTCAGCACCTTCGCCGACACCTTGGCCACCGACCAACAGCCCTTCGACCACGACAGCTCGAAGTCGAACAGCGTCAGCCGCTGGCCCCACTTCAGCGGCTCCGACAGCACCACGTCCTTGCCGGTCGCCTTGTTCTTCACCCGGTACTCCGGGATCTCCGTGTGCGCGTGCCCCACCAGGATCGCGTCGATCCCCGGCACCTGCTCCGCCACCAGCGCCGCCGCGTTCTCGATGTACGGCAGCTGGTCACCGTACGAGGACTTACCGCTCGAACCCGAATGCGCCGACACGATCACCACGTCCGCACCCATCGACCGCAGCTTCGGCACGTACTTCGCCGCCTGCTCCTCCAGACCCGGGAACGTCATCTTCCCCTGCACGTTCGCCTTGTCCCAGATCGCGATCCCCGGGTTCGTCAGCCCCAGCACCGCCACCTTCACATCACGCCCGTGCGGCGTCCGCAACCGGTGCATGCTGTACGGCGCGAACGCCGGCCGCAGCGTCTTCGCGTCCAGCGCATTCGCCCCCAGCAGCGGAAAGTCACACTGCTCCTCGAACTTGCGCAGCACCGGAATCCCGTAATTGAACTCGTGGTTCCCGATCGCCGCCGCGTCGTACCCGATCGCGTTCATCGCCTGCGCCATCGGGTGCACCGGACCACGCCGCGCCGTGATCGGATCCACCTTCGCGTAGTAGTACGACAGCTGCGTCCCCTGGATCGTGTCACCCGCATCGATCATCAGGGTGTTGCAGCGCCCCTTCTCCGCCCGCACCTGGTTCACCAGCGTCGAGATCTTCGCCAGACCGACGTCGTTGTGGGCCTTGTCGTCGAACTCCTTGTCCGTGAAGTAGTCCCAGTTGAAGACATTCCCGTGCAGATCGGTCGTCCCCATCACCGTGAACGAGTACGTCCGCGACTTCGCCGAAGCCTCCCCGGCGACCCCCGGAGCCTCCACGGCCGCGGCGGCCGGAGAGCTTGTGGCCCCCGCCAGCGCGACAGCCGCACCCGTGGCCGCCGAAGTTCCCAGAAACGTCCTACGGTCGAACGCCATGCCATCTCCCCTTGTGAGGCGTGAACAACGCGCGCTGACAACGCGCCAACAACGCGCGTAGATTCTGACCGATCGGTAACAACCGCAACACCCCCACCAGGTTTCGATCCGATGACCACCGACCCACCCACACCCACAGTGCGACAGTGGGAAACATGACCCAGGACCCCGCACACCAGCCCTACGGCACCCCCGAAGTCCCCCGCGTGGCCGTCCGCGGCGAAGCCCGCCTCGAAGTCGACCCCGAAATCGCCCGCATCGGCATCACCGTCACCGCCCGCGGCACCGACCGACGCACCGCACTCGAAGACCTCACCCGCCGCAACAACACCGTCCTCGACCTCGTCAAGAGCTACGGCGACGCCATCGAGAAACTCGAAACCGGCGCCTTCTCCATCAACCCCGAACTCACCCGCCACGGCCGCGCCGAACGCATCCGCGCCTACCACGGCACCGTCCGCATCACCGCCGAACTCAGCGACTTCACCGCCCTCGGCGAACTCACCACCCGCCTCGCCGACCTCGAACTCACCAGCGTCGACGGCCCCTGGTGGGCCCTGCGCCCCACCTCACCCGCCCACGGCGAAGCCCGCCGCCAAGCCGTACTCGAAGCCGTCCAACGAGCCCGCGAATACGCCACCGCCCTCGGCGCCGACCTCGCCGCCCTCGTCGAACTCGCCGACCTCGGCGCCGAAGGCGCCCTCCCCTTCCAGACCCCAGCCACCGGAGCCGGCATGCGCACCATGGCCTTCAGCGCCTCCGACGAGACCACCGCCCCGCCCCTCGACCTCGAACCCCAACGCCAAACCGTGCACGCCCAGGTCAACGCCCGCTTCACCATGACCCCGCCGCAGCTGTGAACGCCACCCGGCCGGGCCCGTGGACCCTGGAACCCCTGCGTGCCGAACACGCCCCCGCCCTCCTCGCCTTCGAACGCGAGAACCGGGCCTACTTCGCCCGCACCGTCCCCGACCGAGGCGACGCCTACTTCACCGAATTCACCGCCCGCCACCAAGCCCTCCTCGACGAACAGGACACCGGCCTCTCCCGGTTCCACCTCGTCGTCACCCCCGACGGAACCGTCGCCGGCCGCGTCAACCTCATCGACATCGAGGCCGGCGGCGCCGAACTCGGCTACCGCATCGGCGAACACGCCGCCGGCCGCGGCCTCGCCACCGCCGCCGTCACCGAAATCTGCCGCCTCGCCGCCGCGACGTACGGACTCAGCCGCATCACCGCCGTCACCACCCTCGACAACGCGGCCTCCCGGGCCGTGCTGACACGCACCGGATTCACCCAGGTCGACACCCCCACCGTCGACGGCCGCCCCGGCATCCGCTACGAGCGCACCCTCACCCCCACGAGCTGACCGAAATCGCGCACGAGAACGTGTTCGGGGGTGCTCATCAGAGCACCCCCATGCACATTCAACAATTGTCAACAACCTTTTGCCCAAAGGTTGTTGAGTGGTCACCCGGAACCAATTTCCTACTGCCTGGTAGGGGCATACCCTCGCCCCATGCGCCGAGCAAAAATCGTATGTACCCTGGGCCCCGCCACCGACTCATATGACCAGATCAAAGCCCTGGTCGAAGCCGGAATGGACATCGCCCGCCTCAACCTCAGCCACGGCACCTACGCCGAACACGAAGACCGCCAGCAGCGCGTACGTAAAGCCGCTGACGAAACCGGCCGCAGCGTCGGCATCCTCGCAGACCTTCAAGGCCCGAAGATCCGCCTCGGCCGATTCGCCGAAGGCCCCGTACTCCTTGAACGCGGCGACGAATTCACCATCACCGTCGAAGATGTCCAGGGCGACCGCCACACCTGCGGCACCACCTACAAGGGCCTCGCCACCGACGTCACCACCGGCGAACGCATCCTCGTCGACGACGGCCGCGTCACCCTCGAAGTCACCGCCGTCGAGGGACCCCGCGTCCACACCCGCGTCATCGAAGGCGGCATGGTCTCCGACCACAAGGGCCTCAACCTCCCCGGCGTGGCCGTCTCCGTCCCCGCCCTGTCCGACAAGGACATCGAAGACCTCCGCTGGGCCCTGCGCACCGGCGCCGACGTCATCGCGCTCTCCTTCGTCCGCAGCGGCAGCGACATCGAAGACGTCCACCGCATCATGGACGAGGAAGGCCGCCGCCTCCCCGTCATCGCCAAGATCGAAAAGCCCCAGGCCGTCGAGAACATCGACGACATCGTCGCCGCCTTCGACGGCATCATGGTCGCCCGCGGCGACCTCGGCGTCGAAATGCCCCTCGAACAAGTCCCCATCGTGCAAAAGCGCGCCGTCAAACTCGCCAAGCGCAACGCCAAACCCGTCATCGTCGCCACCCAGATGCTCGACTCGATGATCGACAACTCCCGGCCCACCCGCGCCGAAGCATCCGACGTCGCCAACGCCGTCATCGACGGCACCGACGCCGTCATGCTCAGCGGCGAAACCAGCGTCGGCAAATACCCCGTCGAAACCGTCAAAACGATGTCCCGCATCGTCGAAGCCGCCGAAGAGGACATCCTCGCCAAGGGCCTCCCGCCCCTCACCGAACACAGCAAGCCCCGCACCCAAGGCGGAGCCGTCGCCCGCGCAGCCGCCGAAATGGGCGACTTCCTCGGCGCCAAATTCCTCGTCGCCTTCACCCAGAGCGGCGACACCGTCCGCCGCCTCTCCCGCTACCGCTCGCCCATCCCCCTCCTCGCCTTCACCCCCGACCCCGCCACCCGCTCCCAGCTCAACCTCACCTGGGGCGTCGAAACCTTCCTCGGCCCCCACGTCGAATCCACCGACGCCATGGTCGCCCAGGTCGAAGAAGAACTCCTGCGCATCGGCCGCTGCGTCCCCGGCGACGTCGTCGTCATCACCGCCGGCTCGCCCCCCGGAGTCACCGGCTCCACCAACCTGGTCCGCGTCCACCACATCGGCGACCCCGTACGCTGACCCCCGCAGGCAGTCCCCCCGCGTCGGGCCTCGTTCCGCCCGACGCGGCCACGCCCCTTCCCGGGGCGCGCTAGTACTTCGGCCCGATGTGCGCGTCCATGAGCGCGACGGAGCTCTTGCGGGCGACGGAGACGTTCAAGGGATCGCTCCCGCGAGCCAGGATCGTCCACTGGACCCCGACCTTGGTGAGCGTGTCCGTACACAGCTTCCGGATGTCGTCGGACTTGTTGGTGAAGAAGTACCGCGGGTACTCGTACCGCTTGGCGTTGCGCACGGTCCAGTTCGTGATCCGGCACCCGTCGGAGTGGATCAGCCCTCGCACGAACTCCCACGGATGCGCATCCACGATCTCCTGCTGCCACGTTTCGAGCGCGATCCGCCGCTCGTGCTTCTTGCCGGGCCCGTGCTGCGGGAACATGCACGTCCAGTGCCGGCCGTAACTGGTCACGGCGACGCAGCCCTGCCTCTGCAGCAGGTAGACCTTGTCGTCGGGCCGCACCGCCTTGACGGCCGCGCGGCACTGCTCGATGAGCCCGGGCCACGCGTCGGCGCATGCGATCCGGAGGTGGTGGCCTCCCCGAGGGTGCGGGCTGATGCAGCCGTCCCCCAGATAGACGCCGAGCAGGTAGGCGTACGAGGCCCTGTCGGAAGGCGCCGCACACGGGCCCGCACTGGGGAGCAGGCGTGGACTGGGTTCCAGGCGGACCTTCCACGCTCGGATCGCGGCACGTGATACCCCGGTTTCCTTGCTGACCGAGTTCATGCTGCGGCCGTCGGCGAGCAGGTCGAGTGCGTGCATGCGGGTGGCTACGTCGTACATATGCCCGACGCTGCCGGGCGCAATTCGCTCACGTGGCGCAATTCGTTGCGCTTCGCCGAAATGAGTGAAGGTCACGCGAATATCGCGTGACCTTGGAAAAGAAGGAAAGTGCCCCGGGTCGGACTCGAACCGACACTGAATGGGTTTTGAATCCATCGCCTGCTGCCAATTGGGCTACCGGGGCCCGACGAATCGAAGGTTACCCCCGACCCGCTGCGAGTCCACCTTACCGCAGCTAGGTAGGCTCGGGGGAGCTTGTTATGCCCCGCACCGAGGAGCCATCGTGACCGCCGAGCACGAGTCGACGCCCACGCCCGACGCCGACCAGTCGCACGTTCCGCCGCTGACGACCCGCGTCGTCATCGCCGAGGACGAGGCGCTCATCCGTCTCGACCTCAAGGAGATGCTCGAAGAGGAGGGCTACTCCGTGGTCGGCGAGGCCGGCGATGGGCAGACGGCCGTCGAGCTGGCCCGGGAGCACCGTCCCGACCTGGTGATCCTCGACGTGAAGATGCCGGTCCTGGACGGGATCTCCGCGGCCGAGAAGATCGCGGAGGAGTCCATCGCCCCGGTCCTGATGCTGACGGCGTTCTCGCAGCGCGACCTCGTCGAGCGGGCTCGGGACGCCGGCGCCATGGCGTACCTGGTGAAGCCGTTCAGCAAGAGCGACGTCGTGCCGGCCATCGAGATGGCCGTGTCGCGGTTCGCGGAGCTGAAGGCGCTGGAGAAGGAGGTCGCGGACCTCTCGCAGCGCCTGGAGACGCGCAAGCTCGTGGACCGCGCCAAGAGCATCCTGCAGACGCAGTACGGGCTGACCGAGCCGGCCGCCTTCCGGTGGATCCAGAAGACCTCCATGGACCGCCGCATGTCCATGCAGCAGGTCGCCGAGGCGGTCATCGAGGACGCCGAGGAGAAGAAGAACGCCGCGAAGTAGCGGGTGCGCGTACGCGTGAGGCCCGCCACCGGGTTCCGGTGGCGGGCCTCACGTCCGTGCGGGTGGTGCCGGATCAGTCCTCGCCGAGGTAGGCCTTGCGGACGTCCTCGTTGTGGAGCAGTTCCTGACCCGTGCCGGAGAGCACGATCTTGCCGATCTCCATCACGTGGGCCTGGTCGGCCAGCGAGAGGGCGGCCTGGGCGTTCTGCTCGACGAGCAGGATGGTGGTGCCCGTGGCCTTGAGCTCGGCGATGGTCGCCATGATCTTCTGCATCATCAGCGGGGAGAGACCCATGGAGGGCTCGTCCAGCATGAGGAGCTTGGGCTGGGACATCAGGGCCCGGCCCATGGCGAGCATCTGCTGCTCACCGCCCGAGAGGGTGCCGGCGGCCTGCTTGCGGCGTTCGCCCAGGATGGGGAACATCTCGTAGGCGCGCTCGATGTCCTT
Source organism: Streptomyces sp. NPDC086989 (assembly GCF_044745505.1). Lineage (NCBI taxonomy): Bacteria > Bacillati > Actinomycetota > Actinomycetes > Kitasatosporales > Streptomycetaceae > Streptomyces > Streptomyces sp. NPDC086989. The sequence continues at coordinate 391,553 of NZ_JBIVAL010000004.1, forward strand.
CTCGATGCCCTCCTTGTCGCTGCGGAGGAAGGCGCCGAGCTGGAGGTTCTCGGCGATCGTCAGCCGGGGGAAGATGTGGCGTCCCTCGGGGGAGTGGGCGAGGCCCAGGGAGACGATCTTGTGGGCGGGGACCTGTGCGAGCGGCTTGCCGTCGAAGGTGATGGTGCCGCCGGCGGGCTTGAGCAGGCCGGACAGGGTGCGCAGGGTGGTCGTCTTGCCGGCGCCGTTGGTGCCGACGAGGCAGACGATTTCGCCCTGGTTGACCTTGAAGGAGATGCCCTTGACGGCTTCGATCTTGCCGTAGGCGACCTTGAGGTCGTTGACCTCGAGCAGTGCGGTCACTTCGGGTCTCCGTCCGTGCTGGTGGTGCTGGTGGTGCCGGTGGTGCTGTCCGCGGCGGCCTCGGCCTCGGCCGCGGGCTGGGCCGGGGCGTCGGCGTCGGTGTCCGCCGTGGCGTCGGCGTCGGCGTCGGCCTCTGCGCCGGCTTCCGCCGGGGCGTCGGCCTCGGTGTCAGCCTCGGCCTCAGCCTCAGCCTCAGCCTCAGCCTCAGCCTCGGCCTCGGCCGGTGCGTCGGCGTCGGCTTCGGTCTCCGCCGGGGCCTCGGTCTCCGCCCGCTCTTCTGCGGCTTCGACCGCTGCCGCCTCCGCCGCGCCCGGGTCGCCCTCGAAGGGCTCGCCGAGGTAGGCGGCGATGACGCGCTCGTCGCCCTGGACCTCGGCCGCGGTGCCCTCGATGAGCTTCTCGCCCTGGACGAGACAGGCGACGCGGTCGCAGAGGTTGAAGATGAAGCGCATGTCGTGCTCGATGACGAGGACGGCGATGCCCATGTCGCGGATGGCGAAGATGAGTTCCTCGGCAGCGCGGGTTTCCTGCGGGTTCATGCCGGCGGTGGGCTCGTCGAGGAGCAGGAGGCCGGGGTCGCTGGCGAGGGCGCGGGCGATTTCGAGCTTGCGCTGCTCGCCGTACGGGAGGTTCTTGGCGAGGTGCTGCGCCTTGTGCTCCAGGCCGATGAACTCCAGGAGTTCCATGGCGCGGGCTTCGCTGGCGGCTTCGGCCTTCTTGAAGCCGGGGCCGCGCAGGAGCGCGGACCAGAGGCCTTCCTTGGTCCGGGTGTGGCGTCCTACGAGGACGTTCTCCAGCACGGTCATGTTGGAGAAAAGCCGGATGTTCTGGAAGGTGCGGGCGATGCCTGCCTTGGTGACGAGGTGGGGCTTGGGCGGCAGGACGGTGCCCTTGTAGCTGACGGTTCCCTCGGTGGGGATGTACAGCCCGGTGAGGCAGTTGAAGAAGGTGGTCTTGCCGGCGCCGTTGGGGCCGATGAGGCCGACGATCTCGCCTGCGTTGACCTTGAGGTCGACGGAGCGGACGGCGGTGAGGCCGCCGAAGCGCATGGTGACGCCGCTGGCTTCGAGGACGGTCTCGCCGGCCGGGGTGGCGGCGGGGGCGGGGGTGGTGTCGGTGGTGGTCGTCATGGTGTTCACGCACCAGCCTTGGCGGTGGCCAGGTCCGCGGGGGCCTGGTCAGCGGTGTCGTCGTGGTACTCCAGCTGCGCGCGCTTGTTGGCGATGAGGCCTTCGGGGCGGAAGCGCATCAGGATGATGAGGGCGATGCCGAAGCCGAGGAGCTGGTAGTCCTGGAGGAAGGACAGCTTGGCCGGGATCAGGAAGAGGAGTGCGGCGCCGAGGATGGGGCCGCGGATGGTTCCCATGCCGCCGAGGATGACGGCGGCGAGGAGGAACGCGGAGTTCGGGGGCACGGGGCCGGCGAACTGGTACATCTCGGGGACCACGGTGTGCTGGACGTGGGCCTGGACGGTGCCGGCGAGGCCGGCGAGGGTGGCGCCGAGGGCGAAGGCGATCAGCTTGACGCGGAAGCCGTTGATGCCCATGGCGGTGGCGGCGGTCTCGTCCTCGCGGATGGCGACCCAGGCGCGGCCGATGCGGCTGCTGCCGGCGCGGCTGAAGACGACGACCACGAGGACCATCGCGAGCAGCATCAGCATGTAGTAGTTGGCGTAGGCGCCGAGCGTGATGCCTGCGACGGTGTGGGACTCCCCGAAGTTCCAGCCGAAGATTTCGAGGTCGGGGATGTTGGTGATGCCGTTGGGCCCGTTGGTGATCTTGGGTCCGGAGACGCCGTCGAGGTTGCCCATGGCGATGCGGAAGATTTCTCCGAAGCCGAGGGTGACGATGGCGAGGTAGTCGCCGCGCAGGCGCAGGGTGGGTGCGCCGATGACGACGCCGAAGACGAGCGAGGCGAGTGCGCCGGTGAGGACCGCGGCCCAGAAGGGGAAGTGCACGTGGAAGGCGGAGGACGCGCTTCCGGACACGAGGGCCGCGGTGTAGGCGCCGACGCCGAGGAAGGCGACGTAGCCGAGGTCGAGGAGGCCGGCGAGGCCGACGACGACGTTGAGGCCGAGGGCGACGGTCGCGAAGATCAGGATGTTGACCGCGATCAGCGTGTAGGTGTCGCCGCCCTGCTGGGTGAGGGGGAAGGCGATGGCTGCGACGAAGGCGGCGATGACCGTGATCTGGCGGTTGTTCGCGGTGATGTCGCTGAGGCGCTGGGTGAGGCCGGACTTCATGACCGCGAAGGAGGCGAACGCGACGAGGATCAGGTACGCGGTGAAGAGCTGCGGTTCCTTGTCGTCGGTGTCGATGCCGAAGGTGACGACGTAGAGGCCGATGGCGAACACGGCGACGATGATCAGGATCTCGGCCCAGGAGGACAGCTTCTTCGCGGGCGCCGCCTTGCGGGTGTCGTCGGGGAGCCTGTACGCGGCGAGGGCCGGGATGAGGCTTCCGAGGACGGCGACGTAGGCGCCGGGTTCCAGGTGGACGAGTCCGCCGAGGACCCAGGCGATGGCGAGGACCGTGAAGAGGGTCGTCGCGAGGGTGCCGAGGGAGAGGATCCAGATCGCCTTGCGCGAGCCGGCGGGGGTGAGCCAGCCGAGGCCCTTGATGCCGAGGGCGGAGAGCGCGTGCAGGGCGGTGAGGACGGCGCCGACCAGGGTGAGGAGCTGCAGCTGGGCGGGGTTGCCGTTGATGGTGAGGTTGCCGGGGAACTCGGTGGTCCAGGTCCAGGCGAGGAAGGTGCTGACGACGGCGAGGAGGCTGCCGCCGACGATCGCGTAGAGCAGTGCGGTGCGGGAGGTGGCACCGGTGGCTTCGGCGTCGAGCGGGAGGGTGGCTTCGTTGGTCATGGTTGTCACGCCCTATCCGCGACGCGCTGGCCGAGGAGGCCTTGTGGCCGCACGAGGAGGACGACGATGAGGAGTACGAAGGCCCAGACGTTGGACCAGGCTCCGCCGCCGAGCTGCTGCATGCCGGGGATGTCTTCGATGTAGGCGATGGAGAGGGCTTCGGCGAGGCCGAGGACGATGCCGCCGACCATGGCGCCGTAGATGTTGCCGATGCCGCCGAGGACGGCTGCGGTGAAGGCCTTGAGGCCGAGGATGAAGCCCATCTCGAAGTTGATCTGGCCCTTGTCGAGGCCGTAGGCGACGGCGGCGACGGCGGCGAACGCGGCACCGATGGCGAAGGCCATGACGATGATGCGGTCGGTGTTGATGCCCATCAGCTTCGCGGTGTCCGGGTCCTGCGCGGTGGCCTGCATGGCGCGGCCGCTGCGGCTCTTCTGGACGAAGGCGCCGAGGGCGAGCATGCAGAGGGGGGCGAGGATCAGGACGAAGGCGTCGGAGCGCTGGATGGACAGGCTCGAGGTGATCTTGAAGGCTTCGCCGGTGAACTCGGGGAAGCTGACGGCCTTCTTGGCGTCGGGGTAGAAGCCCCAGACGAGCTGCTGAAGGACGATGGACAGGCCGATCGCGGTGATGAGCGGGGCGAGTCGCGGGGCGTTGCGGAGGGGGCGGTACGCGAAGCGTTCCGCCGCGGTTGCGACGGCTACGGAGGCGATCGCGCCACCGATGATCATGAGCGGTATCGCCACCAGGAGGGACGTGCCGCTTGGGAGGGCGGCGTAGGTGGTGACGGCGCCGAAGCCGCCGATCATGAAGATCTCGCCGTGGGCGAAGTTGATGAGCTGGACGATGCCGTAGACCATGGTGTACCCGATGGCTATGAGGCCATAAAGGGCACCGAGGGCAAGGCCGTTGGCCAGCTGTTGCGGCAGTTCGTGCACCGCAGGGCCTCCGATGTGCGTGTCGGATATGAGTCCGCGCGAGGGCGCTGTTTGCGCCCTCGCGCGGCGTGGTTCATTTGGGGAGGATCAGGCCGGGGGGCCTGGGTCTTCGGGTACTTCGGGTGGTGCGGGGGTATTACTGGTTGAAGGTGTCGCTCTTGACGTCGACCCACTTGCCGCCCTCGACCTTGTAGACCGTGAGCTGCTTGTTGGTGGTGTCGCCGTACTCGTCGAAGGCGACCTTGCCGGTCACGCCTTCGAAGGAGACCTTGCCGAGGGCCTCGACGACCTTGGCGCGGGCGTCGCTGGGGAGCTTGCCGTTGTTGGCGGCGACGACGGCCTTGACGGCCTGGATGACGGACCAGCCGGCGTCGTAGGAGTAGCCGCCGTAGGCCGCGTAGGGGTCCTTGTAGCCGGCTGCCTGGTAGTCGGCGATGAAGGTCTTGGCGGTGGGGAGCTTCTCGACGGGGTAGCCGATGGAGGTGGAGAGGTCACCCTCGTTGGCCTCGCCGGAGGCGGTGATGAAGGCCGGGTCCTGGATGCCGTCGCCGCCCATGAGCGGGATGTTGGCGCCGGTCTTCTTGACCTGGTCGGCGAGGAGGCCGCCCTCGGGGTACTGGCCGCCGAAGTAGACGGAGTCGGCGCCGGAGGACTTGACCTTGTCGGCGGTGGAGGAGAAGTCGGTCTCCTTCACGGTGACGTGGTCGGTGCCGACGACCTCGCCGCCGAGCTTCTTGAACTCGTCGGAGAAGATCGCGGCGAGGCCGGCGCCGTAGGTCTGCTTGTCGTCGACGACGAAGACCTTCTTCTTGCCGGCGTCCTTGAAGAGGTACTGGGCGGCGAACTTGCCCTGGACCACGTCCGTGGCGGCGGTGCGGAAGTAGGTCTTGAAGGGGCGCTTGAACTCGCCCTTGCCCCAGTTGTCGCCCTGGCTGAGCGAGGGGTTGGTGTTGGCGGGGGAGACCTGCGCCAGGTTGGCGGAGCCGAAGACGCCCTGCATGGACTGGGAGACGCCGGAGTTCAGGGGGCCGACGACGCCGATGACGTCCTTGTTGCCGACGAGCTTGGTGGCGTTGGCCTGGCCGGAGGCCGGGACCGCCTGGTCGTCGAGGGCCTCGACCTTGAACTCGATGCCGGGGACCTCGTTGTTCTTGTTGGCCGTCTTGGCCGCGAGGTCGACGGAGTTCTTGATGCCCTGGCCGAGCGCGGAGAGCGAGCCGGTGAGGGGGGCGTCCACGCCGATGACGACGACGGTCTTGGAGCCGTCGGCCTTGTCCCCGCCCTTCGCCTCGTCGCGCGATCCGCAAGCGGTGAGGGTCAGTGCTCCCGTGGTGATCACGGTGGTGAGGACGAGCAGAGAACGGTGTCGCACGATTCTTCCTTTCCCTGGCGCGGCCTCCTCAGATGAGGTGCCGTTGGGTCGCCGGGCCGCACTGGGATGTCCACGGCCGTGCTGGGTCGCGCCCTGCGGCGCGGTGACTGGCCGTGACTCTAGGCCGAGGTGGCGAGTGCGGGGAGCGGGGAAAGGAGGATGTGACTGTCTTGTTATGCCGAGGCCAAGAATGTGTGGCGGGAGTACGGACAGATCGGGCGTTCTGCGACTTCGGGGAATGTCCGCATCGTGAGAATTCCCCGTTCCTCTAAGGGGCTTGAGGGCCTCATGCTCCTGTCATTGATCAAAAGGGGCCGTGCGTCGCTGGCTGTGTCCGAAAGAATCCGGCGGGTGGCATTCCGCCGGGGAAAAAGGGGATTCTGTGGGGCGTCCGCATTACTGAGGGTAATTTTTCCTCTTGATCCACTTCGAGTGGATCGATCTTGCTCCCGGGCCCCGGAGGGCCCGCGACCTGCGGATCGGGCGTGTGCCGCCCCGTGCCCGGAAGCCGGACAGCGTGCACGGGATTCCGGTCACCCGTCCGGACTCGGGGGCCGCCAGTTCTCGGAGCTCCACGTGGCCCCGTTCTGCGCGGCGCAGCGCTGCGCCACGAACCGGTCGATGAGCTCAAGTGCCTTGTCCAGACCGGCAGTTCGCTCCTCGGTACGGCCTGCGGCGACCGCGTCCTCGTGGATGGCGTACTGATCGTTGGACAGGCCCTTCTGCTCCCAGTCCAGCCCGGCCCACTTGCCGCCCCTGAGGGTCTCTTTCGCCCAGTAGGACACCAGACTTGTGCAGATCTGTGCGGGAGAGGAGGGGCTGGAAACGGGCGTTGACGGGGTCTGCGGGGCGGGTGGTGCGGATGTGGAGCATCCGGACAGGGTGAGCGCCGCAAGGAGTGCGGTGACGCCGTACCGGGCCGCGATGCGTGGCTGGGTCCCCATGAGGGGACGGTAGGCCGTCACCTTCGGTGACACAACCGTCGGTGCGGCAGAGCCTGCGGACTGGCGGATTCCGGGCGGTTGCCGGGCCGTGGGGGGTGCCTCGGGCGCCCGGCCGGGCTCGCGCGTGCCCGCCGCGGGCATCGCCGGTACTTACCCCGGTGTCCGCCCGGCTACGCCTCACGGCCGGCCCGTACGCGCCGCAGGCCCGGATCCGGGCCCCTCGGCGGGGCGGGATCCGGGCCTGCGGGGGCTCGGGAAGGGCGCCGGTTCAGGCCCCGGCGGCGGCCGGGTCCGCGTCGCGCAGCAGGCAGGTCAGCCGGGCGCTGCACACCCGGCGGCCCTCCTCGTCGCTGATGACGATCTCGAAGGTGGTGGTGGAGCGGCCGCGGTGCACGGGGGTGGCGACGCCGGTGACCGTGCCGGAGCGGACGCCCCGGTGGTGTGTGCAGTTCAGGTCGACGCCGACGGCGACCTTGGTGATGCCGCCGTGCATCATCGCGCCGACCGAGCCGAGGGTCTCGGCCAGGACGGCGGAGGCCCCGCCGTGCAGGAGTCCGTAGGGCTGGGTGTTGCCCTTGACCGGCATGGTGCCGACCACGCGCTCGGCCGAGGCTTCGAGGATGCGGATGTCCATCCGCTGCCCGAGGTCGCCGGCCGAGAACAGCGCGGGCAGGTCGATGCCCAGGGCCGCGTACTCGTCGAGGACCTCCTGCGGGAACTTCACAGCGTGCTGCTCACCCATGGCCGGGCTCCGTTCGTCAACGATCGTTAACCATCTTGTCCTGGGGTCGTTCTATCAGGCCGGTTCGAAGCGCACGACGACGGACTTGCTCGCGGGGGTGTTGCTGGTGTCCGCGGTGGAGTCGAGCGGGACCAGCACGTTCGTCTCGGGGTAGTAGGCGGCCGCGCAGCCCCGGGCGGTCGGGTAGTGCACCACGCGGAAGCCGGGCGCCCGGCGCTCCACGCCGTCGCGCCACTCGCTGACGAGGTCGGTGTACGCGCCGTCGGCGAGGCCGAGCTCGGCGGCGTCCTCGGGGTGGACCATGACGACGCGGCGGCCGCCGGTGATGCCGCGGTAGCGGTCGTCGAGGCCGTAGATCGTGGTGTTGTACTGGTCGTGGCTGCGCAGGGTCTGCAGGAGCAGCCGTCCTGCGGGGATGCGCGGGTACTCCACGGGCGCGCCCGTGAAGTTGGCCTTGCCGGTCTTGGTGGGGAAGCGTCGCTCGTCGCGGGGGGCGTGCGGGAGGCGGAAGCCCTCGGGGCGGGCGGCGCGGGCGTTGAAGTCCTCGAAGCCGGGGACCACGCGGGAGATCCGGTCGCGGATGGCGGAGTAGTCCCGCTCGAAGGCCTCCCACGGGGTGGTGGAGGCGGCGCCGAGGACGGCGCGGGCCATGCGGGCGACGATCGCGGGCTCGGAGAGCAGGTGCGGGGAGGCCGGGGCGAGGTTGCCGCGGGAGGCGTGGACCATGCCCATGGAGTCCTCGACGGTGACGAACTGCTTGCCGGAGGCCTGGACGTCCTTGTCGGTGCGGCCGAGGGTGGGCAGGATCAGGGCGCGCCGACCGGTGACCGCGTGGGAGCGGTTGAGTTTGGTGGAGACGTGGACGGTCAGGGAGGCGCGGCGGATCGCGGCCTCGGTGACGTCGGTGTCGGGGGCGGCGCCGACGAAGTTGCCGCCCATCGCGAAGAGGACCTTGGCCTTGCCGTCGCGCAGGGCCTCGATGGAGCGGACGACGTCGTAGCCGTGGCCGCGCGGCGAGGTGATCCCGAATTCGCGGTCGAGGGCGTCGAGGAAGGCGGGTGCGGGGCGTTCGAAGATGCCCATGGTGCGGTCGCCCTGGACGTTGGAGTGGCCGCGGACGGGGCAGACGCCGGCGCCGGGGCGACCGATGTTGCCGCGCAGCAGGAGGAGGTTGACGACCTCGCGGATGGTGGCGACGGCGTGCTTGTGCTGGGTGAGGCCCATGGCCCAGCAGACGATGGTGCGCTCCGAGGCCAGGACCATGGCCAGGGCCTGCTCGATCTCGGGGCGGGTGAGCCCGGTGGCGGTGAGGGTCTCGTCCCAGTCGGTGTCCTTGGCGGCGGCGACGAGGTCCTCGTACCCGTGGGTGTGCTCGCGGATGAAGGCCTCGTCGGTGGCGCCCTCGGTCGCGATGACGAGCTTGTTGAGGAGGCGGAAGAGGGCCTGGTCGCCGCCGATGCGGATCTGGAGGAAGAGGTCGGTGAGGGCGGTGCCCTTGAGCATGCCGAGGGGCGTCTGGGGGTTCTTGAACCGTTCGAGGCCGGCCTCGGGCAGCGGGTTCACCGAAATGATCTTCGCGCCGGCCGCTTTGGCCTGTTCGAGGGCGGAGAGCATGCGGGGGTGGTTGGTGCCGGGGTTCTGGCCGGCGACGATGATCAGGTCGGCCTGGTGGAGGTCTTCGAGGTTGACGCTGCCCTTGCCGATGCCGATCGTCTCGTTCAGGGCGGAGCCCGAGGACTCGTGGCACATGTTGGAGCAGTCGGGCAGGTTGTTGGTGCCGAACTCGCGGGCGAACAGCTGGAAGAGGAACGCGGCCTCGTTGCTGGTGCGGCCCGAGGTGTAGAAGAGGGCCTCGTCGGGGGAGCCGAGGGCGGTCAGCTCCTCGGCGATGATCTCGAAGGCCCGCTCCCAGGGGACGGCCTGGTAGTGGTCGGCGCCCTCCGGCAGGTACATCGGCTCGGTGATGCGGCCCTGCTGGCCCAGCCAGTAGCCGGAGCGGCCGGCGAGGTCGGCCAGGGAGTGCTCCGCGAAGAAGTCCGGGGTGACCCGGCGCAGCGTGGCCTCCTCGGCGACGGCCTTGGCGCCGTTCTCGCAGAACTCGGCGGTGTGGCGTTTGTCGCCTTCGGGCCAGGCGCAGCCGGGGCAGTCGAAGCCGTTCTTCTGGTTGACCTTGAGGAGGGTGCGTGCGGTGCGGGCGACGCCCATCTGCTGCTGGGCGATCCGCAGGGTGTGCCCGATGGCGGGGAGGCCGGCGGCGGCGTGCTGCGGGGACGCGACCTGCGGCGCGTCCTGTACGGGATCACCTGCGGGCGGCTTCGTGGCCATGTCGCTCCCCTTTGAGCAGTCGGGCATCGCGGCGTCGGCCGCTGTACGTATTCGTGTGGGCGTCCGATCCTGTCACGCCCGGGGGACATCACCGACGGCGGAATTGTCAGCGGGGCCGCCTAGGATCGGGGGCGTGGCAGAGAACGCATCGAAGAAGACCGACCAGACGACCGCAGCGGGCCGCCCCCGCCTGATGCTCATGGACGGGCACTCCCTGGCGTACCGGGCGTTCTTCGCGCTGCCCGCGGAGAACTTCACGACCGCGACCGGCCAGCCGACGAACGCCATCTACGGCTTCGCGTCGATGCTGGCGAACACGCTGCGCGACGAGGCGCCCACGCATTTCGCGGTGGCGTTCGACGTCTCCCGCAAGACGTGGCGCTCGACGGAGTTCCCCGAGTACAAGGCCAACCGGTCCAAGACCCCCGACGAGTTCAAGGGGCAGGTCGAGTTGATCGGCGAGCTCCTGGACGCGATGAACGTGCCGCGGTTCGCGATCGACGGCTTCGAGGCCGACGACGTGATCGCCACGCTGGCGACGCAGGCCGAGGCCCTCGGGTTCGAGGTCCTGATCGTCACGGGTGACCGGGACTCCTTCCAGCTGGTGTCCGAGCACACCACGGTGCTGTACCCGACCAAGGGCGTCTCCGAGCTGACCCGCTTCACGCCGGAGAAGGTCGAGGAGAAGTACGGGCTCACCCCGCAGCAGTACCCGGACTTCGCGGCGCTGCGCGGCGACCCGTCGGACAACCTGCCGGGCATCCCGGGCGTCGGGGAGAAGACCGCCGCGAAGTGGATCACGCAGTTCGGGTCGTTCGCGGAGCTCGTGGAGCGCGCCGAGGAGGTCAAGGGCAAGGTCGGGCAGAACTTCCGGGACCACCTGGAGGCCGTGAAGCTCAACCGGGTCCTGACCGAGATGGTCAAGGACGTCGAGCTGCCCAAGGCGGCCGGCGACCTGGCCCGCCTCCCGTACGACCGCTCCGCCGTCACGGGCGTGCTGGACGTGCTGGAGATCCGCAACGCGTCGCTGCGCGAGCGGCTGCTGGCGGTGGACCCGGGCGCCGCGCAGGAGCCGGCCCCCGCTCCGGTCGCCGAGGTGGAGCTGGACACGAGCGTGCTGGGCGCGGGCGAGCTGGCCCCGTGGCTGGCGAGCCACGCGGGCGGGCCGCTCGGCGTCTCCACCGTGGACAGCTGGGCGCTCGGCCAGGGCAACGTGAGCGAGATCGCGCTGGCCGCGGCCGGCGGCGCCGCCGCCTGGTTCGAGCCGTCCGGGCTGGACGAGGCCGACGAGCAGGCGTTCGCGGCGTGGGCCGCCGATCCGGCGAGGCCCAAGGTGGTGCACAACGCCAAGGGCCTGATGCGGGTGTTCCCCGAGCACGGCTGGACCCTGGCCGGCATCACCATGGACACGGCGCTGGCCGCGTACCTGGTCAAGCCGGGCCGCCGCTCCTTCGCGCTGGACGTGCTGTCCCACGAGTACCTGCACCGCGAGCTGCAGCCCGCCGCCGCCGACGGCCAGCTGGCGTTCGGCGCCGACGAGACCGCCGAGGCGGAAGCCCTGATGGCGCAGGCCCGCGCCGTCCTCGACCTCGGTGACGCGTTCACCGGCAAGCTCGCCGAGGTCGGCGCCGCCGAGCTGCTCCACGACATGGAGCTGCCGACCTCGGAGCTGCTGGCCCGGATGGAGCGGGCCGGCATCGCCGCCGACCGCGACCACCTGGAGGCCATGGAGCAGCAGTTCGCCGGGGCCGTGCAGCAGGCGGTGAAGGAGGCGCACGCCGCGGTCGGGCACGAGTTCAACCTCGGCTCGCCCAAGCAGCTCCAGGAGGTCTTCTTCGGAGAGCTGGACCTGCCGAAGACGAAGAAGACCAAGACCGGCTACACCACGGACGCGGACGCGCTGGCCTGGCTGGCCACGCAGACCGACCACGAACTGCCGGTGATCATGCTGCGGCACCGGGAGCAGGCCAAGCTGCGCGTCACCGTCGAGGGCCTCGTCAAGACGATCGCCGCCGACGGCCGGGTCCACACCAGCTTCAGCCAGACCGTCGCCGCGACCGGACGGCTGTCCTCCACCGACCCGAACCTGCAGAACGTGCCGGTGCGCACCGACGAGGGCCGGGCGATCCGCCGCGGCTTCGTCGTCGGCGAGGGCTTCGAATCCCTCATGACCGCCGACTACAGCCAGATCGAGCTGCGCGTCATGGCGCACCTGTCCGAGGACGAGGGCCTGATCGAGGCCTTCCTGTCCGGGGAGGACCTGCACACCACCGTCGCCTCCCAGGTGTTCGGCGTGGAGCGCTCCGCGGTCGACGCGGAGATGCGGCGCAAGATCAAGGCGATGTCGTACGGACTCGCGTACGGCCTGTCCGCGTTCGGCCTCTCGCAGCAGCTGAACATCGAGCCCGCCGAGGCGCGCGGCCTGATGGAGACCTTCTTCGAGCGGTTCGGCGGGGTCCGGGACTACCTGGGCCGCGTCGTCGACGAGGCCCGGGCCACCGGCTACACGGCGACGGTCTTCGGACGCCGCCGGTACCTGCCCGACCTCAACAGCGACAACCGGATGCGCCGTGAGGCCGCCGAGCGGATGGCGCTGAACGCCCCCATCCAGGGCACCGCAGCCGACATCGTCAAGGTCGCCATGCTGCGCGTGGACAAGGCGATCACCGAAGCGGGCCTGAAGTCGCGGATGCTGCTCCAGGTCCACGACGAAATCGTGCTGGAGATCGCCCCGGGCGAGCGCAAGGAGGTCGAGGAGCTGGTGCGCCGCGAGATGGGCGCCGCCGTCGAGCTCCGCGCTCCGCTGGACGTGTCGGTGGGCGTCGGCGCCGACTGGGAGTCCGCCGCGCACTGAGGCAGGGCCGCCGTGCGGCCCGTACCGCGCCCGTCCCCGCTACGCGGTGGGGACGGGCGTCCGCGTTTCGTCCCCGGCGTCCGTACGGGCGCCCGCGCGCCGGTGCACGAGCCGTACGAGGGCCCCGTACAGCAGCAGGCCCACGGCGAGGCCGCCGCCCGCGCCGAAGCAGACCGTCGGGATGATGTCGAGCGGGGTGCGGATCCGGTCGTAGAACGTGAAGAAGCGCAGCACCCGCATCGTCACCCCGATCGCCACGCACCCCGTGACCAGGGCGGCCGCGCCCAGCAGCTGCGCCCGGCCGAGGACCGGCACGGACGCGGGGGCGGGCCGGTCGGGCAGCCGCCGCACGGCGGTCCCCGTGAACCACAGCAGGGCGCAGGCCGCGACGGCGGACGTCCCGTACTGCAGGTACGAGTACAGGGGCAGGCCGTAGGCGAGCGGCTCGCCGAGGGCGGGCAGGGCGTTGGTGCCCCACCGGTCCAGGTGCGTGAAGCTGTCCCACACCACGTGCGTGAGCGAACCGGCGACGGCGGAGAGGTAGAACCAGAGCGCGAGCGGGGCGGGGCGCCGGCCGCCGCCCCGCGGGTTGCGCCAGTCCTCGCCGCGCAGGAGGGCGTGGATCCGGCCCTGGCGGCGGCGCGGCAGGAACGCGATCAGCGGCTCGCGCAGCAGCAGCCAGCACGCCGCGAGCACGGCGGTCAGCACGGCGTCGGCGGTGAACACCCCGGGCAGCGAATGCGTGAAGGCGCCGTACCGCATGACGCCGGAGACGACGGCGTCCCCGAAGTAGAACGTGTCGGGTGCGAACGACCCGAGGACGAGCGCCGATGCGACCAGCGGCCCGCGGGCCCGTCCCGTCCGGCGGACGGCCGGCAGCACGGCCGCCGCATGGCTGAGGGTGAACGGCATGACACCTCTTCCTTACTTCGGGCCGATGCGCCCCGAACGGTCCGGACAGTATGCGTGAGCTGCGCGGGGCGTGCGGAAGTCGAGGAACGGCCCGCCGGTGCTCCCGGTCCGACGGTTCTCATCTCGGCTCCGCGTTGCTACGGTTCCTCCGCCCTGACACCCCATCAGATTTCGGAGGCCCGGCATGCGCGCTCTCGTCGCCGCCGCCATCGGGCTGGCCGCCGCGCTGGCCCTCGTCTTCGCCGTCACCGCGTTCGGGGTGCCCGAAGGCAAGACCTCGCCCAAGCCGCTGCTCACCACCGCGCCCGCCGCGCCCGGAAAGTAGAGGGGGCCCGGACATGCGACGCAGAGCGAGCCTCGTCCTGCTGGCCCTGGCGGTGTTCTGCGTGGCCCTCGCACCGCTGCTGCGCTGGTACGCGTACCCCCGGCTCGCCAAGATCCCGCCGAACCAGTACCAGGAGATGGTCCTGGAGGCGAAGGACGCGACCCTCCTCGACTACACCGCCGGCATGCAGCCGAAGAAGGTCGACAAGGTCACCATCGTCCAGACCCTGAAGGGCAACGTCGAGGCGTCGAAGGAGATCGAGGCGAGCGCCGGCAAGGACGTCGTCGTCTGGGACACCCTCTCGTACATCATGGGCCCCGACGGGAAGATGGTCTCCCAGATCCCCGAGCGCTACATCTTCGACGCCCACACCCAGGACCCGGTGCACGCCACCGGCGAGATGGTCGACGCAGACCCGGTCAAGCGCGAGGGCATCGAGTTCAAGTGGCCCTTCTTCGCCGAGCCGCGCGACTACCTCTACTTCGACGCCCAGACCCGCACCTCCTCGCCGGTCCACTACGTCGGCCCGCGCACCTACCGGGGGATGGACGTCTACTACTACGAGCAGACCGTGCCGTGGACGAAGGTCTCCCTGCCGAAGAAGATGCCGATCGAGGGCATCGACCCCGCGACGTTCGAACAGAGCACCGGTACCAGCCTCTGGTACCGGGTCAAGGCGATGTTCTGGGTCGACCCGGTCACCGGGGCGCCCGTCAACGCCGAGCAGGTCATCGAGCAGGAGATGCGCGGCGGCATCGCGGCCGGTGCCCCCGACGGCAGGCTCACCGTCTTCGCGGGAGACGTGAAGATGCGTCAGGACTACGCCGACCACACCGTCGACCTGGTCAGGTCGAACCGTACGAAGGTCCTCGCGCTGCACACGTACGCCCCGGTCGGCCTGGCGGCCGGCGGGCTGGTGCTGTTCGGGCTGGCCCTGTGGCTGGAGGCCTGCGGCCGCCGCGACGACGGGGCCCGGGAGGGGCTCACCGCCTGAGGCGGGCGTTGGTGTGCCGGGTGGGTTCGGCCGTCGCCGGATCCTCCGGCCACGGGTGCTTGGGGTACCGGCCGCGGAGCTCGGCGCGCACGGCCCGGTAGCCGCCCCGCCAGAACGAGGCCAGGTCGGCGGTCACGGCGGCGGGCCGCCCCGCCGGCGACAGCAGGTGGACGAGGACGGGCACCCCGGCCACCCGCGGGGTCTCGGCCAGCCCGAACAGCTCCTGGAGCTTCACGGCCAGGACCGGCTGCCCGTGCTCCGCGGAGTAGTCCACCCGGATCCGGGAACCGCTGGGCACCTCGATCCGCTCCGGGGCCAGCTCGTCCAGGCGGACGGCCTCACCGGTCGCCCAGGGCAGCAGCCGGTTCAGGGCCTGCCCGGCATCGATCCGCCCGAGATCGGCGCGCCGCCGGGCCCGCGACAGCTCGGGTTCCAGCCAGTCGCCGGCCCGCTCCAGCAGGAGGTGGTCGTCCGCCACGTCCGGCCAGGCGCCGCCGAGGGTGCGGTGCAGGAAGGCCAGCCGGGCCCGCAGCGCCTGCGCGTCCGCGGACCAGCGCAGCAGCCCGAGCCCCTCGGCGCGCAGCCCGTCGACGAGCGCGGCCCGCACGAGCCCGGGGTCGGGGCTCTTCAGCGTGCGCACGGCCAGCTCGATCGCTCCGAGCCGTTGCACGGACCGGGCCACCACGTCCCCGTCCTCCCAGTGCACCTCCTCGCCGCAGGCCAGCAGGTGCGCGGCGGCGGCCCGGGCGGTGTCCTCGTCGAGGACGGCGGCCAGTCGGACGCGGGCGGACGCGGAGTGCGGCCCCCGGTCGGCGACGGCCACCGCCAGCCACGGCGCGCTGCGCAGCGGCGAGCCCTCCCCCAGCTCGGCCGCCGTCCCGGAGGCCATCAGGAACGCCCCGCCGCCCTTGGCCTTCGCCACGCGCTCGGGAAAGGCCAGGGCGGCGATCAGCCCGGCGGCCGCGTCGTCGGAGGCGGCGCCGCTGCCGGGGCTCCACCCCGGGCCCCGCGCCTCGGACGCCGACGGGTCCGGATTCCGGCCGCCGCCGTTCGCAGCGTGGGGCTCCCGGGGCGCAGCCCCCGGAGGGGCCGGCGGCGAAGCGCCGGTTCCGGGAAGGGCCGGGGTGGAGGAAGAGCCCCGCGTGGCGGCCGCTGCACCCTGCGGCCCGGTCTCGGCGGCGGCCGCTGGGCGCTGCAGGCGGCGGGCCTCCGCCCGCCAGCGGGAGGCGTACCCGTCGCCGCCCGCGCGGGCCCGCCGCCAGGCTCCGGCCAGGTCGTCCCCGTACTCCCGGGGCGGCTCCTCGCTCAGCAGGGCCACCAGCTCCGCCGACCGGCGGGCCCCCAGGACGGCGGAGCCGTCCAGCAGGGCCCGGGCCAGGCGCGGGTGAAGGCCCAGCCGGGCCATCCGCTGCCCGCGCGGCGTCACCTGCCCCGCCGGGGACACCGCGCCGACCGCCAGCAGGACCTCCCGCGCCGCGGCCATCGCCCCGGCCGGCGGCGGGTCCAGCAGGGCCAGACCCGACGCGTCCGGGTCGCCCCAGCAGGCCGCCTGCAGCGCGAACTGCGCCAGGTCGGCGATCCGGATCTCGGGCGAGGGGAAGGAGGGCAGCCGTGCGTCCTCCGCCTCCGCCCAGCAGCGGTACACCGTCCCCGGCGCCTCACGCCCGGCCCGGCCCGCCCGCTGGCGCCCGGCCGCGCGGGACGCCCGTACGGTCGCCAGCGCGCCCAGCCCCCGGGCATGGTCCACCCGGGGCTCCCGGGCCAGTCCCGAGTCCACGACCACCCGTACGCCGGGCACGGTCAGGCTCGACTCGGCCACGGCGGTGGAAAGGATCACCCTGCGGTGCTGGGCGACGGAGAGCGCCGCGTCCTGGACCGCCGCCGGGGCCCGGCCGTGTATCTGGAGCACCTCCGCGTCCACCCTCCCCCCGACTCCGTCGTGGGCGCCCCCACCCAGCAGCCCCGCCACCCGGGCGATCTCGCCGACGCCGGGCAGGAAGCACAGGACGTCACCACCGCGTTCCGCCAGCGCCCGCCGCACCACCGAGGCCACGTGCGCCAGCTGCGCCGGATCCACCCGCATCCCGTGCGGCGGCCGCACCGGCCGCGGCGGCGGGGCCCAGACCGTCTCCACCGGGTACGAGACCCCCGCGGCCTCCACGACCGGCGCGCCGCCGAGCACCCGGGCCCAGCCGGCCGCGTCCGTCGTCGCGGAGGCCGCGACCAGGCGCAGCTCCGGGCGCAGGGTCTCCCGCACGTCCAGGAGGAACGCGGCGACCGTGTCGGCGTCGAGGTGCCGCTCGTGGCACTCGTCCAGGACCACCACGTCCACCCCGGAGAGCTCCTGGTCCCGCTGGAGCCGCTGGAGCAGGACACCGGTGGTGACCACCTCCACCACCGTGTCCGGACCGGCCACCCGCTCGCCGCGCACCGTGAAGCCCACCGAGCCGCCGGCCTCCTCGCCCAGCAGCCAGGCCATCCGGCGCGCCGCGGCCCGGGCGGCGATCCGCCGCGGCTCGGCGACGACGACCCGGCGCCGGGGCCCGGCGCCCACCAGCCCGGCCAGGACCAGCGGCACCAGCGTGGTCTTGCCGGTGCCGGGCGGGGCGCAGAGCACCGCAGCGCCGTGCGCGTCCAGCGCGGAGACGAGCGCGGGCACGGCCTCCCGTACGGGAAGGGCGTCAAGGTCGGCCTGGCGGAGCTGTCGGGTCACCGGTGTCTCAGTCCCTCTCGCAGACGAAGATCGCGGTGCCGGGGATCAGGTTGCCGCGCAGCGGGGACCATCCGCCCCACTCCTGGGTGTTCCACGCGGGCCACTCCGGTTCCACCAGGTCGACCAGGCGGAACCCGCCCGCGACCACGTCGCGGACCCGGTCGCCGAGGGTGCGGTGGTGCTCCACGTAGACGGCGCGGCCCTGCTCGTCCTGTTCGACGTACGGGGTCCGGTCGAAGTAGGAGGCGGAGACGGACAGCCCCTCCGGGCCGGGCTCGTCGGGGAAGGCCCAGCGGACGGGGTGGGTGACGGAGAAGACCCAGCGGCCGCCGGGGCGCAGGACGCGGTGGACCTCGCGCATGACGTTGACGGGGTCCGCGACGAAGGGGACGGCCCCGTACGCGGAACAGGCCAGGTCGAAGGAGGCGTCACGGAACGGCAGCCGCCCCGCGTCGGCCTCGACGAGCGGCACGTCGTCGCCGATGCGCAGGGCGTGCTGGAGCTGGCGGTGGGAGAGGTCCAGGGCGACCGGGCGGGCGCCGCGGGCGGCCAGCCAGCGCGAGCACTGGGCGGCCCCGGCGCCGATCTCCAGGACGTCCTTGTCCTTCAGGGAGTCCGCCGGGCCGAGCAGGGCGGCGTCCGCCTCGTCCAGGCCCTCCGGCCCCCAGACGAAGCGGTCGTCGCCGAGGAACGCTCCGTGTTCGCTCTGGTACTCGTCGGCGTTGCGGTCCCACCAGCCCCGGCTGGCTCGGCTGCTCTCCGCGTCGTCGGCGTCACGCCGTGTGGCCTCGGCGTCCTCGCCGGGGCCGCCGGCGGCTTCGTACGCTTCTTCGGGGGCGTAGTCCTCTTGGTTCATGGGGCCTGTCGTCGTAGTCTGCGGAAAGAGTTCGAACGAGGCAGGAAGGGGCCATCCGCGCCCACCCGCCCACGAATTGTGCCGGTTGTGCGGTGATCCGCCCGGGGTGTGCGCCTTCGCGCATTGACCCTGTCCGGCTGCCCCCGTATGCTACAAGTTGCGCTGCGAGCCTGTGCTCCTCAGACCTAGCAGGCTGCGCTTGCATCTGTTGATGACCCCTCGGTTTTCGAGGCCCGGTCCGCTTCACGGCGGAGTTTGGGCTTCCTTGGCTGTCCGGCTTCTTCGGCAGATGCCGATAAGGGCTCCCGGCGTAGCAGTACCTACGACTTTCTGTCCGTAACCGGAGCCCTTTCCCACATGACGAGCAGCACCGAGACCACCTCTACCACCCCGCAGGTAGCGGTCAACGACATCGGTAACGAGGAAGCCTTCCTCGCCGCGATCGACGAGACGATCAAGTACTTCAACGACGGCGACATCGTCGACGGCGTCATCGTGAAGGTCGACCGGGACGAGGTCCTGCTCGACATCGGTTACAAGACCGAAGGCGTGATCCCGAGCCGTGAGCTCTCGATCAAGCACGACGTCGACCCGAACGAGGTCGTCAAGGTCGGCGACGAGATCGAGGCCCTGGTTCTCCAGAAGGAGGACAAGGAAGGCCGTCTGATCCTGTCCAAGAAGCGCGCCCAGTACGAGCGCGCCTGGGGCACGATCGAGAAGATCAAGGAAGAAGACGGCATCGTCACCGGTACCGTCATCGAGGTCGTCAAGGGTGGTCTCATCCTCGACATCGGCCTCCGCGGCTTCCTGCCGGCCTCCCTCGTCGAGATGCGCCGCGTCCGCGACCTCCAGCCCTACGTGGGCAAGGAGCTCGAGGCGAAGATCATCGAGCTGGACAAGAACCGCAACAACGTGGTCCTGTCCCGCCGCGCCTGGCTCGAGCAGACCCAGTCCGAGGTCCGCCAGACGTTCCTCACCACCCTGCAGAAGGGTCAGGTCCGCTCCGGCGTCGTTTCCTCGATCGTCAACTTCGGTGCCTTCGTGGACCTGGGTGGCGTCGACGGTCTCGTCCACGTCTCCGAGCTGTCCTGGAAGCACATCGACCACCCGTCCGAGGTTGTCGAGGTCGGCCAGGAAGTCACCGTCGAGGTCCTCGACGTCGACATGGACCGCGAGCGTGTCTCCCTGTCGCTGAAGGCGACGCAGGAGGACCCGTGGCAGCAGTTCGCCCGGACCCACCAGATCGGTCAGGTCGTCCCGGGTAAGGTCACCAAGCTGGTTCCGTTCGGTGCGTTCGTCCGCGTGGACGAGGGCATCGAGGGTCTGGTCCACATCTCCGAGCTGGCCGAGCGCCACGTGGAGATCCCGGAGCAGGTCGTCCAGGTCAACGACGAGATCTTCGTCAAGGTCATCGACATCGACCTCGAGCGTCGCCGGATCTCGCTGTCGCTGAAGCAGGCCAACGAGTCCTTCGGTGCCGACCCGGCGTCGGTCGAGTTCGACCCGACCCTGTACGGCATGGCCGCGTCCTACGACGACCAGGGCAACTACATCTACCCCGAGGGCTTCGACCCCGAGACCAACGACTGGCTCGAGGGCTACGAGACCCAGCGCGAGACGTGGGAGCGCCAGTACGCCGAGGCGCAGGTCCGCTTCGAGCAGCACCAGGCGCAGGTCATCAAGAGCCGCGAGGCCGACGAGGCCGCTGCCGCCGAGGGCGCTGCCGCCCCGGCCGCCGGTGGCAACGCCGGTGCGGGCATCTCGGGTGGTTCCTACTCCTCGGAGTCGGACGAGACCTCGGGCGCCCTGGCCTCCGACGAGGCCCTGGCCGCGCTCCGCGAGAAGCTGGCCGGCGGCCAGAGCTGATCGCAGCGCATCACACCCCGGTGTGAGCTGAGCTGAAGACAAGGCCCGTCCCCTCAGGGGGGCGGGCCTTGTTGCGTCGCCCGTGTGGCGGCCTGCGTCATGTCACCCGCGTCGTGTCACCTGCGTTGCGTCCTCTGCGTTGCGTTCCTGTGAAAGGGGCCAACTGGGGAATGGGGCAGCCCCCTTGGACGTTGTCCGCAGAGAAGACGGCGAGGAGGAGTGGTGACGGTGCTCGATCCAAAGGGTTTGTACGAATGGGACGCCAAGGGCCTGGCGGTGGCCGACCTGGCGCTCGCCCAGGACTCGGCCGGGCTGGTCATGCTCTACCACTTCGAGGGGTACATCGACGCAGGTGAGGCCGGGGAGCAGATCGTCGAGCGGCTGCTCGACACGCTGCCCCACCAGGTCGTGGCCCGGTTCGACGCGGACCGCCTGGTCGACTACCGCGCCCGGCGCCCGCTGCTGACGTTCCAGCGCGACCACTGGACCGAGTTCGAGGAGCCCCGGCTCGAGGTGCGCCTCGTCCAGGACGCCACCGGCGCGCCGTTCCTGCTGCTCTCCGGCCCCGAGCCGGACGTGGAGTGGGAACGCTTCGCCGTCGCCGTCCGGCAGATCGTCGAACGCCTCGGCGTCCGGCTCTCCGTCAACTTCCACGGCATCCCCATGGGCGTCCCGCACACCCGGCCCGTCGGGATCACCCCGCACGGCAACCGGACCGACCTCATGCCCGGGCACCGCAGCCCGTTCGACGAGGCCCAGGTCCCGGGCAGCGCGGAGTCCCTCGTGGAGTTCCGCCTCGGCCAGGCCGGACACGACGTACTGGGTGTCGCCGCGCACGTCCCGCACTACGTGGCGCGCTCCCCGTACCCGGACGCCGCGCTGACGGTGCTGGAGGCCATCACGGCGGCGACCGGGCTCGTTCTGCCGGCGGTCGCGCACGCGCTGCGCACCGAGGCGCACCGCACCCAGACGGAGATCGACCGGCAGATCCGCGAGGGCGACGAGGAGCTGGTCTCCCTGGTCCAGGGTCTGGAGCACCAGTACGACGCGGCGGCCGGCGCCGAGACGCGCGGCAACATGATCGCCGAGCCCCAGGAGATCCCGTCGGCCGACGAGATCGGCCGCGAGTTCGAGCGGTTCCTGGCCGAGCGCGAGGGCGAGGGCTGACGGACCCGCCCGCCCGTGCCCGAGTGGGCGCGGGGTGGGGGGCCGTACGGGGGCCGGGGCGCGGGGTCTAGTCTGCTGGACATGCTGAAGGTGGGCCTGACAGGCGGAATCGGTGCCGGCAAGAGCGAGGTCTCGCGGATGCTGGCGGGGTACGGGGCGGTCGTCGTGGACGCCGACCGCATCGCGCGGGAGGTCGTGGAACCGGGGACGCCCGGGCTCGCAGCCGTCGTCGCGGCGTTCGGGGAGTCCGTGCTGACCGCCGAGGGGACGCTGGACCGGCCGAAGCTCGGGTCGATCGTGTTCGCCGACCCGGCGAAACTGCAGACGCTCAACGCCATCGTGCACCCGCTGGTGGGGGCCCGGTCGGCCGAGCTGGAAGCCGCCGCCGGACCCGACGCGATCGTGGTGCACGACGTACCGCTGCTCGCGGAGAACGGCCTGGCGCCGCTGTACGACCTGGTGGTCGTGGTGGACGCCGCGCCCGCGACGCAGCTGGCCAGGCTCACCGCGCTGCGCGGGATGGCCGAGGACGAGGCGCGGGCCCGGATGGCCGCGCAGGCCACGCGCGAGCAGCGGCTGGCGGTGGCCACCCTCGTGATCGACAACGACGGGCCGCTGGAGGCCCTGGAACCGCAGGTGCGCAGGGTGTGGGCGGAGCTCCGGCGGCGGGAGGCGGCCGCGGGTGCCGTGGGTGCCTCCGATACCTCCGATGCCGCCGGTACGTCTGGTGCTGCCGATGCCTCCGATTCCGCCGGTGCTCCCGGGGCCTGACGTGCTCATGGAATAGGGGGCGGGGTGCGGGGCGTTGAACGCGCCTGCAGAGGGAAGGATCAGACCGTGTCCGACACCACGCCGCCCATACCGGCGCAGCCGTCTCCGCCGTCCGGCTCGTCCCCGGAAACACATGTCATCGATTACCGGGCCGCCGAGCAGCTGCTGGCCGCGCGGGACCCGCGGGGCGCCGTGAAACTGCTCGACTCGGTCATCGCCGCGCACCCGGAGAACACGGCGGCCCGGCTGCTGCGGGCGCGCGCCTTCTTCGCCGCCGCCCAACTGCGTCCGGCAGAGCTGGAGTTCGAGCTGGTGCTGGAGCGGGAGCCGGACAACGCCTTCGCGCACTTCGCGCTGGCCCGCACCCACGAGCGCTCCGGCCGTCCGGAGCAGGCGCGCAAGCACTTCCGCCTGGCGGCGGCCCTTGACCCGCGCCCCGACTACCTGGCGGCGGCCCGCTTCGAGGAGTAGGCCGCCTCCGGAGCGGCCCCCGTCCGGTGCGTCACCGGCCGCGGGGAGGTTCGTACGGGGGGACGTCCGGGCCCGGCTGGTAGTGCGGGCCCTGGTGGATGTGGTGCAGGACGACGACCAGGTCCACGAGCGCGAGTACGGCGAGCACCCCGCAGGCGGCCGCCCAGCCGGGCCGGCCGACCAGCGAGAACGCGGCCGTCCCGGCGACGGCCCAGACGAGCCCCCACAGGCTCAGCCAGAACCGCAGCCGCAGTGGACTGCGGGCTGTCACCGGCTCGTTTCCGGAACGCATGACCATCGCCTCGGATCCATCGCCCTCGCCTCGGATCCATGGTCCCACCGGCGGGTCCGCGGCGGCGCGGCGCGGCGACGGACTCGGCATCTGTGCAGCTCAGCGGCGTTGTCAGTGCCCGCGCCTAGACTTCGGGGACAGGCGCGACCCGTCTGGCCCGAGGGAACCGAGGGGAGGGAGGCGAGGGGAGGGAGGCGACACCGTGACACCGCAGCCGGACCCGCCGCAACAGCGGCATCGACCACAGCAGCCGCAGCCGGATCAGCCGCTGGACGCGCTGCTGCGGCACCCCGCCGTGTTCCTGCCCGCCGCCGTCCCCCGCGAGGCCCGCATCGCCTTCTGGGCGCCCGACGGGGACGCCCTGCCCGAGCTCCCGGGCGGGACCCCGACGGTGCTCACCGTCGTACGGCCGCACGGCCAGGGCGTCCGCAGCCGTACCGTCCCCGCCGTCGGCCTCCCGGTGGCCCACGCCCTGCCCCTGCTCGCCCGCGCCCCGCTCAGAGCCGCCACCCATCCTGCCACCCGCGCCTGGGGCACCGCCGCCCGCCACGCGCTCACGCTGGTGGCCCGCGGCCGGCTGCTGCCGGGGGTCACCCCCGAAGGGATCGACGCCTGGCGGGCCGGGCCGCTCGACGCCGAGGACGTCGGCCACCTCCGCGCGGTGGCCGCCGCGCTCCCGTACGAGGGGTACGCCACCCCTCTGGCCGGGCGCCGCCCGCTCCAGCTGCCCGAGCCGGAGGCCCTGGTCCGCGCGTTCCTCGACGCCGTCGCCGACTGCCTGCCGCGCACCCCGGCCGCGCCGGTGGCCGCGGGGCGGCCGTTCGCCGCGCGGGAGCCGCAGCGGGTGCCCGGCATACAGGACTGGGCCGCACAGGTCGCGGCCGGCGCCGACACCGGCGTGGGGATCTCCCTGCGGCTCGACCTGTCCTCGTTCCGCCTCTTCGACGAGGCGGAGGAGGAGGACAACCGCCGGGCGGGCGCCGCCGTGGTCCAGGTGCACAGCCTCGCCGATCCCACCCTCGTCACCGACGCCGGGCTGCTGTGGGCCGGTGCGGCCGCCGCCGGGTTCGGGCCCCGCGCCCGGATCGACGCCGTACTGGCGCTGCGCCGGGCCGCCCGGGTCTGGCCGCCGCTGCTGCGACTGATGGACCAGCCGGTCCCCGACGTCCTGGCCCTCTCCGACCCCGAGCTCGAAGACCTGCTGGGTACGGCCGCGAGCCGGCTGGCGGCTGCCGGGGTCCTGGTCCACTGGCCGCGCGAGCTCGCCCGTACGCTGTCCGCGACCGCGGTCGTACGGTCCACCGCGCCGGGCTCGGCCACCGACGGCACGGCCTTCTTCGACGCCCGGCAGCTGTTCGCGTTCTCCTGGGAGCTCGCGCTGGGCGGCGACCGGCTCACCCCCGGGGAGATGGACGCCCTCGCACAGGCCCACCGGCCCGTGGTGCGACTGCGCGACCAGTGGGTCCGGGTCGATCCCGAGCTGGTGCGCAAGGCGCGCAAGCGGGAGCTGGGGCTGCTGGACCCGGTGGATGCGCTGGCGACCGTGCTGACGGGGACGGCCGAGGTGGACGGGGAGCCGGTGGCGGCGGTCCCGGTGGGGGCGCTGGCCGCCCTGCGGGACCGGCTGACCGGCGAACAGGCCCCGCTGCCGCAGCCCGTCGGGCTGAAGGCGACCCTGCGCGACTACCAGGCCCGCGGTCTGGCCTGGCTGGACCTGATGACCTCGCTCGGCCTCGGCGGCTGCCTCGCCGACGACATGGGCCTGGGCAAGACGGTCACGCTGATCGCGCTGCACCTGCACCGGGACCGCCCCGAGCCGACGCTCGTCGTCTGCCCCGCGTCCCTGCTGGGCAACTGGCAGCGGGAGATCGAGAAGTTCGCACCCGGCACCGCCGTGCGCCGGTTCCACGGCGGCAGCCGCAGCCTCGACGGTCTGGCCGGCGGGTTCGTGCTCACCACGTACGGGACGATGCGCGCGAGCGCCGCCCGGCTGGCCGAACAGCCCTGGGGCATGGTCGTGGCCGACGAGGCGCAGCACGTGAAGAACCCGCACTCGGCGACGGCGAAGGCACTGCGTACGATCCCGGCGCCGGCCCGGGTGGCGCTGACCGGCACCCCGGTGGAGAACAACCTCTCCGAGCTGTGGGCGCTGCTCGACTGGACGACGCCGGGCCTGCTGGGCCCGCTGACGACGTTCCGGGCCCGGCACGCCCGCCCGGTGGAGCACCAGCAGGAGGAGGACGGGGGCAACGAGGCGGCGGTCGCCCGGCTGGCCGCGCTCGTCCGGCCGTTCCTGCTGCGGCGCAAGAAGTCCGACCCGGGGATCGCCCCCGAGCTGCCCCCGAAGACGGAGACCGACCATCCGGTCTCCCTCACCCGCGAGCAGGCCTCGCTGTACCAGGCCGCGGTGGACGAGGCGATGGCCGTGATCGAGGCGAGCGAGGGGATCGAGCGGCGCGGCATGATCATGAAGCTGCTGGCCTCGCTCAAGCAGATCTGCAACCACCCCGCGCAGTTCCTGAAGGAGGAGCAGCCTCGGATCCCGCACCGCTCGGGCAAGCTGGCCCTGCTGGACGAGTTGCTGGACACGATCCTGGCGGAGGACGGCTCGGTGCTGGTCTTCACCCAGTACGTGACGATGGCCCGGATCATCGAGCGGCACCTGGCGGCCCGGGGGATCGCCCACCAGCTGCTGCACGGCGGGACCCCGGTGGCGCGCCGGGAGGAGCTCGTGGACCGCTTCCAGTCCGGCGAAGTCCCGGTGTTCCTGCTCTCGTTGAAGGCGGCGGGCACCGGGCTGAACCTGACGCGGGCCGGCCACGTCATCCATTACGACCGCTGGTGGAACCCGGCCGTGGAGGAGCAGGCCACCGACCGCGCCTACCGGATCGGCCAGACCCAGCCCGTGCAGGTCCACCGGATCATCGCCGAGGGCACCGTGGAGGACCGGATCGCCGAGATGCTGGAGGCGAAGCGGGCCCTGGCCGATGCCGTGCTCGGCTCGGGGGAGTCCGCGCTGACCGAGCTGACCGACCGCGAGCTGGCCGACCTCGTCTCCCTGCGGAGGCCCGCATGATCACCGCGCGGGACGACCGCCGCCGCACCTTCGAGACCGTGCCCGCCGGGGTGCAGGCCGCCAGCTGGTGGGGCCGGGCCTGGGTGTCGGCGCTCGAAGCGGTGTCCCGCGACCCCGCCCGCCTGGCGCGGGGCCGCGCGTACGCCGAAGAGGGCCACGTCGACGCGGTCACCGTCACCCCGGGCCGGATCGTGGCGTACGTACGGGGCAGCCGGGCCCGCCCGTACCGCACCGAACTGGCGCTGAGCCCCTTCGCCGACGCCGAGTGGGACGAACTCCTGGAGGCGGTGGCCGCGGACCCGACGGCCCTCGCCGGCCTGCTGGAGCGGGAGGTTCCGCACTCCCTGGCGGGGACGGTCCTGCCCGGCGCGGGCGAGCTCGTCCCGCGCTGCTCCTGCCCGGACACCGCCCGTCCGCCGTGCAAGCACGCCGCGGCCCTCTGCTACCGGGCGGCCCGGCTCCTCGACGAGGACCCGTTCGTCCTGCTGCTCCTGCGCGGCCGGGGCGAACGGGAGCTCCTCGACGAGCTGACCCGCCGCAACGCCGCCCACGCCGCCCGCGAACGACCCGACACCACACCGGACCTCCCCGGTGTCCCGGCCCGTGCCGCGCTGGCCCGTACCGGTCTGCCGCCGCTGCCCGCGCCGCTGGCCGCACCCGGCGCGGCGGGCCTGCCGCCCGCCTACCCGGCCGACCCGGCCGCCCCGGACCCGCTGGCCCTGGACCAGCTCGCCACGGACGCCGCCGCCCGCGCCCTCGTGCTGCTCACCACAGCCGAGGACCCGATCGCCGGCCTCACCCTGTGGCAGGACGCCGTCCGCCTGGCCTCCGCGCACCACACCGCCGGCCTCACCGGTGCGGCCCGCACCCTCTACCGGGACCTGGCCCGGGCCACCGGCCGGACCACCACCGACCTGGCCCGGGCCGCCGCGGCCTGGCGCCAGGGCGGGCGGGCCGCGCTCGCCGCGCTCGAAGAGCCCTGGGACCCCCCGGCGGGCCCCTTCGACCGGGCCCGCCCGGTGCTCCTGGCCGCCTCCCAGGGCGCCTTCCGCCCCGAGCGCAACCGCCTCACCTCGCACACCCGCCAGCTCAGGCTGGGCCGCGACGGCCTCTGGTACGCCTACGAGTCCCGCCCGGAGACCGAGGACTGGTGGCCGACGGGAGTCCCCTCCCCGGACCCGCTCACCGCCCTGCGGCGCTGACCTCCTCGGCCCACCGCGTCAACGTGGTGAAGTCGCGGTCGCGCAGACCGTGGCGGGCGTGGATGCGCAGGAGGAGAGCCGGGGCCGGGTGGTGGGCCGCGATCCAGGCGCGGTCCTGCGGGGTGATCATGTCGTCGACCCAGGCGAAGGGACGGCCCGCCGCCCAGGCGAGGAGCGGGCGCGTCTTCCAGAACAGGCCGTCGGGGTCGCCGGCGAACAGTTCCGGCCATTCGATGACGGGAAGATCGCCGGGTAGTCCGATGCGCGGGGCGATCATCGTGTTGGCCTGGTGCATCCAGGCGGTGGCCCACGCGAGTTCGAAGGGCAGGGCCTGCAGACGGGCGCCGTGCGCGGGGTGCAGGCGGACCCGCAGCCCGCGCCGGGCCGTGCGCGAGCCCGGGTCCACGTTGGCCATCCAGTCGGCCGGGCGCATCCGGTGGCTCGTGTATCCGCGGAGCCCGGCGAGCCGGGACCGGAAGGGGTTCAGTGGGCCGTCCACGTCGAGGAGCAGCAGCGGGCGATCGGTCATGAAGTAGGCAGTACCCAGTACACGATGGGGTGAAATGCCTACCGCCTCTATAACCCGAATGGGTTTACCGCGTTGTTTCCGGTGCGGGTGCCATACCCGCGAACTCCTCCGGAAGGCAGGGAAACTGATGCGACACAGTCGTCGTAATGGCTTGATCGCGGCGGTGGTTGCGGGCGGTGGACTGGCGGTCGCGGGTGTCAGCGGATTCGCCCACGCCGACGCGGACGCGAGCGGGGCGGCCGAGCGTTCGCCGGGGCTGCTGTCCGGGAACCTGGTGCAACTGCCGGTGCACACACCGGTGAACGTGTGCGGCAACACCGTGAGCGTGGTCGGACTGCTCAACTCGGCCGCGGGCAACCGCTGTACCAACGACTCCGGGCACGACGTCGAGGGGCACTCCGGGTCGGTGTCCTCGCACCCGTCGAAGCCGGGCGCCGGGAACACGGCGGGCGGCGGGACCCGCTCGGGCGGTGGAGCGCACGCCGAGGGGGGAGGAAAGGATTCGCCCGGGCTGCTGTCCGGCAACGGGATCCACCTCCCGGTCGATGTCCCGGTCAACCTCAGCGGCAACTCGGTCAGCGTCGTCGGGATCGGCAACACCTCGGCCGGCAACACCTCCGTCAACGGCGACGTGCCCAGCGGCGGCAAGCCGCCGCAGCCCCAGACGCCGCCCCAGACGCCACCCCAGGCGCCGCAGACGCAGCCGCAGACCCCGGTCGTCGAGCAGCCCGTCACTCCGGCCGCGCCGCCGCAGCACGGCCCGGCGCTCGCCCACACCGGAGCCGACGGGGCCGGCTACCTGCTGCCGGGCGGCGGGGCGCTGCTGCTCGGCGGAATGCTGCTCTACCGTCGCTTCCGCCTCCGGTAGCAGACCGTACGCTACGGGCCCGGCCCGGAAGCGGGCGCCGAGGCGGGTGCGGCGGCGAGCGGGGGCGGCGGGGGAGTACGCCAACCGTCCAGGATCGCGTCGATCCGCGCCGCCAGCCGGGCCCGGGCCGCGAACCGCGGGACGCCTGCCATCAGCAGTGCGTCGTACTCGGTGTCGGTGTGCCGCACCGCGGCCCGGACCGCCACCGACACCGCCTGTTCGTCGAGGGCCCGGCCGGCCGCCGTACGGCCCACCCGGCCGCTGCCGCGCACCGAGGCGTGCGCGGCGATCGCCTCCGCCCGCTCGGCGGGACAGCCCGGGAACAGCCGCCGGATCTCCGCGGCGAAGGCCGCGGTGAACCGGGTGTCCTCGACCGCACGGCGCAGCCGGTCCCGCTCCCGGCGGCGGGCCCGCGCCTCGGCGTCCGCGAGGCAGGCGCGCTCCGCGCGCGCCAGGGCGGGTTCCTCGACGAGGAGACCCTGGCGCTCGTAGCGCCGCCGCCGCTTGTTGAAGCGGACGACGACCGCGGACAGCGAACTGGCCTCCCGGGCGCGCCGGGTGAGCGCGGCATCCCCGCGCGGCAGGTAGACCAGGTGCCCGAGATCGGCGCAGTCCAGGCAGCGGGGCACGCCGGCCTCACGGACGAGATGCCGCAGCGGCCCCTGGCGGCACTGCGCACAGTGGATCTGCTTCAGCGACTCGAACACCACGAGGCTCATGACGAGGTGATACCGCCGTCCGGTCCGCTTATCACCTCGCCGCGCACGGTGATCCTGGTTCCTGCAACTCTCCCTGGATGTCCGGAAGTCCCTTACGGTGGGGCGTCGGGGCTGCGGAGGGCCGTGATGCCCGTGGGGGAGGGGCACACACATGGCTGGACGGCAGACGACGGCACGACGCGCGAGAGCCACGGAAACCGTGGCGGCGGCGCAGGCCGCGCAGGCCGCGGAGGCGGCGGCGGGCACGGAGGCGGCGGCGGGCACGGCGGAGCACCTCGCCGGCCGCGAGGTCGTCATAGCGCCCGGTGGCTGCACCGGCTGGCACTTCCACCGCGTTCCGCTGATCGCGCTCGTCAAGTCCGGGACGCTGACCCGGATCCTGCACGACAACTCGGAAGTCGTGCACCGGCCCGGGACCAGCTTCGTCGAGCCGCCCGGCATCGAGCACCTCCACCTCGGCCGCAACCTCGGCACCGTGCCGGTCGTGCTGTACGTGACCTGCACGCTCGCCGAGGGCGAGGCCTTCTCCATACCCGCGGACGCCCCGCCCGGCGCCGCCCCCTGCGACTGCCCGGTCTTCCTCCCGTGAGCCGGCCCGTTCAGACCAGGCGGCGTATCTCCCCGCGCACCCGGTAGAACCCTCCCGAGGCCGCGTGCAGCCCGTCCACCACGTACCGGGCGCC
This sequence comes from Streptomyces sp. NPDC086989, assembly GCF_044745505.1. Lineage (NCBI taxonomy): Bacteria > Bacillati > Actinomycetota > Actinomycetes > Kitasatosporales > Streptomycetaceae > Streptomyces > Streptomyces sp. NPDC086989. The sequence goes on from NZ_JBIVAL010000004.1 coordinate 421,374, forward strand.
TGGCTCGCGGATCCCGCGCGGGAACTGCACGTTCCACGAGGGCTCGAAGCCGCCCGACACCACCTGCACCCGGACCCGGCCGCCCCGCTGCACGCACTCCACGACCACCCCGTCCGCGGGCGCCGCCGCCACCGAGACCGTCGCCACCGCCGAGGCGGACGCCGCCGGCGTGAACACCGGAAGCGCAGCCGCCGACTTCACGTCCACGGCCGTCGGCACCGAGCCCCGCTGGGCCGCGAGGATCGCCGCCTCGCTCGCGTCCATGCAGATCAGGGACCCGTCCGTGGTGACCAGGTACAGCCGCTCGTCCAGGTACTGCATGGACAGGGCCGAACCGCCGCCCGTTCCCAGCTTCCACACCCGCTGTCCGTCCGCGTCGAAGCAGTACACCGACGCGGCGTTGTCGGCGGCGAACACGTGCCGCCCGTCCGGCGAGGTCGCGCACGCGTACACCGCGGAATCGCAGCGGTACGAGGCCTCCTCGGCACCCGTCGCCTTCGACAGCCGCTGTACGGTGTGGCGCCCGGTGCCCGCGTAGACCGCGTCGTCCTCCTGCCAGCCGAAGAGCACGTTGCCGTTGGTCGGCCGGTGCCACAACTGCGCCCCGCCGTCGGCCGCGTACGCCGTCACGCCCTTGTTGTGGCCGTGGTAGACCGCCCGCTCGTCCGCCCGGACCATCCACGCGTTGGCACCCGACGACCGCCGCGACCACTGGAACTCGTCCTCGTGGTCGATGACCGTCAGCCCGCCGTCGCGGTCGGACACGCTCAGCACGCCCTCGTGGATGTCGAGCCAGAAGATGTCCACGTCCGCCGCGATGTCGTAGGCGCCGAACGGCACCTTCGAGGACAGGTCGTACACCGTGCCGTCGTCACAGCCCGCGTATATCCAGAAGTCGTCCGCGACCAGGCACTTCACCCCGTCCGGCAGCGAGTACCGGGCCAGGACCTCGCCCGCGTGGCTCAGCGTGTACACGTCCCCCGCCTGATTGCCCACCCAGCAGCGGTCCTCGTCCACATGGATCCCGAAGGCCGAGGACCCCGTACGGAACCGCCACAGCACCGGGGCCACCGCCCGCGCCGTCGACGGCGCCGAGGTGACCTGGCGGCGCGTCACCGCCCGGGGCGCGCGCTGCCCGGCGACGGCCGGCGCGTACCCCTTGCGGACCTTCTCCCCGATCTTCTTCGCGGCCGCCGCCCGGGCCTTCTCGACGGTCGGGAACGACGAGCTCTGCAGCTGGCCGTCCGCGCCGATGCGGCCGTACCGCACCGACACGGCCGTGCCGTCCACGGTGACCTCGTAGAACTTGTGCGCCCCGCCGCCGTCCTGCGACAGTTCCAGATACGTCGTCTCGCGAGCCATGACAGACCCCTCCCCAAGGCCGGGCCAACGGCTCCTTCCCGCCGGTGATCCCTCGTGAAAAACGCTAAGGCCCACCACTGACAATGGGCCCGTGCAGCTGGAAGCGATCACATGGCAGCGGATGGCCGAGCGCCTCGCCGGGCACCTCGACGAACACAAGCCCCCGGCCGGGTCCGGGACGTGGCAGCGGGTGGGCGTCGACGGCGCGCCCGCCGCCGGCACCGACGTGCTCGCCGGCCACCTCGCCGAGGCGCTGCGGCAGCGCAGCCGCCAGGTCCTGGTGGTGGCCGCCGGGGGATTCCTGCGTCCGGCCTCCCTGCGCTTCGAGTTCGGCCGCGAGGACGTGGACTCCTACCTCGGCAACTGGTACGACACCGCCGCCCTGTGGCGCGAGGTGTTCGGCCCGACCGATCCGGGCGGCACCGGCCGCGTGCTGCCCGACCTCTGGGACCCGGTGACCGACCGGGCGACCCGCCGCCCGTACACCGAACTCCCGGCGGGCGGCGTGGTGATCGTGCACGGTCCGCTGCTGCTGGGCCACTGGTTCCCCTTCGACCTCAGCGTCCACATCCGGCTCTCCCCGGGGGCGCTGGCCCGTCGCACGGAGGAGTCCGCCCGCTGGACCCTGCCCGCGTTCGCCCGTTACGAGGCGGAGACCGACCCCGCGGCCCGGGCCGACGCGGTGGTCCGGGCCGACGACCCCCGCCACCCCGCCTGGACCGGTCTCACCGGCCTCACGGGCTGACCTCAGGACCGCCGCCCCGTCACGGACGTCCGGGATCCGCAACAGCGCCATCGCGGCTCCGTGACGAACCGGTTCCGGCCGTCGCCGCGGCCGGGACCGGGAGCTACGTTGACGGCACGCTTCGACGGCGGCCACCGGGTGGCGCCTTGGCAGAGGGAGACGGTAATGGGCGGACGCGGCAAGGCGGTTCAGGGTCCGAGACGGCCGCGGCGGCGGGCCTGCGCCGCCGCTCTGCTGCTCTGCGGGACCCTGGCCCTGACGGCCTGCAACGGGGACGACGGAGCCGCGGGGACCGGAACGGGCCCCGCGGGCACGGCGCCCGGTGCGAGCGCCGCGACCCCTTCGGCCACGTCGGCCTCCTCCGCCCCGGCCGGCACGGCGGCGCCGCCGTCCGCTCCCGCCGCGGCGCCCTCGAAGAAGCCGGCCCCGACCGCCACCGCCGGCGCCCCGGTCAAGCCGAAGCCGCCCGCTCCCGGGCCCACCTGCGCCCCCAAGGACCCGGTCTCGCCGAACGAGATCGCCGTCTACCGCTACACCCCCGAGGGCGGCGCCTACAGCCTGATCGTCAGGCACGGCCACTGGGGCTGCCCCGTCGCGGGCGGCGCCACCCCCTTCGTGACCGTCGGCGAGGAGACCTACATCCCGATCGCGGACGACGCCGAGATCGGCGCCCACGACCCGATCCTCTCCGGCTCGACGAACAAGCCGATCACCACGCACGAGCTCACCTCGTGGCTGGAAACCCACCCGAACAAGGGGCTGGTGTTCCACTACGGCGTGAACAAGGCGGGCGTGATCGACACCCTCGGTCAGGAGGAGTACACCATGTGACCGGCCCGCCACCCCGCAGCCGAGGACCCTACGGTCGCCCGCCCAGCCGGGTGACCGCCTGCGCGGCCGCACGGCACCCCGCCTCGGCCGCCGCCGCCGGGACCGCGCCCGCGAGGCGGGCCGCCAGGAACCCGCCGGTGAACGCGTCCCCCGCGCCCGTCGAGTCGAGTGCCTCGGCCGTCTGCGCCGCCACCTCGGCGGTCACCCGGCCCCCCTCCGCCACCAGCGCCCCGGCCGCACCCCGGGTGACCACGACGAGGGGCACGTGCCGGCTGAGCTCCGCCGCCGCACGGGCCGCACCGGCCGGCTCCGGCAGCCCGGCCAGCAGCCGCGCCTCGTCCTCGTTGGGCAGCAGTACGCCGATCCCCGCAACGTCATCGAGGAAGCGCTGCGGACCCAGCGCGACCAGGAAACCCGCCGAAGCCGGGTCCACGCTCACCGGCACCCCCCGGGCCCGCGCCGCCCGCAGCGCGAGCAGGGCCAGCTCACGGCTGGTGTCGGCGAAGAAGAGGTAGCCGGACAGGTGCAGGTGCGCCACCCCGTCCAGCAGCGCCGGAGCCCAGTCCTGCGGGGAGAGCCGCAGCGCGGCGCCGCTGTCGGTGAGGAAGGTCCGCTCGGCGTCCTTGCCGACCAGCACCACCACCGTCCCGGTCGGCTCGGCCGGATCGACCACCAGCCGCGGCCGCACCCCCGCCTCCCGCAGCAACTGCTCGTGCCACCGGGCCGATTCGGTGCCGACCCGCGCGAGGAGGCGTACCTCCGGCGCCCCCGCGTGGGCCGCCCAGCAGGCCGCGTTGGCTCCGGCGCCGCCCGCCAGGGTCCGGATCCGGGCGGCCGTGTCCGTGGCCGGAGTCAGCGGTTCCGGATGGACCGCGACGACGTCCGTCACCACGTCCCCGATGACCAGCAGCGCCCCGGACGCCGTCACGCGCGCGCCGCCCAGGCCCCCGCGATCCTGGCCCCGAGCGTCACGTTGCCGCGGACCGCCGCCAGGTTGGCCTCCAGCGACGCCCCGCCCGTGGCCCGTACCAGGAACCCCAGCAGGAACGGGGTCACTGCCTGTCCCGTGATCCCCCGCTCCCGGCACTCCGCGAGGGCCTCGGCCAGGACCCGGTCGTGCACCTGCGGATCCAACTGCTCCGTCTCCGCCACCGGATTCGCCACGAGCAGTGCCGACTCCGGGCCGCCGACGGCGTCCTGGGCGGCCATCACCGCCGCCACCTCCTCCGGCCGGTGGACGGTCCAGTCCACGGGCTCACCGGAACTGGAGAGGTAGAACCCGGGGAAACGTTCCGTCCCGTAGCCCAGCACCCCTACCCCGAGCGTCTCCAGCCGCTGCAGCGTCGCCGGCACGTCCAGGATCGACTTCACCCCCGCGCACACCACCGTGATCCGCGTCCGCGCCAGCAGCGCCAGGTCCGCCGACTCGTCCTGCGTCTGCGCGTACTCCCGGTGCACGCCGCCCAGCCCGCCCGTGGCGAAGACCCGCAGCCCCGCCCGCGCGGCCAGGAACGCCGTCGCGGACACCGTCGTGGCCCCGGTCGCACCCGTCGCGAGCGCCGGCGCCAGATCCCGGTGGCCGAGCTTGCGCACGCCCTCGCCGCCGGCGATCCGCTCCAGCTGCGCCTTGTCGAGACCGGCGTACGCCACGCCGTCGACGACCGCGATCGTGGCCGGAACCGCACCTTCGGCGCGTACCAGCGCCTCCAGTTCCGCGCCCACGGCGAGATTGCGCGGGCGGGGCAGACCGTGCGAGATGATCGTCGACTCCAGCGCCACGACGGGAAGGCCCCGCTCCAGCGCCTCACGGACCTCTTCGGACAGGACGGGGACCTCGGGTGATGTGTGCATGTCCCATCCATGGCACGAGACGTGCGCCCCCAAACGCGCTCCCGGCCCGCCGTCCGAAACCCTGCGCTGCCGCGCCCCGGCGGCCTGCGCGCGGCGCCGTCTGGACAGGTTGCCCGGTCCGGCGGGCCGAACCTGGACGTTCTGGTCACCCCGCCGCGCCGGACGGCCGGATTAGGGTGACTCGGCATGAGCACCAGTGAGCACGGACCCGCCTCGTTCGCCGTATCCGTACCGGACGCCGCGCTGGAGGTCGAGGACCTCGACCCCGGCCAGATCCTCTCGGGCGAGCCCGTCGTGACGGGCAAGGTGCTGTGGGAGTCCCCCGACGGCAAGCAGCTGCGCGGCATCTGGCAGATCACCCCGGGCGTGGTCACCGACACCGAGGCGAACGAGCTGTTCGTCGTGGTCAGCGGCCGCGCCACCATCGAGGTGGAGGGCGGCCGGACCCTGGAGGTGGGCCCCGGCTCCGCCTGTGTGCTCCGGGAGGGCGACAAGACCACCTGGACCGTCCACGAGACGCTGCGCAAGGCCTACCACATCAGCTACTGACCTCCGCGGTGGCGGCGGCCGGGTGGCGGCGCGCGGTGAACAGGGCCAGCGCCGCCATCGGCAGCAGCAGGCCCGCGCCGATCGCGTTCAGCCAGCCGTAGCCGGCGTGTGACATGACCAGGCCGGCGGCCGCGCCGCCCACGCCCGCGCAGGTGTTCATCGTCAGGTCGCTCAGGCCCTGTACGGCGGCCCGCGCTGCCTGCGGCACCGAGTCGGTGAGCAGGGCCGAGCCGGAGACCATGCCGGCGGACCAGCCGAGGCCGAGCAGGAACAGACCGAGCGCGCTCTGTGCGTGGCTCGGCCCGGCGGTGCCGGCGAGCAGCGCCGCCAGCGACAGCAGACCGGCCGCCAGGCCGATGACCGCCAGCCGGCCGACCCGGTCCGCGAGCCAGCCCATGACCGGCGAGAAGGCGAACATGCCGGCGATGTGACCGCTGATCACGAGGCCGACGAGCTCCAGGGTGGCGCCGTGGTGGCCCAGGTCGACCGGGGTCATCACCATGATCGAAACCATGGCGGTGTGCGAGACGGCGACGGTGACCAGGGCGAGGCGCGCCCGCGGCGAGGCCTTGACGGCGGCGACCCCGGCGCGCAGCGAGCGGGCGCCCGGGCCCTGCTCGGCGGGCGCGGCCAGGGCCCGGGCCGTCAGCAGCGGGTCCGGCCGCAGGAACAGGCCGATCAGCGTGCCGGTGAGGACGAAGACGGCGCCGGCCCAGACGAAGGGGCCCGCCGTCTCGGGTATGGAGGTCCCGGCGAAGCTGCGGCCGGCCGGGGCGGACAGGTTGGGGCCGAGCACCGCGCCGAGGGTCGAGGCCCAGACGACGACGGCGACGGCCCGGGCCCGGCGGTCCGGGGCGGCGAGGTCGGCGGCCGCGAACCGGGCCTGGAGGTTGGCGGAGGAGGCCGCTCCGAAGGCGGCCATGCCGAGCATCAGCAGGGGGAAGCTCTTGATGACGGCGGCGAGGACCACCAGCCCCGCACCGGCGGCGCCGATCCCGTACCCGAGGATCAGCCCCGGCCGGCGGCCGCGTGCGGTCATCAGGGCGGCGAGCGGCAGCGAGACCGCCGCGGTGCCGATCACGGCGGCGGTGGAGGCGAAGCCGGACAGCGACTCGGTGCCGCTGACCTGCGTCGCGAGGACCGGGGCCAGGGCGATGCTGATGGGCACGCCGAGGCCGCCCAGCATCTGGCTGGCGATCAGCACTCCGGAGATGCGGCGCTGGAGGCGGGGCAGGTCCGCGGGGCCGGCGGGCGGGGCGGGCCGGTCGGTGCCGGGTATGGCGCTCACGCCGGACACCCCCGTCGCAGCGGCACGGGGCGGTGTACGGGCGCGGTGCCGCCCGAGGCGGTGGCAGTAGTCACCGCGGCAGTTTCCCACCCCTTACCGCCCGACGGAACGGGATATCCGCCCCGCGCCGGCCCCCACCCCCGGCCCGGCCTCCTGGGCCGGCTTCCTGGCCCGGCTTCCTGGCCCGGTCTCCCGGCCCGGCCCCGGCCCGGCCTCGGCCCGGTCTCCCGGCCCCCGCCCGGCCCCGGCCCGGCCTCCCGCCCGGCCCCGGCCCGGCCTCCCGCCCGGCCCCGGCCCGGCCCCGGCCCGGCCCCGGCCCAGTCTCCGGCCCCGGTCTCCCGGCCCGGTCTCCCGAGTCGCCTCGTGCCTCGTCGAGGGCAATCTCCTCAGAACAGGGGCTGCGGCAGGACGCCCTCCAGGGCCAGCAGGGTCCGCTTGGTCTCCACCCCGCCGCCGAAGCCGCCGATCCCCCCGTCGTTCTCCACGACCCGGTGGCAGGCCACCACCAGCGGCAGCGGGTTCGACCCCATGGCGTTGCCCACGGCCTGGGCCGCGCCCGGCTGGCCGACCCGGGCCGCGAGCTCCCCGTACCCGACGACCGCGCCGTACGGCACCGAGCGGTCGAGCTCCTGGAGCACCTGGCGGTTGAAGCCGGAGCTGAGCCGCCAGTCCAGCGGCAGCTCGAAGCGCTTGAGCGAGCCCGCGAAGTACGCGTTCAGCTGGCGTATCGGCTCGGCCAGCAGCACCTCCCGGCCCGGTTCCGGACGCCGGGCGTCGGCGCCCAGCCGGGAGACGAGGGAGCCGATCATCCTGTCGACCCGGTCCGGCCCGGCATGGAACTCGACCCGGACCAGACCCTCCGGGGTGGCGGCCAGGAGCAGGGGCCCGATGTCGCTGTCGACGACGGTCCATTCGAGGTGCGGCCCGCGGGGCCGCTCGGTGCTGTCCACCCCTCCACCGTAAGGGGCGGGTGCGACAGCCCGGGCGGGCCGCCGCGGGCGGCTCACTGCGCGAAGCCCCCGAGCACCGTGTTCCGTACGACGTCCGGGGCGTTGGTGATGATCCCGTCCACGCCCATGCCCTGGACCTTCCGCGTCGTCGCCGGGTCGTCGACGATCCAGGTGTCCACCTCCATCGCCTTGCCGTGGGCGCCCAGCAGGCCGTGCACGGCCGTGACCCAGTCGGCCGAGATGGTGGTGTGCCAGGGGTTGATCCGGTCGGTGAAGCGGGCGTACGTCGGCAGGTCGGCGACGGTCGGGGTGCCCAGGAAGGCCGTCACGACGTCGGGGCGCACGTCGTGCACGATGCGTACGGAGTCCGCGCTGAAGCTCTGTACGACCAGGCGGCGCTGCACGTGGTCCTCGTCGAGCCAGCCGGCCTCGTCCAGCACCTGGAGCGTCTGCTCTTCGATCCCGGGGTAGAGCTCGGGCTTCTTGATCTCCAGCAGCAGCCGCTGGCGGTTGCGCTGCACCCGGTCGAGGTACTCGCGCAGGGTGGGAACCCGGGCCCCGGCGTACTGCTCGCCGAACCAGCTGCCCGCGTCGAGCGTGGCGATCTCCGCGGCGGTGAAGTCCTTGACCCGCCAGGGCTTGCGGTCCGGGAACGCCTGCTCGACGTCGGTGGTGCGGGCGAGGGTGTCGTCGTGGACCACGACCAGCTCGCCGTCCTTGGTGCGCTGGACGTCGTTCTCGACCCAGTCGAACCCCAGCCGCCTGGCGAGGTCGATCGCCGGGAGCGTGTTCTCCGGGGCGTAGGCCGAGGCCCCCCGGTGGGCGTAGACGACGGGGCCCAGCAGCCCCGGGGAGCCCGCGGTGCCTGCGGGGCCGGTGGAACCGGTGGGGGAGGAGGGGCCGGCGGGGCCGGTGGCGGCGGACGAGGCCGTCCCGCCCAGCAGGGTCAGGGTGAAGCCCAGGAATGCGGCGGCGGCCGCGGCGGCGGGTCGGACGTACATGTGCGTTCTCCTCGTTTCGGGAGCCCTGTTCCCGCGTCAGACGCGTGCGGACTGACAGACGTTGCGGCGTTGCACTACACGGGGGACCTCTACGGCGATCATGCGGTTGAAGATCACCGGGCCGCCACCGAACTACGACAAACGGACCAGAAAGGAGGACTTCCACACCGTCCGCCCGGCCCGCCCGGGGCCACGGCGGCCCGGCGCGGCCGCGTGAGTGTCAGTGGGGGGTCGTACGGTGGAGTCATGCGGCCTGTATCCAAGATCGAACGCACGGTGGCGCCCTTCGAGGTCGTCAGCCCCTACCAGCCCAGCGGCGACCAGCCGGCGGCCATCGCCGAGCTGGAGAAGCGCATCCGTGCAGGTGAGAAGGATGTCGTCCTGCTGGGTGCGACCGGCACCGGCAAGTCGGCCACCACGGCCTGGATGATCGAGAAGCTCCAGCGGCCGACCCTGGTGATGGCGCCGAACAAGACGCTCGCCGCCCAGCTGGCGAACGAGTTCCGCGAGCTCCTGCCGAACAACGCCGTCGAGTACTTCGTCTCGTACTACGACTACTACCAGCCCGAGGCGTACGTACCGCAGTCGGACACCTACATCGAGAAGGACTCCTCGATCAACGAGGAGGTGGAGCGGCTGCGCCACTCCGCGACCAACTCGCTCCTCACCCGGCGGGACGTGATCGTCGTCGCCTCCGTGTCCTGCATCTACGGCCTCGGCACGCCGCAGGAGTACGTCGACCGGATGGTCCCCCTCAAGGTCGGCGAGGAGATCGACCGGGACCAGCTGCTGCGCCGCTTCGTCGACATCCAGTACACGCGCAACGACGTGGCCTTCACCCGCGGCACCTTCCGGGTGCGCGGCGACACCATCGAGATCTTCCCGGTCTACGAGGAACTGGCCGTCCGGATCGAGATGTTCGGCGACGAGATCGAGGCCCTGTCCACCCTGCACCCGCTGACCGGCGAGGTCATCAGCGAGGACCGCGAGCTGTACGTCTTCCCCGCCAGCCACTACGTCGCCGGCCCCGAGCGCATGGAGAAGGCGGTCCGCGGCATCGAGGCGGAGCTGGCCGAGCGCCTCGCCGAGCTGGAGAAGCAGGGCAAGATGCTGGAGGCGCAGCGGCTGCGCATGCGCACCACGTACGACCTGGAGATGATGCGCCAGATCGGGTCCTGCTCCGGCATCGAGAACTACTCGCTGCACATGGACGACCGGGAGCCCGGCTCCGCGCCCAACACCCTGATCGACTACTTCCCCGAGGACTTCCTCCTCGTCATCGACGAGTCGCACGTCACCGTCCCGCAGATCGGCGCGATGTACGAGGGCGACGCCTCGCGCAAGCGCACCCTGGTCGACCACGGCTTCCGCCTGCCGTCCGCCCTCGACAACCGGCCGCTGAAGTGGGAGGAGTTCCAGGAGCGGATCGGCCAGACGGTCTACCTGTCCGCCACCCCGGGCAAGTACGAGCTCTCCCGCGGCGACGGCTTCGTCGAGCAGATCATCCGCCCCACCGGCCTCGTCGACCCCGAGGTCGTCGTCAAGCCCACCGAGGGGCAGATCGACGACCTGGTCCACGAGATCCGGCAGCGGGTGGAGAAGGACGAGCGGGTCCTGGTCACGACCCTCACCAAGAAGATGGCCGAGGACCTCACGGACTACTTCCTGGAGCTGGGCATCCAGGTCCGGTACCTGCACAGCGACGTCGACACGCTGCGCCGGATCGAGCTGCTGCGCGAGCTGCGGGCGGGCGAGTACGACGTCCTGGTCGGCATCAACCTGCTGCGCGAGGGCCTCGACCTGCCCGAGGTGTCGCTGGTGGCGATCCTCGACGCCGACAAGGAGGGCTTCCTGCGGTCCGGGACCTCCCTGATCCAGACCATCGGCCGTGCCGCGCGCAACGTCTCCGGCCAGGTCCACATGTACGCGGACAAGATGACCCCGGCGATGGAGAAGGCCATCGAGGAGACCAACCGGCGCCGGGAGAAGCAGATCGCGTACAACACGGCGAACGGCATCGACCCGCAGCCGCTGCGCAAGAAGATCAACGACATCGTCGCCACCATCGCCCGGGAGGAGCTGGACACCGAACAGCTGCTCGGCACCGGGTACCGCCAGGGGAAGGACGGCAAGGCCGCCAAGGCTCCCGTGCCGTCGCTCGGCGTGGTCAAGGCGGGCCAGGTCACCGCGGGCGGCAAGCAGGTCAAGGGCGCCAAGGCGGCCAAGGCGGCCAAGGACGCCGCGGTACTGACGGACCGTCCCGCCGAGGAACTGGCGGCACTCATCGAGCAGATGACCGAGCGGATGCGCGGCGCGGCCGCCGAGCTCCAGTTCGAGGTCGCGGCCCGCATCCGCGACGAGGTGGGCGAGCTGAAGAAGGAGCTGCGACAGATGAGGGAAGCGGGCCTCGCCTGACCCGGGGCCGGTCAGTAGGGTTGGCGGCAGCCGCAGGTACAAGCTGCGCACCCATGTGGGGGCGGGCTAGGGAGAGGGGACAGCGCGTGACGGTCAACATGACCAAGGGTCAGGCCATCAGTCTGCAGAAGCAGGACGGGGGCACGCTGACCGCGGTCCGCATGGGCCTCGGCTGGCAGGCGGCCAAGCGCCGCGGACTGTTCGGGTCCCGGACCCGGGAGATCGACCTGGACGCGTCGGCGGTGCTCTTCGCCGAGAAGCAGCCGGTGGACGTGGTGTTCTTCCGCCACCTGCAGAGCGACGACGGCTCGGTCCGGCACACCGGTGACAACCTCGTCGGCGGCGCGGGCCAGGGCGGGGACGACGAGTCGATCCTCGTCGACCTCCAGCGCGTGCCGGTGCACATCGACCAGATCGTCTTCACGGTGAACTCGTTCACCGGCCAGACGTTCCAGGAGGTGCAGAACGCGTTCTGCCGCATCGTCGACGAGACCAACGGCCAGGAGCTGGCCCGTTACACGCTGGACGGCGGCGGCCAGTACACCGCGCAGATCATGGCGAAGGTGTCGCGCGTGGGCGGCGGCTGGCAGATGACGGCCCTCGGCAACCCGGCCAACGGCCGGACCTTCCAGGACCTGATGCCGGCGATCCTGCCGCACCTGTAAGCCGGGAACCGGTCCGCGGGACCGGACACGACCGGACAAGAGCGGGACCGGACACGACCGGACAAGAAGAGAACGCGCGCAAGGGCACGGGGGAGGGGCTGCACGATGACGGCCGAGCTGGTCCGGGGGCAGAACCACCCCCTGCCCGGGACGCGGGTGGAGATCAGGGTCTCGGCGGGCACGCCCGTGCTCGTCCTGGCCTCGGCCTGCGATGACGCGGGCCGGCTGGCCGGCCCCGGTGCGCTGGCTCACCCCGGTGCCCGGGACCTGCCCGGACTGAGGGTGCCGGAGGCGGTGGCGGGCGAACACCGCTTCACCATCGACCTCGACGCCGTCGAACCGGCCGTGCACCGGCTCGGGGTGGTCCTGGTCCTGCCGCCCGGCGGTCCCGTGCGGTTCGGCGCGGTCCCGGCCCCGTACGTGGCCGTGGCCGAGCCGGAGGGCGCAGACCTCGCCGGGTTCACCCTGGCGGGGCTGGATTCCGAGAAGGCCGTCGTGGCCCTGGAGCTGTACCGGCGCCAAGGGGCCTGGAAGGTCCGCGCCGTGGGCCAGGGGTACGCCGACGGGCTCGGTGCGCTGCTGGCCGACGCAGGGCTGGGCGGCCCGGCCGCCGCCGCCCTGGTCGACGTGGCCACCGGGCTGGTGCCGTCCGGCGACATCACCCTGGCCGCCCTGCCGACAGCGGCCCCGCCGACCGTTCCGCACGGCCTGCGGGGCCCGCAGGACGCCGCCGCCGAGGTCGCCCCAGCCCCGACCCCGCCGCCGTCGCCCCCGCCGGCCCCGGAGCCGCTCCCCGTCACCGGCGTCCCGTACCCGGGCACCCCCGCGGTCGCGCCCGGTTCCGGAGCCGCCGACACCATCGGCGGGCCGCCCACCATCGACTACGCCCACCCGCGCCGCCGCCGCACCAGCACCGAGCCCCCCGAGCCCGGCCCGCGCGCCGTCCCCTCCCCGGAGGCGGACCGGCCGCCCGTCCCGGTCGCCGGCGACGCCTCCGGCTGGTCCATGGAGGAGCGGCTCTACAACCAGGTCTGGGGCATGTTCGAGGACCTGGCCCGCTCCGTGGCCGCCTACCGCAGCGCATGCGACTTCGCCGAGTCGCGGATGGACCGCGAGCTCGACGGGGCGCTGTCCGACCCCCGGAACCGCCTCGCGGGCGCCGGCAACGCCGCCCGCGACGAGGCCCGCGGCCGCCACGACGAGCTCGTCGCCCAGGCCAAGGCCGTGCTCGACCGGGACCTCGCCCAGCTGACCGCCGAGTCCGAGGTGGTCGAGCCCGCGCTGCCAGCCGCGTACGCCCGCTGGGCCAACCCCGTCTGGCACGGCCAGGAGGTGCCCGAGGAGGCGCCGATGGCCCTGCGCCTGGGCGACCTGCACCTGCCCGAGCGGCCCGACCTGCGCATCCCCATGCTGGTGCGGGTCCCGCTGGAGCGCGGGCTGTGGATCGACAACGGCCGCACGGGCTCCGAGGCCGCGATGGCGATGGACACCGACCGGCTGCGCCGGGCCGCCATGGACATGGCCGTCGCCCACGCGGTCCGGCTGCTCGCGGTCCACCCCGGCGACCGACTCTCCGTGCACGTCGTCGACGCGGCCGGGGCCGGCGCCGCCTCCCTGGCTCCGCTGGTCGCGTCCGGGGTGCTGTCCGGGCCGCCCGCCACCGGGGCCGCCGGGGTCACCCGGACCCTGGAGGAGCTGACCCGGCGGGTGGACCTCGTGCAGATGGCCGTGCGGGCCGGGGCCCCCGAGGACCTGCCGCCCGACGTGGACGTCGCCGACCAGCTGCTGATCGTGCACGACTTCCCGCACGGATTCGACGACCGGGCCGTGACACGGCTGCGGTACCTGGCCGACGAGGGCCCGGCGGTCGGCGTGCACTTGCTGATGGTGGCGGACCGCGACGAGGCGTCGGCCTACGGGCCGCTGCTGGACCCGCTGTGGCGCTCGCTGATGCGGCTGTCGCCGGTCCCGGACAATCACCTCGCCGACCCGTGGGTCGGCCACGCCTGGACGTTCGAACCGGACCTGCCGCCGCGGGACAGCCGGGTCCTGGAGCAGACCCTGGAAAGGATCGCCGCCACCCGGCGCAATGCCCGTCCATGACCCTCCCTTGGCGTTCTCTTTACCTTTTGGGGGTCTGACGGGTAACCTGGAGCCCGCGGAGGGGAGTATTCCTGCTTTCCTGCTACGGCGTACCCGTCAATACGGACCACTGCGGCCGCGTGCGCGCAGTCGGCCCCGGGGCGCCGGCCCACGGCCTCCAGGCCGCCCGGGTGGAAGAGACCTCCGGCAGCGATGACGCTGACATGTGTGCTGAGCCATCTGCCGGAGGCGAATAAACAGTGGATGTTTCGTTGACCCTCTGGGTGCTGACCATTCTCGGTCTGGGCATCCTCATCGGCGCCGATTTCTTCATCGGCCGCAAACCGCACGACGTATCGGTCAAGGAAGCGGGCATCTGGACGGTCGTCTGGATCGTCCTCGCCGCACTCTTCGGGCTCGGCCTGCTCTTCTTCGGCAACGGCCAGGCGTCCCAGGAGTTCTTCGCGGGCTTCGTCACCGAGAAGTCCCTCAGCGTGGACAACCTGTTCGTCTTCGTCCTGATCATGGCGAAGTTCTCCGTGCCCTCCCACCTCCAGCAGCGCGTCCTGCTCGTGGGCGTCCTGATCGCCCTGGTCCTGCGCGCCGTCTTCATCGCCGCCGGCGCCGCGATCATCACCTCGTTCTCGTGGGTCTTCTACATCTTCGGCGCGTTCCTGATCTACACCGCCTGGAAGCTGATCCAGGAGGCCCGCAAGGACGAGGGGGAAGAGGAGTTCGAGGAGAACCGCCTCCTCAAGTCGATCGAGCACAAGTTCGGCGTCGCCGACCGCTACCACGGCACCAAGCTCTTCATCCGCGAGAACGGCAAGCGCGTCCTGACCCCGCTGATGGTCGTCATGCTGGCCATCGGCACCACCGACGTGCTGTTCGCCCTGGACTCGATCCCCGCGATCTTCGGCCTCACCCAGGACCCGTACATCGTCTTCACGGCCAACGCCTTTGCGCTGATGGGTCTGCGCCAGCTGTACTTCCTCATCGGCGGCCTGCTCAAGAAGCTGGTCCACCTCAGCTACGGCCTGTCCGTCATCCTCGGGTTCATCGGCATCAAGCTGGTGCTGCACGCCCTGCACGAGTCCGGGGTGCACGTCCCCCAGATCTCCATCCCGGTCTCCCTGGGCGTCATCTGCGGTGTCCTGGTGATCACCACCGTCACCAGCCTGATCGCCTCGAAGAAGCAGGCGGCCGCCGAAGCCGCCGCCCGCCCGGAGAGCATCGACGCCTGACCTGACGCCTGACGCCTGACGCCTGACGCCTGACGCCGGATGCCTGACGCCCGTCGCCGCGGGCTATGCGGGGGCGGCCGCCTCGGCCGCCCCCGTTCCCGCACCCGTGTCCGGACCCGACTCCTTGCCGAGGCCCGTACGCGACCGGACCAGCGTCGGGTTCGTCTCCGGCAGCAGCGCGAAGCAGACCAGGCTGACCAGGGCGACCGCACTCAGGTACACGGCCACGCCCCACGGCGGACCGGAGCCGTCCGCCAGCGCCGTCGCCACGAGCGGGGTCAGCGCCCCGCCCAGCACACCGCCCAGGTTGTAGCCCACGGCCGCGCCCGTACAGCGGATCCGCGGGGCGTACAGCTCCGGCAGGTACGCGCCCACCACGGCGAACATCGTCACCATGCCCAGCAGCCCGCCCAGGCAGCCCAGCGTCATCAGCAGCGGGTCCGCCGTCCGCAGGAGCGCGACGAACGGGAACATCCACACCAGGCACATCGCACTGCCCACCAGACACAGCGGCCTGCGGCCGTGCCGGTCGCCGAGCACCGCCACCACCGGGGTCATCAGCCCCTTGACCGCGACGGCCGCCATCACGCAGGCCAGCATCACCGTGCGGTCCACCCGCAGGTGCTCGGTGGCGTACGCGAGGGACCAGGTGGTGACCGCGTAGAACACCGCGTACCCGAGGGACAGCGCCCCGCCGGTCAGCAGGAGCAGCCGCCAGTGCCCACGCACCACCTCGGACAGCGGGGCGTCGGACCGCCGGCCCGTGTCGGCGAGGGCCCGGAACTGCGGGGTCTCCTCCACCGAGCGGCGCAGCCACAGCCCGGCGAGGGCCAGTACGCCCGCCGCCCAGAACGGCACGCGCCAGCCCCAGGCGGCGAACTGCCCGTCGGAGAGGGTCGCGGACAGGGTGAGGGTCATGCCGTTGGCCAGCAGGAATCCCACCGCGGGACCGGCCTGCGGGAAGCTCGCCCACAGCCCGCGCCGCTGCTCGGGAGCGTGCTCGGCGGTCAGCAGGACCGCCCCGCCCCACTCGCCGCCCAGGCCCAGACCCTGGAGGAAGCGCAGCGCGAGCAGTATCAGGGGCGCCGCCGCGCCGATGGTCGCGTACGTCGGCACGCAGCCGACCGCCACCGTGGCGAGGCCGGTCAGCAGCAGGGAGCCGAGCAGCACCGGGCGTCGGCCGTGGCGGTCGCCGATGTGCCCGAAGACCACGGAACCCAGTGGACGGGCGAGGAAGCCGATGCCGAAGGTGCCGAAGGCGGCGAGGGTGCCGGCCAGCGGGGAGAAGGACGGGAAGAAGAGCGGGCCGAGCACGAGGGCCGCGGCCGTGCCGTAGACGAAGAAGTCGTAGAACTCGATGGCGGTGCCGGCGAGCGAGGCCCATGCCAGGCGCAGCATCGAGGGCGGGCGGGGCACCGCCGTCCGGGGGAGGGCGGGGGAGGGGTCCTGTTGCATGGTGCAGCAACTACCCCGCCCCACACCCCCAGGACGTGCGTTCGGTCATCTTCGACCGGAAGGAGTGCTTCCTGTCATGGTGTTGACCGGGACCGGGCGCGTGTTACCAGCCGCGCTCGCGCCATTCGGCCAGGTGCGGCCGCTCCGCGCCGAGCGTGGTGTCGTTGCCGTGCCCCGGGTAGACCCAGGTCTCGTCCGGCAGCTGCTCGAAGAGCTTGTGCTGCACGTCGTCGATGAGGCTGGCGAAGGCCTTGGGGTCGTTGTTGGTGTTGCCGACGCCGCCCGGGAAGAGGCAGTCGCCGGTGAACACGTGCGGGTGCCCGTGCGGGTCGTCGTAGATCAGCGCGATCGAGCCCGGGGTGTGTCCGACCAGGTGGCGGGCGGTCAGGGAGACCCGGCCGACCCGGATCACGTCCCCGTCCGCCACGGGCACGTCGGTCGCCACCGGGATGCCCTCGACGTCGTCGGCGCCCGCGTACGTGCGCGCCCCGGTCGCCTCGACCACGGCCTGGAGCGCACCCCAGTGGTCACCGTGCCGGTGGGTGGTGACGACGGACGCGATGCCGTCGCCGCCGATCAGGTGCAGCAGGGTCTCCGGCTCGGCGGCCGCGTCGATCAGCAGCTGCTCGTCGGTGGCCCGGCAGCGCAGCAGGTACGCGTTGTTGTCCATGGGGCCCACCGCGACCTTGGAAATCATCAGGTCCGGGAGTTCGTGCACGTCGGCCGGACCGCCGACCTTGACTGCTCCGCTGTACGTCATGTGCTGATCCTAGAGCGGGGGAAGGGCGGGGAGGAGGCCGCCGACGACGGTGAGGTGCGCGCCCTTGTCCGAGCGCCCGGCGAGCCAGCCGAGCAGCTCGGCCCCGGTGCCGACCAGGGTGACCGGGCCGCCCTCGCTGCCGCCGGTGTGCCACGTGGAGCCGTTGCCGTCGCCCTCCACCTGGAGGGTGACCGGGGGGAGCTCGGGCCTTCCGGACCAGCGGTCGGCGAGGAAGGCGATCTCGCGGGCGGTGAACTCCTCCGGGAGGTCGGAGAGCTCGTAGCCGATGTTCAGGTCGACGTGGTGCAGCTCGACCTCGACGAGGCGGCGGAAGGGGACGTTCGAGGCGAGGTCCGTGACGCCGTTGCGCAGCTCGACGGTGCGCGACCAGTCCTGGTCCCGTTCGCTCTGCGCCAGGAAGCCGGAGTGGGTCTCGCGCAGGTCGGCGAGCTGGACGTCCAGGGCGCGCGGGGCGTCGCGCTCGATGTCGGAGTCGCGGGCCTCGGCGCTCTCGTACATCGGGCGGCCCGCGAGGACGTTGACGAGGGCGTCGGCGTTGCGCGCCAGGTGGGCCAGCACATGGCCGCGGGTCCAGCCGGGCAGGTGTGACTCCCCGGCGAGGGCGGCGTTGTCCAGTTTCGCGACCGCGGTCAGCAGTCGGTCCGTGGCTTCACGTACAGATTGCAGGTCGTGCACATGATCAGTCATGGCTCCGAGCCTAGTGCCGTGGGACCCCGGCCACACGAACGGGTGAACCCGTCTGCGGAGTGCCGTAAATCGAATGCGCGTGCTATACGCTCGAAGTCCTAGCTCTTCTCCATCGCAGAGGCGCCCCCCATACCCTGGACAGTCCGGGGCTCGTGCCCCCGCTTCTCTCAAGAAAGGTGCGGACCGGCGTGACCGACCGTCTCATCGTTCGTGGCGCTCGCGAGCACAACCTCAAGAACGTCTCGCTCGACCTGCCCCGCGACTCACTCATCGTCTTCACCGGACTCTCCGGGTCGGGCAAGTCCTCCCTGGCCTTCGACACGATCTTCGCCGAGGGCCAGCGCCGCTACGTCGAGTCGCTCTCGTCGTACGCCCGCCAGTTCCTCGGGCAGATGGACAAGCCCGACGTGGACTTCATCGAGGGCCTCTCCCCGGCGGTCTCGATCGACCAGAAGTCGACCTCGCGCAATCCGCGATCGACGGTCGGCACCATCACCGAGGTCTACGACTACCTGCGCCTGCTCTTCGCGCGCATCGGCAAGCCCCACTGCCCCGAGTGCCGCCGCCCCATCTCGCGCCAGTCGCCGCAGGCGATCGTGGACAAGGTCCTCGCCCTCCCCGAGGGCAGCCGCTTCCAGGTGCTGTCGCCGCTGGTGCGCGAGCGCAAGGGCGAGTTCGTCGACCTGTTCTCCGACCTGCAGACGAAGGGCTACAGCCGGGCGCGGGTGGACGGGGAGACCATCCAGCTCTCCGAGCCGCCCACGCTGAAGAAGCAGGAGAAGCACACCATCGAGGTGGTCATCGACCGCCTCACCGTCAAGGAGAGCGCCAAGCGCCGGCTCACCGACTCCGTGGAGACCGCCCTCGGGCTCTCCGGCGGCATGGTGATCCTGGACTTCGTCGACCTCGCCGAGGACGACCCCGAGCGTGAGCGGATGTTCTCCGAGCACCTCTACTGCCCGTACGACGACCTGTCCTTCGAGGAGCTGGAGCCGCGCTCCTTCTCCTTCAACTCGCCCTTCGGCGCCTGCCCCGAGTGCACCGGCATCGGTACGCGCATGGAGGTGGACCCGGAGCTGATCGTCCCCGACGAGGACAAGTCCCTGGACGAGGGCGCGGTCTCCCCGTGGTCCCTCGGCCACACCAAGGACTACTTCCAGCGGCTGGTCGGCGCGCTCGCCGGGGAGCTGGGCTTCCGTACGGACATCCCGTGGGCCGGGCTGCCGCAGCGGGCGAAGAAGGCCCTGCTGTACGGGCACAAGACGCAGATCGAGGTCCGCTACCGCAACCGGTACGGCCGCGAGCGCGCCTACACGACGGCCTTCGAGGGCGCCGTCCCGTTCGTCAAGCGCCGGCACGCTGAGTCCGAGAGCGACGCCAGCCGCGAGCGCTTCGAGGGCTACATGCGCGAGGTGCCCTGTCCGACCTGTGAGGGCACCCGCCTCAAGCCGATCGTGCTCGCGGTGACGGTGATGGACAAGTCCATCGCCGAGGTCGCCGCGATGTCGATCAGCGAGTGCGCGGACTTCCTGGGGCGGATGCGGCTCGACGTCCGCGACAAGAAGATCGCGGAGCGGGTCCTGAAGGAGGTCAACGAGCGGCTCCGCTTCCTCGTCGACGTCGGCCTGGACTACCTGTCGCTCAACCGGGCCGCGGGCACCCTCTCGGGCGGCGAGGCCCAGCGCATCCGACTCGCCACGCAGATCGGGTCCGGCCTGGTCGGCGTGCTGTACGTGCTCGACGAGCCGTCCATCGGCCTGCACCAGCGGGACAACCACCGGCTGATCGAGACGCTGGTGCGGCTGCGGGACATGGGCAACACCCTGATCGTCGTCGAGCACGACGAGGACACCATCAAGGTGGCCGACTGGGTCGTGGACATCGGCCCGGGCGCCGGCGAGCACGGCGGCAAGGTCGTGCACAGCGGCTCGCTGAAGGAGCTGCTGAAGAACGGCGACTCGATGACCGGGCAGTACCTGTCCGGGAAGCGGTCCATCCCGGTGCCGGACATCCGCCGGCCCGTGAACGGGGAGCGGAAGCTGACCGTCCATGGCGCCAAGGAGAACAACCTGCGGGACATCGACGTGTCCTTCCCGCTGGGCGTGCTCACGGCGGTGACGGGCGTCTCGGGCTCGGGCAAGTCGACGCTGGTCAACGACATCCTGTACACGCACCTGGCGCGCGAGCTCAACGGCGCCCGGTCGGTGCCGGGACGGCACACGCGGGTGGACGGGGACGACCTCGTCGACAAGGTCGTGCATGTCGACCAGTCGCCGATCGGCCGGACCCCGAGGTCCAACCCGGCGACGTACACGGGCGTCTTCGACCACGTGCGCAAGCTCTTCGCCGAGACGATGGAGGCGAAGGTGCGCGGCTACCTGCCGGGCCGCTTCTCCTTCAACGTCAAGGGCGGCCGGTGCGAGAACTGCTCGGGCGACGGCACGATCAAGATCGAGATGAACTTCCTGCCGGACGTGTACGTCCCGTGCGAGGTGTGCCACGGCGACCGGTACAACCGGGAGACGCTGGAGGTCCACTACAAGGGCAAGTCCATCGCCGAAGTCCTGAACATGCCGATCGAGGAGGCGCTGGACTTCTTCGAGGCCGTGCCGACGATCGCGCGGCACCTGAAGACGCTGAACGAGGTGGGGCTCGGGTACGTCCGGCTCGGCCAGTCGGCGCCGACGCTGTCGGGCGGCGAGGCGCAGCGCGTGAAACTGGCGTCGGAGCTGCAGAAGCGGTCGACGGGCCGGACGGTCTACGTCCTGGACGAGCCGACGACGGGTCTGCACTTCGAGGACATCTCGAAGCTGATCAAGGTGCTGTCGGGGCTGGTGGACAAGGGGAACTCGGTGATCGTCATCGAGCACAACCTGGACGTCGTCAAGACCGCGGACTGGGTCATCGACATGGGCCCCGAAGGCGGGTACGGAGGCGGCCTGGTGGTCGCAGAGGGCACGCCGGAGCAGATCGCCTCGGTGGGTGCGAGCCACACCGGCAAGTTCCTGCGCGACATCCTCGGCGCGGAGCGGGTCTCGGACGCGGCGCTGGACGCCGCCCCGGCGAGGAAGGCGGCCGCCGGGAAGGCCGCCCCCGCGAAGAAGGCCGCGGCGGCCAAGAAGACCGCGGCGGCGAAGAAGGCGGCCCCGGCGAAGAAGGCCACGGCACGGGCCCGCAAGGCCTGACGCCCGACACTGGCCGGCGGTCCCACCCCCGTGGGGCCCGCCGGCCGGGGTCCGGCCGTCCGTCAGGCGGCCACGCCCACCGCGTGGCCCGCCGTGGCCGGGTCCGTCAGGGAGGCCAGCAGGGCGTCCGCGACGTCCGCGCGCGAGATGGTCCGGGCGTCGGGGACGTTGGCGCCGATGACCCGGCGGTAGTTCCCGGTGCGCGGCTTGTCCAGCAGCCGCGGCGGGCGGACCACCGTCCACTGGGTGCCGCTCGCCCGGATCGCCGCCTCCATGACCTCCAGGTCCGCGTACAGGTCGCGCAGGGCCCACCGCAGCACCGGGAGGAAGACCTTCCGGGCGATGACCCCGTCGGTCTCCACGTCCGGTCCGACGGGGGCGGCGCTCACCGCCGCGAGACGCCTCACGCCCGCCCGGTCCATCGCCGACACGATGGCCCGCACCGACGGGCCGGTGACCGGGGCGAGCCGGGCCTGCTTGTTGCTCGCCGCGCCGAGTGCGGAGATCACCGCCGTCCGTCCCGTCAGGACGGGGACCAGCGCCTCCTCGTCCGTGAGATCGCGCACCACGGCCACGTGGAGGCGTCCGTGCGCCGGTACGCCCAGCCGGGCGGGGTCGCGGACCACCGCCGTCACCTCGTGGCCCGCGTCGAGGGCCTGTCGTACGACCTCACGGCCGACACCGCCCGTGGCTCCGAACACCGTCAGTTTCATCGCCGGCTCCCATTCGAGGGTGGGTGAGTATTTACTCACCCCTTCTTCCGCTAGCGTGAGTGAATGCTCACCACGAAGTCAAGCCGGCCCACTCCCGAGCGGCTCCTCGACGCCGCCGAGACGCTCATGCGCACCATCGGCCTCGCCAACACCACCACCAAGGCGATCGCGCGCGAGGCCGGCTGCTCCGAAGCCGCGCTCTACAAGCACTACGCGAACAAGGAGGAGCTGTTCGTGCGCGTCCTCATGGAGCGCACCCCCAATGCCGGCCCCCTCATGGGAGAGCTCGCCCGCGACCACGCCGAGCGGTCCGTGGAGGAGGGGCTCACCGCCATCGCCCGGCACGCCTCGCTCTTCTACGCCGACGCCATGCCCATGGCCGCCTCGCTCTTCGCCGAGCCCGCCCTGCTGACCCGCCACCGCGAGGGCGTCCAGGAGATCGGCACCGGCCCCCACGTCGTGCGCGACGCGCTCACGGGCCGGCTGCGCCGCGAGCTCGAACGGGGGAGGCTGCGCCCCGACGCCGATCCGGAGGCCGCCGCGGCGCTGCTGCTCGGCGCCTGCTTCCAGCGGGCGTTCTTCCTGCACTTCTCCGGCCCCGAGGTGGTCCCGCCGGTCGAGGAGTTCGCCCCCGCCGTGGCCCGGACCCTGTGGGCCGCTATCCGCTGAGCTCCGCCGCGTACGGCGGCTCCGCGCCCGCCCGGGTGCAGGTCAGCGCCGCCGCGTGGGCCGCGTACGCCAGGACCCCCGGCCAGTCCACCGGGCCGCCGGCCGGACCCGCCGGGCCCGCCGGGCTCGCCAGACGGTGCAGCAGGGCGGCGTTGACGGTGTCGCCCGCGCCGATCGTGTCCGCCACGACGACCCGCCGGGCCGCCGCCGTGTACTCGTCGCCCTCCCGGGTCCGGACCACCAGGCCCTGCGCGCCCCGGGTGAGCACCACCGCCGAAGGCCCCGCAGCCAGCCAGTCCGAGACCCGGCCGCCCAGCCACCGGGCGTCCTCCTCCGACAGCTTGAGGACGGACACGTACGGCAGCCAGCCCAGGAACCGGGCCCGGTACGCCGCCGGATCCGCGATCAGCGCCGGGCGGATGTTGGGGTCCAGCAGCGTCAGCAGCCCGCGCCCGGACTCCCGGCGCAGCAGGGCCTCGTACGCGCTCGCACCCGGCTCCAGGGCCAGGGAGCAGGTGCCGAGCGCCAGGGCGCGGGTGCCCGCGGGGAGCGCCTCGGGCAGGGCGAACAGCCGGTCGGCCGTGCCCTCCACGTAGAACTCGTACGCGGCCGAGCCGTCCGGTGCCAGCGAGGGCACGGCGAGGGTGGTGGGCTCCGGACCGCGCTGGACCAGCGAGAGGTCCACCCCGGCGGCGCGCAGCCCGGCGAGCAGGCTCTCGCCGAAGCCGTCCGTCGAGACCCGCGAGCAGAAGGCGGCCTCCGCACCGAGCCGGCCCAGCGCCAGCGCGGTGTTGTACGGCCCCCCGCCCGGCCGCGGCACGAGCGCGCCCGGCGGCTGCGCCACGGGCACGAGGTCGATCAGGGCTTCTCCACCGACGACGATCACGCGGGGGAAGGTATCCCATCGGGCGGCGGAACAGGGCGGCGGTATCGTCGGGGTGCCCGGCGGCACCGGCCGCACCCCTGCGGCCTGCAGTCCGAGCAGCTCCACCCTTACCCGCAGGTCCACCCGTACCCGCAGGTCCACCCGTACCCGCAGTTCCACCCGTACCAGCAGCCCCACCCGTACCAGCAGAACCCCCAGGCCAGGAGAACCGCATGTCCGCGTCGCAGTCCGCCGCCCGCCGTACCGTGCTCAAGGGCGCCGCCGCGATCGCGGGGGCCGTCGGAGGCGGGGCGGCGCTCGCGGCCTGTTCCACCGAGGGCACCGGCGGCTCCGGCTCCCCGGCGGTCCCGGCCGCCCCGGTGGAGCTCGGCGCCGCGTCCGAGGTCCCGGTCGGCGGGGCCAAGCTGTTCCGGGAGCAGAAGCTGGTCGTCAGCTGCCCGGCGGCGGGCCAGTACAAGGCGTTCAGCGCGCAGTGCACGCACGCCGGCTGCGTCCTGGACAAGATCGACGACGGCGAGGGCAACTGCCCCTGCCACGGCAGCCGCTTCGACGTGACGACCGGCAAGGTGCTGCGCGGCCCGGCCGCCGAGCCGCTGCCCGCCGTCCCGGTCAGGGCCGAGGGCGGCAAGCTCATCGCGGGCTGATCCGGCGCGCGGGAGGGCGGCCCTACGCCCAGTCCCAGTCGATGCCCAGCAGGCCGCGCCGCACCTCCGGCTCCACCAGGTGCACGACGCGGTGGCGCCCGCTCGGCGTCAGGTCCGCGAGTCCGCTGCGCGGCGCCCCGGGCCCGGACCGGCCGAACCGCCGGCAGCGCACCGGCAGGGCGGCCTCGTCGAAGCGGACCTGGAGCACGTACTGCCCGCCGCTGTAGCTGAACCCGCGCACGTACTCGGTGCAGCGGCCGCCGGTCCCGTCCTCGAAGCCGTAGCCGAAGACGTACGTGTCCCCGGTGCGCAGCCGGGCGTCGAAGAGGAGCTCGGCGACCAGCACCTCGGCCTCCCGGTGCCAGCGGACGCGGCCGGTCCGGCAGTTCTCGTCCGCCCGGACGCGGACCCGGGCCGGGTCGCAGCCGGGGTCGCCGTGATGGACGGCGAGGTACCGGTCGACGCCGTCACGGTGGGCCCGTACGACGTGCTGCGACTCGCGGCCCAGCAGTTCGCCGCCCGCGCCGATCCGCACCCGCTCGTGGTGGCCGACGGTGTGCAGGCCGCCGTCGGCGGGCAGTTCCATGCCGGCCAGCAGGCCCTCGACGGCCGCGCCGACGCTGACCAGGGCCCGGTACGAGCGGGACGGCGGGCGGACCGCCCCGGACCCGGCGTCCTCCGGGGCGGCCAGCAGCCGCAGCAGGGTCCCCCCGGGCAGTTCCAGGATCTGCTCCAGGGCCCGTACGGCCTTCAGGGACTCGGGGCGGCGCGGCCGCCGCGCGCCCTGCTGCCAGTAGCTGAGGCTGGTCACGCCGAGCTTGATGCCGCGGGCCGCGAGCCGCTGCTGGACCCGGTGCAGGGGGAGGCCGCGGGCGGTGAGGGCGGCGCGCAGCGCGAGGTGGAAGGGACCGGCGCGGAGCAGGTGCCCGAGCTCCCGGGCGTCCGCCTGTGCGCCGGTCCGGCCGCTGCCCTGCGCGTTCTGTCCGGTCGACCGCATGACGGCTCCTCCTGTGAACGTTCACGCGCGGTGGGGCGGGAGGGCGGCCGGTGGCGCCGGAGGTCCAGGTGAAAGGACGGCAGTCATTCACACTGCGGTCCCGCCGTTCACACTGCAATGTCACGGCGTATTGAAGCCTGTTGACCTGGTCGCGACAACACCCTGATGCTCCTCACCAGCGTCCGGACGCGCTCCTCCATCCCCACCTCCCCGGCCCCACCGGGGGGATCCCCACACGGGAGGAACGCGATGCGCAACCGAAACCGGCGGCTTTCCCTGGCCGCCGCCCTCACCGCCGTGCTCTTCGTCCTGCCCACCGGTACCGCCACCGCCGCCGGTACCACGGCTCCCGCCCCCGCCCCTGCCGCCGCTGCCGCCGACACCGGCTCCGCCGCCGCTGCCGCCGAGGCCGGCTCCGCCGCCGGTTCCGCCCTGGCGTACAAGCGCCTGAACATCACCATGCAGGCCCAGCAGAAGAGCAACTGGTGCTGGGCCGCGAGCGGCAACACCATCGCCGGCTGGTTCGGCCGCACCTACACCCAGAACCAGTTCTGCAACGCCGCCTTCAACCGCCAGCAGGGCTACGACTGCCCCAACAACCAGGCCACCCTCGGCAACGTCCAGACCGCCCTGGACTGGGCCGGGATCAACCCCGGCTCGTACGTGAGCGGTTGGCTGCGCTACACCACCGTGCAGAGCGAGATCGACGCCAACCGGCCCGTCGAGACCCGGATCCAGTGGTCCAACGGCGGCGGCCACATGCACGTCATCTACGGCTACGACACCGCCGACAACTGGGTCTACTGGGGCGACCCGTGGCCGTCCAGCGACCGCTACAACTGGGCCTCCCACGCCTGGTACGTCGACAACAGCACCTTCTCCTGGACCCACTCGCTCTACCGGATCGGAGCGTGACCGCCATGACCCAGCGCGCCGCCGCCGCGGTCCTCGCCGCGACCGCCGCCGTCCTCGTCGCCCTTCCGGCCCCGCAGGCCTCGGCGACCCCCGTGCCGCAGCCCCGGTCCGTCACCGCCGAGAGCCGGGCCGCGGCCGGGCGGGCCGCCGCCGCGCCCGACACCCTCGCCACGCTCTCCCGCTTCTTCGCCCGCGAGGGCAAGATCGCGCCGGATGCGGTACGGCCGCGGATCGAGGGCGAGGCGATACCCGTCAGCTACCTCTCCCCGGACTTCGTGGCCGGCAGGGCCGGCGCGCCCGTGGCCCGGCTGGAGTTCCTCGCCAGCGAGGCGGTCGCCTCGGACGGGCAGCGGGCCGCGCTGTGGACGGCCAGGACCGAGGCGGGATGGCAGGTGGTGAACATTGCCACCGGCGACGACGAATTCCGCTACGCGCAGCTCGGCGCCGCGAAACTGCCCGGCGGGACGGTGTTCCGGGAACCGCAGATCGACGCCTGGTACGTGGCCGCGGGCAGCAGGGTGCTGCCGCTGGACGAGGACGCCGAGCGGGCCGTCGGCGCGGGGGGCACCAGCCTCGACGCCTACCGGGCGCGGGTGGTGCGGGCGTACGGGGACAAGCTGCCGGGGTCCGCGTACGCGAAGGGGGGCGGGGCGGGCGGTTACGCGGCCGCGGCCGCTGCCCCCGCCGGTCCCTCGGTGGCGCCGGCCGCCGGGGTCGCGGCGGGCGCGCTGGCGGTCTCCGCGCTCGGCGTGACCGCGGTGCGCAGGTCCCGCCGGCCCCGCGCCACCACCTGACGGGCCGGGCCCGTGCCCCTGCCCTGACGGGCCGGGCCCGTGCCACCGCCTTGACGGGGCCGGGCCCGTGCCCCTGCCTGGCGCGCCGGGCCCGTGCCACCGCCCTGGCGGGGTGGGGCTGTGCCACTGCCCTGACGGGCCGGGCCCGTGCCACCGCCCTGGCGGGGTGGGCCCGCGTGATCCCCCCTGACGGCCGGGCCCGTGCCTCTGCCCTGACGGGCCGGGGCCGTGCCACCGCCCTGGCGGACCTTGGGCCCGGGCGGCCGACCGGCCGTCCGGGCCCCGGCTGGTGCCGTCTCCCGCCCCGCCCTTCCGCGTTGTTCACCAGGCTCCGCCCGGCACCCGCCCTTCACGCCCGGCCCCGCTCCCGGAGCCGGGCGCTTCGGGAGCCCCCGGAACTCCGCTCCGGGGGCCCGTGCCCCACGCGCAGGCGGGGTGGGAACAGCTCGCGGCTCCGGACGCCGGGACGGCCGGGTTCGGAGGGTGGGCAGCCAGGGAGAAGGTTCGGCCCCGGGCCGGGGTGCCGGGGCGGCCCCCGCATACCCCGCACTTCGAACGCCGACGGCGACGCAGTGACCGCGGCGGGCCGAGATGGGCCCCCGCCTCGACACGTCGGCAGGCCCTGAGCCCCCACGCCTCAAGCACCGGCGGCGCAGGAGTGACCCGGCGGGGAGGGGACGGCCCTGGCCCGCGGTTGCCGCGGCGGGGCGGTCCCCGGGCCCCCGCACCGAGCTCGCGCACCACCCGCACCTCGGGCCGGATCCCGGGGTGGCGGGCCGTGAGGCGCTCCAGGGCCGGGGGCAGCGGTGCAGGGCCGCGCTGCGGAACGCCGCGATGCGCAGCACGCCCGTCGCGCCATCGCGCCATCCCCGTCGCCGGCTCCGCCGCCCGCGGCGCGGAGCCGCGGGCCGGGACACCTCCGGGGAGGGGGGGATGGCCGGGGTTCGTTGTCGGCCGCCGCCAGTAGGGTGTTGGCATGGCCGACCCTTCCAGTTACCGTCCCGCGCCGGGGCAGATCCCGGACTCCCCGGGGGTGTACCGATTCCGCGACGAGCACCGCCGGGTGATCTACGTCGGGAAGGCCAAGAGCCTGCGCCAACGCCTGGCCAGCTACTTCCAGGACGTCGCCGGGCTGCACCCCCGTACCGCCACCATGGTCACCACGGCCGCCTCCGTCGAGTGGACCGTCGTCTCCACCGAGGTCGAGGCGCTCCAGCTCGAATACTCCTGGATCAAGGAGTACGACCCCCGGTTCAACGTCAAGTACCGGGACGACAAGAGCTACCCCTCCCTCGCCGTGACGATGAACGAGGAGTACCCGAGGGTCCAGGTCATGCGGGGGCCCAAGAAGAAGGGCGTGCGGTACTTCGGGCCCTACGGGCACGCCTGGGCGATCCGCGAGACCGTCGACCTCATGCTGCGGGTGTTCCCCGTGCGCACCTGCTCCGCCGGGGTGTTCAAGCGGTCCGCGCAGATCGGCCGGCCCTGCCTGCTCGGCTACATCGGCAAGTGCTCCGCCCCCTGCGTCGGCCGGGTCACCCCCGAGGAGCACCGCGAACTGGCCGAGGACTTCTGCGACTTCATGGCCGGGCGGACGGGGACGTACCTCTCCCGGCTGGAGAAGCAGATGCACGAGGCCGCCGAGGAGATGGAGTACGAGAAGGCCGCCCGGCTGCGTGACGACATGGGGGCCCTGCGCCGGGCCATGGAGAAGAACGCCGTCGTCCTCGCCGACGCCACCGACGCGGACCTGATCGCGGTCGCCGAGGACGAGCTCGAGGCCGCCGTGCAGATCTTCCACGTCCGCGGCGGGCGCGTGCGCGGCCAGCGCGGCTGGGTCACCGACAAGGTGGAGGCCGTCGACACCGCCGGACTGGTCGAGCACGCCCTCCAGCAGCTGTACGGGGAGGAGAAGGGCGAGGCCGTTCCCAAGGAGGTGCTGGTCCCGGCCCTCCCCGAGGACACGCCCGCGCTGAGCCAGTGGCTGGCGGAGCGGCGCGGCTCCCTCGTCAGCCTGCGCATCCCGCAGCGCGGGGACAAGAAGGCCCTGATGGAGACCGTCCACCGCAACGCGCAGCAGTCCCTGGCCCTGCACAAGACCAAGCGCGCCAGCGACCTCACCACCCGCTCCCGGGCCCTGGAGGAGATCGCCGAGGCCCTCGACCTGGACGGTGCGCCGCTGCGCATCGAGTGCTTCGACATCTCGCACCTCCAGGGCGACGACGTGGTGGCCTCGATGGTCGTCTTCGAGGACGGGCTGGCCAGGAAGAGCGAGTACAGGCGCTTCGCGATCAAATCGTTCGAGGGGCAGGACGACGTCCGGTCCATGCACGAGGTGGTGTCGAGGCGCTTCCGCCGCTACCTGCAGGAGAAGCTGAAGACGGGGGAGTGGTCCCCGGAGGACGCGGAGGCCGCGGAGGACGGCGAACACCCCCTCGCGGAGGACGACGGGCGGCCGAAGCGGTTCGCCTACCCGCCGCAGCTCGTGGTGGTCGACGGCGGGCAGCCGCAGGTGGCCGCCGCCCAGCGGGCGCTGGCGGAACTCGGCATCGACGACGTGGCCGTGTGCGGGCTGGCCAAGCGCCTGGAGGAGGTCTGGCTGCCCGGCGAGGACGACCCGGTCGTGCTGCCCCGCACCAGCGAGGGGCTGTACCTGCTCCAGCGGGTCCGCGACGAAGCCCACCGGTTCGCCATCCAGTACCAGCGGAACAAGCGCGGAAAGCGGCTCAAGGCCAGCCCGCTCGACGACGTGCCCGGCCTGGGGGAAAGCCGCAGGCAGGCCCTGGTCAAGCACTTCGGTTCGGTGAAGAAGCTGAGACAGGCGACAATCGAGCAGATCTGCGAGGTCCCGGGCATAGGCCGCAAGACGGCCGAGACCGTGGCCGCGGCCCTCGCCCGGTCGGTTCCCGCTGGTCCTGCCGTCAATACGGCGACAGGAGAGATCATTGAGGATGAGCACCCCGCCCCACCGGTGGGGGCACCTCCCGGCGCAGGCCGGGGGACATCGTCCGAACGGGGGCCCGAGCAATGACCGAGCGCGAGACCGACCAGACGACCGACCAGACGACCGAGCACACGACCGAGCACGACCGAGACGGAGCACAGGTGAGTACCGGCACGACAGCGGAGCCCGGGGACGCCGCCGAGGCGGCCATCCCCGAGCTGGTGATCATCTCCGGCATGTCCGGGGCCGGCCGCAGTACGGCGGCCAAGTGTCTGGAGGACCTCGGCTGGTTCGTCGTCGACAACCTCCCGCCGGCACTGATCCCCACCATGGTGGAGCTCGGCGCCCGCTCGCAGGGCAACGTGGCGCGCATCGCCGTCGTCGTCGACGTCCGCGGCCGCCAGTTCTTCGACGCCCTGCGCGAGTCCCTGGCCGACCTCGACAGCAAGGGCGTCACCCGGCGCATCGTCTTCCTGGAGTCCTCCGACGACGCGCTGGTCCGCCGCTTCGAGTCGGTCCGCCGCCCGCACCCCCTGCAGGGCGACGGGCGCATCACCGACGGCATCGCCGCCGAGCGCGACCTGCTGCGCGAGCTGCGCGGCGACGCCGACCTGGTCATCGACACCTCCAGCCTGAACGTGCACGAGCTGCGCGCGAAGATGGACGCCCAGTTCGCGGGCGACGAGGAGCCCGAGCTGCGGGCGACCGTCATGTCCTTCGGCTACAAGTACGGCCTGCCCGTCGACGCCGACCTCGTCGTCGACTGCCGCTTCATCCCGAACCCGCACTGGGTCCCCGAGCTGCGCCCCTTCACGGGCCTCAACCCGGAGGTGTCGGGCTACGTCTTCAGCCAGCCCGGCGCCAAGGAGTTCCTCGACCGCTACACCGAGCTGCTCCAGCTCATCGCCACCGGCTACCGCCGCGAGGGCAAGCGGTACGTGACCATCGCGGTCGGCTGCACCGGCGGCAAGCACCGCAGCGTCGCCATGTCCGAGAAGCTCGCTGCCCGCCTCGCCTCCGAGGGAGTCGAGACCGTCGTAGTCCACCGGGACATGGGGCGCGAGTGACCGGACGCACCCTGCGGCTGCGCCGCCTGCGCCGCCTCACCTCGGGGCGGGGCGAGGACGGCGCCGGCCGCACCGGGCTGCGCCGCGGCGCAGCCCCCAAGGTGGTCGCACCCAAGGTCGTCGCCCTCGGCGGCGGCATGGGCCTGTCGGCCTCCCTGGCGGCACTGCGCCGGATCACCGGCGAGCTCACGGCCGTGGTCACCGTCGCCGACGACGGCGGCTCCAGCGGCCGGCTCCGCGAGGAGCTCGGCGTGCTGCCGCCCGGCGACCTGCGCAAGGCGCTGGCCGCGCTGTGCGGTGACGACGACTGGGGCCAGACCTGGGCCCGTGTCATCCAGCACCGCTTCCAGTCCGAGGGCGACCTGCACGGGCACGCGGTCGGCAACCTGCTGATCGTGGCCCTGTGGGAACAGCTCGGCGACCCCGTCCAGGCCCTCGACCTGGTCGGCAAGCTGCTGGGTGCGCAGGGCAGGGTGCTGCCGATGTCGGCGGTCCCGCTGGAGCTCCAGGCGCTGGTCCGCGGCCACGACCAGACGCGCCCGGGCGAGGTCGACACCGTCCGGGGCCAGGCCACGGTGGCCACCACCCCCGGCGAGGTGCTCTCCGTACAGGTCGTGCCCGGTGATCCGCCGGCCGTGCCGGAGGCCGTCGCCGCGGTCCTGGACGCCGACTGGGTCGTGCTCGGTCCGGGATCGTGGTTCTCCTCCGTCATCCCGCACCTGCTGGTGCCGGAACTGCTCGACGCGCTGATCGAGACCAAGGCCCGGCGGGTCCTCTCGCTGAACCTCGCGCCGCAGCCCGGCGAAACAGAGGGCTTCTCTCCGCAGCGTCATTTGGAGGTTTTGGCCCGACACGCCCCTAAACTCGCCCTGGACGTGGTGCTGGCCGACGAGGCCGCCGTGCCCGACCGCGAGTCCCTCGCCGATGCCGCAAAACGGTTCGGTGCCGCGGTCGAGCTGGCGCCGGTGGCCAGGGAAGACGGCTCTCCGAAGCACGACCCGGAGCTGCTCGCCGCCGCGTACGACCGTATTTTTCGGATGCATGGAAGGATCGGCCCATGGCGATGACGCCAGCGGTGAAGGATGAGATCTCCCGGCTCCCCGTCACCCGGACCTGCTGCAGGAAGGCGGAGGTCTCGGCGATTCTTCGGTTCGCGGGCGGGCTGCACCTGGTGAGCGGGCGGATCGTCATCGAGGCGGAGCTGGACACCGGGATCGCTGCCCGGCGCCTGCGCAAGGACATCCTGGAGATCTTCGGCCATTCCTCGGACCTCGTCGTGATGGCTCCCGGCGGGCTGCGCCGCGGCAGCCGGTACGTCGTCCGCGTCGTGGCCGGCGGTGACCAGCTGGCGCGCCAGACGGGCCTCGTGGACGGCCGCGGCCGCCCCATCCGAGGTCTTCCCCCGCAGGTGGTCTCCGGGGCCACCTGCGACGCGGAGGCGGCCTGGCGCGGCGCCTTCCTGGCCCACGGTTCGCTCACCGAGCCGGGCCGGTCCTCGTCCCTGGAGGTGACCTGCCCCGGTCCGGAGGCCGCCCTGGCCCTGGTGGGCGCCGCCCGTCGGCTGTCCATCGCCGCCAAGGCGCGCGAGGTCCGCGGGGTGGACCGCGTCGTGGTCCGCGACGGCGACGCGATCGGTGCCCTGCTGACCCGGCTCGGCGCCCACGAGTCGGTGCTGGCCTGGGAGGAGCGGCGGATGCGGCGCGAGGTGCGCGCCACCGCCAACCGCCTCGCCAATTTCGACGACGCCAACCTGCGCCGCTCGGCGCGGGCCGCGGTGGCCGCCGGCGCCCGGGTCCAGCGTGCACTGGAGATCCTCGGCGAGGAGGTGCCCGAGCACCTCGCCGCGGCCGGGCGGCTGCGCATGGAGCACAAGCAGGCCTCCCTGGAGGAGCTGGGCGCGCTCGCCGACCCGCCGCTGACGAAGGACGCGGTCGCGGGACGCATCCGCCGTCTGCTGGCGATGGCCGACAAGCGGGCGCAGGACCTCGGCATCCCGGGCACCGAGTCGAACCTCAGCGAGGACCTGGCCGACAACATGGCGGGCTGACTCGCGACGGCCGGCCGGCTCGCGCCCGTACCTGCCACGAACGCCCGGCCGTACTCTCAAAGGGGCCCGCACCTCACCCGTGCGGGCCCCTTTGAGACACGCCCCATTGACATGAGCATCGCCTGATCGTGAGCCTGTCGTCCGAACGCTTTCGTGGCAGACGACGCCCAGGGGGGCACATGAGGCACCGCGCGAGATCGATCCTCGCCGCAAGCGCACTCGTCTTCGGAACCACACTGGCCGCCCTCCCGGCGGCCCACGCCCAGCCCGCAGCGGACGCCGCACCCGGCGCCGACGAGGTGCGGGTCTACGACGCGGACGTCACCAAGGAGCAGATCCCGCTCCTCCTCGCCGCGGGCCAGGACGCCCAGGAGCTCACCGAACGCGCCCCCGAGAGCGGGACCGCCAAGGTCGAGCTGTTCCTCACCGGCGGGCAGGCGAAGGAGCTCGCAGGCCAGGGCGTCAAACTCGCCGAGCACAAGGTCCCCGCGAGCGCGGCCCGCTCCCAGGTCGTCGGCGACGGGGTGTTCCGCCCCTACAGCGGCAAGGGCGGGCTCCAGGAGGAGATCCTCAAGACCGCCCAGGCCAACCCCGGCCTCGCCAAGGTGGTCTCCATCGGCAAGACCGTCCAGGGCAAGGACATCCTCGCCCTGAAGGTCACCAAGAACGCCCGCACCACCAAGGACGGCGACAAGCCCTCCGTGCTCTACATGTCCAACCAGCACGCCCGCGAGTGGATCACCCCGGAGATGACCCGGCGGCTGATGCACCACACCCTCGACAACTACGGCAAGGACCAGCGGATCACCAAGCTCGTGGACTCCACCGAGCTGTGGTTCCTGCTGTCCGCCAACCCGGACGGGTACGACTACACGCACTCCCCGGACGGCGACCGGCTGTGGCGCAAGAACCTGCGCGACAACAACGGCGACGGCAAGATCACCCCCGGCGACGGGGTCGACCTCAACCGGAACTTCGCCTACAAGTGGGGTTACGACAACGAGGGTTCCTCACCCAACCAGTCGAGCGAGACCTACCGCGGCCCCAAGGCCTCCTCCGAGCCGGAGACCGTCGCCCTCGACAGGTTCGAGAAGCGCATCGGCTTCCGGTACGCCGTCAACTACCACTCCGCGGCCGAGCTGCTGCTCTACGGCGTGGGCTGGCAGGTCGCCACCCCGACCCCGGACGACGTCGCGTACAGGGCGCTCGCCGGCACCCCGGAGAACTCGGCGATCCCGGGCTACCACCCGCAGGTCTCCTCCGAGCTCTACACGACGAACGGCGAGGCCGACGGCCACGCCGCCAACGTCAACGGCGTCATGATGTTCACGCCTGAGATGACCACCTGTCAGACGGCCTCGGCGATCGACCCGAACGACCGGTGGAAGCCCGAGGACTGCCAGTCCGGCTTCAACTTCCCGGACGACGAGAAGCTCATCCAGGCGGAGTTCGCCAAGAACGTCCCGTTCGCGCTCGCCGTCGGCGAGAGCGCCGCCCACCCCGACCAGCCGAAGTCCTCCGTGGGCCTGAGCGCCGCGGACTTCACCCCGGACCCCTTCACCACCTCCTACGCGGCCAAGGGCGAGGACCAGACGGTCTCCGTCACCGCCCGCAAGGCGCTGAAGGACAAGCAGCTCAAGTTCCGCATCAACGGCGGCCGCACGCACGACGACGGACTGAAGGCCTGGAAGGGCGGCGACGTCTACGGCGGCGACGACAACAACTGGTTCGACGAGTACCGGGCAAAGGTGGACGGCACCAAGCCGGGCGACAAGGTCGAGGTCTGGTTCACCGGCCGCGACCGCTCCGGCAAGCAGGTCTCCAGCGAGCACTTCACGTACACGGTGGCCCAGCGGCCCCGCGCCGACGTGCTGGTGATCGCGGAGGAGGGCGCCCCGGCACAGCACGCGCAGGAGTACGTCGACGCCCTGCGCGCCAACGGCAGGTCCGCGGCGGTCTGGGACGTGGCCGCGCAGGGCGCCCCGCACCACCTCGGCGTGCTCTCCCACTTCCGCACGGCCGTCCACTACACCGGCGCCAAGACCCCCGGCGGCGACACCCAGCTCGCCGTGCGCGACTTCCTCAACGAGGGCGGCAGGCTGATCGAGGCCGGTGAGCTCGCGGGTGGCAACGCCCAGGTCGGGCGCGCCGTCACGAACGACTTCAGCCAGTACTACCTCGGCGCCTACAGCCGTACGAGTGCCCGCGGCGCCACCGGCTTCACCGGTACGGGTGCCCTCGCCGGGGCCACGGGCGGTCTGGCGGACGCGGCGGGCAACCCGTTCAACGCCCCCGGGTCCTACGCGGTCACCTCCGACTCCCTGCCGGCGGCGCAGTTCCCGCAGTTCAAGAGCGCGCAGGCGGGCCAGTACGCCGGGGTCGTGAACCCGTACGCCCCCTACACCGGGGCGGGGATGGCCGCGGCCACCCATGCGGACGACGAGTGGAAGCGGCTGACCCGCACGGTCGACCTGACCAAGGTCACCGCCGCGGACAGGCCGCAGCTCAAGATGGCCCTCAACTGGAACACCGAGCCGGGCTACGACCACGCGATCCTGGAGGCCCACACCACCGGCGCCGAGGACTGGACCACGCTGCCCGAGGCGGGCGGCCTGACCGGCACCACCGTGCCGACGGAGTGCGAGGCCGGGTTCTACGTCAACGGTCACCCGTTCCTGAAGCACTACCTCACCCTCGACAGCGCCGGCTGCACCGCGAGCGGCACCAGCGGCCGGTGGAACAGCTTCACCGGTTCCTCCGACGGCTGGAAGCAGGTCACCTTCGACCTGAGCGCGTACGCGGGCAAGACCGTCGAGGTCTCCCTCTCGTACGTCTCGGACGGCGGCTCCGGCGGCCGCGGCCTGTTCGCGGACGACGCGCGCGTCTCCGTCGGCGGGGCCGACCAGGCCGTCGAGGGGTTCGAGACCTCGCTGGGCGTCTGGACCGCCCAGGGCGCCCCTGCCGGAAGTCCGGTGGTCCCGGGCGACTGGACCCGGTCCGGGGAGCTGTTCAAGTCCTACGCGTCGGTCACTACGCGTAACACGGTGCTCCTCGGTTTCGGCCTGGAACACCTGCCGGCGGCGGCGGACCGAGCCGTACTCGTCGGTAAGGCGCTCCGCTCGCTACACCGCTGATCGACGACGCCCCCGACGCTCACCCTGAGTGACGGGGGCCGAGGCCCCCCGGGCCCCGTACCGGAGCGCACGGTACGGGCCCCGGCGGCGTACCCCCTGTGACAGGGGGAATCTCAGGTCCCGGCCGATGTCACTCAAAAGCTCACGGAGAGGTAGGGTCGTAAGCGGTCGGGGACATCCCATACAGCTCGCCGGCGGGACAGGCCGGCGCACCAACGAGGAGATCGGTTCGTGACGATCCGCGTAGGCATCAACGGTTTTGGCCGAATTGGCCGCAACTACTTCCGGGCGCTCCTTGAGCAGGGAGCGGACATCGAGATCGTCGGTGTCAACGACCTGACTGACAACGCGACCCTGGTGCACCTTCTCAAGTACGACACCATCCTGGGACGCCTCAAGGCCGAGGTCTCCCACACCGACGACAGCATCACCGTCGACGGCAAGACCTTCAAGACCTTTGCCGAGCGCGACCCCGCGAACCTGCCCTGGGGCGAGCTCGGCGCCGACATCGTCATCGAGTCGACCGGCATCTTCACGAAGAAGGCCGATGCCGCCAAGCACATCGCCGCGGGTGCGAAGAAGGTCCTCATCTCGGCTCCGGCCAAGGACGAGGACATCACCATCGTGATGGGCGTCAACCAGGACAAGTACGACGCCGCCAACCACCACGTCATCTCCAACGCCTCCTGCACCACCAACTGCGTGGCGCCGATGGCCAAGGTCCTCGACGAGAACTTCGGCATCGTCAAGGGCATGATGACGACGGTCCACGCGTACACGAACGACCAGCGCATCCTGGACTTCCCGCACTCGGACCTGCGCCGCGCCCGTGCCGCCGCCGAGAACATCATTCCGACCTCGACGGGTGCCGCGAAGGCGACCGCGCTGGTCCTCCCGCAGCTCAAGGGCAAGCTGGACGGCATCGCCATGCGCGTCCCGGTCCCGACCGGCTCGGTCACCGACCTCGTCCTGGAGCTCTCCCGCGAGACCACCAAGGAAGAGATCAACGCCGCCTTCCAGAAGGCGGCCGAGGGTCAGCTGAAGGGCATCCTCGACTACACCGAGGACGCGATCGTCTCCTCCGACATCGTGAACTGGCCGGCTTCCTGCACCTTCGACTCCTCCCTGACCATGGTTCAGGACGGGACGCAGGTCAAGGTCGTCGGCTGGTACGACAACGAGTGGGGCTACTCCAACCGCCTCGTCGACCTGACCGTCTTCGTCGGCGGTCAGCTCTAAGTCTCAGGTAGCAGGGCTAGGCACCACGACGTGAACGCAGGGTCCGGTCAGCGCGATGGAGCGCTGCACGGGCCCTGTCGTTTGCCTCGACCGATCGGCCCCGCACCGGCAGAACCCGTGTATGGGGATAAGGAGTAGAAACACATGAAGACGATCGACGAACTGCTCGCCGAAGGCGTCGCCGGCAAGCGGGTCTTCGTCCGCGCCGACCTCAACGTGCCGCTCTCGGGCGACACGATCACCGACGACGGTCGCATCCGCGCCGTGCAGCCGACCATCGCGAAGCTCGCCGAAGCCGGCGCCCGCGTGGTCGTCGCCTCGCACCTGGGCCGCCCCAAGGGCGCCCCGGACCCGGCCTTCTCGCTCGCTCCGGCCGCCAAGCGACTCGGTGAACTGCTCGGTGCGGACGTCGCGTTCGCCACCGACACCGTCGGATCCTCCGCCAAGGAGACCGTCGCGGCCCTCGCCGACGGCCAGGTCGCCGTCATCGAGAACCTGCGCTTCAACGCCGGTGAGACCTCGAAGGACGACGCCGAGCGCGGCGCCTTCGCGGACCAGCTCGCCGAGCTGGCCGACGTCTACGTCGGCGACGGCTTCGGCGCCGTGCACCGCAAGCACGCCTCGGTCTTCGACCTGCCCGCCCGCCTCCCGAACGCGGCCGGCTACCTGATCGCCACCGAGGTCGGCGTGCTGAAGAAGCTGACCGCCGACGTCAAGCGCCCGTACGTGGTCGTCCTCGGCGGCGCGAAGGTCTCCGACAAGCTGGCCGTCATCGACCAGCTGCTCGGCAAGGCCGACCGCATCCTCATCGGCGGCGGCATGGCGTACACCTTCCTCTACGCCAAGGGCTACGAGGTCGGCATCTCCCTGCTCCAGAAGGACCAGGTGGACGTCGTCAAGGAGTACATGGCGCGCGCCGAGAAGAACGGCGTCGAGCTGGTCCTGCCGGTGGACGTCCTGGTCTCCGCGGAGTTCCCGGACCTGAAGACCAAGGCCCCGGCCGACTTCGAGACCGTCGACGCGGACAAGATCCCCGCCGACAAGGAGGGTCTGGACATCGGTCCCAAGACCCGTGAGCTGTACGCGTCGAAGATCGCCGACGCGGAGACCGTCTTCTGGAACGGTCCCGTGGGCGTCTTCGAGCACCCCGACTACGCCGGAGGCACCCGCGCCGTCGCGCAGGCCCTCGTCGACAGCAGCGCGTTCACCGTGGTGGGCGGGGGCGACTCCGCCGCGGCCGTGCGCACGCTCGGCTTCGACGAGAACGCTTTCGGTCACATCTCGACCGGTGGTGGCGCCTCCCTCGAATACCTCGAGGGCAAGACGCTCCCCGGCCTCGCCGCACTGGAGGTCTGAACCCGTATGACCACGCGTACCCCGCTGATGGCGGGCAACTGGAAGATGAACCTCAACCACCTCGAGGCCATCGCGCACGTCCAGAAGCTCGCCTTCGCGCTCGCCGACAAGGACTACGACGCCGTCGAGGTCGCGGTCCTGCCGCCCTTCGTCGACCTGCGCTCGGTCCAGACCTTGGTCGACGGCGACAAGCTGAAGATCAAGTACGGCGCGCAGGACGTCTCGGCGCACGACTCCGGCGCCTACACCGGCGAGATCTCCGGCTCGATGCTGGCGAAGCTGAAGTGCACGTACGTGGCCGTAGGCCACAGCGAGCGCCGCCAGTACCACGGCGAGACCGACGAGCTCTGCAACGCCAAGGTCAAGGCCGCCTACCGGCACGGGATCACCCCGATCCTGTGCGTCGGCGAGGGCCTGGACGTCCGCAAGGCCGGCCAGCAGGTCCCCCACACCCTGGCCCAGGTGGACGGCGGCCTCAAGGACGTCCCGGCCGAGCAGGTCGAGTCCATCGTGATCGCGTACGAGCCCGTCTGGGCGATCGGGACCGGCGAGGTCGCCACCCCCGAGGACGCGCAGGAGGTCTGCGGGGCGATCCGCACCCGCCTCGCCGAGCTGTACTCGCAGGAGCTGGCCGACAAGGTCCGCATCCAGTACGGCGGCTCCGTGAAGTCCGGCAACATCGCGGCGATCATGGCCCAGCCCGACGTCGACGGCGCGCTGATCGGCGGCGCGGCGCTGGACGCGGACGAGTTCGTGAAGATCGTCCGGTTCCGCGACCAGTGACCTGCGTGATCGTCGCAGCGAGTAGGCGGTAGGACGGATCCGTCGTACCCTTGCGGGGGCCAGGAGGCTGAACCACCAGCCACTGGCCCCCGCGCACATCCAGCAGAGCCGGAAAGCCAGAAAAGCCAGAAAGTAGGAATCAGCCGTGATTATGGGGTTCTCGATCGCCCTGATCGTCTTCAGCGCCCTGCTGATGCTGCTCGTGCTGATGCACAAGGGCAAGGGCGGCGGCCTTTCCGACATGTTCGGCGGCGGCATGCAGTCGTCGGTCGGCGGCTCCTCGGTGGCCGAGCGCAACCTGGACCGCATCACCGTCGTGGTCGGTCTCCTCTGGTTCGCCTGCATCATGGCGCTCGGCATCCTGATGAAGTAGGGAAGCCGACGGTTCTGGCCATTCCGCCGGTCCGGTCGGCTCCACCCCGCCTATCATGAGGACGGCGTCCGCGGCGCGGAGTGAGTAACTCCATGTGATGGACGTGCGTTGGGCCTTACGTAGACTGGGGCGCCCGCAGCGGAATCCACTCACGCTTCGCGGCACCATCACGCAGGGAGTTACGACCGTGGCAAGTGGCAACGCGATCCGTGGCAGTCGGGTCGGAGCGGGGCCGATGGGTGAGGCCGAGCGCGGCGAATCCGCGCCCCGCCTGCGCATCTCCTTCTGGTGCTCGAACGGGCACGAGACGCAGCCGAGCTTCGCCAGCGACGCGCAGGTGCCGGACACCTGGGACTGCCCGCGCTGCGGGTTCCCGGCCGGCCAGGACCGGGACAACCCCCCGGCGCCGCCGCGCACCGAGCCCTACAAGACGCACCTGGCGTACGTACGGGAGCGGCGCACGGACGCCGACGGCGAGGCGATCCTCGCCGAGGCGCTGGCCAAACTCCGCGGCGAGATCTGACGACGCGACGGTGAAGGTGTGACATCGGGCCCGGCCCGCAGGAGTTGTTCTCCAGCGGGCCGGGCCCTTTGCGTGCGTTGGGCCGCTTCCGATCCTTTAAGTTGGTGATCGGCGGGGCACGACAGGACGGAAGAAACGGGTTGATGTCCGAGATGAACGCAGAGCACAGGACGAGGCTCAACCGGACGCCCGAGTGGCTGGCACTCGGCAAGCACCGCGAAGAGCTGGGGCAGACGCATCTGCGAGAGCTGTTCGAGGCGGATCCGAACCGGGGTACGGGCTAC
Source organism: Streptomyces sp. NPDC086989 (assembly GCF_044745505.1). Classification (NCBI taxonomy): domain Bacteria; kingdom Bacillati; phylum Actinomycetota; class Actinomycetes; order Kitasatosporales; family Streptomycetaceae; genus Streptomyces; species Streptomyces sp. NPDC086989. The sequence continues at coordinate 461,833 of NZ_JBIVAL010000004.1, forward strand.
ACCCTGCGGGTCGGGGACCTGTACATCGACTACTCGAAGCACCTCGTGACCGACGAGACGCTGGAGCTGCTGCAGGAACTGGCGGCGGCGACCGGCGTGGCAGAGCTGCGCGAGGCGATGTTCCGCGGCGAGGAGATCAACACGACGGAGGACCGGGCGGTCCTGCACACCGCCCTGCGCGCGCCGCGGGACGCGGTGGTCGAGGTGGACGGCGAGAACGTCGTCCCCGGGGTGCACGCGGTCCTCGACAAGATGGCGGCGTTCTCCGACCAGGTCCGGTCGGGGCAGTGGACCGGCTTCACCGGCCGGCGCATCACGAACGTGGTCAACATCGGCATCGGCGGCTCCGACCTGGGGCCGGCGATGGCGTACGAGGCGCTGCGCGCGTTCACCGACCGCGCGCTGACCGTACGGTTCGTGTCCAACGTGGACGGCGCCGACCTGCACGAGGCGGTACGGGACCTGGACCCCGCCGAGACGCTGTTCATCATCGCCTCCAAGACCTTCACCACCATCGAGACCATCACCAACGCCGAGTCGGCGCGCGCGTGGCTGCTGGCCGGCCTCGGCGGTGACACCGCGGCCGTGGCGCGGCACTTCGTGGCGCTGTCGACCAACGAGGAGAAGGTCACCGCCTTCGGCATCGACCCGGCCAACATGTTCGGGTTCTGGGACTGGGTCGGCGGCCGCTACTCCTTCGACTCCGCGATCGGGCTCTCCCTGATGATCGCGATCGGCCCGGACGCCTTCCGGGAGCTGCTGGGCGGCTTCCGCACGATGGACGAGCACTTCCGCACCGCTCCGCCGGAGCAGAACGCGCCGTTCCTGATGGGCCTGTTGGGGATCTGGTACGGCGAGTTCTTCGACGCGCAGTCCCACGCGGTCCTGCCGTACAGCCACTACCTCTCCCGGTTCACCGCGTACCTCCAGCAGCTGGACATGGAGTCCAACGGCAAGTCCGTGGACCGCGAAGGCAAGCCGGTGGACTGGCAGACCGGTCCCGTCGTCTGGGGCACCCCCGGCACCAACGGACAGCACGCGTACTACCAGTTGCTCCACCAGGGCACGAAGATGATCCCGGCGGACTTCATCGGCTTCGCCCGGCCGGTCGGCGAACTGGAGCCGAAGCTGGCGGACCAGCACGACCTGCTGATGGCGAACTTCTTCGCGCAGACGCAGGCGCTGGCCTTCGGCAAGACGCCGGAGGAGGTGCGCGCGGAGGGTGTGCCGGAGCCGCTGGTCCCGCACAAGACCTTCAAGGGCAACCACCCGACCACGACGATCCTGGCGCAGGACCTCACCCCGGCGGTGCTGGGCCAGCTGATCGCGCTGTACGAGCACAAGGTGTTCGTCCAGGGCGCGGTGTGGAACATCGACTCCTTCGACCAGTGGGGCGTCGAGCTCGGCAAGGTCCTCGCCAAGCGGGTCGAGCCGGCCCTGACGGAGGGCGCGGAGGTGCCGGGCCTGGACGCTTCGACGAAGGCCCTCGTGGCCGCCTACCGCGAGCTGCGCGGCCGCAGCTGACCGTCGCCGCCCGGTCATGACGAAGGGCCCGCTCCCCCCGGGGGGAGCGGGCCCTTCGGTGTCCGGGGCGCCGTGCCGTCAGGACGCGGCCGGCGGGTACAGGCCCGCCGGGAGCTTCGCGGCGGCCGTGCGGTCCAGCAGCCACAGGGTGCGCGAGCGGCCGTACGCCTGCGCGGCGGGCGCCTGCACGGCTCCCGCGCCGCCCAGCGCGATGGCGACCGCGCCCGCCTTGTCCTCGCCCGCCGCCAGCAGCCAGACCTCCCGGGCCGCCCGGATCGCCGGCAGGGTCAGCGAGACCCGCGTCGGAGGGGGCTTGGGCGCGCCGTGCACCCCGACCACCGTGCGCTCGGTCTCGCGGGAGGCCGGGTGTTCGGGGAAGAGCGACGCGACGTGCGTGTCCGGGCCGACGCCCAGCATCAGCACGTCGAAGGTGGGGACCGGGCCGTGGTCCTCGGGCCCCGCCGCCTTCGCCAGTTCGGCCGCGTAGGCCGCGGCCGCGGCGTCCACGTCCGCCCCGTACGGGCCGTCCGAGGCCGGCATGGCGTGGACGCGGGCCGGGTCCACCGCCACCGCGTCCAGGAGGGCCTCCCGGGCCTGAACGTGGTTGCGCTCGGGGTCGTCGGCCGGGACGTACCGCTCGTCGCCCCACCACAGGTCCAGCCGGGACCAGTCGACGGCGTCGCGGGCCGGGGCCGCCGCCAGCGCGGCCAGCAGCCCGTTGCCGTTGCGGCCGCCGGTGAGGACCACCGAGGCGCTGCCCCGGGCCGCCTGCGCGTCCACGATCTTCGTGATGAGCCGGGCCGCCGCGGCCTGAGCCATCAGCTCCTTGTCCCGGTGGACGACGACCTGGGGAGTCGTCATACCCATGGTGGTGCCGCCTTCTTGATAGTGCGGTGGGTACGGGTACCGCTGCGCGGAGCCGGATCCCCTGCCGGGGACGGCTCCGCGCAGCGGCTGTCGGCTACTTGGCCGAGGACTTCCCGGCCGGCTTGGCGGGCTTGCCGGACCTGGCCGCGGGCTTCGCGGGCCCGGCGTCGGCCTTGGGGCCGGTCACGGTCTCGGGGGAGTCCGTGGCCGTGACCTCGGCTGGCGCCGCCTTCGCCGGAGCGGCGGCCGCGTCGGCGGCCGCAGCGGCCTCCAGGCGCGACACGCCGAACTTCAGCGCTGCCTCGAACGTGTTGTCCGGGTCGAGCCGGCGCAGCTCCTCCGCGAGCAGCTCGGCCGTGTCGCGGCGCTTGAGCGCCACCGCACGGTCGGGCTGACCCGGCATGCACAGCGTGGCCAGCGAGCCGTCGGCCCGGTCCAGGACGATGTCGCCGTCCTTGGTCTCCAGCCGGACCGAGGTCAGGCCGGGGCCCTGCGAGCCGGTCCGCCGGACGGGCACCTGGAGGCGGTCCGCCAGCCACATGGCCAGCAGCTCGCAGCTCGGGTTCTCGTCCTCGCCCTCGACGACCGCCGAGGTGACCTTCACGGCCTGCTGGTCCAGCGCGGCGGCCAGCATCGACCGCCACGGCGTGATCCGGGTCCAGGACAGGTCCGTGTCACCCGGGGCGTAGGCCGCGGCCCGCTCCCCGAGCGCCTGCTGCGGGCTCTCGCTGGCGTACGTGTCCGAGATCCGGCGCTGTCCGAGCGCACCCAGCGGATCGCCCGCCAGGTTCGACGGGGCGCCGTCCGGCCACCAGACCACGACGGGCGCGTCCGGCAGGAGGAGCGGGAGAACCACCGACTGGGCGTGGTTGACCAGTTCACCGTGAAGGCGGAGCACCACCGTCTCGCCGGTGCCGGCGTCCGCCCCGACGCGGACTTCCGCGTCGAGACGGGCGTCGCGGCGGCTGCGCGGCGAGCGGCTGGCCCGCTTGATGACGACGACGATCCGCGAAGGGTGTTCGTGGGACGCGTCGTTCGCCGACTTGAGCGCGTCGTACGCGTTCTCCTCGTCGGTCACGATCACCAGCGTGAGGACCATGCCGATGGCCGGCGTGCCGATGTCCCGGCGCGCCTGCACCAACGCGGCGTTGATCTTGCTGGAGGTGGTCTCCGTGAGGTCGATCTTCATGGCCGGCGCCAGCTCCGTCCGTCTCGTGCGAGCATCTCGTCCGCCTCGACCGGCCCCCAGGTGCCCGCCGGGTACTGCGCGGGCTTGCCGTGCTTGTCCCAGTACTCCTCGATCGGGTCGAGGATGTTCCAGGACAGCTCGACCTCCTGGTGGCGCGGGAAGAGGTTCGCGTCACCCAGCAGGACATCGAGGATCAGCCGCTCGTACGCCTCGGGGCTCGACTCCGTGAAGGACTCGCCGTACGCGAAGTCCATCGTCACGTCCCGGACCTCCATGGAGGTGCCCGGAACCTTGGAGCCGAAACGCACCGTGATGCCCTCGTCCGGCTGGACCCGGATGACCAGGGCGTTCTGCCCCAGCTCCTCGGTCGCGCCCGACTCGAACGGCAGGTACGGGGCCCGCTTGAAGACCACCGCGATCTCGGTGACGCGGCGGCCCAGGCGCTTGCCCGTCCGCAGGTAGAACGGGACGCCCGCCCAGCGGCGGTTGTTGATCTCCAGGCGGATCGCCGCGTAGGTGTCGGTCTTCGACTTGGGGTCGATGCCCTCCTCTTCGAGGTACCCGACGACCTTCTCGCCGCCCTGCCACGCCGCCGAGTACTGGCCGCGCACGGTGTGCTTGCCCAGGTCCTCGGGGAGCTCGACGGCCGTGAGGACCTTGAGCTTCTCCGCCACCAGAGCCTTGGGGTGGAAGGAGCCGGGCTCCTCCATCGCGGTCAGCGCGAGCAGCTGGAGCAGGTGGTTCTGGATGACGTCACGGGCGGCGCCGATGCCGTCGTAGTACCCGGCCCGGCCGCCGATGCCGATGTCCTCGGCCATGGTGATCTGCACGTGGTCGACGTACGACCGGTTCCAGATCGGCTCGAACATGGTGTTGGCGAAGCGGAGCGCCAGGATGTTCTGGACGGTCTCCTTGCCGAGGTAGTGGTCGATCCGGAAGACCTCGTCACGCGGGAACACCTCGTGGACGACCTTGTTGAGCTCCTCGGCGCTCTTCAGGTCGTGCCCGAAGGGCTTCTCGATGACGGCACGCCGCCAGGAGCCCTCCTTCTGGGCCAGCCCGTGGTTCTTGAGCTGCTGGACCACCTTGGGGAAGAACTTCGGCGGCACGGACAGGTAGAAGGCGAAGTTGCCGCCCGTCCCCTGCGCCTTGTCGAGCTCGTCGATCGTCGACTTCAGCGTCTCGAACGCGGCGTCGTCGTCGAAGTCGCCCTGCACGAACCGGCAGCCCTGAACCAGCTGCTGCCAGACCTCCTCCCGGAAGGGGGTGCGCGAGTGCTGCTTGACGGCCTCGTACACCTCCTGTGCGAAGTCCTCGTGCTCCCATTCACGGCGGGCGAAGCCGATCAGCGAGAAGCCCGGCGGCAGCAGCCCCCGGTTCGCCAGGTCGTAGATGGCGGGCATCAGCTTCTTGCGCGACAGGTCACCCGTAACGCCGAAAATGACCAGGCCGGACGGCCCCGCGATGCGCGGGAGCCGCCGGTCCTGTGCGTCACGAAGCGGGTTCGCTCCGTCTACAGACAAAGTGCTCAGGCCTCCGTAGGGGCGAGGCGCTCGAGCTCCGCCTCGGTGGACTTCAGCAGGTCGTTCCACGCCGCCTCGAACTTCTCGACGCCCTCGTCCTCGAGCAGCTGCACCACATCGTCGTACGAGACGCCGAGCTTCGCGACCGCGTCGAGCTCGGCGCGCGCCTGCTCGTAGGTGCCGCGCACGGTGTCACCGGTGACCTCGCCGTGGTCGGCGGTGGCCTCCAGGGTGGCCTCCGGCATGGTGTTCACCGTGTTCGGGGCGACCAGGTCGACCACGTAGAGGGTGTCCTTGTACGCCGGGTCCTTGACGCCAGTCGAGGCCCACAGCGGACGCTGCTTGTTGGCGCCGACCCGCTCCAGGGCGTTCCACCGGTCGGAGGAGAACACCTCTTCGTAGGCCTCGTAGGCCAGACGGGCGTTGGCGAGGGCCGCCTTGCCCTTGAGGGCCTTCGCCTCGTCGGAGCCGATGGCGTCCAGGCGCTTGTCGATCTCGGAGTCGACGCGGGACACGAAGAAGGAGGCGACCGAGTGGATCTCGGACAGGTCCAGGCCCGAGGCCTTCGCCTTCTCCAGGCCCGCCAGGTAGGCGTCCATGACCTCGCGGTAGCGCTCCAGCGAGAAGATCAGCGTGACGTTGACGCTGATGCCCCTGCCGATGACCTCGGTGATCGCCGGCAGGCCGGCCTTGGTAGCCGGGATCTTGATCAGCGTGTTCGGGCGGTCCACCAGCCAGGCGAGCTGCTTGGCCTCGGCGACGGTCGCCGCGGTGTTGTGGGCCAGCCGGGGGTCGACCTCGATCGACACGCGGCCGTCCTGGCCGTCGGTGCGGTCGAAGACCGGGCGCAGGATGTCGGCGGCGTCGCGGACGTCCGCCGTCGTGATCATGCGGATGGCCTCCTCGACGGTGACCTTGCGGGCCGCGAGGTCGGCGAGCTGCTGCTCGTAGCCGTCGCCGCTGCTGATCGCCTTCTGGAAGATCGACGGGTTGGTGGTGACACCGACCACGTGCGACTGGTCGATGAGCTCGGCCAGGTTGCCGGACGTGATGCGCTTGCGGGACAGGTCGTCCAGCCAGATCGCCACGCCCTCGTCGGAGAGGCGCTTGAGTGCGTCTGTCATGGGAATTGCATCTCCTACTGGTTCGTGTACCGGTGTCAGCGCGCGGCGGCGGTGATCGATTCCTTGGCGGCGGCCGCCACGGCCTCGGGGGTGAACCCGAACTCGCGGAACAGCACCTTGGCGTCGGCGGAGGCACCGAAGTGCTCCAGCGAGACGATCCGGCCGGCGTCGCCCACGTAGCGGTGCCAGGTCAGGCCGACACCGGCCTCGACCGCGACCCGCGCCTTGACGGACGGCGGCAGGACGCTGTCCTTGTACGCCTGGTCCTGCTCCTCGAACCACTCGACGGACGGCATCGAGACCACGCGGGCCGGGATGCCCTCGGCCTGCAGCGCCTCGCGCGCGGCGACGGCGAGCTGGACCTCGGAGCCGGTGCCGATGAGGACGACCTGCGCCTGGCCGCCCTCCGCCTCGAACAGCACGTACCCGCCCTTGGCGGCGTCCTCGTTGCGGTCGTACGTCGGCACGCCCTGGCGGGTCAGCGCCAGACCGTGCGGGGCACCCTTGCCGAACACCTTGGTGTGGCGGCGCAGGATCTCGCGCCAGGCGATGACGGTCTCGTTCGCGTCGGCCGGGCGGACCACGTTCAGGCCCGGGATGGCGCGCAGCGAGGCGAGGTGCTCGATCGGCTGGTGGGTCGGGCCGTCCTCGCCCAGACCGATGGAGTCGTGCGTCCACACGTACGTCACCGGCACGTGCATCAGCGCGGACAGGCGGACGGCGTTGCGCATGTAGTCGGAGAACACCAGGAAGGTGCCGCCGTAGATGCGGGTGTGGCCGTGCAGCGCGATGCCGTTCATGGTCGCGGCCATGGCGTGCTCGCGGATGCCGAAGTGGACGGTGCGCCCGTACGGGTCGGCCTCCGGCAGCGGGTTGCCCTTCGGGAGGAAGGACGAGTGCTTGTCGATCGTGGTGTTGTTGGAGCCGGCCAGGTCGGCCGAGCCGCCCCACAGCTCCGGGATGACCGAGCCGAGCGCCTCGAGCACCTTGCCGGAGGCCGCGCGGGTGGCGACGCCCTTGCCGGTCTCGAAGACGGGGAGCTTGTCCTCCCAGCCCGCGGGCAGCTCGTTGGCGTTGATGCGGTCGAACTCGGCGGCGCGCTCCGGGTTGGCGGTGCGCCAGGCGGAGAAGTCCTTCTCCCACGCGGCCTTGGCCTCGCGGCCGCGATCCAGCGCCTTGCGGGTGTGCGCGAGGACCTCGGCGGAGACGTCGAAGCTCTTCTCCGGGTCGAAGCCGAGGACGCGCTTGGTGGCGGCGACCTCGTCGTCACCGAGGGCCGAGCCGTGCGCGGCCTCGGTGCCCTGGGCGTGCGGAGCCGGCCAGGCGATGATCGAGCGCATCGCGATGAAGGAGGGGCGCCCGGTCTCGGCCTTGGCCGCGGCGAGGGCCTCGAACAGCGCCTTCGGGTCGAGGTCGCCGTTCGGCTGCTGCGCGACGCGCTGGACGTGCCAGCCGTACGCCTCGTAACGCTTGAGGGTGTCCTCGGAGACGGCCGTCTCGGTGTCACCCTCGATGGAGATGTGGTTGTCGTCCCACAGCAGCACCAGGTTGCCGAGCTTCTGGTGGCCGGCCAGGGCGGACGCCTCGTGGGAGATGCCCTCCTGGAGGCAGCCGTCACCCGCGATCGCGTAGACCATGTGGTCGAACGGGGAGGTGCCCGGGGCGGCCTCCGGGTCGAACAGGCCGCGCTCGTAGCGGGCGGCCATGGCCATGCCCACCGCGTTGGCGATGCCCTGGCCCAGCGGGCCGGTGGTGGTCTCGACGCCGGCCGTGTGGCCGTACTCCGGGTGGCCGGGGGTCTTGGAACCCCAGGTGCGGAAGGCCTCCAGGTCGGCCAGCTCCAGGCCGAAGCCGCCGAGGTAGAGCTGGGTGTAGAGGGTGAGGGACGAGTGCCCCGCGGAAAGCACGAAACGGTCGCGGCCCACCCACTCGGGATCCGCGGGGTCGTGCCGCATCACCTTCTGGAAGAGGGTGTACGCGGCGGGGGCCAGGCTCATCGCCGTACCGGGGTGGCCGTTACCGACCTTCTGGACCGCGTCGGCGGCCAGGATGCGGGCGGTGTCGACGGCCCGCTGGTCGAGGTCGGTCCAGTCGAGCTCTGTGGTCGTCGGCTTGGTGCTCACCGTGGGTCAGGGCTCCTCTCCACATGTCTGTTACCCGGTGACGAACGGTGCACCGGCGCGATTCCGAGCCTACCCCCGTGACGGCATGCAGCTATTCGAGTGCCTGCAGTCCGTCACAACGTCGGCGGTCCGATCGGACCAACACGAGGCGACCCCCGCGCGGGGCGACGTAAGTGCAACGTCTAGAGTGGCGTGGTACGTGCGAGCCTTCAGCGGACCTTTATGTCCGGAGCTTGCTGGTTTCTCTGTCAGGGGTGTGCGTGACGGCCGTCGAATCCCGTCCAGCGGGGGTGCTCGGGACGAGCCCCGGTCACCGGCCGTTCGGGGCCCGGGTCATGGCTTTCGTGGCTTTGACCAAGCCGCGGATCATCGAACTTCTGCTGATCACCACAGTGCCGGTGATGTTCCTCGCGGAGCAGGGCGTGCCGTCGCTGTGGCTGGTCCTCGCGACCTGCTTCGGCGGGTACTTGTCAGCAGGCGGTGCCAACGCGCTGAACATGTACATCGACCGCGACATCGACGCGTTGATGGACCGGACCTCGCAGCGACCGCTGGTGACCGGCATGGTCAGCCCGCGCGAGTGCCTGGCCTTCGGAATCACCCTCGCGGTGGTCTCCACGCTGTTCTTCGGCCTGCTCGTCAACTGGCTGTCGGCCGCCCTCGCGCTCGGCGCGCTCCTCTTCTATGTCGTCGTCTACACGATGCTGCTGAAGCGGCGCACCGCGCAGAACATCGTCTGGGGCGGCATCGCCGGCTGCATGCCGGTGCTCATCGGCTGGTCCGCCGTCAAGAACGAGGTCTCCTGGGCCGCCGTCATCCTCTTCCTGGTCATCTTCTTCTGGACGCCGCCGCACTACTGGCCGCTGTCCATGAAGGTGAAGGAGGACTACGCGCGCGTCGGCGTGCCGATGCTGCCGGTCGTGGCCGGCAACAAGGCCGTGGCGCGCCAGATCGTCCTCTACAGCTGGGTGATGGTGGCCGTCTCGCTGCTGCTCACCCCGCTGGGGTACACCGGCTGGTTCTACACGGCGGTCGCGCTGGCGGCGGGCGGCTGGTGGCTGTGGGAGGCGCACGCGCTCCACGCGCGGGCCAAGGCGGGCGTGACGGGCGCGAAGCTCAAGGAGATGCGCCTGTTCCACTGGTCCATCACCTACGTGTCGCTGCTGTTCGTCGCTGTGGCCGTGGATCCCTTCCTCCGCTGATACTTCCTCCGCTCATTACCCGCCGGTAGCATGCTGTCCATGGCAGACACCACCGCGGACACCGCAGACAAGAAGCAGGACCGGAAGGCCGCGAAGCTGGCCAAGCAGATCGGCGCGTTCGCCAAGGAGCACGGCGGCGCCGAGGGCCAGATCGCGCACATCGGCCAGGCGGGCACCCGGATCGTCCTCGTCGGCACCGACGGCGGCTGGGGCGACCTGGTGGCCCCGACCCACGCGGTGGCCGAGCTGGCCGCGGAGAAGGCCGGTCTGACCCTCCACGAGGAGTTCGACGGCGAGTTCGCCGCGCGCGTGAAGACCGGCCCCTACGAGTGGTCGCGCATGGCCGGCATCCAGCTCGGCGGGGCGTCGAACCCGGCGGCCTGAGCCCGGCGGGGGGCTGCGCCCTCCAGCGGCCGCCGCCCGAAGACCCCCCGGACGCTCCCCAGGTGGCCTCTCGGTCAACAGCGCGAGCAACACCTCACACCCCGCTCACCCGTTAGGACGTGTGGAAGCCCCTTCCTCACGTCCGCAACGGGATGCCCGGATGATCGAAACGCCGCCCCTGGTGGACCAGTACTGCCACGGAGTGCTCCGCACGGAGCTGGGCCTCGGCACCTTCGAGGCCCAGCTGATCAGCTCGGCGGGCCCGCCCGCCGCAGGAACCACCTTCTTCGACACCCAGACCGGGTTCGCGGTGCGCCGCTGGTGCCCGCCGCTCCTCGGACTGGAGCCCCACTGCGCCCCCGCCCGCTACCTGGCCCGGCGGCGCGAACTGGGTGTCGTCGAGGCCGGGCGCAGGCTGCTGCGCGGCTCCGGGGTCGCCGTCTACCTGGTCGACACGGGCGTGCCCGGCGACCTCACCCTCCCCAAGGAGCTGGCGCTCGCGGGGGACGCCGACGCCTTCGAGGTGGTCCGGCTGGAACTGCTGGCCGAGCAGGTCGCCGACACCTCCGGCACCGTCGCAGCCTTCCTCGCCAATCTCGCCGAGGCCGTCCACCACGCCGCCGTCGCGGCCGTGGCCTTCACCTGCGGGGCGGACGCCGGATATCCCGCCGTGCTCGGGCGGGCCCCCGAGCCGCCGGGCCCGGGCGAGGTGCGCGGGGCTGCCGGGCGGTGGCTGGCCCAGCGCCCCAAGGGCGGGGCCGTACGGGACCCCGTACTCCTGCGGCACCTGCTGTGGAGCGCCGTGGCGACGGGGCTGCCGCTCCAGCTGCACACCGGGGCGGGCGCGGGGGAGCCGGGGCAGCGGCCGGAGCAGGGCGATCCGGCACTGCTGACGGAGTTCGTACGGGCCACCGCGGGGCTGGGGACCAGGCTGGTGCTGCTGGGCGGCTACCCGTACCACCGGCACGCCGCCCAGCTGGCGGCGGCCTTCCCGCACGTCCACGCCGATCTGGGCGCGGCGCTCGGGCAGAGCGGCGCACGGGCGGCGGGGGTGCTGGCCGAGGTGCTGGAGGTCGCCCCCTTCGGCAAGCTGCTGTTCTCCAGCGGCGGGCGCCGGCTGCCCGAGCTGCACGCGGTGGGCGCCCTGGCGTTCCGGGAGGCACTGGGCCGGGTGCTGGGCGGCTGGGTCGGCGAGGGCGCCTGGTCCTGGCGGGACGCCGAACGGGTGGCGGCCATGATCGCGTCGGGCAACGCCCGCCGGGTCTACCGGCTGGACGGGCGCGGCTGAGCGGGAGCGGGCCGGCCCGCGCCGGGGCCCGGGGCCCCGGCGGATCGGTCTGATCAGACGGGTCGGTCGGATCGGTCGGATCAGACGGAGGAGAGCTGCGGGTCGCCCTGCGCCGGGATCTCCGCCTGCGCGGCGGGCCGCTCCCGCAGGCTCAGCGCCACGCGGAGCACGGCGATCCACACCAGGCAGGAGCCGAGCATGTGGGTGGCGACCAGGGCCTCGGGCACGTGGGTGAAGTACTGCACGTAGCCGATGCCGCCCTGGGCGAGCAGCACGATCAGCAGGTCACGCGCGCGGGACCGGGCGTCGACCGGGGCGTCCACCACGCGCAGCACCAGCCACATGGCGACGGCGAGCGCGCACACCACCCAGGCGGACACGGCGTGGACGTGGGCGGTGGCCGACCAGTCGAACGGCATGCGCTTGATCTCGCTGCGGTCGCCGGCATGCGGACCCGAACCGGTGACCACCGTGCCCGCCGCGATCAGCACCAGGGTGGTCGCGAGCAGGGCCCACGAGAGCTTGCGCACGGGACCGGGGACGCGCGGCCGCGGAGCGGTGTCACCTTCACGGGTGCGCTGCCAGGTGACCGTGGTGACGGTGATCAGGGAGGTGGCGAGGAGGAAGTGCCCGGCGACGCTGTACGGGTTGAGCCCCGTCAGGACGGTGATGCCGCCGAGGACCGCGTTGCCCATCACGATGAAGAACTGGAGCCAGCCGAGCTTCGTCAGCGAGCGGCGCCAGGGCTTGGCCGAGCGGGCCGCGACGATGCCCCAGCCGACGGCCGCGCAGAGCACGTACGTCAGCATCCGGTTGCCGAACTCGACCGCCCCGTGGAAGCCCTGCTCCGGGGTCACGATCAGGCTGTCGTCGGTGCACTTGGGCCAGGTGTCACAGCCGAGACCGGATCCGGTCAGCCGCACCGCACCGCCCGTGACGACGATGACCACGCTCATGACGAGCGCGGCGAACGCGGCCCGCCGGACGATCCGGGGTGACGGGGTCCAGCGGCTGGCGATGTAAGCGAGAGGGGTCAACACGGCCCTTATCGTACGCGGAGCCTTGTGCAAACTTTCACGAGGGGGTCCCCGTGGAACCGCCCGCCGCGCGGCCCGCCGAGGTGTCGGGCCCGACGACCCGGCTGAACCGGGCCCCGGCCGGGTCCCCTTCCTCGTGCCACCACACGCGGACCCGCCAAGGAACGCCGACGCCCGGGTAGTCCGGGGATGCCGCGAACCCGCGGAGCAATTCGTCCCCTACGTCCTGCGCTGTCCTGTTCCTCACATCTGCCGCGCTGTGCCAGGGATGTCCTTGTACGTTCCACAGTCCGTCAGGACCGCGCACCTCGAAGCGCCACACCGCACGCCAGGGCGTGACCTCCAGCATCGTGCGCACCTGTTCGGCGTCGAGGTGCAGCCGCGCCGCGATCTCGGGCTCGGCCACTCCCTGGATCCGGGCCGCCACCACCGCCCGGGGCAGCAGGGATTCGGGCAGCAGCCCCCGCCCGCGCAGGCTCACCAGGGAGTCGAAGGACAGGTGGCGCAGCCGCAGTTCGAGCTGGCGGCCGATGTGGTCGAGGGCCTCCTCCGCCTCCTGGGCCTCCTCGGGGCCGGGGGCCGCGAGCAGCAACTGGCGGAACCCGCCCTCCGCGTCCACCGCCCACGCCACCGCCTCCTCGCCGGCGCCCAGCTCCGCGAGGCGGTCGCCGAGGAACACCTTCGCCTGGGCGAGACCGCGCCGGTTGACCGGATCGCGCTGGTCCAGGGCCGCCCACACCTCGACGGCCGCCCGGGTCAGGTCACGGGCGCGCTCGCCCGCCGCCCGCTCCATGGCGCTCGGGCCGGTCTCGGCCGCGGGGCCGAGCGGGTGGCGGGGCAGCCGGTCCCCGTCGCTGAGCGGCCAGGACAGCCAGACCCCCTGGTTGATCAGGCCCCGGGCGTACCAGCGGGCGTACTCGGGCGCGTGCCCCGCCGCCTGCTGCGCATGCCGCAGCCCCTCCTCGACGGCCGCCAGCGCACCCGCCCGGTCACCGCCGGCGAACCGGCGGGCCGCCAGATCCCCCAGGCGCAGGCCGAGCCGCGCCGCACACTCCGGATCGGTCCGCGCCGGCTCGCGCAGGGCGCCGATCAGCTCCGTGAGCAGCGCCTCGGCCTCTGCGGGCGCCGCCCGATCGGCCCCCGACCGGATCCTCGCCCATTGCCCGTCCAGCCGTAGAACGTCTTCCCGCTGCGCCATGTCCGCCCCCCGGCAGTCGTGGTGTGCCCCGCCCCCGCGGGGCGGCGCCCATCCTCCAGCCGGATCAACGTCCGGGAGAGGGGATTCACTCCCAGCGGAAGAGCCTCGCGGCCGCGCCCAGTCCGAGGACGGCCCACGCGGCGAGCACCGCCACGTCCCCCCACGGCAGCGCGGCGCCGTGCTGGAGCACCTCGCGCAGCCCGTCGGACAGCGCCGAGATCGGCAGCAGCCCGAGCGCTGACTGCACGGCTCCGGGGAACTTCTCCATCGGTACGATCACCCCGCCGCCGACCAGCAGCAGCAGGAACACCAGGTTGGCGGCGGCCAGCGTGGCCTCGGCCCGCAAGGTGCCCGCCATCAGCAGCCCGAGCCCGGAGAACGCGGCGGTGCCGAGCAGGACCAGGGCGGCGACCGACAGCGGGTTCCCCTGCGGGGACCAGCCCAGCGCGAAGGCGATCACCGTCAGCAGTGCGATCTGGAGCACCTCGGTCACCAGCACGGACAGCGTCTTGGCGGCCATCAGCGCCCAGCGCGGCAGCGGCGAGGCGCCGAGCCGCTTGAGCACCCCGTAGCGGCGGTCGAAGCCGGTGGCGATGGCCTGCCCGGTGAAGGCGGTGGACATCACCGCGAGCGCCAGGACGCCGGGCGCGAGGAAGTCGACGGACCTGCCCGCTCCCGTGTCCACGATGTCGACGGCGGAGAACAGCACCAGCAGCAGCGCCGGGATGATCACGGTCAGCAGCAGCTGCTCCCCGTTGCGCAGCAGCATCCGGGTCTCCAGCCCGGCCTGCGCCAGGATCATGCGGGACACGGGAGCGGCCCCCGGGTTGGGGGTGAACGTACCGGCACTCATGCGCGCAGCTCCTTGCCCGTCAGCTCGAGAAAGACGTCTTCGAGGGTGTGCCGCTCCACCGAGAGGCTGTTCGGCATCACCCCGTTCTGCGCGCACCAGGAGGCGACGGTGGCCAGCAGCTGCGGGTCGACGGAACCGGTGACCCGGTACACGCCGGCGGTGAGCTCGGCGGCCTCGGTGCCGTCGGGCAGCGCCTTGAGCAGCGAGCCGAGGTCGAGGGCGGGCCGGCCGGTGAAGCGCAGGGTGTTCTCGGCGCCGCCGCGGCACAGCTGCTCGGGGCTGCCGTGGGCGATGACCCGGCCCGTGTCCACGATGGCGACCTCGTCCGCGAGCTGCTCGGCCTCGTCCATGTGGTGGGTGGTGAGGACGACGGAGACCCCGTCGGCGCGCAGTTCCCGTACGAGGTCCCAGGTCGCCCGGCGGGCCTGCGGGTCCAGCCCCGCGGTCGGCTCGTCCAGGAAGACCAGCTCGGGGCGGCCGACCACGGCCATGGCCAGCGCCAGACGCTGCTGCTGGCCGCCGGAGAGGCGACGGTAGGGGGTGCGGCCGCAGCCGCCCAGTCCGAGCCGTTCCACCAGGGCGTCCACGTCGAGGGGGTCGGAGTACAGCCTGGCCATGTGGCGCAGCATCTCGACGGCGCGGGCGCCGGAGTAGACCCCGCCGGACTGGAGCATGACGCCTATCCGCGGGCGCAGCGCCTCGGCCTGGGTGACCGGGTCGAGCCCGAGGACGCGGACGGTGCCGGCGTCGGGGCGGCGGTAGCCCTCGCAGGTTTCCACGGTGGTCGTCTTGCCCGCGCCGTTGGGACCGAGGACGGCGGTGACCGAGGCCTTGCGGACGGTGAGGTCCAGTCCGTCCACGGCGGTCTTGGGGCCGTACCGCTTCACCAGTCCGCGGATCGCCACGGCGGGGTCATTGCTCATGCGGGTGAGTCTACGGAGCGGTAGGGCCACTCAGGGGTGCCGGGGCGAGGTTCCCCCGCCCGTGCATCACCGCTGGCCAGGCCGGTGCGTCCGGGCCCGCCCTCACTCTCCGTAGATAGGTTAGGTAACCCTTAGTGATGGAGGACACCAGGCGTGGCGTCCGTCACGGCTTGTCGGGGCTCGACTAATTACGCAACAATGGCGTTGTGAAATACGGCGAACGGATGATCGAGGCCCCCCAGGGGGAACTCGCTACCGGGGAGCGGTCAACCCGCAACCGGGTCGCGCGTTCCATCCTGGACCACGGTCCGTCCACCGTCGCCGACCTCGCCGCGCGTCTCGGCCTCACCCAGGCCGCCGTCCGCCGCCACCTCGACACGCTCGTCGCCGACGACGTGGTCGAACCGCGTGAGCAGCGCGTGTACGGCACGCGCACCCGGGGGCGGCCCGCCAAGGTCTTCGCGCTGACCGACTGCGGCCGCGACGCGTTCGACCAGTCCTACGACTCCCTCGCCGCGGACGCACTGCGCTGGATCGCGCAGGCCGCCGGCGGAGGAGAGCAGGGGGAGGCGGCCGTAGCCGCCTTCGCCAGGGCGCGGATGGACGCACAGGCCGAGACCTACCGGGAAAGCCTGGACGCCGCCGCCCCCGAGGAGCGCACCGAGGCCCTCGCCAAGGCGTTGAGCGCGGACGGGTACGCTGCTACGGCGAAGAGCGCTCCCGGTCCGCACAGCGGTGAACAGCTCTGCCAGCACCACTGCCCGGTCGCCCATGTCGCCGAGCAGTTCCCGCAGCTCTGCGAGGCGGAGACCGAGGTCTTCTCCCGCCTGCTCGGGACGCATGTGCAGCGCCTCGCCACGATCGCCCACGGCGACGGGGTGTGCACCACGTTCATCCCGCGAGGCGCGGGCACCACACAGACCGACACATCAGCATCTGCACGCACGGCCGGGAGGAACCCCGCATGACCACGGAGACTGCTCACCCTGAGCTCGAGGGTCTGGGCAATTACGAGTACGGCTGGGCCGACTCCGACGAGGCCGGCGCGGTTGCCAAGCGAGGCCTGTCCGAGGACGTGGTCCGCGACATCTCGGCCAAGAAGAACGAGCCCGAGTGGATGCTGAAGCTCCGCCTCAAGGGCCTGAAGCTCTTCGACAAGAAGCCCATGCCGACCTGGGGCTCGGACCTCTCCGGCATCGACTTCGACAACATCAAGTACTTCGTGCGTTCCACCGAGAAGCAGGCCGCTTCGTGGGAGGACCTGCCGCAGGACATCAAGAACACGTACGACAAGCTCGGCATCCCGGAGGCGGAGAAGCAGCGCCTCGTCGCCGGTGTCGCCGCCCAGTACGAGTCCGAGGTCGTCTACCACCAGATCCGCGAGGACCTGGAGGAACAGGGCGTCATCTTCCTCGACACGGACACCGCGCTCAAGGAGCACCCGGAGCTCTTCCAGGAGTACTTCGGCACGGTCATCCCCGTCGGCGACAACAAGTTCGCGTCGCTGAACACCGCCGTGTGGTCGGGCGGCTCGTTCATCTACGTGCCCAAGGGCGTCAAGGTCGACATCCCGCTCCAGGCCTACTTCCGCATCAACACGGAGAACATGGGCCAGTTCGAGCGGACGCTGATCATCGTCGACGAGGACGCGTACGTCCACTACGTCGAGGGCTGCACCGCCCCGATCTACTCCTCGGACTCGCTGCACAGCGCCGTGGTCGAGATCATCGTGAAGAAGGGCGGCCGCTGCCGCTACACGACGATCCAGAACTGGTCGAACAACGTCTACAACCTGGTCACCAAGCGCGCCGTGGCGTACGAGGGCGCGACCATGGAGTGGATCGACGGCAACATCGGTTCCAAGGTCACCATGAAGTACCCGGCCGTCTACCTGATGGGCGAGCACGCCAAGGGCGAGACCCTGTCCATCGCCTTCGCGGGCGAGGGCCAGCACCAGGACGCCGGCTCCAAGATGGTCCACATGGCGCCGAACACCTCCTCCAACATCGTCTCCAAGTCGGTGGCGCGGGGCGGCGGCCGCACCTCGTACCGCGGCCTGGTCGAGATCGGCGAGGGTGCCCACGGCTCCAAGTCGAACGTGCTCTGCGACGCGCTGCTGGTCGACACGATCTCCCGTTCGGACACGTACCCGTACGTGGACGTCCGCGAGGACGACGTCTCCATGGGCCACGAGGCCACGGTCTCCAAGGTCTCCGACGACCAGCTCTTCTACCTGATGAGCCGCGGTCTGACCGAGTTCGAGGCCATGGCCATGATCGTGCGCGGCTTCGTCGAGCCCATCGCGCGCGAGCTGCCCATGGAGTACGCCCTGGAGCTCAACCGGCTGATCGAGCTGCAGATGGAGGGCTCGGTCGGCTAGTCCCGGCCGGCCCCACGGCTCACGCAGCACATTCTTCGACGCAGGCACTGCTTTTTAAGAGAGCGAGCAACACGACAGCCATGGCTGAGGCTCAGAACATTCCGGCGGGTTCGACCACCGCCGGCGCGATCGCGGTGGCCGCCGAGTCCACCGTCGCCACCCGGATGAGCGCACCCCCGTCCTTCGACGTGGCGGACTTCCCCGTCCCCCACGGCCGCGAGGAGGAGTGGCGGTTCACCCCGCTGGCGCGCCTGCGTGGTCTGCACGACGGCACCGCGGTCGCCAACGGCACCATGAAGGCCCAGATCGACGCGCCCGAGGGCGTCACCGTCGAGTCGGTGGAGCGCGACGACGCGCGCATCGGCAAGGCCGGCACCCCGGTGGACCGGATCGCCGCCCAGGCGTTCTCGTCCTTCGCCAAGGCCACGGTCGTCACCGTGCCCAAGGAGACCGTCCTGACCGAGCCGGTGCGCGTCTCGCTGCACGGCGAGGGCGGCACGACCTTCGGCCACACCGTCTTCGACGTCCAGGCCTTCGCCGAGGCCGTCATCGTCATCGACCACACCGGTGACGGCGTGCGCGCCGCCAACGTCGACTTCCTCGTCGGCGACGGCGCCAAGCTCACCGTCGTGTCCGTGCAGGACTGGGACGACACCGCCGTCCACTGCTCCCAGCACAACGCCCTGGTCGGCCGCGACGCGACCTACAAGTCGATCGTGGTCACCTTCGGCGGTGACGTGGTACGCCTGCACCCGCGGGTCAGCTACGCGGGCCCCGGCGGCGAGGCCGAGCTCCTCGGCCTGTACTTCACGGACGCCGACCAGCACCAGGAGCACCGCCTCCTGGTCACGCACGACGCCCCGCACTGCAAGTCCCACGTGGTCTACAAGGGTGCGCTGCAGGGCGAAGGCGCCCACGCCGTGTGGATCGGCGACGTCCTCATCGAGAAGAGCGCCGAGGGCACCGACACCTACGAGATGAACCGCAACCTCGTCCTCACGGACGGCGCGCGGGTCGACTCGGTGCCGAACCTGGAGATCGAGACCGGCGAGATCGTCGGCGCCGGCCACGCCTCCGCGACCGGCCGCTTCGACGACGAGCAGCTCTTCTACCTGCAGGCCCGTGGCATCCCGGCCGACGAGGCCCGCCGTCTGGTCGTGCGCGGCTTCTTCGCCGAGCTCGTCCAGCAGATCGGTGTCGACGACATCGAGGAGCGCCTGCTCGCCAAGATCGAGACCGAGCTCGAGGCGTCCGTCTGATGACCTACGTCAAGGCCTGTGCGCTGAGTGAGCTGGAGGACAACACCCCCAAGCGGGTGGAACTCGACGGCACGCCGGTGTCCATCGTCTCCACCGAGGGGGAGGTGTTCGCGATCAACGACATCTGCTCGCACGCGAACGTCTCGCTCTCGGAGGGCGAGGTCGAGGACTGCATGATCGAGTGCTGGCTGCACGGGTCCTCGTTCGACCTGCGCACCGGCAAGCCCTCCGGTCTGCCCGCGACCCGCCCCGTCCCCGTATACCCCGTAAAGATCGAAGGGGACGACGTGCTCGTCTCCCTCACCCAGGAGTCCTGAGGCATCCATGGCAACGCTTGAAATCCACGACCTGCACGTCTCCGTCGAGGCCGAGAACGGCGCCCGCGAGATCCTCAAGGGTGTCGACCTCACCGTCAAGCAGGGTGAGACGCACGCCATCATGGGCCCCAACGGCTCCGGCAAGTCCACCCTGGCGTACTCGCTCGCCGGTCACCCGAAGTACACCATCACCGGTGGCACCGTGACCCTCGACGGCGAGGACGTCCTGGAGATGTCCGTCGACGAGCGCGCCCGTGCCGGCGTCTTCCTCGCCATGCAGTACCCGGTCGAGGTCCCCGGCGTCTCGGTCTCCAACTTCCTGCGTACGTCGGCCACCGCCATCCGCGGCGAGGCCCCGAAGCTGCGCACCTGGGTGAAGGAGGTCAAGTCCGCGATGGAGCAGCTCCAGATGGACCCGGCCTTCGCCGAGCGCAACGTCAACGAGGGCTTCTCCGGCGGTGAGAAGAAGCGCCACGAGATCCTCCAGCTGGAGCTCCTCAAGCCGAAGATCGCGATCCTCGACGAGACCGACTCCGGCCTGGACGTCGACGCCCTGCGCATCGTCTCCGAGGGCGTCAACCGCGTCCGTGAGACCGGTGAGGTCGGCACGCTGCTGATCACCCACTACACGCGCATCCTGCGCTACATCAAGCCCGACTTCGTGCACGTGTTCGCGAACGGCCGCATCGCCGAGTCCGGTGGCGCCGAGCTGGCGGACCAGCTGGAGGCCGAGGGCTACGACAAGTACGTGAAGGGTGGCGCAACCGCGTGACACAGCTGCCTGGCCTCCTCGACATCGAGGCGATCCGCAAGGACTTCCCCCTTCTGGATCGCGTGGTCCACGACGGGAAGAAGATCGTTTACCTGGACAACGCGGCGACTTCGCAGAAGCCGCGCCAGGTGCTCGACGCGCTGAACGAGTACTACGAGCAGCACAACGCCAACGTCCACCGCGGCGTGCACGTGCTCGCCGAGGAGGCCACGGCGCTGTACGAGGGCGCCCGCGACAAGGTCGCCGCCTTCATCAACGCGCCGAGCCGCGACGAGGTGATCTTCACCAAGAACGCCTCGGAATCGCTCAACCTCGTGGCGAACATGCTCGGCTGGGCGGACGAGCCCTACCGGGTCGACCGCGAGACCGAGATCGCCATCACGGAGATGGAGCACCACTCCAACATCGTCCCGTGGCAGCTGCTCTCGCAGCGCACCGGCGCGAAGCTGAAGTGGTTCGGCCTGACCGACGACGGCCGGCTCGACCTGTCCGACATCGAAGAGGTCATCACGGAGAAGACGAAGATCGTCTCCTTCACGCTGGTCTCCAACATCATGGGCACGATCAACCCGGTCGAGGCGATCGTCCGGCGCGCGCAGGAGGTCGGCGCGCTGGTGCTGATCGACGCCTCGCAGGCCGCTCCGCACATGCCGCTCGACGTGCAGGCGCTCGGCGCCGACTTCGTGGCCTTCACCGGCCACAAGATGTGCGGCCCGACCGGCATCGGCGTGCTCTGGGGCCGCCAGGAGCTCCTGGAGGACCTGCCCCCGTTCCTCGGCGGCGGCGAGATGATCGAGACCGTGTCGATGCACGCCTCGACGTACGCCCCGGCGCCCCACAAGTTCGAGGCGGGTACGCCCCCGATCGCCCAGGCCGTCGGCCTCGGCGCGGCCGTGGACTACCTCAGCGCCATCGGCATGGACAAGATCGCCGCGCACGAGCACGCGATCACCGAGTACGCGGTCAAGCGCCTGCTGGAGGTCCCCGACCTGCGGATCATCGGCCCGATGACGGCCGAGGACCGCGGCGCCGCGATCTCCTTCACGCTCGGTGACATCCACCCCCACGACGTGGGCCAGGTCCTGGACGAGCAGGGCATCGCGGTCCGCGTGGGACACCACTGCGCGCGCCCGGTCTGCCTGCGCTACGGAATTCCCGCGACCACGCGAGCGTCTTTCTACCTGTACTCCTCTCCGGCCGACGTCGACGCGCTGATCGACGGGCTGGAGCACGTACGGAACTTCTTCGGCTGACGAGGGCGGCGAGGACGACGCAGTGAAGCTGGATTCGATGTACCAGGAACTGATCCTGGACCACTACAAGCACCCGCACGGGCGTGGCCTGCGCGACGGCGACGCCGAGGTGCACCACGTCAACCCGACGTGCGGCGACGAGATCACGCTGCGCGTGAAGTACGACGGCGAGACGCTCACCGACGTCTCGTACGAGGGCCAGGGCTGCTCCATCAGCCAGGCCAGCGCGTCCGTGCTGAACGAGCTGCTCGTCGGCAAGGAGCTGGCCGAGGCGCAGAAGATCCAGGGCGTGTTCCTGGAGATGATGCAGTCGAAGGGCAAGATCGAGCCCGACGAGGCCATGGAGGAGGTGCTGGAGGACGCGGTCGCGTTCGTCGGCGTCTCCAAGTACCCGGCTCGCGTGAAGTGTGCTCTGCTGAGCTGGATGGCCTGGAAGGACGCGACCGCCCAGGCACTGGGCGACGCCGCGGAGAGGAAGACGGCATGACCGAGAACGCGACGCCCGCCGAGGCGTCGATCAAGCCGGCCACCGAGGAGGAGGTCCGCGAGGCCCTCTACGACGTGGTCGACCCCGAGCTGGGGATCGACGTCGTCAACCTGGGCCTGATCTACGGCATCCACATCGACGACGCGAACATCGCGACCCTCGACATGACGCTCACCTCGGCGGCCTGCCCGCTGACCGACGTCATCGAGGACCAGGCGAAGTCGGCGACGGACGGCATCGTGAGCGAGCTCCGGATCAACTGGGTCTGGATGCCGCCGTGGGGCCCGGACAAGATCACGGACGACGGCCGCGAGCAGCTGCGCGCACTCGGCTTCAACGTCTGAGCCGTATCGCTTCACGAAGGGCCCCCGGCACCGCGCCGGGGGCCCTTCGCGTGTCCCGGCGGGCCTCCGCCGCCTCCGCGGGGGCGCGGCCCCGCGGCTTCCGGGAGGCCCTGCGTGTTCGTCCGGTGGACGATTGGAGTGCACCGGAAGTTGGCCACGGTGGCCGAACCTGCTCGACGGCCGTCACGGCGTGACGCGTGGATCGCGCTCGGCCCGACTCGTGGGGACACCGATGAAGAAGCAGCTTGGCATCGCAGGGCTCGCGGCGCTCGTCGTCGCCGGGACGGTCACCGTCGCACCCGCCCAGGCGGTGACGTACGGGACGCCGACCATCGGCCTGTCCGCGTCGTACCTGTCCGGCGCCGTCGGCGCGGTCGGGGACCCCGTGGTGAACGTGACCGTGGGGCAGAGCGGCGCCGACGCGTCCGCGCTGACCGTCAGCGCGTCCGCGTCGAGCAGGGCCTCGGTCGCCGGGACCGCAGACGTGAGCGTCACCGGGACCGGGGCGGTGCGGCAGCTGGCCGTCACCGCGCGGGGCCGCGGCTACACCGACCTCACCGTCAAGGTGACCGGGCTGGGCGGCAAGAGCGCCACCAAGACCCTCTCCTACGCCGCCTCGGCCGCCGTGCAGAACCCGGCCGACGCCCGCTACTTCTCCGGAGCCTCGGACTCCTCGGCCGCCGTGGACGTCGGCGGCGGCTACACCGTCGTCGCCGACGACGAGAACAACGTGCTGCGCCTGTACGACCGCACGCACTCGGCCGCCCCGGTCCGCACCTGGGACTTCAGCTCGCAGCTCGGTGTCACCAAGGAGGTGGACATCGAGGGGGCGACCCTGATCGGCAACACCATCTACTGGACGGGCTCGCTCGGCAACAACAAGGACGGCGAGTACAAGGCGCCCCGGAACACGGTCTTCACCACCACCGTCAGCGGCTCCGGATCCGCCACGCAGCTCGCGTACGGGCGCTCGTACAAGAGGCTCCGCGACGACCTGGTGGCCTGGGACACGGCGAACGGCAACCGCTACGGCTTCGCGGCGGGCACGGCCGCCGGCGAGGCCCCCAAGCAGATCGACGGCTTCAACGTGGAGGGCCTGGAGTTCGCCCCGGGCTCGACCACCACCGCCTACCTGGGCTTCCGTGCCCCGCTGGCCCCGGCGGTGCCGGGCGGCAAGGCGCTGATCGTGCCGGTGACCAACTTCGACAAGGTCCTCTCCAGCGGGACCAAGGCCACCTTCGGGGCGGGCATCGAGCTCGACCTGGGCGGGCTGGCGATCCGTGACATCCGCAAGAACGCGGCGAACCAGTACCTGATCCTGGCCGGCTCCTGGGCCGCGGACGACAACTCGGACCCGTACGCGCTCTACCAGTGGGACGGCGTCGCGGGACACGCCCCGGTCAAGCGGGCCGACCTGCCGACGGCGGACCCGGGCGGCTGGGAGGCCGTCGTGGACGTGCCGGACCTGTCGGTGGCGGGGGCGCGGGTCCAGCTGATCACGGACAGCGGGTCCGCGGACCTGTACGGCGACGGGGTCGACGCCAAGGACCTCACGCACCCGGAGTGGAAGAAGGCGCGGACGGCCTGGTTCACGCTGAACTGACCCGGGCCCCGGCCCCGGGACGAGGCCGCACGGCAGTTGCGTACGGGCGGGCCGGGGCCGGCACGGCCGCCCCCGCCGCGATCGGCACGCTGTTCACGGTCGAGGCTGGCGGGCCTGCCCCGCCGGACCCGGCGATCCCGCCGGTCCCCGACGCGGGCGGCGGCCCCGGCCCGGGCGGGCGCCGCCCCGTCGGCCGGGGTCAGGCGCCCGCGCGGACCGCGGTCAGGGCCGCCGTGACGCTCGCCTCGATGTCCGGGATCGGGTAGATCACCTCGCGCACGGTGCGCTCGCGGTCCACCACCAGCGTCAACCGCTTCAGCCGGCTCACCCCCGCCGCCCGGAACGTCGGCAGCCGCAGCGCCGAGGTCAGCGCGAGGTCCGCGTCCGACAGGAGCGGGAACCTCAGCCCCTCCGCCTCGGCGAACTCCCGCTGCTCGTCGGGCCGCTGGGTCGACACCCCGTGCACCGTCGCCCCCGCCGCCGTGAACTCCGCCAGCTGGTCCCGGTACGTGCACGACTCGAAGGTGCAGCCCTTCGCCCCCGGGATCCCGGCCCACCCCGGCGGATAGGACGCGGCCCGGGCGTACGCACCGGGGAAGCAGTACAGGACCGTGAACGGCGTGTCCGCCACGGGATCCCGGACCTCCCCGAACCGGTCCGGCAGCACCAGCTCCGGCAGCCGCGTCCCGCGCAGCGCGTGCACCCGCTCCGCCTCCCGCGAGGCCTCCTGCGTCGTCGCCGTCATCTCTCCCTCTCCCAGGACCCAGGTGTCTCCCCAGTCCTGGAGGGCCACCAGGACCGGCAGCAGCCCCCGCCCGCGCGGGGTCAGCCGGTACTCGTGCCGTACCGGACGCTCCTGGTACGGCTCTCGCGTCAGCACCCCGGCTTCGACCAGCAGCTTCAGCCGCTCGGCCAGCACCTTGCGGGACAGGCCCAGCTCGCGCTGGAACGCGTCGAAGCGGTGCACGCCGCGCGCCGCGTCGCGCACGATCAGCAGCGTCCACCAGTCGCCGACCACGTCGAGGGCCTGGGCGATGGCGCAGTCCGCGTCGTCGAGGGGTGTGCGCTGGGCCATGGGGGCTCCTTTGTCCGTTGACCCAAGGCTGTCATGCTGACATAGTCCGTTCCCAAAAGGAACTTACTGATTTCCGGGGAACCGCGGGGGAGTGGGTGGCGTGGTGCAGGGCCTCAAGGACGTGCCCAGAGTGGTGTGGCTGCTGGCGGCCGGGGTGTTCGTCAACGCCGTCGTCAGCTTCACGTTCGTCTTCGTCTTCCTGTACCTGACCGGCCCGCGCGGCCTCGGCACCGCCCAGGCGGGCCTGGTCACCGGCATCGGCGGCGTCGGCCTCGTCGCCGGGAACCTCACAGGCGGCTGGTACGGCGACCGCTTCGGCCACCGCCGGGTGCTGCTCGCCGCGTCCACCGCAGGCGGCCTCGCCCTGATGTCGTTCCCGCTGCTGCCCACCGCCGCGCTCTACGCGGCCCTGCCGCTGGCCCAGTACGCCTCCGGCGTGGTCCGGGCCGCCAACTCGGCGCTGGTCGCCGTCACCGTTCCCGAGGGGGCCCGCCGGCAGGCCTTCGCGGTGGTCCGCTGCGTCTCCAACGGCGGCTTCACCCTCGGCCCGCCCCTCGGGGCCCTGATCGCGACCGGGCTCTCGTACGACTGGCTCTTCGTCGGCGACGGCCTCGGCACCCTGTTCTTCGCCCTCTGGACCGCGCGGGTCGTCCCGGCCCGCGGCGCCTCACGCACCGCCGCGGCCCCGGACGGGGGTCTGGGCCGCGGCGTGTGGGAGGAGCTCCGGGCCCGCCCGGCCGTTCTCGTCCTGCTCGGCGCGATCCTGGTCACCGACCTCGTCTACCGCCAGCAGTACGGCACGTTCCCCGTCTTCCTCGCCGACCACGGGTTCGACACCCGCTCGTTCGGACTCGTCATCGCCCTCAACGGCGCCGTCATCCTGCTGCTGGAGCTCCCGGCGGCCGTCGCGCTGCGCGCCCGGCCGCCGCTGCCCGTCGTCGGGGCCGGCCTCCTCCTGGTCGGCGCCGGGTACGCGGCCCTGCTGGCCGGGGTCGGGATCGAGAGCGCCGCCGCCATGATGGTGCTGCTCAGCCTCGGCGAGATCCTGTACAAGACCACCGCCACCGCGTACGTCGCCGACCAGGCGCCCGAGCACGCCATGGGACGGTTCCAGAGCCTGTACGCCGGGGTCTCGGTCAGCGGCGTCGTCCTGGGGCCGCCGCTCGGCGGAGCCCTCTACACGGCCGCGCCGGGGCTGCTGTGGCCGCTGTGCGCCGCACTGGCGGCGGGCGCGGGCGCGGCCGTGCTGTACGCGGCGCGGCGCGAGGCAGGCCGCGCGGCGCGACACGCTGCACGACCGGCACATGAGACCGGTTCGCACCCTCGGGCCGTCGCCGGTTAGGTTTCGGGCATGACTGCTACGCGTACCACCGGCGCCGTCGCCGCCGGACTTGCCACCATCGCCGCCGACGGCACCGTCCTCGACACCTGGTTCCCCGCCCCCGAGCTGGTCGCCGAGCCCGGCCCGGCCGGCACCGAGCGCCTCACCGCCGACCAGGCCGTGCAGCTCCTGGGTGCCGCCGCGGCCAAGGCGATCCGCCTGGACGCGGTCCGCGACGTCGAGGTCGTAGCCGTCCGCACCGTGATCTCCTCCCTGGAGGACAAGCCGCTGGACGCGCACGACGCGTACCTGCGCCTGCACCTGCTCAGCCACCGCCTGGTCAAGCCGCACGGCCAGAGCCTGGACGGCGTCTTCGGGCTGCTGGCCAACGTCGCCTGGACCTCGCTGGGCCCGGTCGCCGTCGACCAGGTGGAGACCGTACGGCTGAACGCGCGCGCCGAGGGCCTGTACCTCCAGGTCACCTCGATCGACAAGTTCCCGCGGATGACGGACTACGTCGCCCCCAAGGGCGTGCGCATCGCCGACGCGGACCGGGTCCGCCTGGGCGCGCACCTCGCCGAGGGCACCACCGTCATGCACGAGGGCTTCGTCAACTTCAACGCCGGCACCCTCGGCACCTCCATGATCGAGGGCCGCATCTCGGCGGGCGTCGTGATCGGCAACGGCTCCGACATCGGCGGCGGCGCCTCCACGATGGGCACCCTCTCGGGCGGCGGCAAGCAGATCATCTCGATCGGCGAGCGCTGCCTGATCGGCGCCGAGGCGGGCGTGGGCATCGCCCTGGGCGACGAGTGCATCGTCGAGGCCGGCCTGTACGTGACCGCGGGCACCCGCGTCACCCTCCCGGACGGCCAGATCGTCAAGGCCCTGGAGCTCTCCGGCGCGAGCAACATCCTCTTCCGCCGCAACTCGGTCACCGGCACGGTCGAGGCCCGCCCGAACAACGCGGTCTGGGGCGGCCTGAACGAGGTCCTGCACAGCCACAACTGACGGCCGTGACCGGACCGGCGGCCCGGCACGCCACGACGCCCTCACCGGCCCCGACAGGGGGCGGTGAGGGCGTCGTGCCTCTCCCGTGCCGCGTCCGGGGACGTCCTCCCGCCCCGAGCGGGGGAGGGCGCCGCCGGAGGCGGGCGGGTCAGTGGAGGGGGAGGCTGCGGATCAGACCCGCGAAGGCCTCTTCCTCGGCCTCGGTCAGTTCGACCGACTCCATCGGGTGCGTCGCCGCGCTGCGCTGGGCCGGGATCACCGCGATGCCCTCGTGAGCGCCGGGCTCCGCGTGGTGGAAGCGGGAGTCCCACAGCATGTGGCCGAAGCCGAGCACCCACACGGCGGCGGCCACGAGCAGGACGGCGAGGCCAATTTCCTGGGCGAGGGAGAGCGAGGCGAACACGCGGTCCTCCGGGGGCGCGGGGGGACATGGTGGAGCGTGGGGACACTCAACACCACAACCCGGGTCGAATGGGTCACGATGTGGCGAGCGTCACGCCAGGGCCGAAAGTCCCCGACTTCCCCCCAGAGGCCCCCGCGCGGCGCGGGCGCCCACTCGCTCACTGCTCCAGACGCAGCTTGAACCCCTCGTGACTGCGCGCGAAGCCCAGCCGCTCGTAGAAGCGGTGGGCGTCCGCCCGCTGCTTGTTGCTGGTCAGCTGCACCAGCCCGCAGCCGCGCCCGCGCGCCCGCACCACCGCGAGCCGCATCAGCTCCGCGCCGAGCCCGCCGCCCCGCCGGTCGGCGCGCACCCGTACCGCCTCGACCAGCGCCCGTTCGCATCCGCCCTGGCCGAGGCCGGGGACGTACGTCAGCTGCAGGCAGCCCAGTACCGTCCCCGTCCCGGCCTCGGCGAGGACCAGCATCTCGTTGCGGGGGTCCGCCTCGATGGCGGCGAAGGCCCGTTCGTGCGCCTCGGTGACCTCGGCCCGCTCCTCGCCGGCGTCCGCCAGCAGGCCCAGTACGACGGGCAGGTCATCACGGGTGGCGATACGGAAGATCATGACCGGAAGTGTGGCAGGGGGCCCGGAGCAGACGCGTCCGGGCCCCCTGTGACTCAGGTCCGCGCCGGGGTCACGGGCGGAAGCGCAGCACCTGCGGGTCGTGGTCGCTGTTCTGCGCCGAGAACTCCGCGTTGATGTGCACGCTGTCGTACGTGAAGTTCTTGATCGCCGGGCTGGTCAGGATCTGGTCCAGCACCTGTGCGTTGCCCTGGTACACGTACGAGTAGCGCTCCGCCTTCGGCAGCGACTTGATCGCGGAGTACAGCGCCCCGCCGTCCTCCAGCGCCTTCGCGGTGCCCGAGAACTCGAAGTCGTTGATGTCGCCGACGGCGAGGACGTCCGCGTTCTTGTCGGCCGCGAGGAGGTCCTTGACGAAGGAGTTCACCGCCTGCGCCTGGAGCAGCCGCTTGGCCTCCGAGGAGCGGACCGGGGGCTGGTGGACCGAGGTCAGGCCCTCGTCGCCGCCCTTGGAGCCGAAGTGGTTGGCGATGACGAAGACCGTGCGGCCGCGGAAGACGAACTCGCCGGCCAGCGGCTTGCGGCTGTCGGCCCACGCCGGGTTGGCCGGGTCGATCCGGCCGGGGGAGTGGGTCAGGGCGGCCTTGCCGTTCTCCTTGGTCACGCCGGTCGCGGTCAGCGAGTCGCCCGCGGCGCGGTCGGTGAAGGAGACGCGGGCGGGGTTGAAGAGGAACACCTGGCGGATGTTGCCGCCGGGCTCGCCGCCGTCCTTGTTGTTCTCGGGGTTGATGGTCCGCCACTCGTAGGCCGGGCCGCCCGCCGCCACGATGGCCGCGGTGAACTTCTTGATGGTCTCCTCGGCCGAGACGGTGCCGTCGTTCTTGGCGCCGTTGTTGTCCTGGATCTCCTCCAGGGCCACGATGTCGGGCGAGGCGAGGTTCTCGACGACCGCCTTGGCCAGGTTGTCGAACTTCTCCTGGGGGTCGGTCGGGTCGAGGTTCTCCACGTTGTACGTGGCCACCGCGAGCTCGCCGGGCGCCTGGGCCTTGGTCTTCTCGGGGGCGAGGGTGCCCGCCGTGACCGTGCCGAGGGTGCGGGCCACCAGCGTGTAGCCGCCGAACTGGTTGAAGTCCAGCGGGCCCTCGGTGGTGCCGGTCAGCTTGTCGCCGACGTTCGCCACCGGGAAGGGCTGCTGCGCGAGCGGCGCGAGCTGCTGGATCTGGAGCCGGCCGGTGTTCTGGGACTCGTACGAACCGTAGAGCGTGCCGCCGCGCTTGGCGGTGTTCTCCCAGCCCTTCACTGTGACCCACAGCTCCGCGTGCGGGTCCGTGGCGCCGACCACCCGCGAGGTGCCGATCTTCACGTTCATGCCCTCGAGGGACTCGTAGAAGTCCAGGGCGTAGCGCGAGGGCTCCAGCGTCAGGCCGTTGATGCTGTTCGCGGCGGCCGGGTCGCCCGCCGGGGCGTACGCGGCGGGCACGTTGTACTCGTTGATCGCGGTGGCCTCGGGCAGCGCGTTGCCCGAGGAGAGCACGGTCACGGCGGGCTTGGAGATCTGGGTGACCGACTGGTTGCCGGAGGAGACGCCCCCGGGGGTGTACTCGCCGACCAGACCGGAGACCTTGACGGCGTCGCCGACGGCCACGGTCGGGACGGAGCTGGTGAAGACGAAGATGCCCTCACTGGTCGCGTCGTTGTCGTCGGCGTCCGGGTCCTGCATCCAGAAGCCGCGCGAGCCGTAGGTGCGCACACCCGTCACGATGCCCGCGACATCGGCCACCTGCTTGCCGTTGAGCGGGGATATCCGGGTGGTGCCCTGGATGTCGTGGATGCGTATCGGATCGGCGGACGCGGCGCCTTCGGCCGCGTCGGCGGTGCCCGCCAGCAGACCGGTGGCCAGGGCGGTGGCGACGAGTGCCGAGACGGCGGCGGAACGGGGATGCGAGGAGCGCATGGTCAGGAACTCCGGTGTGTGGAGGAAGGAAAACGAAGGGTGATGCGTGGTTTTGGCCGGATTCGTACGGAGGTTCCACGGCTGAGCCGCAGGAGATCCGCAGGAGTCCCGCCGGTTCCCCATAGATCTACGCGCGTCAATTTCCTGTGTGACCAGGGAAGTTGTCAAGGTCTCCAGGGCATACGGCGGCTGACTGTGGGATGAACCAAAGGAGATGGCCCACCGGGCGCGCCCGAAATGCGTCTACTCTGGTTCGCCGGACGGCCGCCCGACGGGCGCCGTGCCCGCCGCCCCACCGCGTCCGCGAGGAGACCGCCCCATGTCCGCAGAGCCGCACCCCACGCTGCCGCCGGTACGGCTGCCCTCCGATGCGGAACTGGCCCGCGAGGCCCTTGCCGCCCCGCTGTTCGCCCGCGCCGTACGGCTGGCCCGCTGGGCCGGACCGGACACCCGCGTCGGCGTCGGCGGCGAACTCGCCGCCGTCCAGCTGCCCGAGGCCGCCGCCGTGCTCGGACTCGACCCCGCCGACGAGGAGGGGCCGGTGCTCGCGAGCCAGGCCTGGCGGGTCGCCGTGGACACCGGCCTCGTCGACGTGACCGAACCCGATGACGGGGGTGACGGGGGTGACCGGGGTGACGGCGGTGATGGCGGTGGGGGCGCCGAGGAGGAGTCCGGCACCGCCGTGCCCGGCGAGGACCTGGCGCTGGTGACCGGCGGCGCGCCCGGTGACGTGCTCGACCTGTGGCTGGCGGCCCTCGACACCGTGCTCGCCGACGCGGCCGTGCCCGATCTGGATGACCTCGTCGACGCGTTGGACGCGGGCGGTGAGATCGACTTCGACCGGCTCGACTGGAATCCCGGCCGCGAGGCGGACTTCCTCGACGGGGTCCTCGCCAACCTCTACCTGCTCTCCGTCTCCGAACACGGCGCATCGGACGGGCCGGTCCCGCTGCCCGTGCTCGCCGCCTCGATGGTCGTCCCCGAGGACATGCGCGATCCCACCGACGCCGTGCTGGAGCAGGTCTCGGACGCGATGATGCGCCTCGACGACCAGTTCCGGCAGCTGGAGCCGATCGGGCTCGTCGAGTTCCGGCCCGTCGACGAGGCGCTCATGGCGGAGGCCGACGACGAGGAGCTCGCGGCCGGTCCGGTGGCCGGCGCCCTCGACGACGAGGACGTCTCCCGGTACGGGATGGTGCGGCTGACCCCGCTCGGCCTGTACGGGATCCGCGCCCGCATGCTGGAGGCCGGGGTCGCCGCCCCCGCCGTGGGTGAACTGGCCGACAAGGGCGCGGACGCCCTGCTCGACGCCGTCTCCGGCTACCCCGAGGGCGCGGCCCAGGCCGAGATCGAGCAGTGGCTCGCGGGCCGCGAAGTGCCGGTCGCGGTCGCCGAGCTGCTGGCCGCCGCCCGGGGCGCCGACGAGGGCGGCCCGTTGCGCCGGCTGCGCTGCCAGCAGGCCCTCGCACCGGCCGGCCCGGAGGCCGAGCCGGCGGTCCGGGCGGTGCTGGACGACCCGGAGCTGGGCGGGCTCGCCCGGGTGTGGCTCGCCGAGCGCGGGGTGGCCGACGTACCGGCGCCGGACGGGGCCATGGTGTTCTGGCTGACCGTCGACACGATCGCGGCGCAGCTCGCCGCGGACGGGGAGACGGAGGAACTGCCGCTGCTGATGCAGTCGCTGACCGCCCACCACGCGGGGTTCTTCGACCAGGTCTGGCGGGTGGAGCACCCGGCGACGGTGTCCGTGCTGGAGGCGATGGGCCGGATGCACCCGGACAGGAAGGCGGCCAAGGAGGCCCGGAAGGCCGCCTTCAAGGCACGTTCGCGACAGGGCTGACGCTGGGGAGACCCCGCGGTGCCGGTGGCCGGGGCGCCGTACGCTGCCGGCGGCCGGGCACCGCACGGTGCCGGTGGCCGGGCGCCGCACGGTGCCGGTGGGGCGGCGGGGACCGGGGCGGCGATCGGCGAGGGGGCTCGGGGGGAGCGGAGCCCGGAACGCGCCGTTCCTGAGCCGGAGTTGGCCATTGCGGCCACCGGCAAGGGGTCCGCTCCCCGTCCCGGGTAGTTCAGCCGCCGTTCACGTGCGGGCGGGAGCGTGTGCGCCGACGACCGCACGACAGGCGCACCACCTCCCCACCCCTGGAGACCCGATGCCGCTCAGCCGTAGAGACTTCACCGCCCGCACCGTCATCGCCGGCGCGGGAGTGGCGCTCACCGGGACGGTCGGCGCCCTCGCCACCGCCCCGGGAGCACTGGCGGCCGACGACAGCACCCTGCGCGACGAGCACGGCCGGCCCTGCGAGCCCGGGTACGGGCCGCTTGTCCCGGACCCGGCCGGACTGCTCGCCCTCCCCGCCGGGTTCAGCTACCGTGTGATCACCCACAGCGGTGTCACCCGCCTCGACTCCGGCGAGTCCACCCCGTCCAACCACGACGGCACGGCCGCCTTCGAGGGCCACCGCGGGGTCACCCTCCTCGTCAACAACCACGAGCTCAAGGGCAGGCGGGCCAACTGGGCCCACCCCGTCCCGCTGACCGAGGGCCTCGTCTACGACCCGGCCGCGGCCGGCGGCTGCACGGTCGTCGAGGTCCGCCGCGGCGGAGAGGTCGCCGAATGGGTGGGCGTCGCCGGTACGTCAACCAACTGCGCGGGCGGCGCCACCCCCTGGGACACCTGGCTAACCTGCGAGGAGACCGAGGACCTGGCCGGCAAGAACGGGATGACCAAGGACCACGGGTACGTGTTCGAGGTCGACCCGCACGACCGGCGCGCCAACCTCGATCCGAAGCCGGTCAAGGCCTTCGGCCGTTACGCCCACGAGGCGGTCGTCATCGACCCGCGCCAGGGCCACGCCTACCTGACCGAGGACGCCTCCGGCCCCAACGGGCTGTTCTACCGCTGGACCCCGCCGAGCGGCTTCCGCCACGGACGCGGCAAGCTCCGCACCCTCGCGGCCGACGCCGGCGTGCTGGCCGCCGCCAAGTGCTTCGACAGCGCGGGCCGCTTCGTGGACGACCTCTCGCGCGCGACGCGGATCGGCACGGTCTACGGCGTCGACTGGGTGAGCGTGCCGGACCGCGACGCGCGGACGGTGTCGGTGCGCAGGCAGTTCGCGGACGGCACGGTGACCCGCGCCCGCAAGCTGGAGGGCATGTGGTGGGCCGACGGCGGCGCGTACTTCGTCTCCTCGTACGCGCGTGAGGAGAGCCCCGGCACCGCCCACGACGGCCAGGTGTGGTTCTACGACCCGAAGCGGCGCACGATCCGGCTGACGGTCGTGCTCGGAGTGAACGCGGACCCGGCGAAGGACGGCTCCTTCGACGGCCCCGACAACATCACCGTCTCCCCGTACGGCGGTCTGGTCATCGCCGAGGACGGCAGCGGTCTGCAGCACCTGTTCGGCGCCACCGAGTCCGGACGCACCTACCCGCTGGCGCGCAACGAGCTGAACCTGGG
Organism: Streptomyces sp. NPDC086989; assembly: GCF_044745505.1. Classification (NCBI taxonomy): domain Bacteria; kingdom Bacillati; phylum Actinomycetota; class Actinomycetes; order Kitasatosporales; family Streptomycetaceae; genus Streptomyces; species Streptomyces sp. NPDC086989. The sequence goes on from NZ_JBIVAL010000004.1 coordinate 495,263, forward strand.
GACGGCGCAGGAGCCCGAGTACTCCGAGTTCACGGGGGTCTGCTTCTCCCCGGACGGGCGCACCCTGTACGCCAACATCCAGGAGCCCGGCATCATGCTGGCCATCACCGGACCGTGGCGGCGCGCACACTGACGCCCGAAGGCCGGCCGGCGGCACGACCGGCGGCCGGCATCACGATCGACGGCTGCGCCGCCGCCCCTTCACGGGGCGGCGGCGACCTCGGCGATCTCGGCGCGACTGGCGGCGGCCCATTCCTCGAGCAGGAACTCATACGCCTCGGAGGGCCACTCGTCTGCCACCCGGGTCTCGACGAGGTGCCGTATCGCCTCGTTCGCCTCTGCGGCGGACGGGCGGGCGGGACCCACGGGCCGGAGTGTGCTGTACATGCTTTCAAGGCTACGGGCGGGCACTGACAGTCACCTCCGGATTAAGGGTGGAATCCATCACCTCGGACCGGCGGCACGCCGGTCATGGTGGCTCCATGTGCCCGCCCACCTGCTCAGAGTGTCTGGGAGCCGGGCTTGACCATCCCGCGCACTGTGCGGGACTTCACAAACTCCCCGATGGCCGTCATCTCCCATTCGCCCGAGAACTGGCGAATCAGCTTGGCCCTGTAGAGACAGAATGCGGATCATGGTCGCTGATCTGCGAGTCTTCCACCCCGTCAAGATCGACTGGGAGAGAACTGGGAAACGGCGGCATCCAAAGGCCCCCTGCTGCCTGATGGAAGGCATCCCACCTGACCTGCTGAGACTCGATGATATCGGCCTCCATCTTCGGTGTCAGGTTGCTGTACAAGCCCTTCACGCCGGCGAGCTCATGTCCCATGCGGGTCTCTACCGCGACCTCGGAGTGCCCCTCCTCGTCGAGGCATTCCTTCATCCAGTGCCGGAGGCGGTAGATCGGCAGCCCTGCGAACTCGGCCACGGGCGGGATGGCTGGGCGGGCGAAATCCCGTCGCGCCTCCCGTGCTGGGGAGCCGTCGCGGATCGGGCTCCAGTAGTCGCGGTCGAACCGGGCCCCCAGGAGGTCGCCGCCGTTCATGGCGGGGAACAACCACCGCGAGCTTCCAGTGGCAGCCAGCTCGCGGTGCATCTCGCTAAGGAACGGCGGCGTCACGAGGGTGCGATGACTCTCGTACTTCGGCGCCGTCAGGGTCTTCTTGCCGTCCACCCACTGGTGCTGGTACTCGACCCTGGTCGCCGCCACCTTCGCGTACCGGTCCATGGCCTCAAGCCGCCGCTGCCCTGGCGGCTCGCTGGCCGGCCAGCTCGGCGCGGCGAAGGCTTTCTGAAGGCCGTACATCTCACCCGGCCGCATGCCCGTGAAGGCGGCATGCCAGATGTACACCCAGCCCGTGAAGCCCCACACAACGTAGGCGTTGACAGCCAGCTGATACACCGGCGCCATGCCCAGCGCGCGCTTGACCTTCCGGGTTTTCTTCACGTAGCGGCCACGCCGCGGCGCCGCCCGAGGGATCGGCACGTCCTTGCGGTACTTGTAGCGCTCCACCGCGTCGGCCATCAGCATGCCGAAGACCATGAGAACGTCGTTCACGTAGGTCCGGGAAAGTTCCTTGGCCTCGACCTTCGCAGCCAGCTGGTTCTTCCAGGCGAGGTACTCAGGTGTGGCAATGTCGCCGACGCGCCGGCGCCCCCAGACGGGATCAATCTGCGCCTTGATCATGGACCGGTAAGACTTGACCGATTCGGGCCGCAGGTCCTGGTCGGCCAGCCAGATTGGCAGGCTGTAGTCCTTGAAGAGGAGGTCGCCTGCCGCCTTGCGATGGTGAGTGCCGTGCCGCACCTCGTACTCACGGTCGAGGCCGAAGTCGTTGGCCTTGTCCCACTCATCGAAGCCGGACTCGGACTCGTACTTCTTCTTCCCGTTGTCCAGGTACTCGCCGGCCCACCACTTGACCCGGAACTTGTTGCCGCGCTGCTCAACAAAGGGCATGGAGCATCCCCTTACGTCATCTGGAGAGTGGACGACGGATGCGCCGGCGGGCACCCCAGCCGCCGGCCCTTCCGCATCGGACTACTGTGACGCGCCGACGGGGCACCCGCGACACGTCGAGCAGTCAACTCCCTGGCTCTGCATCAGTCGCCGGACGCGGCCTTGGATCTCCGCGTCGGTGGCCGCTTGCGGGGCCAGGACACACACCATCTTGTCGTTGATCCGGAACACGTGGGCCTCGTGGCCGGGTCCCAGATCAAGTTCGATGACAGTGCTCATAGGTCCCCCTCGCCTTGCGGAGAACCCCTCCAGGTGCTCTAAAGCCTGACAGACCGAACGCCTGTTGGGCACCCATTGGTTGAATATTGCCCGTCTGGCCAGTGTTACAAATGAGTCACGGCCCGCTTGCAGAGAGTGGGGGTGCTCAAGAGGCCTCAGGGAGCAGGCCAAGGCGACGGAGTTCTTCCACGACCCTCTCCGTCATTGCCTCGGTCTGGCGGTGGGTAACGTCCGGCAGGGTGAGCCGCGCTGCCGAGTTGACTGCCGCGCGAACGTCATCAGCCAGCTGCTCGGCAGGGATGCGCTGAATCTGCGCTCCAGAGATCAGCTCGGTTCCGTCGGTCAGGGTGATGCTGTCGGCCCCGTCGAGCACGGCCCTGCAGGATCCCGCGCGCATGCCGAACCCGTGCTCAACCTTGGCGTATGTGGTCGGGCTGGCCGGTCGGCCGTGCTCGACGTTCCAGTAGGTCTGCCCAGACAGCCCGCAGGCTTTGGAGCCTTGGACCTGCGTGTACCCGAGCGCGATTCGGCGCTGCATGACCAGCTCACCCAGGAGTGTCTGCTGGTCAGTGGGGGTTTCGGTAGCTGCGGCCATGGCGCCCATCATCCCAGCTACCTCTAGCTACCGCTAGAAACGGCTACCCATGAGGCCAGAACTTGACCGTCCGGGTGGAGCTGACTAGAGCTCACTAGAGATTATTAGAAGTTACTACTCGGTATCCCTAGACGCGACTAGATGCTCCATCTAGATTCGAGGCATGGAAAGACCCCCAGCCACCTTCGAGGTGAACGGGGCGGCAATCCGCACACGCCGCAAGGAACTCGGTATGGAACTCGCCGAGTGTGCTGCCGCCGCCGGGATCAGCAGGCCGTACCTGGACCAGCTTGAACTCGGCCACCGGCGCCACCCGCGACCCCCCATATACGCGGCGCTCCGCACTGCCCTCCGCGTGACCGACGACCGTCTCCTCGCAACCGAGGACAAGCCCAGCAAGGAGTGACATGGCCGCCACCAAGGCGCCCCAGCTGAAGACCCTTGAGAACTTCTACAGCGTTCCGGAAGCCGCGGTCCGGCTCGGCCTTCGAAAGCCGGAGGACACGGGCAAGGGGGGCGAGAAGTGGCTCCGCGACGGAGTCAACCTCCACGGCTTCCCCTGCCACCGACTGGCCGGCCAGCTGAAGTTCAGCGACACCGACCTCGCCGAGATCGCCGAGCGTCACCGCAACAAGCCTGAGACGCGGAGCCGGCGGCGACCGGCGCGACGACGCCCCGTCACTCGCCCCTCCGCAGCTGCCGCCTAAGCGGCAAACGGCCCCGACCAGCGGGCTTCGACACACCGCCGGCCGAGGCCTCCCGAAATCCACCTCCCCTGCACGCCTACATGCAGAGAGACGAGGACCCCGATGTCCCACATCATGCCCGCCGAGTCGGGCAACCCCAACCCCACCGATCAGCTGTACCCCGTGACGGAGGCAGCCGAGCTGCTGCTCGGCCGGAGCAACCTCTACGCCCGGTATACGCCTGCCGACGCCAAGCGCGCGCTGCGAGCCGCCGCTGAAGCTGACGAGGTTCCCGTCCTGCGGATCGACGGCCGACTGGCCTTCAGCTACGGCGAGCTGGTCATGCACGCCACGATCGATGCGTTCGTCGCTCGCATGGTCAAGGCTGGTGAGTCTCGTGGCTGACACCAACCCCACGGCTCGTGACTGGCTCCTGAACTATGCCGGCGACAGCGACTGGCGTACCCAGGTCGACCGCCTGCTGGACCAGCACCGCGCCGAGGTCCTGTCCGAGGCTGCCGTGATCGCGCTCAACCTCCGCCAGTTCGAGAAGGCCTTCGGCGCCCGTGCTGGCGCGCAGATCTCCGAGAACGTCGGGATCATCCGGGTCGCCGATGAGCTGCTGCGGCTTGCGGACGGCGGTGAGTCTCGTGGCTGATGTCCTCCCGAGCAGTGTCCTCCCGGCCGACACCGCCTCCCCGGCCCTCGCCGAGCTGCCCCCGGAGCCGCTGCGCACTGCGGCTGAGCTGAAGCAGGCCGCCGACTGCGAGACCTTGCGTGCCGCCCGTGAGGCGTCGCACAGCGAGTCCGACCGGATCGCCTACGCCCTCGACATGGTGCTGATCACCCACCCGGGCTGCTGCACCCCGAAGAAGCCCGGAGGCCAGTCGTGAGCGCCCGCTACGCCGAAATCCAGAAGCAGGCCGCACACGACCTGCTCGACGGCAAGATGCTCATCCAGCAGGAGAACGGCGTCTACCGGCATCTCGCCTGTGGCGCTCCGGCCAGCTGGACCCGGCTGACCGTCATCACCTGGCCGTACAACCTCCTCGTCGCTGGCAGCCACGGCTCCTTCCACTTCGAGCGACAGGGCGACGACACCCTGGACATGCTCGCCTGGATCCGCCGCGTCCGGGTCGACCCGGCTCACTGGGCGGGCAAGTTGGTCAACGGCCGCCATTCGGTCGAGGAATACGACCGGGACACCCTGGAACGACTGGTCAACGAGCGGGTGTCCGAAGCCGTCAACGACGGATGGGCTCCGGACGGCCTGCGCGAGGCCGTAGCCGAAGAGCTGCTCGGCGACGAGTGGATGGACGACGAGCAGAACGCCAAGCGCCTCGTCAGCGAGTTCCAGCACGGCATGACCTACCGCAGCGAATGCTCGTGCGGGGCAGCCGAGGACCACGACTCCTACGACTCGGCCTGCCGCTGGCAGTTCTACGTCCACAAGCAGACCAGCAAGGACCACAAGGTGTCCATCCGCGAGACCGGCGGCTTCACCTTCGACGACATCTTCGACTGGCAGACCAGCCAGCTGGACTACCACTTCATCTACCAGTGCTACGCGCTGAAGTGGGCGGTCGCCCGGTACGACCAGCTACAGAACTACGGGCTGGGGAGCTACGGGGCACTCAAGGCGGTGGCGTCGTGAGCGCCCCGTCGGAGCAGCGTCCCGAGGACGTCTTGCAGGCCGCTCTGGCCGCCGAGGACCAGTGGTATCGGGACTTGTTCGACCCGCAGAACACGTGGTCGTCGACCGTCGTCGGCCAGTACCTCATCGACTGCCACCTCGCCCGCCAGCGGGCCACGGACTGGGCGGAGGCGGCGTGATGGCCCGCATCGAGACCGTGACGTCGCCCCTGCTGTCCGACCCGCCCGTCGAGCCCGAGGCGCCGGAACGCGCCGTCGACAAGAACTACGCGGATTCCGTCAGGGCTGGCTACGTCGAAACGCCTGACGAGTGGATGGCGCGGATCGGGAGCCGGTCATGACCCTCCGCCGTATCGCAGTCCTGGACGCCCTCGCGGGTGTCGCCTCGCTCCTGCTCATCGCCCTCGGGCGCCACATCCAGACCGGAGGCCGAAGTGCCTGACCAGAAGCCCGCCCGTCTCGTGATGGACGTCGACCGTGACGGCTGGACCAAGAAACTCCAACTCAACATCGCGGAGCTCGACGAGAACAACCACGGCTGGGGCTACCGACTCGCGGGCCCCAAGTACAACGGCTCCAGCGAGAACTTGCTCCGCGTCGAGCTGACCGAGCGCGACGCGACCGAGATCCGACAGATGCTCGACAGGGCTTTCCCCGTAGACGCCGAGGCGGTGGCCTCCGATGGACGCTGACACCCGCCTCGCCGAGCGTGACCCCTTCTGGCAGCAGCAGATCGATAAGCACGTCGCCTCGCGTGGTCAGCACGCCGACCCGTCCGCCTGCGGCACCTGCCGCGCCGCGGTCAAGGACGGCAAGCCCGTCGAGGACGACGAGTGCGCCCAGCGGGCCATGCTCATCCAGCCGCCGGACATGCCCTGCTGGGAAGTCCTCACCGAGATGACCGAGCAGGAGAAGGCGGACCTGCCGGCTCGCTTCCACCTTCCGGTCTTCGAGAGCTGCGGAAAGCCGAACGCCTGGCTGTGCACCGTCTGCTGGGGCGACGGCTGGTCGACGGTCTGGCCCTGCGCCACGGCCGTCAAGCACGGCACCCAGGTATTCACGCCGGAGCACGAGACGGAGCAGCACCAACAGCAGCTCCGATCCGATGCCGCCGATCTGGACCGCGCCCTGAACGAGACCATGCGCGAGCGGGACTTCATGCACCACATGGCCGACCGGCTCGCCTATGCGGTAGCCCCGCTCGAGGTCATCGGCGAGCACTCGTCGGGCAACTGCCCCTGGGAGAACGCGCTCGACCACGTCACCTCGGTCAGCAAGGTGGAAGGGCTGGTGGCTCGCATCGCCGAGCTGGAGTCCACCCTCGCTGAACGCGACGAGCAGATCGCCCACCTCCTCGCCGCCGAGCCCGCCCTCGACGACGACCAGCCGGGAGTGCCCGCATGAGCCTCATAGCCCGCGGGGAAGGCAGCCGTCCGGCCAACGCCACCCCGCCCCGCCGCCCGATACGCGTCCTGCCCCTCCACGAGGCAGCGGCGAAGGGGGCCCTGCGATGAGCTTCCGTCCCGTCACCAGCTTCGTCGTCGACTGCGACACCTGCCTTCGCGCCCTCGAGAACGGCGACCACGTCGCCCTCTTCGGATCCACGCAGGAAGGCGAGACCGAGGCGGTCGCTGCCGGCTGGACCCAGCTGCCGACCGGCGGCACGGTCTGCCCCCGCGAGGACGTCTCGCACCGCCTGGCCCGCGCCCAGCAGGCCGCCTGAACCGCTGACGCCGCGCATCCCACGGACCGCGACGTCAGCCACCAACCACACGCAGGAGCAGTCGTGGAAACCGCAGAGCACTCGATCTTGACCCACGACGGGATCTTCACCGTCGAGGCTAGGCAGCCCGTACCCGGCTTGCTGGTCTACCAGATCCCCGACACCGTGACCCCTGACAGCCGCTACCGCTGGACTCTCGGGCACCACTCCGGGCTGGCCATCGCCTCATTCGAAGACAGCACCGACGCCACGCAAGCGGCGGAAGCCATCGCCCAGCTCGCCGACTGGACGGCCTCGAACGAGCAGATCAGGGCTGCGATCCTGCCGAACGCCGAGCTGCGCCAGCGCTACTGGGACACCGTCCAAGGCCACGGCGGTCTGCACCCGAGCGACGCAGCCGAAGTGAAGAAGCCGCGTCCCGTCACCGAGGCGGACATCCGCATGGTGGCGGACCGGTACGAGGGCGACGACACCGACGGCGTCGCGATCATCTCCGGCATGGCAGTCAACGAGCCGTTCATGTACCTCGACGACGACGCCTTCAACGACGCGTTCGACCGGGTCATGCGGATCGTGCACCCCGAGCACTACGCCGCCTGATACCCGCCGGGTCGGTCGTGCCCTGGCCGGCCGCCCCGGCGCCCCAACCACCGCCCCGGACGGGCACACCGCCCGCCCGCGGCCCGCCACACCCTGAAACGAGGACTCGTGAGCACCCAGACCACCCCGAAGGCGCCGAGGCCGCTCGCCTTCATCGACACCGAGACCACCGGCCTCGACGTCGACCACCACGACGCATGGGAAATCGCCGTCATCCACCGGCGCCCCGGCCACCCGGACGCCGAGTACCTGTGGCAGATCCGCACCAGCCTCGCCGAGGCCGACCCCGAAGCCCTGGACATCAACCGCTACCACCAGCGGCTTGCCATGCCGGACGGAGAACTCGCCGTCCAGATGGCCACCGGCACCATGGCAGCCAACCGTCCCGTCTCCGGCCGGGACCTGATGCTCGACCTGATGGCGCTCCTCGATGGCAGCATCCTCGTCGGCTCCAACCCGGCGTTCGACGAGCGGTTCCTGAGGAAGTTGTTCAACGCGGCAGGCGCCACGCCGGCCTGGCACTACCGGACCGTCGACATTGCTGCTCTCGCGGTCGGCCACCTGTACGGGCAGGCGTACACGCTGACCAAGCAGCAGTGCGACGCAGAGTTCTACGGCCGGGCGGATGCCCTGCTGGCGGACGGCTGGAAGTCCTACGAGCTGTCCCGCCTGATGGGCATCGAACCGCCGGCAAAGACCGAAGCCCACACCGCGCTGGGCGACGCCCGCTGGGCCCGCGACGTGTACGACGCCATCACCAAGGCAGACGCCTTCTACGCCGCCTCCGACGAAGAACTCGCGGCGCTCGTCGGCGAGGCCATGCGCGGGAACCCGGGGCAGTGATCACCGTCACCGAGCCTGGCATCTACGAGATGACCGCCGAGGACTACCACCGCGATCCGGTCCCCGGCGGCAGCCTCTCCTCGTCAGGTGCCCGCCGTCTCCTGCCGCCCGGCTGCCCCGCCCTGTACCGGTGGGAGCAGGACAACCCGCAGCCGGCGAAGAAGACGTTCGACTACGGGCACGCCGCCCACAAGCTCGTCCTAGACGAAGGCCCCGAACTCGTCGTGGTCGACGCGCCCCTGTGGAACACCGATGCCATACGGGCCGAGGTCGCAGCCATACGAGCCGAGGGCGGGATCCCGCTCAAGAAGCACGAGTACGACCAGATCGAGGAGATGGCCGCCGCGATCCGGAGGCACCCGGTGGCGGGCGCCCTGTTCCGGCCCGGGACCGGCGTCGCAGAAGAGTCGATCTTCTGGCAGGACCCGGCCACTGGGATTTGGCTCCGCTGCCGGCCCGACTGGCGCCGCCCCGGCGTCATCGTCGACTACAAGACCACCACCGACGCGGCACCGTCCGCCGTCGCCAAAGCCATCGACACCTACGGCTACCACCAGCAGGACCCGTTCTACACGGACGGCGCCGCCGCGGTCGGCCTCGGGGATCACCGGTTCTTGTTCGCCTTCCAGGCCAAGAACCCGCCGTACCTGGTCACCGTGGTCGAGCTCGACGACGAAGCCCGCCGCATCGGCGCTGCGAAGAACCGCCGGGCCATCGAGATCTACGCCCAGTGCCAGGCCGACGGCAAGTGGCCGGACTGGCACGGCGACCTCACCGAAATCCCCTACCTGTCCCTGCCCCGCTACGCCGCCATCCGCGACACCGAGGAGTACCTGACATGAGCGAACTGGCCACTACTGGCGCCGAGCAGGCGCCTGCGACCCCCACCCGGAACACTCAGCCGTCCGAGATGGAGAAGTGGGCCCGTGAGGCCCGCGCCATCTCCCAGATCGCCCAGTCGCTCGCCACCACCTCGTTCGCCGGCCAGCTCCGCGGCAAGCCGGAAGAGGTCACCGCCGTGATCCTCGCCGGCCACGAACTGGGCCTCCAGCCCATGGCGTCGCTCAAATCGATCGACATCATCCAGGGCACCCCAGCACTCCGAGCTCACGCCATGCGAGCCCTCGTCCTCTCGCACGGCCACGAAATGGAACTCGTCGACTCCACCCCGACGGTGTGCGTCATGCGGGGTCGCCGCAAGGGGTCTGAAGCCTGGCAGCAGGTCGAGTGGACCATCGAACGCGCCAAGCAGATGAAGCTCACCGAGAAAGCCGAGTGGCAGAAGCAGCCGCAGACCATGCTCGTCGCCCGCGCCACCGGTGAACTCGCCCGGCTCATCGCTGCGGACATCCTCCACGGCCTCGCCTACGTCGCCGAGGAACTCGAAGGCGTCGCCTACGCCGAAGCCGTCCCGGCCGCCAGGCCCCGCCTCAGCGTCGCAGACCTGACCGAGTAGCAGGACTTGGGGTGCCGCGGCCCGAACCTGCGGCACCCCACCCCCCCAGTGAACAGCACGTGAGAGGACCCCCGCCATGCCCCGTCGCCTCACCGTCGCCGAACGCCACGCCTCCACCGCCAAGGACTTCCGCCTCGAGGAGATAGCCGAGCGGTCGACCTGGGACCAGTTCCTCGTCGAGCAGGCCGTCTTCGTCACCCTCCTCGCCTACGGCACCGCCTCCGCCAACGACGTCCGCGACCTCCTCCCCGAGATGGGGCACGGCTTCCTCGGCGCCGCGATCAACGCCATGCGGACCGGCGGACTGATTCAGCACACCGGGCAGACCGTCCCGTCGACGCTCGACTCCACCCACGGGCATCGGATCGCGGTCTGGGAGTTCACCGCGAAGGGTCTGGCCGTCGCCGCGAAGAGCGCCGCCGCACGCAGGGAGACGGCGGCATGACCGCCTGGGATTGGGCCCTGCTCTTCGGGGCCTGCGCCCTGGTCGTCGCCATCGGCGTCCACTGCGCCCGCCGGCCCGACGAGGACGACGACCGGGACGCCTGGCAGGAGTCGACCGCACTCCGCACCGAGGACGACGTCCGCCGCGACATCGCCGCCACCCGTAAAGCCCTCGAGATCGCCCAGCTGTACGAAATCTGGCCCGACCCGCCCCGCGGCACCCGCCAGATCCCCCACCAGACCCGCCGGACGGAGGACAACCAGTGACCACCAAGCCGCTCCCCGACCACGGAACGACAGCCCGCTACCAGGGCAACCGAACCGGGACCCGGCCTCCCTGCCGGTGCCGACGCTGCAAGAACGCCCACAACCGCGCCGGCCAGCTGCGCGCCCTCGCCCGCATCGAAGGTCGCCCGCCGCGCATCCCCGCCGGTCCGATCCGCGACCACGTACAACGTCTCCTTGCCGCAGGCATGAGCCGCACCCAGATCGGCATCGCCGCTGGAGTGTCCCGCTCAATCGTCAGCAAGATCTCGAAGAGCGCCTCACCTCACGTAAACCGGACCACCGGCGACAAGATCCTCGCGGTCAAGCCCTGCATCGTCCGGCCCACGGACCTGGTGCCGGCGGTCGGAACGCGCCGCCGACTCCAGGCCCTTTACGCCATCGGCCACGGCTCGCTCCCCATCCAGGCAGCCACCGGTCTCACGGGCAGCAGCATCCGCCGGATCCTCTACAGCCGGTCCGACACGGTGACCGCGGCCACCTACGACGCAGTTAGGCGCGGCTACCGGGTGCTGTGCGCCACCCCCGGACGCAATCAGACCGTCAAGAACCGAGCCCGCAGGAACACATGGCATGGTCCGGCGGCCTGGGGCGACAACATCGACCGTCCGAACGCCCAGCCTGAGGCCTGCCCCGCCTACGCCGCGCCGGCAGCCAACGGCCGCGACTCGATGCGGATGGCCGAACTCGAACACCTCCTCGACCTCGGCGAATCCGAAACGACCATCGCAAAGCAGATGGGCGCCAGTGAGGCCTACATCCACGACCTCGCCGTCCTGATCCGGAACCGCAAGAAGACCGACATGCGAAAGGCCGCCTGATGAACCTCCTCGACCTCTACTCCTGCCAGGGCGGCGCCACCCGCGGCTACCAGCAGGCCGGCTTCACCGTCCACGGCGTCGACATCGACGACCAGCCCCGCTACTGCGGCGACGCCTTCACCCAGGCCGACGTCATCCGCTTCCTCGCCGACAACATGAACTGGATCCGGACAACGTTCGCATTCGTCCACGCCTCCCCGCCCTGCCAGTTCGACTCCGACTGCCAGCGGATCATGGGCCGGGAGCACCCCGACCTGATCGAGCCGACACGCGAGCTCCTCGACGAAACCGGACTGCCCTACGTCATCGAGAACGTCAGCGGCGCCACCCCGAAGCTGAAGCAGCCGGTCGAACTGTGCGGGCTCATGTTCGGCATGGACCGTACCTACCGGCACCGCTACTTCGAAGCCGGCGGCGGCTGGACACTCCCGCAGCCCGCTCACCCCGAACACCAGAAGCCCCAGGTCAAGCTGGGCCGCCCCGCCCGCAACGGCGAAGTCATCCAGGCCATCGGCAACTTCTCCGGCGTCGGCATCGTGCGCGCCGAATGGGACGTGCCGTGGATGAACCGCGACGGCATCCGCGAGGCGATCCCCCCGGCCTACGCCCGCTGGATCGGCGAGCAGTGGCTCGCCCAGGGATCGACGGAGGCGGCAGCGTGAGCGCGGACGCCTACCTGATCATCCTCTGCGACCAGCCCGGCTGCGAGTTCCCCGAGGGTCACTGGCCGGTCCGCTTCGAGCCTCACACCCATCGCGAGCTGCGCCGACTGCTCAAGACCCGCGGCTGGCGCCGCACCCGGGCCGGCTCCGACCTCTGCCCGACGCACGCAGCCGCAGTCACCGCTGCCGCCGCGGCCTAGCCGCTTCCCCACCCGCACCAGCCAGAGAGAAGCATCCGATGCCCTGGTTCAAGATCGACGACTCGGCGCACTCCCACCCGAAGTTCATTCGGGCCGGGAACGCTGCCCTCGGTCTCTGGCTGAGGTGCGGCGCGTACTCGGCACAGCACCTCCTTGAGGGCCGCGTCCCGAAGTCCATCGTCAAGGCATTCGGGACGCCCGCTCAGGTCAAGAAGCTGATCGAGGCAGGCCTCTGGCACGCACCCGACCACGACTGCCCCCGCTGCCCCCAGCCGGCCTCCGGCGACTACCTGATGCACGACTTCTTCGAGGGCGGCAGGAACTCCACCAAGGCCCAGGTTGAGGCTGCCCGGAAGGGTGCCGCAGACCGCCAGGCGAAGTCCCGAGCGAGGGGCGCCGATGCGAAACGCATCGCAAACGGCGCGCGGAATGAAACGCTCCGCGACTCAAACGGCGCGCAATCTGAACCCCATTTCCTAGGTTCCACTGCAGGTCAGGATGGTCTGTCACAGCGTGACGCTATGGAGGGTGTCACGCCTAGCCATGCCATGCCTTTTAAAAGCCTGCAGGCAGGACGGCCCGAAGGTGTCCCGCAGCAGGGCGTGCAGACGCCGGACTGGGCCCAGCCACTGATCGACAAACTCGCCAGCAAGGGCATCCGGGTCAGCTGGGCACGGCTCAGCAACTTCCAGCTCCTAGGCATCCAAGAACTGATCAGGAAGCGGGGCGTCGACAGCCTGGTCGACACCGCCGTCAGCCGCTGGAACCCGCGAGATCCGATCAAATTCGCCAGCCTCCTCCTGACGATCTGGCTGGAGTACCCCGACCCCACCCCCGGCAGTCAGCAGCGTTCAAGCCGGCCCGCGGACTTGCCCGACTGGTGCAAGGACCCCGACTGCGACGAGATCAGCCGCACCCGCGAGATCGAAGACGACCGCGGCATCCGCAGCCTCAAGCGCTGCCCCGACTGCCACCCCGCCAGCAAAGGACAAGCCGCATGACCGAGCCCGCCTGGGAAGCCGACTTCCCCGACGAGAGCCTGACCGCAGCCCCGCACAACGAGGAAGCCGAGATGGCCGTCCTCGGCGCGATGCTCCTTGAGAAGTCCCTCGTCGAACCGATCTCCGCGATCCTCACCGGCGGACCGGCCGACTTCTACAAGCCGCAGCACCAGACGATCTACATGACGATCTGCGACCTGTACGCCCGTAGCCGCGATCCGCGCATCGACCAGATCACCGTCGCTGCCGAGCTCCTTGCCAACGGAGAGATCAGCAGGATCGGTGGCGGCGCCTACCTGTCAACGCTCGTCCACTCGGTGCCCTCCACGGCGAACGCCACCTACTACGCGGATCTGATTCGGGAGAGCGCCAAGCTCCGCGCCGTCCTCGCGGCGACCCGCCGGGCTACCACCCGCGCCCTCACTGCGGCCTCCACCGCCGCCGAGATCCTCGACGCCGCCATGGCCGACCTTCAGGCCGCCGCCTCGGGCGCCCCCGCAGCCGACGTCCGACTGTCCGTCGCCGAACGCTGGCAGGGCTTCATCGACGAACTGGAAGTCGGCGCCGACCCCAATGCCCTCGACACCCCCTGGCCCGACCTCAACCAAGTCGTTGAACTCAAGCCCGGCCAGCTCGTCACCGTCGGCGCTGCAACCGGCGGCGGCAAGTCCCTGTTCGGCATGAACCTCGCCGCGCACGTCGCCCTCACCCGCGGCAAGCCCGTCCTCGTCGCCAGCATGGAAATGGGCGGATCCGAACTCATGGCCCGCCTCACCGCCGCCGAAGCGAGCATCCCCCTCGACCGGCTGATCCGCCGCAAGCTCGACGAAGCCGACTGGGGCCGGATCTTCAAGGCGGCACCCCGCCTGCAGAACGCCGGGAACTTCATCCTCGACGACTCCGCCAACCTAACCCTCGGCAAGATCCGGGCCCGCATGCGGTGGATGACCTCCCGCGGTACCCCGCCCGCCATGGTCGTCGCCGACTACCTCCAGCTCATGACACCCGAAGGCACCAAGTCCAACGCCACCCGCGCCAACGAAGTCGCCGAACTCTCCCGCGGCCTGAAGCTCCTCGCCATGGAGTTCGAGATCCCTGTCGTCGCCCTCGCCCAGTTCAACCGCAACGCCGCCGGCCGCCAGCCGCAGGTCACCGACTTCAAGGACTCTTCGGCCATCGAGCAGGACTCCAACGTGATCGTCCTCCTGCACCGGCCCCTCGCCGAAGACGGCTCCGACACCACCGAACGCGCCGGAGAAATCGACCTCATCGTCGCCAAGAACCGCAACGGCGCCGCCGGCCGGACCGTCGCCCTCACCTTCCAGGGGCACTACGCCCGCCTCCGCTCCATGGGACGGATGTGATCCACATGGCCATCACCGCGATCGAGACCTACTACTCCGGGCACCTGTTCCGCTCCCGCCTCGAAGCCCGCTGGGCAACCGTCTTCAACGACCTCGGAATCCGCTGGGAGTACGAACCGCAGGGCTTCCTCGTAGGAGACCAGCAGCGCCCCTACCTTCCCGACTTCCACTTCCCCGACCTCGGATGGTGGATCGAGGTCAAGGGAGCCAGCGAACGCCTGGACATGACCCTCCTCGCCGACGCCGTACACCCCACCAAGGGCATCGGCCCGCATGGCGGCACAACCAGCCTCCTGATCCTCGGGCCGATCCCCGACACCTGCGGCGCGACCCCACTGCACTTCAGCGTCACCCGCCAGGCCGACTGCGGTCAGTTGCACCGCTGCGACGACAACTGCGACTACCCGCCGCCGCTGTACGGCCTGGACTACTTCCTCGCCATCGATGACCTGGCCAGCCTCGGCACCGACCTCACCAAGATCCGGCCGAGTGACCGGGAGACGTGGCGCAAGTGGGGCGCCTACCCCATCCCGTACTGCAAGGCGAGCAGCACTGTCCCGCGAGGCGACCTCACCCGGGCGCTCCTCGACCCGCGAGTGCCGGTCGGCCCGCACCTTGAGGCGGCCTACACCCTCGGTCGCACCGCCCGGTTCGAGCACGGAGCCCAGGCCGCGTGACCACCGCGTACCGCACCCCGACCCGAAAGGCCGCCTGATGGACACCAACCCGCTGCCCCGCCTCGGTGATTGCCCCGGCTGCTCCGAGGAGATCCGCGTCCGTGTCGACGGCACCCTCCAACAGCACCAGCGGTACGGCGCCCGCTGCCCCGGTAGCCGGCGGCCGGTCGGGTTGCTCGAGCCGACGTTCGTCCGCTGGCTGCACGCCAACGCACCCCGCAAGGATGGCCGCGCCAACCGCGTCACCCGCCTCGCGCAGATGATGTTCCGCGGCTGCACCCAGAGCCCGAACCGGACCCCCGCGGACATGACGTGGACGACCGCCGAAGAGCTGCACGAGGACTGGCACCGGCGGCTGGTCCAGCTGAGCGGCTGCGAGGACCGACGCGAGATGGACGGGAAGCACTGCGACTGGGTGTGCCGCGACGTCGAGACCGCCCGCCGCGTGTACGCCGCCCTCACCGCCGGCGCCGACCAGGACGCCGCGTGACCGCCGTCCATGCAGCCCATCCCGACCCGCCGTCAGGCATCACGCCGCCCCCGAAAGGCAACCCTGTGACCGAGCCCATCACCGCTCCGTGGACCAGCGAACAGGTCCAGGCCCTCAACGACTACCAAGAGCGCGGCGACATGCACCCGTACACCTGTGGCGCTCTGCACCCCTCCGGCCGGAGTCCAG
Organism: Streptomyces sp. NPDC086989; assembly: GCF_044745505.1. Taxonomy (NCBI): domain Bacteria; kingdom Bacillati; phylum Actinomycetota; class Actinomycetes; order Kitasatosporales; family Streptomycetaceae; genus Streptomyces; species Streptomyces sp. NPDC086989. The sequence goes on from NZ_JBIVAL010000004.1 coordinate 511,188, forward strand.
TGCTGGACGCGACGCACTCGGGCTGGGTCTGTCCCGACCCGGCTTGCGGCTACACGCAGGACTGGGCCTGGGCGATCGCCACCCGCCCCACCCCGTGACGCAGGCGGCTGGCCCCCTCGTCGGAACCGAGGGGGCCAGCCACCCCGATCATCCCACGATCCCGAGGAGAACCCGATGGCTCGACCCCGCCGCCCGCACCGCTATCTGCGGGACGTCACCACGGTCTGCACGGCCACCTCGCCCTGTCCTGGCGGCGACTTCCGCTGCGAACTGGACGCAGGTCATGAGGGCCGGCACAAGGACGGCTGCACCCACTGGGGTCAGCCCGCGACCAACGAGAAGGCCGAGTCGTGACCGCGCCCGCCCTCGACGAGCGCGAGCAGCGCGTCCTCGAACTGTCAGCCGCCGGGTTTACCTACGAGCACATCGCCCGCGAACTCGGCACAGGGCGGCCGTTCACGGCGAAGCTCGCTTCCCAGCTCCTGAAGAAGCTCGGCGCCCGATCGATGCCGCAGGCGGTCCTGCTCGCCTGCCGGGCCGGCCTCCTCGACGGCCGCCCTCAGCGCCACGGCGATCACGCCGGCTACGAGGCGCACCGGCGCCGCGGCGAGGATCCGAAGCTCTGCCGCCTCGGATGCCCGGAGGGGGAGGCGGAGCATCGGAAGCGATACCCGAAGGCGCGGAAGGCTCCTGAGAGCCCCTGAAGCACCGCCCGGGCCCGCAGACACCAACCCGAACCCCCGAGGCTGCCAGAGACGCTCCCAGTGGCCCGCAATCGCCAACTCCGGCCCGCACGCCGCCTGCACCCGTCAGTCCGCCACCGCGATATCGACCGAAAGGCCCGACATGACCCACACCGAGATCATCACCATCCTCCCCCCGGCCGGCGCCATTCCCCACCCCAGCCGCTACTCCCACAGCGACGAGGACGGGGACCGGCTCCTCATCAGCACCGCCCTCCTCAACGACGGGACCCCCGGCATCTACTTCCGCACCGACCCCAACGGCTCCGGAGTGCCGCTCACCGACCTGGACGCGCTGATCGCGCAGCTTCACGTCATTGCCGCCGCCTCCCGAACCGAAGCCGAGGAATCCGCCGCCCCGTCCGCCTGACCCCGCCCCGCCGCCGGCCCGCACCCCGCGGGCCGGCACCCCACCAGCCACGACAGGAGACCACCGTGACCAGCCCGCCCGCCACCGTCCAGCCGCTGTCCGTGATCGCCGGTACCCGCCCGCCCGCCGGAGACCCGGGCTGCCAGTGCCTGCCCGCCACCCCGACCGTGGACGCCGCACACTGCGACGACTGCGCCGCCGAGGGGGACGGAGCATGAGCCAGCAGCCCGCGCCCGAGGTGACAGTCACCTGGTCCGTCATGTTCAAGGACAGCACGGGGGCCTGGAGCGAATGGGGCCGAGGTGGTTGGCCAACATCTGACCTCGCCATCCGGTCGGCCGAAGCGATCGTCTCGATCCCGACAGTGCAGGAGATCCGCTTCGACCGCATCACCACCAGCCGTCAGCGCTTCAGCCTGCACGACCTCGCCCAGGCCGAGGAGTAGTCGTGTTCACCCTGCTGCTCGTCCTGGCCGGCCTCGCCGTATGGGCCGCCCTCGGCCTCGCCGTAGCGCTCCTCCTGGGCCGCGCCATCCGCCGGGGCAAGGAGCAGGCCCGCGACACCCGTAAAGCCCGCCACGCGGCCGCCCACACCCCACGGTGGGCCCGCACCGACCACCACCGGAGAACCCCATGACCCTCCTCAACCGCCTCCGCATTCTCGCCTCCCATGCCCGCCGCGGCCTCCACGCCGAATGCCCCACCGACTGCTCCGAGGGCCACACCTACCGCGTGCCCTGCGCCTGGGGACGCCGCCGGTTCACCCCGACCCAAGTCGACGCGCTGCTGCGGACCGTCGGCACCCAGCCCGACGGGAGCACCCGATGACCTGCACTGCGAGCCTCGACGACACGGTCACCGCCCGCCTCCACCACTGCACCCTCGCCGGCGGACACGACGGCTGGCACCGCGGGCCGACCTGCGACGGGACGACGCTCCGGTGGAGCGACGCCACCCCCGGCGCGAAGCCGCATCAGCCCGGAACCGAACCCCACCCCGAGCCCGAACTCCAGGCCTGCGACGACCGGCGCGGCGACTGGACGTGCACTCTCCTCGCCGGACGGCACCCCGAATCGAAGCACTGGGACGGCGAGGCCGGGCACTGGTGGCAGCAGAGCAGCGAGGCGCCGTACAGCAACCGCGACCAGGCCTTGACCAGCGATCGGAGTCAGCAGTGACCGCCTTCGACGAGGACCTCGAGGCCCTGGCCTGGGCCCGCTCCAAGGTCCAGGGGTACCTCGACCGGCTCACCGAGTTCGAGGCCCGAGCCCGTGCGGAGGGCGACGCCATGGCCGCGATCGCCTGCCAGGCCGCCCGCGTGATGGCCGAGCGCCACTTCCTCGGCGACGGGGACGACGTGATCGGCATCTTCGACGAGCGCATCGCTGAGCACATCCGGCGCTTCGGACGCCTTTGATGGCCACCGTCCAGCCGCCCCTGTTCCTGCCGGGCTGGGACATCGAGCCCTGCGACACCACGCCCGCCTCGGCCCGCTGGATCCGCGTCTCCCGCATTGACCCCGAGGAGGCCGCCTTCCTCGAGCTTCACGGCTACCCCGTCCCCCGGACCACCATCACCTTCCACGCCCCGGAGCTCTGCTGTGACCGAGACAAGTTCCACTGACCCGCACGCCTCCGAACCGACCGACCCGACGAAGTGCTCCGGCGAGGAAGGCTTCTGCGACGACCTCCGCGACTTGTACGCGAAGGCGATCTACGAGCGGAACAACCCTGGCCACCGCTGGGAGGAAGCCCACCCCGACGACGTCCTCGCCTACGGCAGCGACGCCGACGCCATCATCACCGTCCGCGACCCGGCCCTCGAGCAGGCACGGGCCAGCCGGGAACGGTGGCGCCGCGACTACGCCGAACTCGTCGACCAGCACAAACGGACAGCGGGCGAGCTCGAGGCCAGCCGGCGGCGTGCCATCCGCATCCAGACCCTCCTCGACGAGACGCGCGACCGGATCCGGAAGCTGCACCGGCCGGTCGAGCACATGGGCCGCATCATCTGCGCCGAATGCTCCGCCTACGACGGGACCGGCACCACCGACAGCCCTCCAGTCGAACACCCCTGTCCGACGATCGCCGCCCTCGACCAGACCGCCTGACCCGCCCCGTACCGCCCGCACAGGAGACACCGTGAACGACGCCACCAGCACCTGCGCGATCTGCCGAAACCCGTCCAGCACCCGCGTTCACCCCGGCTGCGAGGAACGCCTCGACGGCAACCTCGGCGCCCTCCCCGGCCTGTACCGGGAACTCGAAGAGCACCTCGCCCCGAGCCGCCGTGGCGAAAGCGGACGCTCCGGCAGCCGCACCGCACCCCTGCCGGTCAACGAACGAGTCCTCGACCTCCGGGCCCGCGGCGGCATCGAAGGCGTCGTCACCACCTGGGAACGCGACGCCCGGGAAACCCTCGGCTGGGAGCCGGCACCGTTCCGCGGCGACGTACAGCAGACCATCGATGGCGCCGTCACCTTCCTCCGCCTGCAGGTCTCCTGGTTCTGCGACGCCCACGAAGCCGTCTTCGAACTCGCCCAGGACATACGCCGGGTCCGCTCCGAATGCGAGGCGATCATCGGCGGCGACAAGCCGCCCCGCCGGATCCCCGTCACCTGCCCGTGCGGAACCGTCCTCCGCATCACCCTCGACACCCCCGGCGCCCGCTGCCCCGGATGCGAAGCCCAATACGGGCATGCGGAAGTACTCCGGCTGCCGATGGCGGAGAGGTCCGCAGCGTGAATCTGCCCCCGCAGCCGAGAGGCGGCGGGGGCTTCGGCATATGCACAGCCCGCTGACCTGCGGTTAACTGTAGGAGCTACGCTCTATAGATAAGCCGCCGGGAGGAGAGCAGTGCCAAGAGCACCCAAGGGGCAGCCGCCTCGGTACAAGCAGATCGCCGACGATCTGCGAGACAAGATCGAGCGGAAAGTCTACGAGCCCGGCGCCAAGCTGCCGTCCGAGACGGCACTCATGGAGGAGTACGACGCGGCCCGCCTCACCATCCGGCACGCGATCTCCATCCTCGCCACCGAAGGCCTCGCCGAAGCACGCCACGGCAAGGGCGTGTACGTCCTAGCCGGGCAATGGCAGCCGATCGTCCGCAACGCTCTCAAGCGGCTGTCTGCCGAGCAGTGGGGGCAGGGTAAGTCGATGTGGGATGTCGACATCGACGACCGCAAGCTCGAGCCCACTGACGTGCGGATCGAGCAGTTGGACGCGGACGCGGACGTGGCGCGCGCCCTCGGCCTTGAGGTCGGAACGCTCATCTGGACGCGCACCCGCCGCTACCTCGTTGACCGGGTTCCGGTCATGCGGTCAACGTCCTTCATCCCCGACGATCTGGCCCGTGGTACAGCGATCACCCGAGTCGACACAGGGCCGGGCGGCATCTATGCGCGGCTCGCTGACGACGGCCGCGGGCCGGTGCGCTTTCGGGAGGAGGCGCGCTGCCGGATGCCGCGCGCCGACGAGATGGCCGACCTGTCGATCGCCGCGACAGCGCCGGTGGTTGAGCTGACGCGATACGCCTACGACACGCGCGACCGGGTCGTCGAGGTGAACCGAATGATTCTGGACGCATCTCGATACCTGCTGGTGTACGACTTCCCAGCGTGACCTGCACGCCTATCGCCCCCGCCCTCGTCGGCGGGGGCTTTTTGGTGGCCTGATTCCGCCAATGCTTATACAGATGACTTGGCACGTACAGATGAGTGTGCTCTTATGGATGACATGAGCCCCCAGCCCACTGGAGGTCCCCAGGACCCCATGCCCGCGCCCGACTTCCTCACCTCCGGACAGGTTGCGGAGCGCCTCAAGGTCAGCCGCAGCACCGTGATCCGACTCGTCAACGCCGGCCACCTGCCCGGCTCCATCCAGGTCGGGATCGGCCAGCACCGCCGCCGCGGAGTCCGCATCCCCGAGACCGCCGTCACCGCCTACATGGCAGCCGCCTCGATCGGTGGTGCCTGATGGCCGCCCCGCAGGAGCACAGCTTCGCCAGCAAGCCGACCACGGCCCAGGAATGCCAGGCCGACTACAGGCCGCCGGCTCAGGCCGCGCAGGCCGCCGCCGACGCCCGCAACCAGATCGGCCAGCTCGGCACCGGACAGCAGCACACCCACCGCAGCTAAGGAGGTGACCGTGACCGTCATCGCCACCTACCCCACCCGAGCTGGACACGTTGTCGAAGTCCACCAGAACGCCATCGGCGGCTACTCCGACCACTGCACCGGCTGCGACACCCGCGACTTCAGCGACGACATCCCCGCAGCGGAAGCCGAAGCCGCCATGTGCCGGGGAGCCGAGTACCACGCCCGGCACTGCGAGCGCCTGAACGTTGGGCCCTTCACGCCCACTCCGACCGACATGGAAGCCAGCCACTACGGCTTCCTTGTCGCCAGCCTCGACCCCGACTACGCAGACGGCCACCTGATCGCCATCGGCCCCGACTTGACCGCACGACGAGCTGTCGCCGCATTCCACGCCTACATGCGCACAGAGCTCGACGACTACAGCCGCACTCTTCTCGTCGAAGAGATGCGAGTCGGCTCCCTGGTCGTGCAGATCGCACCCACCCGCTTCATCCGAGGCCGCTACAGCTGGTCTGCCACGCCCGGCTATCCCGGCGGGGCGCCAGCCGCCTGGCTGATCGCGCCTGGCCTTCTGTACTAGCCGCCGCTAGACCTTCCCGCCTGACCAACGAGGAGCACCGTCATGCCCGCCGCCGCAGTGCAGGCCGAAGCGCTCCGCCCCAGCCAGCCCATCAGCGACTCCACGCCGATCATCTGCTGCCACCGCCAGATGTGGCACCACCGGATCGGACCCGGTACCGCCGACTGGGAGTGCGACACCTGCGAGCTGAGCATCGCCGCCCGCGGAGGCCGCATCCAGCTCATCCACCACTAGCCCCCCGTCTCCGTCTGACCACCGGAAGGACCACCCATGTTCGGCAGGAAGAGCAAGCCCACCCCCGCCCCTGCTATCCCGTCCCACCCGGACGACAAGATCTACCGCCTCAAGTCCACCGGCGTACTCGTCACCATCCTCTGCCGCTACCCCGATGGGGGCATCAAGGTCGCCCTCGTGGACGAGCCGTACCCGTGCGAGGACATCGTCAGCGCCGACGACATCCGCCCCGCCTGAAACGACAGTTCAGCCCCCACCCGCCTGACCACCGGAAGGACCACCGTCATGACCCACCTGACCCTGATCCAGGCCGAAACCGAGGAAGCCTGGTACGAACGCGACAACCTGCAGACCCTCAAGGCGAAGGCTGCCGAGCTCGAAGCCCGCATCGAGGTCATCGAGTTCAAGCAGACCGTCTTCGACCCGCCCCAGGCCGCCTGATGGGCAATGTGTGGCGGGACGCCCGGACCATCGCTGACCTCGGGCAGAACATGGCCTCATGGCTGGAGGGCCGCCTGCCGTCCTGGCCGGGCTACGACGGGCCGTTCGGGCAGGAAGAGGACAACGGAGCCCGCCACCTCGTCCCCACCCTGGCCGCGGTGAACCGGGCCGGGTTCGTCACCACCTGCTCCCAGCCGGCCACCGACGACGGCCGCGGATCCCGGCAGCGCGCCTGGGTCGAGGGTGTCGTCCACGACCGCAGCCCGATCCTCGGACGGCTCCTCGGCCTGGAGCGGCAGGGCTTCATCGTCATCCGCGGCAGCCGGACCCCGTACCTGGTGCTCACCGAGGAGGGCGGGGAGCCGTTCACCACCCTCGGCTACCGCGTCGACCGGAACTGGAAGGCCCGCGAGTGGCACGGCGTCGGCCGGCACGCGTTGCGGGAGCTCAGTCAGCACGGCACCACCCTGCACGTCATCGACATGGCCTGGGGTCGCGACGACCGACTCTGGCCCGCACTCGCCAACGCCATTCGATAGGGGAACCCATGTCCAAGCGCAACGAGAACGTGCCTACCGCGGCCGACCGGGCGAGCCGGGCACTGATCGCGGCAGGCGACAAGGCTGGCGGGCTCCTCGGCTTCAAGCTGGCCAACGCCGCGAGCATCGCTCTGTTCAACCGGGACTGGAAGCCCTGCGACCCCACCTGCGAACACAACCAGCCCGGTCGCTGACCGGTTGCCCGATCCGCCGGTCCCGTACCGGCGGTGAGGGGAGCCCGGGACAGCCCCGGCCCAGGAAGGGACCCGCATGAGCGAGCGAGGCCAGAACCCCGAGACGATCACCGACAGCTACGGCAGGGTCTGGACGCGGTGGAACCGAACCACCACCGACGGAGAACCCCGCTATACGACCCCCGACAAGGCCAGCGCCGCCACCGCGGATGAAGTCCGCAAGCTCGGCAAGGGCTGGGACGTCCGGCACTGACGGTAGCCCTCGCCGCCCGTCCCGCACGGGCGGCCTGGAGATCCGCCAGCACCACCCACCCCACCCCGCGACACAAGGAGCTTCGCCATGCCCTGGACCGTCACCACCAGCAGCGAGACCGCCGACGCACCGACCGACACGGCCACCGTCACCAACGAGTCCGAGCTGATCACCATCGTGGCTCTCGCCGCGGTCGACCCGCGCCAGCTCAGCATCCACGTCCAGCACGTCACCGGACCGGAGGCCTGAAATGAGCGTCGACATCTCCCACGGCTCCACCCAGTGGGGCACCGAAACTCTCTCCTACAGCGCGTTCGCCAACATGGGCCGCCACCTCGCCCACGTCCTCCCCGCCAGCGACTGGCGGGCTATCCGATTCCTGTTCGACCGCAAGTCCGACGTCGTGGGACTGATCGGACCCCAGCAGGCCGGAGTCATCGCAGACATCTTCGCCAAGGCCGCCCAGCACCCGAAGATGCCCCGCGAGCTGGCCGACATCGTCCGCCGCTGGGCCGCAGCCGGCTACCGCGCCCACGGAGCCGGCGAGATGTGGAGCTGGTCGTGACGGCCGCCCTGGTCGGCATCCACAAGGCCCGGGTCTTCCTCATTCTCGCTGGCCTGGCCTGGATCGCCGGCCTCCAGCCCCCGCTTCTGACCCGCATCGGGATCGCCGTCCTCGTCCTCCTCGCGATTACCGGCGAGGGCCTCCTCGACCAGCACGCACCACCCACCCCCACCCGAACCTGATCAAGAAGGGATCGTTCCGTGAGCAGCGACTGGTACGAACAGCGCCGCAAGGATGAAGACGCGAGGGTCGCCCGTGAAGTGGAGGCCAAGGCCGCGGCAGTCGACTTGGAGCGCACCCAGCGCCTCAAGGAGAAGGCCGACCGGCGGGCAGAAAAGCTTCAGGCTCGCAAGGATCGTGCGCAGCGGCGGCGGGAGCGTGCGGCGAAGAGGCAGCGCGATTTCGCTCCCGGCACGGTGTACCGGCGCGGGACGCTGCTGCTGATCGGCTTCAGTATCGCGGCGAGCCTGCCCGCGCAGATCATCCACTTCACATCGATTTACTGGATGCTCTTCACCATCGGGCCTGTCCTCGAGGGTGCCGCCTGGATCCTCGCCGCCGGTGTCGCTCACGCGGACGAGAAGAAGCTGGCGTCGTGGGTGCGGTGGGTCATGCGAGCCCTCTCAATGTCTGCAGCCTCCTACGCCGCCCTGATCAACTACCAGTACGGCCAAAGCCTCACCGAGCACGGGCTCACTGCCGGCCAGGCGCAGACCGCCGCCATGGGTCTTGCCGCAGTCACCCTCGGTGGGCCGCTCTTCTTCGAAGTGCGCCAGTGGGTGCTCACGCTGTCGGCCGCCGTCGGCAACGCCAAGCATCGGCTGGAGAAGAAGGCGCGCGCTCGTCACGAGAAGAAGCGCCGCGAGGCCTTCCCCGACGTCATGGCCCGAGCCCAGCAGCTTCTCCTTGCAGCACCCTACGGAGCCCTCAAGGAAGAGGAGGCGTTCAATCGAGCATGGTGGGACATTCACGGCGCCCCGCGAGCCGTTACTGCCGACGTCATCAAGAACCGCCTCAAGGCCGAGTCCGCTGTCGCCGAGGTGCTCGACGAGGCAGAGCGAACTCCAGAACGCCTAGCCGTCGAGTTCCTCCTTGCCGACCTCTTCGGATCCGAGGTAGGCGTCTCCGACACCTCGGGCAAGGGCGCCCGCAATGGGGGTCACGAGGGCCGTACAGCCCTTGGGAGGCTTGAGAAGCGGGAGTCTGGCGCCCCGCGGTACAAAGACGCCACAGAGCCTCTCGATGAGGCTGACATCGAGAAGGCGCGCGGACTGTTCAACCTGATCGGTGAAGACAAGTTCTCCGCCCCCGAAGTCGCCAAGCTTCTCGGTCGCAGCAACGTCTACGCCCGCCGCATCCGGAACGCCGTCACCGGCAAGCAGGAAGGTTGAGACGACGATGACGACTGCCCCCGCCCCCCGACTGTCCATCGTCAAAGACGACCCGACCCCCGAGACGGTCGCCCCCGCAGTCCCGATCGAGGGCGCCATCGTCCCTGTCGGCCGGACCCCGCTGTGGGCCCGTTCGCAGGCTGCCATCGCCCGCCAGGCCCGCGACTTCCGCGACAGCTACGGCTACCTGCCGCAAGCCGGTCGCGGCTACCAACGACTCGGCTCCCGCTGGCTCGCCGGCTACCGCGACAACTGGCCCCACATGATCGAGACCGTCGACGCCGCGATCGCCACCAGCCGGGACATCGCCGAACAGGGAAAGCTCCGCGACGAGCTCAACAAGCGGCGCGCCGACTACTGGCGCCACCGGCTTATCTACAGCGGCGTCACCGCCGGCATCGGCACCGTCGGCCTGGCCGGCGCCACGGTTGGCACCCTCACCGGGGGCCTCTGGTTCGACCTCCCTCTCCTCGCCGCCAGCTGGTGGTACGGCGTCCGGCGCGGACGGACCGGCATCGAACAGCACCCCGAAACCGGCCAGCCCGTCGCCGTCACCTCCCTGGCCGCGCCCCACCTCGCCCAGCCGGCCGCCCGAGGCTTCACCCTGGACCGCCTGCCTGCTGACGCCCGCCCCTTCCCGCTCACCCAGGTCGACACCGTCGACCAGCTCGCCGTCTGCGTTCTCGCCGCGCTCCGCGCCGAGAACATCCCCGTCGCCGAGGTGTCCGACATCAGCCTTGAACCCTGGGGCTGGCAGTGCATCGTCCGCGTCAGCGAAGGCACCCCCGAGGCGATCATCAAGGCGGCCGGCGCCCTGGAAACCCGCTTCGACCTCGGCCATGGGGGCGTCCGACCCCAGCCCCTCAAGTCCCGCCGCTCCTGCGCCATCCTCCGCCTCATCGACGGCAACGCCTTCGCATCCGCGCCCGGCATGCCGCACCGGCAGCCCAAGTCGCTCAGCATCGCCGGGAAAGCCCGCGCCGGCACGTCGATCGGGGGCGACGCCCTCGACGTCACGCTGGCTGGCGTCATGGGTCTCGTCGTGGCTGCCTCTGGAGGCGGAAAGACCGGCATCCTGCAGGCCCTCGGCGAGATCACTACCGCCTGCAACGACAACCTGACCATCGACCTCGACCCGTTCGGTGACGGCCTCGAAGACCTCCGCGAAGCAGTACGGGTGACCGCGCGCACCAACGAGCAGATCGAAGCCGTGCTCGCCTTCCTGCTGCTACTCGCCAAGTCGCGGGCCCGCCTGCGGGGCAAGCTCGGCATGGGCAAGAAGTGGCAGGCCAGCCCCGAGGCGCCGGCCGTCACCGTGTTCTTCGACGAGTTCCCCAAGGCCTCCGAACTGGCCCAGCTCCTCGCGGTCGAGCTCCTGCTCGTAGGCAGGAAGGAGCTGATCCAGGTGGTACTCGCGTCGCAGGGAGGAACGAGCCGGTACCTCAGCGAGAACATCGCACAGATGATCGCCCTGCGGATGGTCGGCCCCTGCAAGCGCGTCGACACCAACGCCGTCTTCGGCGACGGCGCCGCAGCCGAAGGATGGCTTCCGCACCGCCTGGACCCGGCAACCGACACCGACCCCAAGGACGCCGGCCACGTCTTCGTGCAAGGCGTCCCCGGCCTCGCCGACGAGCCCGTCGAGTACGCCATCCACTACGCCGACTCGGCGGCCCTTCGGGAACGCGCCGCCGAACGCAAGGCCGCTGGCCTGGTGGAGCTCGACCAGCAGTCACTCGACGGCATGGCCGAGGTGGACCAGCCGCAGATCGCCGGCTTCCCCCAGGTGCTGTCGTGGCCCGCGCTGCTTCGACTGTGCGACGCCGAACCTCCCGCAGGCCACGCCGCCAGCCACCCGATCGTCGCCGAAGCGCTGGCCGTGATGGACGAGAGGAACGTTGACCGCATGCGGACCGAAACCCTGGCCGCAGCACTTCATCTGACGGCCTCGGAACTGAGGTCAAAGCTCCGCGCAGCGGGGGTCCCTGACCCCGCTCCGATCGGCGAGATCGACGGTCTGCAGAACCCCCGCGGCTACAAGCGGGACACCCTCGCTCGCGCCTGATATGCGCAGATCGCACCCCTGATCGGGCGCTGATCGGCCTGCTCCACCGCAGGTCAGCGCCCGATCGGGCCCCGCTCGCCCGCTGCTCGCGACGGCCGACGAGCAGCCCCCGAGCAGACCGCGAGCAACCCCTGACCTGCAACGGAGCAGACCGAGCACGCCCCCGATCAGGGAACAAACCACCACAAACCGCATTGGAGCTCACCATGGGCAAGATCTGGAGCATCCAGGCCCCAGGAGACGTCAAGGCCCTCGAGCGCTGGGCCCGGCCAGGCAAATCCGTCTGGGTCATCCGCGAGCAGGCACCCGGCTCCCCGTTCGGGCCATGGACCTGCGATCAGCGCCTCTGCACCGGCTACGGCTTCTTCGGCAAGCCCTCCTTCGAGGGCGACTCCGCAAAGAGCCTCCTCCGCTGGTACGGCGAGCTCCACGAAGTCCCGCCCTCCCGCACGTAGACCCCACCGCGCAACCCACCCCAGACCCGCCATCAAAGGAGAACGCCATGAGCAAGGACTACCGCGGCAAGAGCGGCGCACGACAGCTGGAACGCGACGCCCGAGAAGGAATGATCGTCTACTACGTCACCGAGCACGCCACCAACCTCGCCGCCCAGTTCGAAGCCCAGACCTGGTCCGCCCTGATCTGCACCCACTACTCCCGGATGTGGCAGGCCTGGATGTTCGGCCACTACTCCGTACACGCCGGACGCCCGCTCGAAAAGAAGGGCACCATCCAGGCCGCGAACGTCGTCCTCCAGCTCGGCAGCACGTACTGCAGCACCACCCCGCCCCCCGGCCTCCGTGAACTCGCCTCACCCGAACGCGGATGCGGCCTCCGGCCCGAGATCACTGGCGACATGTACGACTTCGAGGGCGCCACCAGCTTCGGCCACTGGAACGACCCGAACATGGCCCGCAAGGTCGACGAGCACTCCGGGTGGGGGCGTGGTCGCCGATGATCGCCACCCGCACGGCCGCCGCGACCCGCGCGGCGGCCCCGGCCCTCACCCTCGACGAGCGGCTCACCCTGAGCAGCCTGGCCATGGATGAGCGGCTCGCCGGAGCCCACGGCGACATGGCGATCCGCACCGCCCACGTCGACACCGAAGCCCCCGAGATCCTCGCCGCCCCCATGGCCAGTACCGGGCCGGCCGACGCCCCGGCCACGGTCGAGGAGGTATTCGCCGAGGCCGCCCGGCTGATCGACACCTACGGCCTGTGCGTCGGCTACGTCGGCCACCCCGGCGTCGGGTACTGCATCATCGGCGCCATCCGGGCCGCGGCCGGCGGCGAAGGCCCACTCGCCGACCAAGCCTGCAACGAAATCTGGAACCGGATCCGCCGCGAAGCCCCCGACGCCCTCTCGGCCGGCGCCTGGAACGACGCCCAGGCCGGACCAGCGCCCGTGATCCGAATGCTCGGCTGACTGCCGCTCACCGACAGGCCCAGCCCCACCATCCACCACCCAACCGCCGCACCCGACATAGACTGGCCCAGCCGCCACGGAAGGATTCCTCATGCGCCCCGCACGGTTCCACCAGTTTGCAATCGACACCCTGCCCAAGGCCCCCGACGTGCAGGCAGTCGAAGACGGTGGAGAGAGCGGCCGGCCCTACAGCCTGCACGTCACATTCACCAATGGCTCCCAGGTATGGATCGGCGTCACCGGCACACTCGCCCCCGGCGACAAGTACGACATCGCAGAGCAGCCCGTCCACGGCGACGCACCATCCGAAATCCCGTACCCACCACTGTTCGACAGTGGCAGCGTCACTCCCGCCACCGCCCAGGCATACCTCGCCGCCGCCACCACCAATACCGGCAACACGGAGATCCTCGCTGCCGAGCCGTACAACGACGACGACGTCCAGAACCCTGGCTTCGGGGTTACCTTCCACAACGGCGCGAAGATCTGGTGCCTGTTCACGCACACCGCCCGAGCCGGACAAGCTCGCGGCAGTCGCGCCTACGACCTCCAAGGCTCGTTCTAGGCCTAGTCGACCCCAACTACCCGCAGGACACTGCCCTCGCCAACCCGAGCGAGGAGGCAGCACATGCCCTGTGTCCCCGGAAACCGCTTCGACCCAGGCCAATGCAACGGCGGCTGCTCAGTATGCGGCGCTATCGTCGGCGCCGAACCCGGACAGCCCGCCGCCATGCACCAACGAGCAGGCGGCCTCGAAACCTGCCCGGGCAGCGGACAACCAGCCGTCTGACCTACCGCTCCACCGACAGGCCCTCGCCGACCGCGGGGGCCTTCGTCATGGGCACCGCGCGCGCCAGCCAGCCATCCCCATGCCGGTCCGTCGGCAGCATCGTCACCACCGCGCCCCGCTCCCGACACAACCAGTCCAGCTCGCGTCGGCACTCGGCCTCCGTCGCGCATCGCACCATGAACGACACCCTCATGGCCGCAGTCTCCCACCGCGGCCCTGCACTTGACACGAGTAACCTACCGAAGTCATGATCTGCTGAAGTAGCACTCGTGCGCGCTCAGGCCGTCCCCCACAGGACGGCCTTTCGTCATTCCAGGGAGTGCCCATGACTCGACCCTGGCTGGCCACCGCAGCCGACGCCGCCTACTACACCGGCCGCCCCGTCGGAACCATCTGGCGCTGGGCATCCGAAGGCCGCATCACCCGCCACGGCGGCACCGGGAAAGCAGCCCGCTACGACCTCCGCGAACTCGACCGCAAAACCGTCGACCCGTGGACCGGCGAAACCCACCTCGGCGACCCGCCGCCACTGCCCGCCGGAGCCCGAGCCGCCTGACCTACGAGGAGGTGCCGCCGTGTCGTTCCCCGCAGGCACCCCCACGGTCACCCTGGTCGGCACGCTCCCCTCCGCTGTAGCCGGCACCCCATTCCAGGGCCGCCTCGTCCTCACGCCGTCCGCATACCTCGTCGACTCGACCCGCAACGCCGTATACGCCGGCGGCGGCGCAGTGACGATCACCAACGGCAGCTTCTTCGTTCAGATCCTCCCCTGCGACGCAGCAGGCATCCTGCCGACCGGCTGGCGGTGGCGCGTCGACATCCAGCCCACCGGCGGCAAGCGCATCCAGTACTGGGCCAACATCACCGGCACCGGCACAGTCGACCTCGCCGACCTCACCCCCGTCCCAGCTCCCGGCGGAGGCTCCAGCGGCGGTGGAGGCGGCGGCGCAGTAACGTCCGTCAACGGCGAAGTCGGCGTGGTTGTCCTGGACGCCACCGACGTAGGCGCAGACCCCGCAGGCGCGGCTGCGGCGGCTGTCACGGCTCACGTAGCCGCCACGGACCCGCACGGCGACCGGGCCGCGGCTACGAGCGCCCTCGCCGCGCACGAGGCCGACACGACATCCGTGCACGGCATCAGCAACACGGCGGCCCTGGAAACCCAGAGCGGGGCGCAGGCCAAGGCGGATGCCGCCCAAGCAGCCGCCATCTCGACGGCAGCCTCGGACGCCACGGCCAAGGTCGCGGCCCACGAGGCAGACACCACCGCGGTCCACGGGATCGCCAACACCGCACTGCTGGAGACCACGGCCGGCGCCCAGGCGAAGGCCGACGCTGCCCAGTCCGCGGCCGCGTCTGACGCCACCACGAAGGTGTCGACGCACGCTGGCGCGACAGACCCCCACGGAGACCGGGCAGACGCTGCCAGCAAGTACCTGGCGAAGACGGACAACCTGGCGACCCTTTCAGACAAGCCCACCGCCCGCACGAACCTCGGCCTCGGCGGAGCAGCGACACTCTCCGTCGGCTCCGCCACAGGCACGGTCGCAGCCGGAGACGACCTCCGATTCACCCCCATCGGGAACGCCGCCTCGCCCTTCCCCAGCGACGTCCCCGGCTTCCGCACCGCAGAGGTCCGGATCACCGACGGCGCCGTGCAGGACCTGGCCAGCGCAGCCTCATGGACCATCGCCGCCACCAGCGTCGGCACCCAGCTCAAATGCTCGATCCCGGCAGAGCCCGGCGACCGCATCAGGGCCGACGTCGGCATGCTGTACTCCGGCACCCGGTACATCGACGCCGTGCTCCTGGACTCGGCCGGCGCCATCAACCTCTACGCGGGCACGCAGACCACCAGCCCGCTCACCGAAGGCAACCCGGAGTTCTACCCAAGCACGAGCTTCGGCAAGGCATCCTCGAGCATCCTGTTCACCGTCGCCTCCGGGCACCTTTCCGGCGGGCAGGCGACCGTCGCCATAGCCAACCAGGGCACCGGCGCAGGCAAGATCTACGCTTACTCCGGCTACCCGTTCCGACTCACCCTCACCAACCTCGGCCCCGCACCCGCGCCCACCGGGATCAGCGTCGCCCCAGGAAGTACGCCGGCGGCCGGCTACATCAAATACACGCCGGCAGGCGTGACACTGTCAGGCAGCGACGTCACCGGCCCGTTCAGCTACCTCGGCGCCGGCAGCTTCCAAGTCGGCACCGGCACCCCAGACTCAACCTACGTCCTGCCGACCACCCGCTACCCGAACACCCGCGGCACCCTGAGCAGCAGCCAGAGCATCTGGAGCCTCGAGTTCGGCACAGACGCCACCGCCTTCCAGCTCCGGTTCAACTGGCAGACGGGCGGCTGCTACCGACTCTGGGTCGACGGCCGCCGCATGACCGACCTCATGCAGTCCCTCGGCGGCACCACGCCCGGCAGCACCCACCTGATGACCGTCACCCTCGGCGCCGCACAACCGAGGGTGATCAGGATCGACTTCGCAGTCGCCCCGTTCGGCGGGATCTACCTGCCGCCCGGCGCGACCATGTGGAAGCCCCAGACGCCTGCCAGTCGGATCATGGTGCTGGGTGACAGCATCCCCGGCGGCTCCAGCCTGAACGTAGGCGGCGGCGCAGGCACGTGGTTCCCGCGGGCAGCCCGGGCGCTGGGCTACAGCGACGCCTGGAACGAAGCCCTCGGCGGTACCGGCTACATCACGGCCGGCTCCACCGCCACCCTCGGTACCCGCGCGCCGATCGACGTCATCCCGAACAATCCCGACGTGCTGATCATCTCGGCGGGCTACAACGACAACGGCGGCAGCCAGCCCAGCATCAGCTCCGCCGCGGCTAGCCTGTACAGCGCGATCAAGGCCGGCCTGCCCAGCACGAGGGTCTACGTCATCGGCTGCTGGTCACCCAGCGGCTCACCAGCCGCGTCCATCACCAACACCGACAACACGCTCAAGGCCGCCGCAGCCGCCGCCCAGCTGCCGTTCATCTCGCCCCTCACCGGCGGGATCTACGACAGCACCGGCACCCTCATCGCCACGCACGGAGCCTGGATCACAGGGACCGGGCGCGTCGGAGCGACCACCGGCTCAGGCAACGCGGACGTGTACATCGGCACCGACGCGACCCACCCCACCGACGCCGGCCACACGTACCTGGCTGGCCGGGTCGCTGCAGCGATCAGAGAGCTGGCCGCCTAGTCCTTGGTGCGACGCCAAGGGCGGTCGCCACTGCCAGGGCGCAGCGTCACCTCGGGCGCCGGCCCCGTCCGCCGCTGGCGGGCCGTGGCTGCCACGGCGCCCACCATCAGCAGGCCGCCGAGCACGAGCGGTCCGATCATGAACTCGGCGACCACGCCGAACATGAAGATGACCAAGCCGACGACGAACACGCCGACCGCCCCATCTGATCTCTGACTGGACATGCCCACCCCTTAGCTCAGGCGCCACAGGCTAGACCTAAGGAGGTGAGCACGGTGACCAGACGGACAGGATGGCGGGTCTGCTCGACCCCAGGCTGCCCCGAGTACACCGACCAAGGGGGCCGCTGCCCAGACCATCGGGCGCAGGCCGAGGCCAAGCGAGGTAGCGCACGGCAGCGCGGCTACGGGCGGCAGCACGAGCAGCAGTTCAGGCCCGGCGTGCTAGCGCGAGACCGGGTCTGCGTCCTGTGCCAGCAGGCACCGGCCGTCCACGCCGATCACCATCCGCTCAGCCGGCGTGAGCTCGTCGAACAAGGCCTCGACCCCAACGATCCGCGGCATGGGCGCGGTCTGTGCGGGCCGTGTCACAGCAGCGAGACGGCGAGGCACCAGCCCGGAGGGTGGAACGGATGAGCGAACCGGTAGTCACGACGGCCGGCCAGGCGGTCGAGCACGCGGCCAGGCTGCTGGCCCAGGCTGAGCTGGAGCTGACCAACCTGCCGTTGATGGAGCGGCTCGATCAGCTGGCCTGCTCGTGGCTAGCCGTGGCCAACGTTCTGGCCGAGCGCGAGCGGGCCTGACCGGCCGGCCCTCAGCCTGGCGAGGCGACGTGATCACCGGCTAGGTGATCAACGGTCGGCGATCAAGGTCGCAGGTTGGATGATCACCCAAGGTCCAGCGGATGATCACCGCGATGATCACCGAGAAGATCAAATCGACTTGATCAACTTGTTGATCGTCACTTTGAGTCTTGATCACCCTGGGGGATCACCCCAAGATCATCGATCACCAGGACCGCCGGGGAGGTGCGCTCCAGGTTTGTCGGGATCAGAGCTTTCAAGATCCACTTAAGTGGTGACGGAAAGTGTCGACGGCCTGCTTGTCGGAGGTGCCAAGTAGCCTCACTGGCATGAGCCTTGAGGAGCAGGACACTCTGCGGATCTGCTTCGGATGCCAGCAGCCACTCCCCGTCGGGCGACGTGAACGCAACAAGCGGAAATGGTGCAGCGACCGGTGCCGCGTTTGGGTATTCAACAACCCCGGTCAGGTCCGGCCGGCCCAAGTCCCGTGTCGGGTCTGCGGTGCATCCCTGGAAGGACGGCAGAGCTCGACCCGGTACTGCTCTAAGCGCTGCGGCGAAGTGGCTCGCGGGCAGCGCCTGCCGACCGCTCTGTCGGAGCGGGAATGCGCACTTCCGGGGTGTGGCGTGGTGTTCCGTCCACAACGCTCCTCGACCCGTTGCTGCAGCGAGAAGCACGGCAAGCTGCTGTACAACCGCGAGTCGCGAGCCGACGGCCGGCAGAAGCCCGAATCGTGGACCGACGCCCGGCGCGACCGCTACCACCGTCGGCGGGCTCAGAAGAAGGCGGCTTCTACCGGCGAGCCTGTCCTGATGGCCTCGATTGCAGAACGAGACGGCTGGCGATGCAGTCTCTGCTCACACCCTGTTGATCCCGCAGTGACGTGGCCGGACTCCCTCAGTCCGAGTCTTGATCACCGAGTGCCCCTCTCTAAAGGTGGCGCCCACGACCCGTCGAATGTCTTCCTTGCCCACCTCGGCTGCAACAGCTCCAAGGGCGACCGACTGCTGAACGACGGGCCTCTCTTGACCGGCTGAGCGCAACGCCCGGCCGCGCAGGCGCCGCAACGGCGCGACCGGAGGAGATATCTATGCCGAAAGGTGGAGCACGATCACGCTCAGGGCCGGCGCCAGATCCAACTGCGCTGCGGCGCGAGAGGGACGCCGGCGAATGGACCATCCTGCCAGCAGAGGGCCGTGAGGGTGTGGCGCCCGAGTGGCCATTGACCGAACCTAGCGAACGCGAAGCGGATCTCTGGGAATCGCTGTGGCGGAAGCCGCAGGCGCTGATGTGGGAACGGTTCGGCCAGGAGGTCGAGGTGGCGCTATATGCCCGCCGTCTGGCCGAGGCGGAGGAACCCAAGTCCTTCGTGAACCTGTCGACGTTGGTCCGCCAGATGTCCGACTCACTTGGCCTCACAACGCCAGGGATGCGCGCGAACCGGTGGCGCATCGACCGCCCTGACGACGCCAACGACGGGCCTGCACCGTCGGCAGCGCCTTCCACGAACTCGGCTCGAGCAAGATTGAGGGCGGTGCCGGGTGGTAGCGGCTGACGACGGGACCTGGTCGCTCGACTTCCCGACGCTGTTTATCGTCCCGGACTGGATCGCCCAGCACTGCCGCATCCGCTCGGTCGGCGGCGTGGACAATAGTCCCAAGCCGTTCGAGATGTACGACTGGCAACTTCGCGCGACGGCTAACTTCTACCGAGTTCGGCCGACGGCCCAGGTTGGCCAGCTGTCGACGGCGTTTCATTACCGTCGCGCCCAGGTCGTGGCCCCTCAGAAGTCGGGCAAGGGGCCGTGGACGGCCGGGCTCGTGGCTGCCGAGGCCATCGGTCCGGTCCTATTCGCCGGCTGGGCTCAGGGCGGCGAGCGGTACGACTGTCGTCACCACGGCTGCGGTTGCGGCTGGGTGTATGAGTACGAGCCGGGCGAGCCCATGGGGCGCCCCTGGAACCAGCCGCTGATCCAAATCACGGCGACCTCCGAGGACCAGACCGACAACATCTACCGTCCTCTCCAGGCCATGGTGCGGGACGGCTTCCTGGCCGAGCAGATGAAGGTCGGCGAGCAGTTCATTCGCCTGCCGAACGACGGCCGCATCGACGTCGTAACGTCATCGGCGCAGTCCCGTCTGGGTAACCCGGTCACCTTCGTAGCGCAGGATGAGACGGGCATCTGGACGGTTGGCAACCGGATGGCGAGCGTGGCGACAACCACACGCCGTGGCCTGGGTGGCATGCAGGGTCGGTCGCTGGAGACCACGAACGGCTGGGATCCGAGCGAGAACTCGGTGGCCCAGAAGACGGCGGAGTCCAAGCGGGAGGACATCTACCGCTACCACCGCCTGCCGCCTGGTGGCCTGTCTTACACGAACAAGGCGGAACGCCGGAAGATCCACGCCTTCGTCTACGCCGGCAGCCGCCACATCGACCTCGACGCCATCGAGGGTGAGGCGGCCGAGCTGCTGGAAAAGGAGCCCGCGGAGGCGGAACGCTTCTACGGCAACCGGATCGTCGCCGGTATGGGGTCCTGGCTGACCCAGGACCGTTGGGACGCCCTGGCTGCCCCACAAGAGGAACCACCCGCACGCACTCAGATCGTCCTCGGCTTCGACGGAAGTGACGTCGATGACTGGACCGCTATCCGCGCCGAGACCCTGGATGGCTACCAGTGGACGCCAAGCTACGGCCCGGACGCGCGTCCGACTATCTGGGATCCGGCCGACTGGGGAGGCCAGACGCCGCGGCTTGAGGTCGATGCCGCGATGGATGAGCTGATGACCAAGTACGACGTGGTCCGCATGTACGCCGACCCTCCCTACTGGGAGACGGAGGTGGACGGGTGGGCCGCGAAGTATGGGGAGAAGCGCATAGTCCGCTGGTACACGAACCGTGTGGTGCAGATGCATGCGGCCTGCGAGCGGCTCGTCACGGACGTCACGAAAGCGGCGGGAAGCTTCCGCCACGACGGATGCGAACTGACCTCGATCCATGTGCGAAACGCGCGCAAGGCGGCTCGGCCGTCGGCTCGCTACGTGCTCCGGAAGGCCGCCGTCCACCAGAAGATCGACGCCGCCGTGACGAGCGTCCTCGCCCACGAGGCGGCTGGCGACGCTATTGCCGCTGGTTCCGCCAAGCCGAAACGCCGCCGAGCTCGCGGCTTCTGATCGAGAGGGGGCCACATGCCTCAGCCCCCTTATGCCGTCGGTTCTCCCGAGTGGTGGCGTGACCGGCTGTACAGGCAGCTCACCGAGCGGACCAGGGCGACGGACATCTACGACGAGTACTACGAGTGCGAGCATCGCCTGCCGCACCTGCACGAGAAGGCTCGGGAGCCCTTTAAGCGGCTGCTGCGCATGTCGCGGGCGAACTACTGCGAGCTTGTGGTGAATGCCCTGGCAGGCCGCTTGGAGGTGGCGGGGTTCCAGTCGGATGGTGACGGTGAGGCCGACGCCCGTGCTTGGGCGCTATGGCAGGAGAACAACCTTGACGGCGGGTCACAGCTGGCCTTCGTCGAGGCGGCGATCCGCGGTACCTCCTATCTCATGGTGTCCCCGCGGCCTGGCGGGGGCTTCCTGATCACCCCAGAGCACCCCACCCAGGTGATCATTGCCTACCGGCCTGACAGCCCGGGGCAGCCGGCAGCGGCGTTGAAGCTGTGGTTGGACGACTGGACTGCCTACCTGTGCTGCACCGTGTACCTGCCCGATCGGATCTACAAATGGCAAGCCCCGGAGCCCAAGTACGGCATGAGCCAGGGCCCTGAGTGGACGCGTCGAGAGGTCACCGGGGAGGAATGGGGCGGGCGGAATCTCCTCGGGGACATCCCCTTCGGGGAGCTGGCGAACCGGCCGCGGATGCTGCAGTCGGGTGCCTCCGAGCTACAGTCGGTCATCGGCATCCAGGACCGGATCAACAAGACGATCGCCGACCGGATGATGACCCAGGAGTACGCCGCGTTTCCGCAGCGGTGGGTCACTGGCATGGAGATCCCGGTTGACGAGAACGGCCAGGACATCGCCCCGTTCAACATCGGCCAGGACAAGATCCTCATGGCCGAGGAGGACAAGGCCACCTTCGGCAGCTTCCCGGCCGCTGCTCCCGATGGCTACTTGAAGGCGGCCGAGGCTGACGTCCGCGACATCGCGGCGATTACCTCAACCCCGCCGCACTACCTGCTGGGCTCCATGGTCAACTTGTCGGCGGAGGCCTTGAAGGCCGCCGAGGCTGGCCTGATCCATAAGGTGTATCAGCGCCGACGTCACCTCGAGGAGGGCCTGGAGCGAACGATGCGGCTGGCGGGGATCGCGTCGTCGCAGGCCCGCATCGTATGGAAGTCGCCTGAGTGGCGGACCGAGGGTGAGCTGGTCGATGCCCTGGTCAAAATGTCCACGCTTGGGGTTCCGCGAGAGGTGCTGTGGGAGCGCTGGGGTGCGACGCCGCAGGAGATCGAGCGGTGGCGGCGCCTCGGCGAGGAGTCGCTACAGAGGGCGCTATCTGGTGATCTCGCCGCGGAGTACGGGCCCAAGCCGCCCCCGGTCGAGGCATGACGGGCTCCACTGAGGCTCAGCAAGTTGCTGCGGCCCAGTATGTGCGTCAGCAGCAAGTCGTCCGCAGGACAGCCGAGCAGGCCCAGGCGGTATGGCGGCGGCTTCACCCGGCCGACCTGGAAGGCACGTGGCAGCTACTTGTGGCGCCTGGGCTCATGTCGGCGGTTACGGCGGGCCAACAGGAGGCGGCCTCCCATGCCGATTCCTACGTCGCTGCAGTACTCGCGGCCGACGGCCTGGAATCCGATCCGTCCGGAAGGGTGGCACCAGCCCGTTTCGCTGGCATTGCAGCGGACGGCCGGCCCCTGAAATCCCTCTTCTATGAGTCGGTGCTTGAGTCGCGCTGGCTGCTGGAGGAGGCTGATGTCTCCGACGTTGAGGCGATGATCGGCGGCTTGGAGAAGCTCCTGAAAGCCGTGGCCACCGAGGTGGCGGACGCCGGCCGTACCGCGTCCGGAGTGTCGATAGCAGGAAATCGGACGATCAACGGCTACATCCGCATAGCGTCAGCACCGTGCTGCGCCCGATGTGCGATCTTGTCGGGCAAAGAGTACGGCTGGAACACCGGCTTTCAGCGGCACCCGCGGTGTGACTGCATCCATATGCCCGCCAAGCTGATTGCTCGCAGCAGCCTCCGCCGTGGGCATTTGGACCGGGCGGAAATGTTCCCCACGACGGGGCGAGGCGGCCCCCGCGGCATCGTGGACGCGGACAAATACTTCTCGTCCCTGTCGCGCGCGGAGCAGAACCGCATCTTTACGAATGCCGGCGCCCAGGCCATCCGCGACGGGGCCAGCATCTCCAGTGTCGTCAACGCCCGCCGCGGCATGTACACCGCCTCTGCTTACGGCCGCACGGTACGTGCCACTCGAGACTCGGCCACCCGCCGTGGGGCCTGGTTCCGCCAGGAACGCCAGCGTGCCATCCAGCGCGGCCTCGTGCCCCGGTCGGGGCAAGGGTTCCGCCTCATGGCCCCTCGGCTTCGGCCGGAGGAGATCTACCGCTTGGCCGGCAGTCGCAGCGAAGCCATCGCCATGCTGCACCGGTTCGGCTACATGACCTGACCTCGGCGCAAGGCCGCTGGTCATCGATCCCGCAACGGGAGACATCACCATGTCCGAAATCTCAGTGGAACACTCCGCGCCCGAGGGCGGCTCTCAGGTCGATCCGGCCGAGCCGACCGAAGTGGAAGGCGGCGCGCCGCTCGGGCCGGCTGGAGAGAAGGCCCTCGACGAGTGGAAGCGGCGAGCGAAGGAAGCCGAGAAGGCGAGCCGCGACCAGGCCAGGCGCCTGCAAGCCATCGAGGACCGCGACAAGACCGAGGTCCAGAGGGCCTCGGAGCGAGCCGAAGCTGCCGAGAAGCGCGCCGCCGCAATGGCTCAGCGCACCGTCCGTGCCGAAGTGCGGGCCCTCGCTGCGGCCACCTTCGCGGACCCCTCGGACGCTGCGGCGTTCCTCGACCCGACGGACTTCGTGGACGACGACGGCGATGTCGACACCAAGGCCGTCGAGAAGGCCCTCGCGGACCTGCTCAAGCGCAAGCCACACCTCGCCAAGGAGGCGGCGCCGCCGTCGTTCGACGGCGGTGCCCGGACCACCGCGGCAGCACCGACTGACATGAGCTCCCTGATCCGCCAAAAGGCGGGACTGGGCTGATCCCATCCCCGGCTCGGCCTGGCCCGACCGGCTTGACTCAAGAAGGGCTGGACCATGGCCTACAACAACCTGACGTCCCGGACGGACTCTGCCGCGCTCATCCCCGAGGAGGTCTCCAAGGAGCTCCTCGGGAAGGCGACCGAGCAGTCTGCCGTCCTCAACATGTTCCGCAAGGTGCCCGTTGGTCGCGCTCAGGTGCGCTTCCCGGTTCTGAGCGCCCTGCCAGTCGCCTACTTCGTCGGCGGCGACACCGGTCTCAAGCAGACCACTGAGCTGAACTGGCAGAACAAGTTCCTGAACATCGAAGAGATCGCCACGATCATGCCGGTCCCGGACAACGTCCTGGCTGACGTGGACGCCAACATCTGGGACGAGGCGATGCCTCTGCTCACCGAAGCGTTCGGCCGGACCCTGGACGCGGCCGTCTTCTTCGGCACGAACGCCCCGTCGAGCTGGCCGTCGGACATCACGACCGCAGCGACTGCCGCGGGCAACAGCGTCACCGAGGCGGCGACCGCCGCACAGGGCGGCTTCTACGGCGACCTCGACAACCTGTACGAGAAGGTCGAGGGTGACGGGTTCGAGGTGAACGGCTTCGTGGCCGCGACCTCCGCCAAGTCCAAGCTGCGCAAGGCTCGCGACACGCAGGGTCGCAAGCTCGACGAGACGCGGGTCTCCGGCAGCCTCGACATGATCGACGGCTTTCCGGTCGCCTACGCCATGCGTGGCCTGTTCCCCTCGGGCGGCGGGGCGGGCGCCAACACCCGCCTGTTCGCCGGCGACTGGTCCCAGTTCGTCGTCGGGGTCCGCCAGGACATCACCATGAAGGTCCTCACCGAGGCCGTCATCCAGGACAACACCGGAGCGATCATCTTCAACCTCGCTCAGCAGGACATGACTGCTGTCCGCCTGACCTTCCGCGTCGGCTGGCAGGTCGCGAACACGATCAACAACGAGCAGTCCGTCGAGGCGAACCGGTACCCGGCCGGCCTCCTCAAGTACTGATCCGACCCCCACAAAGAGAGAGGCAGAACCATGGCAGACACCGCTCCCTACGTGCGGGTCCTCGAAGCGGACGTCCCCGCCGTCTCGACGGCCGGCAACGACGACGACAGTGTCGTCGGGCAGGCGCCCTTCGACTGCACCGTGACCAGCGTCGTCTACATCCCGGAATCCGCGATCACCGGCGCTGACACCAACTCCCGCACCGTGTCCCTGGTCAACAAGGGACAGGCCGGCTCTGGGACGACGACGGTCGCATCGCTGGCGCTGACCAGCGGAGTGAACGCCTCGGCGAACGACGACAAGGCGATCACCCTGTCGGGCACGGCCGCAAACCTGGTCCTCGCTGCCGGCGACACCCTGCAGTGGCGCAGCATCCACGTCGGTACCGGCATCGCCGACCCCGGCGGCATGATCCGCATCACCGTCTCCCGGAACTGAGGAAGGAGCCGTCATGGCTACCCGAAACGAGAAGCCTTCGGCGCCTGCAGACGCGACGGCGGCCGAGGTGCAGAAGGTCATGGACAGGGCCGAGGATCGCGGCTTCTTGGGCGTCGAAGTCGACCAGACGCCGAACGAGAACTACACCGTGGCCGGGGTGCTGGCAGGTAAGCCCACGCCTGAGACCGACCTGGAGCACGCCCGCAAGATCCGACAGCAGCTGGACGACGACGCGCGCGCTCGCTGACAAAGGGAGGTCGCCGTGGCACTTCCACCGCTCGCTACGGCGGCCGACCTGGCTGCCGCCACGCAAAGAACCGACCTCGACCCGGCTGCCGCGGATCTGGCGCTCGCTTCCGCGTCCGCGGTGATCCGGTCCTGGACCAGGCAGTCCATCACCCGCGTCGAGGATGACGTCGTCACCCTGAGGGTGCTGACTCCTGAGGAACTGGTGCTGCCCCAGCGGCCGATCATCTCGGTCTCGCAGGTCCGGGTGAACAGCCTGATCCTCGTCGACTGGGTGCTTTCCGGCGAGCGTCTGCTGCGCACGGGTGGCTGGCGTCACCTGCCGGGAACGACGACGTACCCGGATCCGGGGCTGGTCGAGGTCACGTATACGCACGGGTACGACGAGGTGCCGGACGAGGTCCGTGCCGTGTGCCTCGACCTGGCTGCCATGTCGGTCACCAATCCGGGCGGGCTCCGTGAGAGCGAGCGGGCGATCGACGACTGGCGCCAGCGCGACGTGTACGCGACCGAGACGCTGGGGCTCGGCGTCCTGTCGGCCGCCCACCGAGAGATGCTCGCCGGATACCGGCGGCGCATTGGAACGGTTGGCACGCGATGACCAGTCTTGACGCGGTCCTCGCGGCCGGCAGAGCGGCAGCGTTGGAGCTGCAGCGCGAGACCGTCAGCCTGTACCGGCCGGGCGCCGACGGCTTCGACTGGGGCACCGGAACCGACACCCCGGCGGCGGCCGCGGCCATCTACTCCGGCCGGGCCCGCGTTAAACCGGTCGCGCGGTCCCGCGGCGAGGAGGTCGACGCCGGGGAGGCCAATACGACGTTGCGGGAGTATCTGGTCTCTCTCCCGTATTCGACAGTCCCGAGTCAGCGGCCGGCAGTCGGTGACGTCATGGACGTGACCGCGTCTCCGGATGCCCGCATGGTCGGCCTGCGCCTGTGGGTGACAGGCATCGAATTCGGCTCGACGGCCACGGTGTGGCGGATCACTGGGGAGGACCGGTCATGACAGCGGACGTGCGTGAGCTGGTGCAGCTCGCCGTGGTCCTTGAGCGCAATGTGCCCGAGGCGGAGCGCGCGATGGCGGCGGTGGTCACCCGCGGCGCTCTCAATGTCAAGAACGAATGGCGGGACAACGCGCGTGCCAGCGCTGGCCGTCACGCACGCCTGTATCCAAGCTCGATCAGCTACGACGTCAAGGCCATCCCGGGCGGCGCCGAGGCGGAGATCGGACCGGACAAGGACAAGCCTCAGGGCCCTCTCGGGAACCTGCTCGAGTTTGGGTCGGTCAACAACGGGCCACACAACGACGGTGGCCGCGCGCTGCTCGCTGAAGAACCGCGGTTCGTTGCGCAGGTCGCAGCGATCGTCGACCGTCTGGGGCCCAGGTAGTGGCGGCCCCAGACATCAAGCCGCACGTGGACGCGATCGTCGCGGCTCTCACAGCGGGCGGGCTGGTCGTGGGGGACGGCGGCGCCCCAGCGAAAGCGTCGATCCCATCAACCGGCATCTACGCAGCCATCTACTTCGACCCGGGACAGTCACTCTCCGAGTCTCTCGCTGACCAGCGGACCGACTTTTCACTGTCCTTCCAGGTCACCTGTGTGGGGCCGACGGCGGAGAAGTGCCGTTGGGCTGCTCACCGGGCGCGGATGGCGCTCTATGCGCCTCTGGTCGTGGCTGGCCGTTCCGCGTGGCGGCCGGAGGAGCTGGGCGGCCCGCCGATCCAGCGCGACGACGACGTCTCCCCGCCTCTCTACTACCTGCCGGTGCAGTACCGGCTGCAGTCCACTGCCTGATCGGAGAATCCCATGGCGCTCCTCGCGCAGCAGGTCGTCGCTCTGAGCGGCCTGACTCCCACCTACTCGGCTGCCGCTGCCTCGACCACGGTCCTGTGCGGCGAGCGGTCCTTCCTCCACGTCAAGAACACCAACGGCAGCAGCATGACCGTGACGCTGACGGCGACGGCCAGGGTCCGCGGCCAGCTCGCGGCCGACATCGTCGTCACGGTGCCCGCAACGACCGGCGACAAGATGATCGGCCCGATCACCGCCGACCTGTTCGCTTCTGCGGCCGACGGCATCAGCTGCTCGGTCACGTACTCCAGCACGACCAGCGTCACCGTCGCCAGCCTGGTCATCTGACCCTCACTCGCGTCCTGCTCGCCCCGCCGTGACGGGGCCTTTTTCATGCCCTGGAGGGCCCCATGTCTGACCTGATCAGCGACGGCAAGACCCGGGTGGTCTGGGTGTCGTCCATCGCGAACATCAATGCCCCGACCACGACGGAGCTGAACGCCGGCTCCGACTTCACCCAGCGCATCACCCCTGACGGACTCAAGCTCGACCCCAGCACGGCGGACGTCGACACGTCCTCCCTGGCTAGTACCTTCGACACCAAGACGGTCGGTCGCGTCGGCTTCTCTGTCGAGCTGACGTTCAAGCGTGGGTCGACGGGTGGCGAGGACCTGCCGTTCACCACGCTCAAGTACGGCGTGTCCGGCTACCTCGCAGTCCGCCGCGGCGTCGACTACGCCACCGCCTGGGCGGCGGGCCAGAAGGCGGAGGTGTACCCGATCACCTGCGGTGAGCCGCAGAACAGCTCGCCGGCGGCGAACGAGGTCATGAAGTTCGTCTCGCCGATGATGGTGACCAGCCAGCCGGCGACGGCCGCGACGGTGGCCTGATGCCCGACATCTCCGAGATCCTCAAGAAGGCCAGGCGTCGCCAGAAGTCGGTCTTCCTGTGCCTGGCCGGCGACGAGCTGGCCGAGTTGGAGCGGCTGGAGAAGGAGCTCGCGGGCCTGGGTGACGCCTGGGCGCCGGGCAGCCTTGCCGAGACGGACCCGCGGAAGAAGCTCGCCGAGAAGGTCGCGGCGGCACGAGAGGCTGTCCGCGCTTCCGAGACGGAGTTCCGCTTCGAGGCTCTGGGCGACAGGGCGTGGTCGGACCTCATCGCGGCTCACCCGCCGAAGGAGAAGGGCAACGCCTTCGACCCC
Organism: Streptomyces sp. NPDC086989; assembly: GCF_044745505.1. NCBI lineage: Bacteria > Bacillati > Actinomycetota > Actinomycetes > Kitasatosporales > Streptomycetaceae > Streptomyces > Streptomyces sp. NPDC086989. The sequence continues at coordinate 539,772 of NZ_JBIVAL010000004.1, forward strand.
GAGACCTTCGCCCCTGCCCTGATCGCCGCCTGCGCTATCGACCCGGTCATGAGCGTGGACCAGGTCAAGGAGCTCTTCGACGTCCTCAACCACGCGCAGCGTGACGTGCTCTGGCAGGGTGCGTTCGACGTCAATACGGAGGCCACGGGGATCCCTTTCTCGTTGACCGCCTCCGGAATCCTGGACTCCCTCACCGCAGGGAAGTAGAGACCGCGCGAGCCTGGGGTGTTCCCAGGTCGGTGTTCCTCGGGCGGGCCGTTGTCCCAGGGGAACCGCTGTGGCTCGACGAAGACAGGGCCTGGGCCCTGGCCCTGGCCGAGGTCGAGCGCGACTCGTGCCCTGACTGCGGCCAGCCCTGGTCTGAGGCCAGCGCCCCCGAGAACGAGTTCGGCTACGACGTCTCCTTGCTGCGCTGCCATGCCTGCGCCGCGGGTGCCCGTAAAGCCCATGCCCACCAGGAAGCCGGCGGCGACGCCAAGGGCCTGCATATTGCGATCACGAAGCGGGGGTAGCGCATGGCCACTCGCACTGTGAACGTGGTTCTGACCGGCACGGCCACTCCGTACATCAACGCCACGCAGCAGGCGGCGCGGTCGACACAGGTTGCGGCCCGCCAGATCGAGACGTCGATGCGGGCTGCGACGAACTCGTCTCAGGCGGCTCTGCAGACCATGGCGCGGGCGGCGGAGACGCAGGGAGCCCGGGCCGCGGCGAGCATGAACCGCGCTGCGGCGGTGACCGAGTCGCAGATGCGGCGCGCCGGCGTCAGCGGCCGTGCCGCCCTGAACCAGGTGGGCGTAGGGGCAGCTCAGGCCGCGTCCAGCATGGGTGCGGTCAACCGGGCTGCTGCCCTCTCGGGCGCGCAGCTGGCTCAGCTGGGCGGCCGGGGCGCGACAGGCGTCAATCAGCTGTCCGCGTCGCTGGGGCAGCTCTCGTCGCGCATGGGGGCCGTCAACTCGTCGGCTGCGGTGACGGGTGCGCAGCTGACGCGGCTGGGGGCGAACGGCGCGGCTGCTGTCAACCTGGTCGCTGGCTCGTCGGCGCAGGCTGCGGCGGGCATGGCGACGGTGGCTTCTGCGGCCACCGCGGCGGCAGCTACGACTGCCCGGCAGTTCACCGGTGCGGGTGGGGCGGTGACGCGAGTCTCCGCGGCGGCCCGTGCGGCGGCGGCGGCCGACGCTGGCCGTATCGCGTCGGCGTGGTCGTCGGCGGCAGCCGCCATCGGTGGCGGCATCCGTTTCGCGGCATCCACGGTCGGCACGAGCATGGCCGAGGTCGCGAACTCCTCTACGAAGACCCTCAAGACCACCCAGGCCGCCTCCCTGGCGTTGGTCGCTGTGTTCGGTCTGGCCGCTGCCGCGGCGGCCCGATTCGAGAAGGCCATGTCAGAGGTGCGCGCTGTCACTGGCGGCTCCTCGGACGACATGAAGGCCCTGTCATCGGCCGCCCTAGAGGCGGGTCAGGCCACCGTCTATTCGGCGACGCAGGCGGCGAACGCCGAGGCTGAGCTGGCTCGCGCCGGCATTTCCACGGCGGACATCATCGGTGGAGCGCTGCGAGGCTCACTGGACCTGGCCGCTTCGGGACAACTGGCGCTTGGCGAGAGCGCCGTCATTGCCGCTCAGGCGATGAATGCTTTCAAGCTCAAGGGCTCGGACGTCGGGCACATTGCCGACGTCATCTCGGCGGGCGCCGGTAAGTCGGCGACGAACGTCCACGCCATGGGTCTGGCATTCCGGCAGGCTGCGCTGCTGTCGTCGCAGACGGGCCTCTCGCTGGAGCAGACCGTCGGCACTCTGTCGCTGTTCGCTCAGAACGCTCTCGTGGGTTCGGACGCTGGCACTTCGCTGAAGGTCATGCTGCAGCGTCTCGTGCCGCAATCCGACGAGGCCGCGGGGGCCATGGACGCCGTTGGCTTCTCGGCTTACGACGCGTCGGGGAACTTCATCGGCTTGTCCGCGCTGGCCGCGAACATGAAGGAGTCGTTCTCCAAGTTGACTCCCGAGGCGCGCAACGCAGCCATGGCGACGATCTTCGGATCGGACGCCGTTCGCGCTGCGACGATCCTGTACGAGGCCGGGTCCGAAGGCGTCGATCAGTGGGTGAAGGCCGTGAATGACAGCGGTTATGCCACCCGTGTCGCTGCCACGATGACCGACAACCTGAGCGGCGACCTAGAGCGCCTCAAGGGCGCCCTGGAGACTGCCCTGATCGGCTCGGGATCCTCCGGCAACAAGATCCTTCGCGAGATGGCGCAGACCCTCGCCGGCGTCGTGAACTGGTACAACAACCTGTCGCCCGCAGTCCAGTCCAACGTCACGATCCTCACTGGGTTCGTCGGCGTTCTGGGCCTGGTCGGCTCCAGCCTGCTCTTGATGCTGCCCCGCATCATGGCAGTGCGTACCGAACTGGTCGCCCTGGGGGTGACGGCAACGCGCGTCCGGGGCGCCATGCTGGGCCTGGGTGGCCTCACCGTCATCCTAGCCACTCTCGGTGCCATTGCGATCGGCGTCGGCAAGCTCACTGACCGATTCAAGTCCGCCCCGCCGGAGATCAACAAGATGGCGGAGGCATTGGTTGACTTCGGCCAGCAAGGCAAAGTCTCAGGCGAGCTTGCCCGCGTCTTCGGCAAGGATCTCGACAAGGTCGGTGAAGCGGTCGCCCGCATCGCCCACCCAGGAGGTCTCGACCGCATCGAGGACTTCTTCTCGACCTTCGACCCGAACGCCGATGCCGGCCCGTCTCTTGAGGCTGCACGCGAGAAGATCAAGAGCCTGGATGAGGCACTGGCCGGCCTCGTGTCTGGCGGGGCGACCCAGGAAGCAGCCGCTGGCTTCCAGCGGATGGCTGCCGAGGCCGAGAAGCACGGGACATCGGCCGAGAAGTTGATGACCCTCCTGCCGCAGTACGACAGCGCTCTGGCAGCCACCAGCACGCAGTCCAAGCTGGCTGCCGGATCCCAGAAGCAGCTGGGTGACGCGACGGCCATCACGGCCGATCAGATCAGCGACACCCGGACCGAAGCCGAGAAGCTGAAGGACACGCTCAGCGCTCTGAACGGCGTTGCGATCGACGCAGCCGAGAAGGAGATCGCTTTCCGTGGCTCGTTGAAGGAACTGACCGACGCGGTGAAAGAAAACGGTTACAGCCTGGACGTCACCAGCGAGAAGGGGCGGGCGGTCAAGGGGGCCTTCCTCGATGCGGCGCAGGCGGCAATGGCCCACGCCCAGGCAGTGACCCAGCAGCAGAACTCTGTCGCGGCTGGCAATGCGGTCTTCGAGCAGGACATCGCCGTCCTCAAGCGGCAGATGCTCGCAGCCGGGTTCTCCACGGCCGCAGTCAACGAGCTGATCAACACCTACGCCCGGGTACCGGTGCAGGTCTCCACGGACATCAAGGCGAACACCGCCCAGGCAGTCGCCGACCTGCAGAACGTGCAGGGGGAGATCCGCAAGACCAACGGCAAAGAGATCACCATTGCCGCCCTTACGGCTCAGGCCGAGCAGAACCTGAAAGACCTCGGGTTCTCCGTGAAGCGCCTCCCTGACGGGCATGTCACCGTCTACCTCCCCACCGGGCCGCCCACCGCAGCTGCCGACGCCATCCAGAGGCGGATCAACGACATCCACGGCACCTCCGTCGGCGTGGGCGTCTTCCTTCGGGCCACCGCATCCGACCGGGACGCCAACGGCGTCCCCGACCTCATTCAGGCCGCCCAGAAGGATGGTGGCCTGATCGCCTTTGCGAGTGGCGGACACGTCAGGCGCTACCCCACCGGCGGCGCCGTCCGCGGCCCCGGCTCGGGCACCTCGGACAGCATCCTCGCCCGCATCAGTAATGGCGAGTACGTCATCAAGGCCGCCAGCGTCCGTCAATACGGTGTGGCCATGCTCGACCAGCTCAACGCGGGCCGCCTGTCCACAGCGGGCTACACGGCCCGGCCGGCGGCACGATTCGGCAGCCCGTCGACGAGCTCGACGAGCACCACGAATCGCAGCACCACGATCAACGTCAACGGTGCGGAACGGCCGACGGGCGAGCTCGCGGTCGAGATCGACCGACACATGCGCATGTACTCGTGAGAGGCGGGCGCTGATGCCGTACACGCCTGGAACAGATCTCGGGGGGCGCCGGGCCGACCTCGGCGCCCTGGAGCTTGGTGCAGTCGACACGGCCGGCGTCGCCTGGCACCTACAGACCATTGAGGGATGGGATGGAGCCGATCAGCGCAGCGAGTACAGCTCTCGCCAATCCGACCACGGGACGTGGGCGTCCCCGGTCTACCTCAGCCAGCGCCCCATGGCGCTGGAAGGGAAAATTGAGGCGCCCAGTCTGGCCTTGCTCGATGCCGCGATGGAACAGCTGAGGGCTGCGGCCTCCCTTACCGACACCACCCTGATCGTCTACGAGACCGTGCCGAAGCAGGCGACGGTCCGCCGGTCCGGAAAGCCGCTGATCAAGCCGGTCACGGATCGGATCGCCGAGTACTCGATCGCCGTGACGGCAGAGGATCCGAGGCGGTACTCAACCGTCCTGCAATCACAGTCGACCGGCCTCCCGTCGGTGACAGGCGGCCTGACTCTGCCGATCACTATGCCGATCACCATCAGCACCACCTCGACCGGCGGATCCATCACCCTGTCCAACGCGGGAACGATCGGCACCCGCCCCATTTTCACCCTCACCGGGCCCGCCGCCCTGCCGGTCATCGTGTGCCAGGACCCTAGTGGAGCGACCTTCCAGCTCGCCTACTCCCAGTCCCTCGGGTCCGGCGACACCCTCGTCATCGACACCGGCGCGCACAGCGTGATCCTCAACGGCTCGGTGTCCCGCCGGCCTTTCCTGTCCGCCCAGCCGTACTGGCCCGAGATCGCTGCCAGTAGCTCCCTATCTGTGAGCTGGACCGCATCCGCCTACGACCCTGCCGCCCTGCTGACCGGCACAGCCCGGTCGGCCTGGATGTAAGGAGAGACCAATGGTCGCTACCGACCCCTTGTGGCTGCCTGGCCTGTCCTATGACGAGGGCGAACTCCGAAGGATGGACTCGCCGCTGACAATGGCAACCTCCACGGCTGGAATGGGGCGAGGAGGAGTACGCCCTGGCGAGGCCGGATTGGCTGTTTCCCTGGCTGGTACGACCGTGAATGTGAGCGGCGGCCCCGGCATTGCCACCAGGTCCGGTCAGGGCACATACCGGTTTCAGCTGGGCGCGACATCCCCGGGCACGCTGTCTGCGGCCCATGCCACCCTGACCCGGATCGACCTCGTGTACGTCCGCGTCTGGGATAACGCGGTCGACAGCAGCGGCCTGAACAAGGCCGACACCGTGCTGCTTACCGGCACCCCGTCGGGTTCGCCGGTCGCTCCGACGCCGGGCGCGACGGAGATCTACACCGTCCTGGCGACGATCACGGTGCCTTCGGTGGCGGGCGGCGGTACGGGCGCAGCGACGGTGTCGACGACGGCGCGACAGGTGACGGTCGCCCCGGGTGGGATCCTGCCGGTGACGTCCAGCACGGACATCGCCCTCGCGGGCCTGTACGCAGGCCAGGCCCGCTACAACACGGTTCGGAGCGTCCTCGAATTTTGGACCGGCTCGGCGTGGGCCGCCCAGGGGGACTGGGCTGCGTACACCCCGACGTGGGCCGGCGGCCTGGCAACGATGGGCTCCGCAGTCTCGAAGGGGCGCTGGACTCGCATAGGCAACCGGGTCGAGATCGTGGCGACGCTGAAATGGGGCAGCGGTTCCACGATCAATTCGTCCAATATCACGGTCAGCCTGCCAACCACCGCGGCCACCGCCGCGGACATCGTCTGGCAGGGCGTGGGTTACTACTTTGACGGAGCCAACCCCTTTCACCCACTCAATCCGGTGATCAGTTCCGCGGGAACGACCGTGACGCTGTACGCCCTCCGCCAGTCCGACATCGGATACCAGTCGCCCGGCAGTCTCGGCTACGCCTGGGGATCTGGAGCCCTGATGACGCTCCAAGTCTCTTACGAGGCGGCCTAGTGCCCGCGCTGGAACTGGCCTGGTACGGCTGCGACCTGCACACGGGCCGGATCTCGGAAGAGCTGGCTGCCGCCACGGCGCAGACCCTGTCGCGCCGGCTGGGTGCGGCGAGCAGTGCCAGCCTGGACCTGTCGCTGCCTGGAGCCCCGAGGGACTGGGAGGCGGCCACCGACCCGGGCCGGACCCTGCTCGTCGCCGTGGACATCCGCACCGGTACACCCCTGTGGGCGGGCATCACCCTGACCCGGTCCGGCGGCTCAGCGACGAACGTCCAGCTGGGGGCCGGCAGCCCCGAGGGCTACCTGGACCGCCGCTACCCGGGCGCCTACTCCAACACCGCTGACGCCTCGACTGTGATCGCGGATCTGGCCGCCCCGCTCATCACCGACGGGCTCCCGCTGACGTTCGACACGACGGCGAGCGGTCTGACCATCGACTACGTGTCCGTCGACACCGACGACAAAACCATCCTGTCGTCGATCCAGACGATCACTGCGATGGAAGGTGCGCCGGAATGGACAGTCGACGTCGTGTGGGCTGACGCTGCGCACACGGCGTTCGGGCTGATCATGCGGATCCGCCCGCAGGTCGGCACGACCACCAGCCCTCAGGCGATCTTCGACATGCCGGGCTGCATCTCCGACTATCAGCTCATCGAGTCCTTCGAGTCCGGCAAGGGCGCCACGGTCGTGCAGGCGTCCGGGGCCGGCGAGGGTGACGTCCGCCTGCAGTCCGACGTGCAGACCGCCACGGATCTCATCGCGGCCGGGTGGCCCCGCTGGACCTACCGCTACAGCCCCGGCAACGACGTCACCGACGTCGACCAATTGAACGCCCACGCCTCCCGCACCCTGTCGCTCCTGCGGGCCGGGGCCCGGGCGTGGACGGTGAAAGCGGCAGCGTCGGCGGCACCACGACTGGGCACCGACTGGGTACTCGGCGACCTCCTCGGTGTCGAGGTCAGCCCCGGCAGCAGCCTCCGTCACCCGCTCGGCATCACCACGACAGGCCGCGCCTACGGCTGGGAGCTTGATGTCGGCAGCGACCAGGTCACCCCGATCCTGCTGGAGGACTGATGCCGAACCCGTCGGATCTGCTCCCGCCGAAACCCTCGGACCTGTGGCGGGCGATCCTCGACCTGCGGCGCGACCTGCGGGAGTTGGCGGCGGCCCGGCGCTCCGAGCGGACCGGTAACCTGCGCGTGTATACCTCGGCCGGTGTCCTGGTCCTGGAGACGGGCGTCTTGCCGGACACGCATGTGGACGGCTCCGCGCAGGAGGGCATTCGTATCTACCGGGAGGATGGCTCCCTGGTCGCGTCGGTTGCCGCGCAGCCGTCGGTGACGGGTACGGACCGGCAGGCGTGGACGCTGTACGACCGGCAGGGCGTCGCAATCGTCGCCGACGACCCGGTAGCTGCGGGCGGCCTGGCCCGGCCGTACATTCCGGTGCATTTTGCCCGGTCCTGGTACAACGACTGGGCTGGCACGAACAGCGGCTCGTTCGTTGACATCTACCAGACGACGATCAAGAAGCAGCAGGCCATGTGCTACGTCATCCTCGCCCACACCAATGACGTCGCGGCGGCCACCGGGCAGGTGCGGATCACCGCCAACGGCAGCGTCATCAGCGGCTCGACCACCAGCACGTCGTTCTCGGTGACCACCACAACCATCGGCCCGTTCGCCCTCCCCGGCGCCCAGCTCGCCGCGGTCGACCTCCGCGTCCAGGGTCGCATGGCATCCGGCACCGGCAACGTGCGTTGCGAGATCATCACCGCCTCCCAGATCCAGGCCTAGGAGACCGCCGTGGGCACACCGCCCGACATGCCGCCCGGCGCCCGCAACGTCGTCGTCGACGAGCTCCCGCTGCCCATCAGCGAACAGAGCCCGCCCGACCTGCCGCCCATCCCAGACCCGGGCCCGGATCCGGACCCCGGCGGCGGCGCCACCATCGCCACCTGACCCCAGCCCCCGAGCCCACCCGCCGGGGGCTCCCTCATGAAAGGCCCCCGCATGGGCGAGATATGGATTCCCGAGGCCGAACGCCTAGGCGACGGCGTCATCGCGGGCGCCGGAGCGATGGACACCCCCAACGCCCCGCCCCGCGTCGTCTGGCACACCACCGAGGGCAGCGCCGGCAGCAGCGCCGCATTCCACGGCACCGCCGACTACCTCATGGAAGAGAACTACGAACCGCACATTCTGTACGACCCGATCACGGACCAGCTCGGCCAGTTCGGGCCGCTCAACCAGTCCGCGAAGGCCCTGGTCAACGCGGGCGCCGTCCGGACGAACAGGACCGGACGAGTGTGCATACAGATCGAGGTCATGGCCAAGGCCGGCGCCCCGTTCACCGGCTACTGGAAGCCCGGCCCCAACTTCGCCGCCCTGCTGCGGGCGATCCGCTCGTGGGGCGTCCCGGATGAGTGGCCAGCCGGCCGGCTGGCCCAGTCGTACAGCGACGACTCCCCGCGCCCGCTGACGATCTGGCAGACCCGCGGCGGCCACTACGGGCACAGCAACATCCCCGGCAACGACCACTGGGACCCGGGCGCCATCGACACCACCGCGCTGCTCGCGGCTGGAACCACTGAGGAGCAATTCATGACCCCCGACGACAGGAACTACCTCGAGCGCTGGTTCGGCGCGCTCAACGCGATGGCCTGGGGCAACAAGAACGACCTTGCCGCGCTGACCGGCACGGTCGCGGCCCTGACCAAGCTGGTAGCCGCCGCCGACAACAACCTCGACGAGGCCACCGTCCGAGCCGCCGTCAAGCAGGGCGTTACCGAAGCCCTCGCCGCCTCCACCGTCGATGTCGACGTCACCGTCCACGACAAGACCACCACCCCGAAGGGCTGACCATGAACGTGAATCTCGACAAGGCCTACTGGCTCGGCCTCCTCGTCTCCGTGGTCCTGCCGGTCCTCGTCGGCCTGGTCACCACCCGGGTCACCTCCGCCGGCACCAAGGCCGTGCTTCTGCTTGCTCTGTCCACGCTGAACGGACTCCTCGTCGAGGTCGCCAACCCGGGCCCCGGCTTCGACCTCGGCACCGCCACGATTCTGTCGCTCGTGGCCTTCGGGACCGGCGTGCTCGCCCACTTCGGCCTGTGGAAGCCGGCCGGCGTCTCCGGCAAGGCGCAGGACAGCCTGGTCACAGCCGGCTCACCTCGGAGCGTGTAAGTGAAGTGCCGTGCGGCCCGTCGGCTGAGCCGACAGCTGGGCCGCCGCGGCAGGTTCCTGGCTATCCTCGGCATTGGCAAAACCTGCTGGGGGATTTCCTTCTACGTGACCCCTCCGCCCCTCCATCCCATCCCTGGCCTGTGCCACTGGGCGTGGATCTGGATTGCCGCAGGGCTGGTCACCTTCGTCAGCGCGTTCCTCCAGGTAGGGCGTGATCGTTTCGGATTTGGTGCCGCACTGGTTCCGCCGGCCGTGTGGGCCATCGCGTATCTCGTCGCTGCCTTAAGCGGCGTCTACCCCCGCGGCGTCTGGGTCGCGGTCTGGTATCTGACCTCCCACGTGGGGGTGATCCTGTGGGCCGCGACGGTGCCCGAGCACTCCGTGCCCAAGCCTCCGCGCGGCCGGAGAGCTGAGGGCGGATGAGCGACGTGTGGTCGGCGGTAGCGACAGTCAGCGGTGCGGTGCTGACACTCCTTGGTGTCCTGTTCACGGCCCGGTCATCGCGGGCGGCAGCAGCGGCGTCGGCGCGGGCCACAGAGGTGGCGGCCGTAGTGCAGGCCGAGCCGGCCCAGCGGACCGCAGACCTACAGGCGTTCCGGGAGATCCGCGAAAAGCAGAGCCAGGACTTGGCGGAGACTCGCGAGGAGGTTCGGTCGCTCCGGTCGCTGGTACGGGCCTTCGTCCACTACGTGGGCGACCTGACTGCGGAGATGCGGCAGGCCGGCATCGAGCCTCCAGCACCACCGGACCGAATCACCGAGTACAACCGAACTGGAGTCTGAGACGCCCCCGCCCGTCTGGGCGGGGGCGCTTTGCTGTGCCCGGGGCCGCGCAGTCGCGATAACCCCCACGTACCGGTGCCCCGTTGGGGAGGTCGAGCCCAGATAAGATGCCATATCGGCGCCCATTTTTGGTATAATTGAGCATGCCTCAGAAGGCGGCATTGGGATCAATATGCCGGGAGTGCCGCATGTCCGTTCAGCTTGAACTGCCTGTCCCTGTTGCCCCGTCCAGCCGGTCAGTTGATGTCATCCGCGACCTGTCCGACTACGGCGCCCCCCGACCCGCTGCGCCCGTCCGCCCCCAGGCCGATACGCGGGACGGAGGGACGCCCCGCTTGGCGTCGCCTCCAAGCGAACGACCGCTACGCAGGACTGCTGCGGCCAGGCTCAAGAGGGCCGCAGTCCATCGAGAAGAGCAAGCGAGGTTGACGCCAGAGCAGATCGTTGACCGCAGGACCTCATTGGCGGACGCTCGAATAGCCCTCTGCGTGGCCCAGGGGAACGCACTCGACGACATTGACCCCGCCAGCGGATACAGCCTGAGCCGGGAGTCCTACGAACGGGTACGCCAGTCCTGGCGCAACCAGGCCAAGCAGCCTGGCTGGAGCGAGTACCTCCGCCCCGACCTGGAGAAGGCGATCGCCTACTGGGCCGAGCGCCGTCCCGAGTTCACCGAAGGCGACGACTGGCTACCCGGCCCAGCGACGAAGGAAGACGGACTATGACCTCTCTCGTTCCGCGTCAGGGTGACGCCACCCCGGCCGCCTACGATCCAGCGACGCTCGCCGTCCTCGCCGCCATGGAACAAGCCGCCGAGGAACACCTCGACCGGATCCGTCCCCACAACACCAAACGCGGCTACGAGAACGACTGGAACCTCTGGGAGGAGTTCCAGGACTGGCTCGGTGAACGCACCGGCCACCGCGTCGCCTCCACGCACGTCACCAAGGGCATGCTCGTCGGGTTCGTCGTCTGGCTCGACACCATCAAGCTCGCAGCCCCGGCCAGCATCGACCGGCGCATCACCGGCGTCACTGTCACCGCGCGGGGGCTGGGAGTCGAAGTGCCCAAGGAGGCGACGGTCGCAGCGCGGAAGGCATTGAAGCCCCTCAAGCTTGACCCCGACCGCATCGCCAGGGGGCGCGGCAAGGCGCCCGCCGCCACACCCGAACAGCTCCGCCAGATGTACGCTGCCGCGCCCGCAGGACTCGCCGGACTCCGCGACCGCGCGCTCTGGCTCATGGCGTTCGGGATCGCCGGCCGCTCCGCCGAAGTCTCCGCCCTCCGCGCCGACGGCATCAAGCACGTCAGCGAAGGCCTCGACGTCCACGTCCCCTCCGTCAAAGGCCGACCGCCCCGCGACGTCGTAGTCGCCTACGGCAAGAACCCCGACACCTGCCCCGTCCGCGCCTGGCTCACCTGGAAGACCGCCGCCGGACTCACCAGCGGCCCCGCCTTCCGGCCCGTCAGCGTCCACGGACACCTCGGCACCGACGGACTCACCCCATCCGGCTGCCAAGAGATCATCTCCCGCAGCGCCGAACGCGCCGGAGTCGCCGTCCGGCTCACCGGCCACTCGATGCGGGCCGGGTTCATCACCACCTCCCGCAAGGCCGGAAAGCGCGAGGAGAAGATCCGCGCGCAGTCCGGCCACGCCGCCAACAGCCCCGTGTTCTGGGGGTACATCCAGGAAGCCGACCGCTGGGTCGACGCCGCGTCCGACGACATCGGGCTCTGACCAGGACTTAAGGGAACGTTATGCGTTCCCGAGAGGAGGACCCGTGACCTATGTGGCCCACTACTTCCGATACGGCGAGCTGGTGGCCGAGGAGACCGACACGATCGACGAGGCCGTGGCCTTCCTGGCGCTGGGCTGGGAAGCGGGGCAGCTGTCGGAGAAGTGCGTGACCGACGCGGAAGGGAAGGTCATCCTGGACGGCGCCCCTCTGTTCGAGCGCATGAACACCTGCCTGGGAGCGTAGATGGAGGGAAGATGAGCAGAACCGTGACCGTGATCTTCCATGGCGGCCCGCTCGACGGGCAAGCGATAGATATGACGGTGCCGATCCCTAGGGTGGTCAAGCTGGACCAGCAGGTCGGGACCGCCATGGAGTTCACCTACGAGCGATACACCCCAGAGCAGCCCGACCAGTACGCACACTTCCAGATGACCGAATGGAAGCCAGCCGCCGCCTGACCGCCCTGCCACACTGGTGCTCCGCCGCTGGAGGAGGAACTGTGCCGCTGCTCGACCGCCCCGCCCTGTCTGTCGATGAGGCTCGCATGCTGTTGGCGGAGACTCGTCAGGATCCGCTGCTGCATGCGGCCGCGTCGCTGATGCTGCTAGCTGGCGCCCGTCCTCAGGAGGCCGCCGAGGCGACGATTGCCGACTATGAACCCGGTACGGAGCCCCGCATCTGGCTCGGACAGCGCTGGGTAACCCAACGCCAGGTCTGCGTCGCGCCTGCGGCGGCCCGCGCCCTCGACGAGTACCTGGCTACACAGGACGCAGACCCGGAAGAGCCGCTGCTCCTTGGGCTGCAGCGGGTAAATACGGTGCACGACCTGGTCCGGCGCGCCTGCGTGCATGCGGGTGTCGACGCGGGCGCCCACTCACTGCGGCGGGCGGCCATTGCGGCTGCCTGGGAGGACGGGGCGCCTGCCAGCCACATTGAGGCGTACTTCGGCATCAACAAGGCGGTGGACCCGAAGGCGCTGACTAGCCTGCCGGATGGCTATGACACCGCGATGGCCCGCACCCTCGAGGCCGCATTCGGGGCCTGACCGACTTGACACCCGCCTCCGCCCCCAGCGGGGGCGGGCTTCTCCGTATCCGGCCCGGCCGAAGCCCTTCCCGCCCAGGTCACGCCTCCCCGTCGCCCGGCCGTCACGCCGCCGGGATGCGCGCACGCGCCAGCCGGGTGAACCTGAAGGAGATCCCGACCCCTCACATGCAAGGGATAGCCATGATCAAGAAGCTGCACGAGATGGGCTTGCGAAGCGAGCACGCGTACATGGCAGCGTTCGCCTCGATCGGCCTTTCCATCGCCACATGGATGACGTCCCTCAAGGCCGAACCGGGGGCCGATCTCGCCCGCGCCGACCGGTGGGGAATCTTCGTCGGCGAATGGGCCCCCACCTTCTTCGGGCTCGGTTTGGCCCTGTCTCACTACGAACAGTCGGAAGGCACCCTTCTCGCCAGCGTCAGCGACATCCGCGAGGAACGCGAAGCCATGTAACGCAAGCCTGCGCCGGGGAGGGGCGTGAAGTCCCGGCCCGCCACCATCTTCGAAGAGCCCCCACCCTTACGGTGGGGGCTCTTCGCTGTCCTCGTACACATGCGGCTGGCCGCCCTGCCACGCGATGACCTCGGAGTCCCCGAAAACCAGCTCCTCCGGATCCGGGACTTCGATCCGCCGCAGGAACTCGATCAGGTCCCGATCGCTGTAGGCCGTCCCAAGGACGGTGTCGACGCCAGCGATCCGGATCACGACCCGCCGGCCACCCGACGGGGAGATCCGGTGCACGAGGATCGGCGCATGCTCCATGGATCCAGGGTGCGGGGTCGCGGTTGGCCAAGCATGTCGGGACCTTCCCCGCCATACAGCTTGACGCTGTACAGCGTGAGGCTGTAACTTCGTGGTATCGAGCAAGGGAGACCCCGATGACCACCCTCACCACCACCAAAGCGGCCGCGCAGGCCGGCGTCACCGTCGCCACCATCCGCACCTGGGCCCGCCGCAACGTCATCGCCGCCGTCAAGACCGCGGGCCGCTGGATCATCGACGCCGCCTCCCTCGCCCGCCGCATCGCCATCGGCACCCGGAGGAACCGAATGACCGAGCCCGCCCCGCACACCATGGCCGCCCGCGGCCGCGACTACGTCGCCGCCTGGCCCACCAACATCGCCCGCCAGACCCGCCTCAGCCCCGAGCATGTCGCCGAGGCCCTCACCCGCGCCGGCATCACCACCAAGGACGCCGCCAACGACCTCCGCCTCCCCCTCCTCCGCGGCGAACACCTGTCGACCATCGCCGACCTGACGCCCGACCAGGCCAAGGCCGTCGTCGCCGAGATGCGCGCCATCTCCACCGAAATCAGCGAAGCCGCCAAGACCCACTGCCACTACTGCGGGCTGAAGCTGCCGAAGAACGGCGACTGCCCCTCCTGCGGAACCGGGGAGTACTGATGACCACCGTTCGCATCAAGCTCCGCTGGGACAGCGACGACCACGAAGCCCCCTACGACGACGTCGACCTCGACGCCCTGTCGCCGCGCGCCCGTACTCTCGCCGAAGCCGTAGCCGCCGCACCTCTCCAGACCGCCGCCGACATCTGGATGGAACACGAGAAGCCGCTCCGTGACACCGACCCGAACTGGCGGCTCTGGTTCACCGAGGAGCAGGCCAGCCTGCCGGAGCGCCGCCCCTGGCGCGGCTGGGCCCTGTACCCATGGGACTCCACGAAAGATCCGGCGGAGTACCTGGAACGTGAGGCGCGGAAGATCCCACCGGACTGGCACGTCCTCGGTCACGTTCCGGACACCCCGGTCCCGTCCCTGGAAGCAGGTGTCGCCGACCAAGGCATGACCCGAGACATGGTCCTGCGCTACCTGCGCGAGCACGGCCGCCCGATCGCCGTATCTACATGGTCCGCCTACGTGGCCCGCGGACAGGCCCCGAAGCCGGCGCGGCATGTTGAGCGCACCCCGCTGTGGGATCGCGCGGACATCGACGAGTTCCTGAACCGCTAGATCAGTCCAGCACCCCGAGCGCCGTGTCGGGCCGGCAGTGCGTGCACGCCTCAACCCCGTCGGCGAGCGCCCGGCGGGCAAGGTCTCGGCTGGCGGGGTGGCAGCGGGAGCGGGTGTCCCAGCAGTGCCCGGCGTGGACGCGGACGGGGTGGGCGCCGACACCGATGCCGTGCTCGATCAGCCAGTCCGGCGGCGGGGGCAGTTCTCGGCGGGCTGCGGCTGCTTCCTGCTGCTCGGCTGCCGCGATCTGCTGCCGGACCCGCTCGAGGGTCATGCCGAGCCACGTCTCGAGGGTGCGGAGGCGGGGCAGGTCGGGTGGCAGGTCGGACACGTGTTCGAGTCTACGCTGATCGGCGCATGTGATTGTCAGTGACCGCACCTAGCATGGACAGAACAACATCGGCACCTAGCACGCGGGGATGCGGCTGGGCAGATGTGCACCACCGCCCGTCGGCCCCCTCGGGGGACAGCGACCGACGGGCGCCCCCACGTCAGGCGCCGGTCTGCCCCGGGTGCCGGACCGCCGTCTTCACCGCCGCTTCGAGCTTCCCCCGGTCCTGCCCGGTCGCCTTCGCGTGCTCGGTGACCGCCTGCTGGGCCTCGCCGGCCTTCTCCCGCCAGACGGCCGCCGCCGCGTTCCATGCCGCGTGCTGCTCGTCGGTCCAGCCGCCCTCCCGGGTCGGCCGCCCGCACTCTTCCTGCAGCCGGATCACCTCGGCGTGCGCATCATCCGCAGCCTGCTGCAGGCCGATCAGGTCGTCGTTCAGTTCGATTGCCACGGGCCGGATCCTAGGCGGCGGGTACGACAGTCGCCCGCAGCCACTCGGCCAGCAGCTCCTGATACTCCTCCGAGTCAGCCCGGCCAGCGAGCACGAGCGCACGGATCCGCTCGTTCAGCTCGGCAGCCTCAGGGTTCGGGATCATGTCGCACAGGATAGCGACCAGGACCGACAGGGTCAGGCCTGCGGCACCTCTCGCCCGCGGCCCCACAGGACGTCGACATGCTGGGCGAACCGGTCATACAGGCCGTCGTCCTCCAGCCGGCGCAGATGGAACAGCGGCGACTCGTGCCCGAGGCCGTCACCGATGTGAGGCGTGTACAGCAGCTGATCGTCGAAGATGAAGACACTCTGGGACAGGTGTGCGGGCGAGTCGCTGAACCGGGCCTCCACGCCCGGCGTCGGCCCCATCTTCGTCAGCTGGTCCAGCGTGATCCGGATCCGCGTCGACACCGTCAGCGGGACACCCTCCAGCTGCTCCCTCTGCCGGGTCATCTCGGCGTCCGGATCCCCGAGGAGGAAGCGGATCTCGCAGCCGGCCGCGGCCTTCGCCTTGAGCCGGTCGGCGATCCGCGGATGGTCCTGCCACAGGAAGTAGCTGGTGTACCCGGCCATGACGATGCGCCGGCGGGCGCCATCCAGCAGCCCCGCCCATACTGACGTCGGGCACAGGCTTCGGAACGGGTAGGTGGCCACGATCTCTCTGTCGGCGCCCAGCTTCAGCGTCGACCTGACCGCCTGCGGCCACAGCGAATCCGCGCTCACGCCCAGCACCTCAGCCACCCTCACCCGAGTCTCCAGATGCGGCACCCGGCCCGTATCGGCCAGCCACCGGTCGACCGTTTTCGCGGCCACATCGACTCTACGGGCCAGCGTGCCGGCGGTCATGCCGGCCTCCGCCAACGCCTCTCTAAGCGCCTGATTCACGATCCCCCCTGGGACATTCGGGTGTGCCGTGGACGCTATCGCCGATGTGTCCCAGGTGTCCCGCGAGGGACGGTAGAAACGTCCCAAACGGCCGGGCAGAGTACGGGCATGAGCAGCACCCCTCTACCTCTCCCGCCGATCGGTGACCTGTCTGAGCAGCAGGTCCGCGGGGCGGCCTGTGTCTACTGCGGGATCCTGCTGGACAACGGGACCGCGATCGACCTGGGCGAGCAGCCTGCCAGCCGTGCCGGCGTCGCCGTCCGCTGGTTCCCGCGGGCCTGCCCTCGGGACGGCGCTACCTAGACCCCCGCTCCCCTCGGTTGCGGCGGCGGTCGGGGGGAGCGGGAACCAGCCAGAGCGCGAGCTACTGAATGGTTGACTCCGGTTCAACTCGATCGTAGGTTCGACCCGTGACAGGGGTGACGAGCGGGACAGGGCTGGCAAATGTGACGCATCCACACGGGGTGCGAACGCAACGTATAGATATATGCGCTACGCACCCTTCCCGCAGCGGCATATGCCAGGCAGGATGAAGCGAGTTCCGCATGGCCGAAAGTGGGCATCCGGTGACTACGGCATGAGATCCCTCACCGGGAGGTGAAGGGCACGAGCAAGGCGCAAGATCAGGCTGAACTTAGGGTCGACTTTGCCGGACTCGGCGTTCTGGACGGTGGTCCGGTCCACGCCGGCCAGCTCGGCGAGTTTTTCCTGGGTGAGGTCGGCTTGGAGCCGAGCGTCACGGATCCGGTTGCCCAGCTCGAACCGGGCCTGCTGGATCCACGGCGGTGTTGCAGGTTGCACCCACTGAACACTTGAACATCAAGATCGTTTTGTCTGCGGAATGTATTCCGCTTTTTGTGATCATGTTCTCTCGGTTCGCGACCGAGAGGCAACAAGGCTCGGCGCGACCAGGTCCCAATCCCGGTCGCGCCGTGGGCCACCCGCAGTCGCTGCACCCAGCACCCCGACCGCCGAGTGGCCCGATGGATGCCCGTCAAGGAGCGGCGGGCATCCACTCCGACGAGTGAACAGCATGGCGGTATCGCTGCGCGAGGTACTCGTTGGCCGAAGATGCCGAAGCCGGGCGGCTCAATACCCCTCCAGGTATCCGCCCGGCTTCGGTCTGCCCGCTCCCCAGTGGGAAGCGTCTGGGAAATCAAGCGGGGGAGCAGACTCGATTACGCTCTAGTCAGCTCTAGTTATCTCTAGTGTCGGCTGAAGTGGTGATGGGCGGCCCGGCACCCTCTCAGCCGCCCCGCCGGCACGCTCATGCGCCAGCTACGACCCTGCCGATTCCCAGTGACCCCGGTTGACCTGCGGAGACTCAGAGTGTCTGGGAGCCGGGCTTGACCATCCCGCGCACTGTGCGGGACTTCACAAACTCCCCGATGGCCGTCATCTCCCATTCGCCCGAGAACTGGCGAATCAGCTTGGCCATCATGACCCCGGTCTGAGGTTCGGCGCCGGTCAGGTCGAAGCGCACCAGCTCCTCCCCGCTCGCCGCGTCGATCAGGCGGCAGTAGGCCTTGGCCACCTCCGTGAACTTCTGGCCGGAGAACGAGTTCACCGTGAAGACCAGACCGGTGGCTTCGGCGGGCAGCCGCCCGAGGTCCACGACGATCACCTCGTCGTCCCCGGCGCCCTCCCCGGTGAGGTTGTCGCCCGAGTGCTTGATGGCGCCGCCCAGGATGGACAGCTTGCCGAAGTAGCAGCTGTCGATGTGGTTGCGGTCCGGCCCGTACGCGATCACCGAGGCGTCGAGGTCGATGTCCCGGCCGCGGAACGAGGGCTCCCAGCCCAGGCCCATCTTCACCTGTGAGAGCAGCGGGCTGCCGTTCTTGACGAGGGACACCGTCTGGTTCTTCTGGAGGCTGACGCGGCCCTTGTCGAGGTTGATCTTCCCGGTGCCGACGGCTGCCGCCGGGGCCGCGACGGGCGGGGCCGCGGGCGGCCGGGGTGCCGACGGCGTCACGGGGAACGCCGGGGCGGGGCCGGCCTGAGCCGTCGGGGCGCTCGGCCAGGAGGAGGCGGAGGGGGCGGACGGCGGGGCGGCGGCCTGCGGGGCGGCCGCGGGCGGGGGAGTGGGCTCCTCGTCCACGGAGACCCCGAAGTCGGTCGCGATCCCGGCGAGGCCGTTCGCGTACCCCTGGCCGACCGCGCGGACCTTCCACACGCCGCCGCGCCGGTAGACCTCGACGACGACGAGGGCGGTCTCGGTGCCCAGCTGCGGCGGGGTGAAGGTGGCGATCACCGCACCGCTCTCCGCATGACGCACGGTGGCGGTGGGCTCGATGCCCTGGAACGTCTGACCGGCGGCGTCGGGACTGGCCGTGACCACGATCCGCTCGATGCCGGGCGGCAGCGCCCCCGTGTCCACGGTGATCGAGTCCGGCGCCGCCCCGCCGCCCGACCGGTAGCTGACACCGGGCCCGGACGGCTGGTTGTAGAAGATGAAGTCGGCGTCGGAACGCACCTTGCCGTCCGAGGCGAGGAGGAGTCCCGATACGTCGAGCCGCACCGGGGCAGCCACGTCCACCGTCACACGGACGGTGTCGAGCGGCAGGTTGGAACCAGGGGTCATAGCGGTCATGCCCGGAGAACGACCGGAGGCGCTTTGCCGTTCCCTTACCCTCGCGGGATATTTCAGCGCCGGTTGCGGGGGTGGTTCTTCGCCGTCCGCTCGTTGCCGAACTTGTACGCGCCGGTCCAGCGGGCCATCACCAGCTGTGCGTCGCCGGATTCCACCTCGGCGAGGAACTTCTCGGCCCGGCCGCCGCGCAGGGTGCTGGCGGTCCGGCCCTGGTGGGTGATGACCACGCTCTGGTCGCCGCGCTGTTCGTACGTGAATCCGTGAGGTCTCGGCATGGCCGGCAGCCTGCCCGGCGGGGGCCGTGCGGGCAACGGATTTACCGGGCGAGCGCGCGGGGCGGGGGGCGTGGGGTCCGGCGCGCGGTTCCGGGGCGCGGGGGTTCGGGTGTGGAACGCTCCGGTCCGGCCCCGGCCCCGGCGCGGGCCCCGGCGCGGGTGCGAGGGGCCTCAGCCGCCGGTGACGCGGCGCGGCAGCCCCAGCGGGTTCGCCTCGCGCAGCTCCGCCGGGAGCAGGGGGTCCGGCACCGACTGGTAGACCACCGGCCGCAGCCAGCGCTCGACGGCGGTCCCGCCGACCGAGGTGGAGTGCGAGGTCGCCGCCGGGTACGGGCCGCCGTGGTGCTGGGCCGGCGCCACCGCGACACCGGTCGGCCAGCCGTTGACCACGATCCGCCCGGCCAGCGCCGTGACCTGCGCGATCAGTTCCGCCGCCGGGCCCGGACCGCCGTCGGCCTCGGCCGCGGACAACTGGAGCGTGGCGCTCAGGTTCCCGGGGAGCAGGCCGAGCACCGACTCCGCCTCGTGCTGGTCCGCGTAGCGGACGACCACGGTCACCGGGCCGAAGCACTCCTCCAGCAGCACCTCGTACGAGCCCCCCTCCAGGAGCAGCCGGGCCGGGACGCTCAGGTAGCCCGCGCCGACGGTGTGGTCGCCGCCGGAGCCCGGGGTGACGGGCGCGGTCACGCCGGGCAGCGCGGCCCGCTCGCCCACGCCGGAGACGAAGTTGTCACGCATCCGGTGGTCGAGCAGGACGCCCGGCTCGGTCTCGCCGAGCGCCTTCGTCAGCTCCTCGGTGAGCCGGTCGCCGTCCGCGCCCTCGGGTACGAGGACCAGGCCCGGCTTGACGCAGAACTGGCCGACCCCGAGGGTGACCGAGCCCGCGAGCCCGGCGGCGATCTCCTCGGCGCGCTCGGCGGCGGCCGCGGGCGTGACCACGACGGGGTTGAGGGAGCCGAGCTCGCCGTGGAACGGGATGGGCACGGGCCGGGCGGCGGCCGCGTCGAACAGCGCCCGCCCGCCCCGGATGGAACCGGTGAACCCGGCGGCGCGGACGAGCGGGTGGCGGATCAGCTCCAGCCCCGCGTCGAACCCGTGGACGACGGCCACCACTTCGGCCGGCAGCCCGGCCGCCACGGCGGCGCGGCGCAGCAGTGAGGCGCACAGCTCGGAGGTGGCCGGGTGGTCGGGGTGCGCCTTGACGACCACCGGGCAGCCGGCGGCGAGCGCGCTCGCGGTGTCCCCGCCGGGGACGGAGAAGGCGAGCGGGAAGTTCGAGGCGGCGTAGACGGCGACCACGCCCAGCGGCACCTTGTAGCGGCGCAGTCCGGGGCGCGGCGGGACGGCACCGGGAACGGGGTGGTCGATGCGGATGTCGAGGTACGAGCCCTCGTCCACGGCGTCCGCGAAGGCCCGCAGCTGGCCGGTGGTGCGGGCGAGTTCGCCGGTGAGCCGGCCCGGCCCGAGGGCGGTCTCGGCGTCGGCGGCCTCGATCACGTGGGCCGCGGCCTCGTCGAGCAGTTCGGCGGCCGCGCGCAGGAAGGCCGCGCGGGCGGTGCGGTCGGCGAGTGCGCCGCGGGCCGCGTGGGCGGCGCGCACGGCCTCGTCCACCTCGGCCGGTGTGGCTTCCACCGCAACCTGTTCGCGCTGCTTCCCGGTGCGGGGGTCCACACTCCAGACTGGTGTTGCTGCCATGGCGCACTGCCTCCTGGATCTGCCCTGACCCGCACGGTGGCGTTCAGTATTCTGAACGCCGTTCCGATGGATGAATGATCACATCCGTTCCGGACTCTATTTCCGGGTCTTCCGCATTGACAAGAGACAAGAGGGGCAAAAGGCGAATGACCACAGCCGAGCCGGTGAGCCCGCAGAGCCCGGAGGTCGCGGAGAGTGTGGCGGGCGTGGCCGGCGGGGCGGGCGGGGGCCCGGGAGCGCCGACGGCCGTCAAGTCGGCCGTCCGCACGGTGCTGTTGCTGGAGCACTTCGCGGCGCGCCCCGGACTGCACAGCCTGGCCGACATCCAGCACGACCTGTCGCTGCCCAAGTCCAGCCTCTACATGCTGCTGCGCACGCTGGTGAACCTGGGCTGGGTGGAGACGGACGCGACGGGCACGCGGTACGGGATCGGCGTACGGGCCCTGCTCGTCGGCAGCTCGTACATCGACGGGGACGAGGTCGTCGCCGCGGCCCGGCCCACCCTGGACCGGCTCTCCGACGACACCACGGAGACCATCCACCTGGCCCGGATGGACGGCACGAGCGTGGTCTACCTCGCCACGCGCCAGTCGCAGCACTACCTGCGGCCGTTCACGCGCGTCGGGCGGCGGCTGCCCGTGCACTCGACCGCGCTGGGGAAGGCGCTGCTGGCGACCCACTCCGACGAGGAGGTACGGGCGCTCCTGCCGCGGCGGTTGGAGGCGGTCACCGAGCACACGATCACCGACCGGGAGCGGCTCGTGGACGAGCTGGCGCTGGTGCGGGAGCAGGGTTACGCGGTGGACCGGGAGGAGAACACGCTCGGGCTGCGCTGCTTCGGGGTGGCGGTGCCGTACCGGACGCCCGCCCGGGACGCGGTGAGCTGCTCGGTGCCGGTGGCCCGGCTGACGGCGGGGCACGAGCAGCGGATCAAGGCGGCGCTGTTCGAGGCGCGGGACCGGCTGTCGGTGGCGACCCGCCGTATGTGATGCGGTGGAGGGGGAGGGTCCTCCCCCGCGCGGGGGAGACGGTTCACCTTCGTGGGGGAGGTGGCGGGGCGGCGCGGACGCGACCGTTGAGTCATGACCACACGAGCGGTGAACGCGAACGAGACGACGGTCGGGACGGCGGGGACGGCCGGGACGGCGGGGACGGTGGGCGGGGCGCGGGTCCGGTCCGGGGCCCGTGCCCGGGTCCGTCGCAGGGCCTCGGGGGCGGTGGCCCTGGCCGCCACCGTGCCGTACCTGTGCCTCAAGGGTGCCTGGGTGGCGGGGAGCCGCATCGGGATACCGGACGGCAGCGTGCTGTTGGGGCCCGGGCTGTTCTTCAAAGTGGCGAACGCCGCCACGATGGTCATGGACGCGGCCGTCATCGTCCTCGTGCTGGCGTTCACCCGGCCCTGGGGCAGACGGGTGCCGTCCCTGCTCCTGACCCTTCCGGTGTTCGTCGCCACCGGGCTGCTCGTCCCGATCGTCGTGGCCTTCCCCGGCCAACTCCTCGTGAGGGCCGTGGGGCTGGGGCCGGACGAGGCCGCGCAGGCGGCGAAGGAGCCCTTCCTCGACCCGTGGGTGTTCAACGTCGTCTACGGCGGGTTCATCCTCCAGGCCCTGGCCCTGGCCGCGCTGTTCGTCCCCTATGCGCGGGAGCGCTGGGGCGGACTGTGGCAGGGCGTCCAGGGGGAGCGGCTCCCGTCACCCACGGGGGTGGTGGCGGGAGCCGCGGCGGTACTGGCCGCGGCCGTGGCGGCGGTGGAGCTCAGCTGGGCCTTCGGGGGCACGGCCGGGCTCAGCGCTTCGCAGATCGCGCAGTTCAGCCCGGAGCGGGGCGTGGTGTTCGCCACCTACGCGATATGCACGCTGGTCGCGGGGGCGGGCGCCGTGAACCTGGCCCGGGGCGGGGCCCGGCCGGCCCGGTGGGCGCTGGCCCTCGGATGGACCGGGGCTGCGGCCGCGGCGAGTTGGGGCCTGTGGCTGCTGATCTCCCTGACGGGCCCCGTCGTCACGGCGAACGAGGTCACCACCGCGATGGTCCTGACCTACGCTGGGCAAACGATCACCGGACTGCTCGCCGCGGCCGTGCTGACCCGGTTCCTCGCGGCACGCCGCCGCACCGGGTGACGCGGAGCGCGGCGGGCGGCAGGGGTGGGGACACAGCGGGGGCGGCGGTCACGGTGAAGGGCCGCGGGATGCCGGGGGGCAGGGGCATGGCGACGCGTACGGGTACGGGGGCCCGGTCGGGCCGGGTGCCGTGGGCGCGGGCCGGGCTGCGCTGGGTGCACCTGATCCTCGGCGGGGCCCTGCTGATGCCGTACTTCCTCCTCGCCGAGGTGGTGGTCGGCGTCTGGTCCGGCCGGGGCAACGTCTTCGGCTCCACCCCGCTGACCCTCGCCTCGTACGGGCTGGCCCTGCCATTGGCCGCCGTGACGGGCGTGTTCGGGCTGGTCCGGCCGATGTCGGCGGGCGCGGTACGGGCCCTGTGCGGGATTCCGGGAGAGCGGCTGGCCGAGGGCCCGGCCCGGTCCTGGGCGGCCCGGGGGCGGACCTCGGCCTGGTGGACCCTGCATCTCGGGGTCGGCGCGGCGATCAGCGGGATGAGCCTCGCGGTCCCGCCCATGGCGGTGGTGCTGATCGTGCTGCCGTTCGTGAGCAGGCTGCGGGAGACGCCCCTGGGGCTGGGCTGGTTCAATGCCGGCGCGGCGCCGTACCTCGCCCCGCTGCTCGGGACCGGGCTGCTGGGAGGGCTCGTCCTGTGCGCCGCCGGGGCCGGGGCGCTGCTGGCCCGGACGGCACCCGTCCTGCTCGGGCCGACCGGGGCGGACCGGCTGGCCGCGGCCGAGGAGCGGGCCGCCGACCTGGCCGTGCGCAACCGGCTGGCCCGGGAGCTGCACGACGCGGTCGGGCACGCCCTGAGCGCCGTCACCCTCCAGGCGGTCGCCGCCCGGCGGGTGCTCGACAGCGACCCCGCGTTCGTACGGGAGGCGCTCGCGGCGATCGAGGACACCACCCGCAGGACGGTGGGCGAGCTCGACGCCGTCCTGGGCCTGCTGCGGGACGGCGACCCGGCCCGTCCCGACGCGGCGCCGGCCCCGACCCTCGCCGCCGACCTCGACGGACTGCTGGCCCGCACCCGGGCCGCCGGGACCGCCGTCACCGCCCACCAGGAACCCGGACCGGCCGGGAACTGGGCCCGGCTCCCGGCGATCGCCTCCCGCGAGGCGTACCGGATCGTCCAGGAGGGCCTGAGCAACGCCCTGCGCCACGGAAAGGGTCCCGTCGAGCTGTGGATCGCCGTACGGGACGAGAGGGACGGCACCGGCAGGACCGACCGCGAACTGGAGATCACCATGACCAATCCACCGACCCGTCCACCGGGCCCCGCCGACGGGCACGAACCCCGCACCACCGGGGGCCGCGGGCTGCAGGGCGCCGCCGAGCGGGCCACCCTGCTCGGCGGGCACGTCGAAGCCGGCCCGCACCGGGGGCTGTGGCGGCTGCGGGCCGTCCTCCCGCTCGGCGGAGGGTCCCGATGACCGCCGCGGGACGGCCGCCGCTGCGCATCGTGCTCGCCGACGACGAGCGCATGGTCCGTACCGCCCTGCGGGTCATCCTCGAAGCCGAACCCGACCTGGAGGTCGTCGGTGAGGCGGCCTCCGGTTCCGAGGCCGTCCCGCTGGTCCGCTCCCTGGCCCCCGACGTCGTGCTGATGGACGTCAGGATGCCCGAGATCGACGGCATCCGGGCCACCGAGCAGATCATCGCCGGCATGGCCGAGCCGCCCCGGATCGTGGTCGTGACCACCTTCGAGAACGACGCGTACGTCTACGACGCGCTGCGCGCGGGCGCCGCCGGGTTCCTCCTGAAGCGCGCCGACCCCGACGAGCTGATCGGCGCGGTCCGCCTCGTCGCCCGCGGCGACTGCCTCCTCTTCCCGGCGGCCGTCCGCTCCCTCGCCGCGTCCCACGCGCCCGGTGCCACGGGTCCCGCCGCCTGGGTGGCACGGCTCACCGACCGGGAGGCCGACGTACTGCGCCTGATGGCCACCGGACTGTCCAACCACGAGATCAGCGAGCGCCTCGGCGTCGGTCCCCAGACGGTCAAATCGCACGTCGCCGCGGTCCTGTCCAAGACCGGCTCGCGCGACCGCACCCAGGCCGTGATCGCGGCGTACGAGGGCGGCTTCATGAAGAAAGGCTGAGAACCCCGCCACAATCGGGGCAGAGCGGAACGTACGGGAGCCCTGGTACGTCCTTGTGGGGGATGAACAAGACGATCAGGCGTGCGTCGGTCTTCTGTCTGCTCCTGGTGCTTGCCCTTCTGGTGCGGGTCACCTGGGTGCAGGCCTACCAAGGCCAGGCGCTCGCAGACAACGAGAACAACCGGCGGAACCTCATCGGGCAGTACGAGAACCCGCTGGGCAACATCATCGTGGGCGGGGAGGCGATCACCGGCTCGCAGAAGACGGACGGAAAGGACTTCGGCTACAAGCGCACGTACGTCGACGGTCCGCTCTACGCGCCGATCACCGGCTACAGCTCCCAGGCCTTCGGCACGAGCATGCTGGAAGGCGTCTACAAGAAGATCCTCAACGGGTCCGACGACCGGCTCAAGACCGTGATGGACATGCTCACCAACAAGCGGGCCTCGCCGGGTGACGTGCTGACGACCATCGACAAGGGCGTGCAGAAGGCCGCGTACGACGCGCTCCAGGGCAAGCAGGGCTCCGCCGTCGCCATCGACCCGGCGACCGGCGAGATCCTCGCCATCGTGAACAACCCCTCCTTCGATCCTGGCACCATCACGGGTGCCAACGACAAGGACGCCTGGGCGAAGCTGATCCAGGACAACGGGAAGGCCATGGAGAACGTGGCCCTGCGCAAGCCGCAGGCGCCCGGCTCCACCTTCAAGCTGGTCACCCTGGCAGCGGCCATCGAGAACGGCCTGGTCACCAACCTGGACACACCGACCGGCACCCCGGACCCGTACACCATCCCCGGCACCCGGACCCTGCTGCCCAGCGAGGCGGGGTCCGCGGCCTGCAACAACGCCTCGCCGCGCACCGCCCTGAGGCTGTCCTGCAACAACGTGTTCGCGGAGCTCGCGCACAAGCTCGGCCAGGACAAGATGCGGGCGATGGCCGAGAAGCTCGGCTTCAACACGGAGACGGCGACGCCCGTCACCGCCCGCCCCGCGAGCAAGTACCCGACGAAGAAGATGTCGGTCGACCAGGTCGCGCAGACGGGTATCGGCCAGTTCGACGTGCAGGCCACCCCGCTCCAGATGGCGATGGTGACCGCCGCGATCGAGAACGGCGGCAAGCTCGTCGCCCCGCACTCGGTGTCCGAGGTCACCGACGCGAACGGCAACGTGCTGGAGAGCTTCAAGAACCCGAAGTCCGAGCAGGTCATGGAGGCCAAGACCGCCTCGATGCTCCAGGACGCCATGCGGACGGTCGCGACCGAGGGCGGCGGCAAGCCCGCGCAGGTGGCGGGCGCCGAGGTGGGCGGCAAGACCGGTACCGCGCAGCGCGGCGTGAACAACAGCCTGCCGCCGCTGGCCTGGTTCACCTCGTACGGCAAGGCGGGCGGCAAGCAGATCGCGGTTGCCGTGGTGATCGAGAACTCCGACACCGACCGCTCCGAGATCGGCGGCGGCAAGCTCGCCGCTCCCATCGCCCAGAAGATGATGGCGGCGTGGCTGAAGAAGTAGCCGTGCCGATCGCGGCATGACGCGCCGGGAACCCACACGGTTCCCGGCGCGTTTCCCTGTCCATGATCAGGCCCGCGCAACCCGCAGACCTCGACGCCATAGCGGCCCTCCACGCCCGGGCCCGGTCCACGTACTACCGCGGCCGCGTCCCCGGACAGGCCCATGCCGCCCGTGAGGGCTGGTCCCGGGCCGTCGCCCGGGCCACGACCGACGGCGGCGTGCTGTGCGCGGAGCAGGACGGGGAGCTGATGGGCGTGGCGGCCTTCCGCACAGTGGACGGCGAGACCACCCTCACCCAGCTGCACGTCGACCCGGTCCACTGGCGCCGCGGCACCGGCGCAGCCCTGCACGCCGCCTGCGTCGACGCCTGGCGGCGCGCCGGTGTGGGCAGGGTCCGCCTGGAGGTCTACGAACACAACCTGCGGGCCCAGGCCTTCTACGCCCGCCAGGGCTGGCGCCCGGCCCCGTCGGGCCCCCTCCGCTCCGGCTCCCACCTCACGCTCTGGCTCAGCCTCGGGGAATGAGACGCTCCGGCCGGTGGTTGAAGGCGAAACCGTCCCGTCCCGGAAACCCGGCCCGGAACCACGTCCCGGAAACAAGGAGAGAAGAAGGATCATGCGCGTCGAGATCTGGAGCGACATCGCCTGCCCCTGGTGCTACATCGGCAAGGCCCGTTTCACGAAGGGGCTGGCCGAGTTCGCGCACCGCGACGAGGTGGAGGTCGTCTTCCGGTCCTTCGAGCTCGACCCGAACAGCCCCAAGGGCACGACGGCGCCGGTCCTGGAGATGCTGGCCGAGAAGTACGGCCGGACCCTGGACGAGGCGCGCGGCATGGAGGAGCACGTCGCCGCGAGCGCCCGCGCCGAGGGGCTGACCTACCGCACCGACGGCCGTGACCACGGAAACACCTTCGACATCCACCGCCTGCTGCACCTGGCGGCCGCCCGCGGCCGCCAGGAGGAGCTGCTCGACCTCGCCTACCGGGCGAACTTCGCCGAGGAGCGGTCCGTCTTCGACGCCGAAGTCCTCGTCGCGCTCGCGGTGGAGGCCGGGCTGGACGAGGCGGAGGCGCGCGCCGTCCTCGCGGACGACTCGGCGTACGCCGCCGAGGTGCGGGCGGACGAGCGCGAGGCGGCGGAGCTCGGCGCCAACGCCGTGCCGTTCTTCGTGCTGGACCGCCGCTACGGGATCTCCGGCGGGCAGCCCGCCGAGGTGTTCACTCGGGCGCTGGAGCAGGCGTGGCAGGGCCGCGAGGTCGCGGAGCCCGCGGCGGCCGACGCCTGCGACCCCGCCGGCGCCTGCCCGACCCCCCAGGCCTGACCCGCCCCGGGATCCCGCCAGCCCCGCCCCCGGCTCCCGCAGGCCCCGCCCCGCGATCCGGGA
This sequence comes from Streptomyces sp. NPDC086989, assembly GCF_044745505.1. Taxonomy (NCBI): domain Bacteria; kingdom Bacillati; phylum Actinomycetota; class Actinomycetes; order Kitasatosporales; family Streptomycetaceae; genus Streptomyces; species Streptomyces sp. NPDC086989. The sequence continues at coordinate 567,859 of NZ_JBIVAL010000004.1, forward strand.
CCCCGTCGATTGGATCCCCAGGCCTCGTCCGCGGCTCCCGCAGGCCTCGTCCGCGGCTCCCGCAGGCCCCGCCCCCGGGATCCGGGGCTCCGTCAGCCCTGCCGGGCGGCCCCGCGCCCGGAAGCGGCCTGGTGGAGGCCTTGCGGCGGGGCGGATTCGGCTGCCGACAGGGCTGCCGCCGGGGCCGGGGCCCCGTCGGCCGGATCTCCAGGCTTCGCCCCCGGGATGCCCAGGCCCGTCGCCGGGACTTCCTGTAGGCCCCCGCCTCCCCCGGGGATCCGGGGCTCCGTCGGCTCCGCCGACGGGGCCTGTGTCCGGGATCCGGAGCCCCGCCGGCCGGATCTCAGGCCCCGCCCCCCGGCTCCGTCGGCCGGCACCGCCCCGGGATCTGGGGCCCCGTCGGTCGGATCCCCAGGTCCCGCCCCCGGAATTCCCCAGGCCCCGTCGCCGGAACTCCCGAGGGCCCCGGCCCCCGCCGGGATCCGGGGCTCCGCTGGCCCCGCCGGGCGGCCCGTGCCCGGGATCCGGAGCCGTCGGCAGGATCTCAGGCCCCGCCCCCCGGCTCCGGGCTCCGTCGGCCCCGCCGGCCGGCACCGCCCCGGGATCTGGGGCACCGTCGGTCGGATCCCCAGGCCCCCCGGGAATCCCCAGGCCCCGTCGCCGGAACTCCCGTAGGCCCCGGCCCCCGCCGGGATCCGGGGCTCCGCCGGCCCCGCCAGCTGGCCCCGTGCCGGTGGCGGGCTAGTGGAGGGCTTCCGTCCAGGCGGATTCGGCCGCCGACAGGGCCGGCGCCGGGTCCGGGGCCGACGGGAGGGCGGCCGACAGGGCCGTCAGCGAGCCCAGGACCGACTGCAGCGTCGCGGCCTGGCCGTAGTGGTTGACCCGGACCATCTCCCGCGCCAGCGCGCCGCCGCCCGCCGCGAGCGGCGCCGCCGGGGCGGCGGCCAGGGCCTTGGCCACCACCAGCGAGGCCTCCGGCACCCGCAGCGTGGTGGCCACCGGGGCCGCCTCCGCATCCCGGCCGACGTACGGGGCGATACCCAGGGCCACCGCGCCCGCCCGGGTCGCCGCCGCGGCGGCCGCGTGACGGGCCGTCACCGCGGTCAGGCCCTCGGCCGCGATCCGGTCCATGCAGGCTTCCAGCGCCAGCATCTCCAGCTGCGCCGGGGCGTGCGGGAGCGCCGTGCGGCCCGCGTCGATCCAGCGTTCCTTCCAGTCCAGGAGGGAGAGGTACGAGCGGCGCGGCGCGGCCGGGTTGTCCGCGAACCGGGCCCACGCCCGCTCCGAGACCGAGACCGCCGAGACCCCCGCCGGGCCGCCCATCGCCTTCTGGGCGCCGATCACGCACAGGTCCACGCCCCACGCGTCCGGCAGCAGCGCCTCCGCGCCCACCGACGCCACCGCGTCCAGCATGAACAGCGCGCCGTGGGCCCGTACGGCCTCGCCGATCTCCGCGACCGGGTTGGTGTTTCCGGTCGCCGCCTCCGCGTGCACCAGCGAGACGAAGTCGATCTCCGGGTGCGCGGACAGGGCCTCGGCCACCTGCTCAGCGGTCACCGCCGTGTCGAACGGCACCGCCAGGTCCACCACCCGGGCCCCGGCGTCGCGCAGCCAGTTGCCGAAGGTGGTCCCGTACGGGCCGGTCACGACGTTCAGTGCCGTCGAACCGGGGCGGGCACCCGAGCGGATGCAGCCCTCCAGGGGCAGCAGCGCCTCGCCCTGGGTGATCACCACGTCCTGGCGGGTGGAGAGGAGGTCCGCGACCCCCTGCTCGATCGACGCGAAGCGTTCCGCGGTGAGCGGCGGAAGGTCCAGGAGGGGGTGGGTCACGGTGGTGCTCTCTCTTCGTCCGCTGCGTCCGGGGTCGTCCCGGGGTCTACCCGTACGAGCGTACCGAGGCCGCACGTACAGTGCGGGACATGACCGATGACGTGCTGCATGTGAAGGGGCGTGTGCTCGTCGGACCCGACGACGCGCGCGACGAACTCTGGGTGGTCGGCGGCCGGATCTCGTACGAACGCCCGCGCGGGGCCCACGAGATCACCACCGTGGCCGGCTGGGTGCTGCCCGGGCTGGTCGACGCGCACTGCCACGTGGGCCTGGACGCCCACGGCCCGGTCGACGCGGAGACCGCGGAACGCCAGGCCCTGACCGACCGGGACGCCGGCACCCTGCTCATCCGCGATGCCGGATCCCCCTCCGACACCCGCTGGATCGACGACCGCGAGGACCTTCCGAAGATCATCCGGGCCGGCCGGCACATCGCCCGGCCACGCCGCTACATCCGCAACTTCGCCCACGAGATCGAGCCGTCCGACCTCGTCGCGTACGTGGGCCGCGAGGCGCGGCGCGGCGACGGCTGGGTGAAGCTGGTGGGGGACTGGATCGACCGCGAGGTCGGGGACCTGGCTCCCTGCTGGCCGCGGGCGCAGGTCGAGGCGGCCATCGCCGAGGCGCACCGGCTCGGCGCCCGGGTCACCGCGCACTGTTTCGCGGAGGACTCGCTGCGCGACCTGGTCGAGGCGGGCATCGACTGCATCGAGCACGCCACCGGGCTCACGGAGGACACCATCCCGCTGTTCGCGGAGCGCGGGGTGGCGATCGTCCCGACGCTCGTGAACATCGCGACGTTCCCGAAGATGGCGGCGGGCGGCGAGGCGAAGTTCCCGCGCTGGTCGGCGCACATGAGGCGGTTGCACGAGCGCCGGTACGACACCGTACGGGCCGCCTACGACGCGGGCATCGGAGTGTACGTCGGCACCGACGCCGGGGGTTCGCTGCCGCACGGCCTGGTCGCGGCGGAGGTCGCGGAGTTGGTGCGCGCCGGGATCCCGGCCCTGGAGGCCCTCTCGGCGACGACGTGGGCGGCACGCGAGTGGCTCGGCAGACCGGGCCTGACCGAGGGGGCGCCGGCGGACCTGGTGGTCTACGACGCCGACCCGCGGGCCGACGTCCGGGCGCTGGCGCAGCCGCGGCGCGTGGTCGTGGACGGCAAGGTCCGCGCCTGAGCGCCGGGTTGGTGCTCTGTTGACGCCCCGCGTGACGCCGGTGCCCGGGCGGTCGTTGTGAACGGCCGCCCGGGTCACTGGCGTCGGCGTATTCCCTTCCGCTCTGTGGCGGAAAAGAACTCCCGTTCCCTGTGATGCACAGTGCATCGAATACATGCACGGAAACCACCCATTGGGGTGAACTCACCGGGGGTCGCGGCCCGTTCACTCTCCGTGCGTAAAAATTCCCAGGGTCAGAGGCCGTCGGCGCGCGATGTCCCCCATTGGCGGCGCGGCGGCTCCCATCTCCCCGGGGGTTCCACCACCTTGAACAGCAACACCTTCCGCATGCCCGCAGCCGTCCTGCTCGCGACGGGAGCGGTCGCCCTGCTCACCGCCCCGCCCGCCGTCGCCACCACGGGCGCCGGCTCGGCCGGCGGCGGCGAGGGCACGGCCGGTGCGGTCGTCCTGCGCGCCGGACTGGACGTGGGCCTGCTCAACAAGACCGTCGACGTGCCGCTGAAGACCACCCTCAACGAGGTCAGCGCGCCCGCGACGGCCCAGAAGACCGCCCTCTCCGTGACCCTCGACGGGGTCGAGGGCGGGCAGCCGGTGAGCGTGCTGCGCGCCGACGTGGCCACCTCCAAGGCCACCGCGGACAAGAACCGCGCCGAGGCGGAGGCCAACCTGGCCAACGCCGAGGTGCACGTGCCGGGGCTGCCGCTGCTCTCCCTGATCCAGGTGGAGAAGGTCACGTCCAAGGCCCTGTGCGAGGTCGGCAGGAAGCCCGTGGCCAACGCGAACGTGCTGGGCGCGGTGACCGTCCTCGGCAAGAAGGTCACCCTCTCGGCCGGCGGCCCGACCAGGATCGAGGTCCCCAAGGTCGGCTCGGTCGGCCTGGAGCTCTCCGGCACCTCCACCACCTCCACCACGGCCGCCGCGGCCGCACTGCGGCTGAAGGTGTCCGTGAACCCGCTGGACCTGAACGTGGCGCAGGTCGACGGCGAGGTCGTGCTCGCCGAGGCGCACTGCGAAACCCCGGCCGGGCCGGCCCCGCAGCCGGCGGACCGGCCCGACGTCAAGCCGCAGAGCGCGGCCTCGGGGACCGGGGCCGGGATCACCACCGACGCCAACCTGGCCGAGACCGGCGGCGGTTCGCCGGCCCCGTACGTCGCCGGAGGTGCGCTGGTCCTGCTCGGCATCGGCGTGACCGCCCTCGTCGTGACCCGGCGCGGCCGCACCTCCTGACGGGCCCGCGGGTCAGCGGGTGGCGTGCACCAGCCCCTGCTTGTCGGCCCCGCGCGACAGCACCGCGGCGCTGACCTGCTTGTCGACGGCGGAGTACGCGGACTGCCTGGCGGCGCCGAGCCCCGCGTCGGAGGGGGCGCAGGAGGTGCAGACGACGCGGAACGGCGGGTCCATGTCCGAGTACTGCGTGAGGTACTCGGCCTTGGTCACCTCCCAGCGGCCGGGGTGGGCGGCCGCCGGGGCGAACGTGAAGCGCGGGATCGAGGACATGTTGCCGCGCGCCTTGTCGGCCTCGTAGAAGCTGGCGACCTGGTCGCCCATGCCGAACACGACCCAGGTTCCGTTGATCTTCTCGTAGGGCTGCGGCACGTGGTTGTGCGTGCCCAGGATCAGGTCGATGTCGGGGAGCCCGTCCGGGCCGCGCGAGGCCGTGAGCGCCTGGGCCAGTTCGAGCTGCTGCTTGTCCGGGGCCGTCTGCCACTCGGTGCCCCAGTGGACGCTGAGGACGACGACGTTCGCTCCTGCCGCCCGGGCCGCGCGGGCGTCGGCGATGATCCGGTTCTGGTCCAGCAGGTTCACGGACCAGGGCTTGCCGGCCGGGACCGGGACGCCGTTCGTCCCGTACGTGTAGTCCAGCTGGGCGACCTTGGCCCCGCCGGCCGAGAGCACCGCCGGGGCCTTGGCCTCCTCGGCGCTGCGGGCCGAGCCGACGTGCTTGATGCCGACCCGGTCCAGGTGCTCCAGGGTGCGGACGAGGCCGTCGTAACCGTCGTCCAGGGTGTGGTTCGATCCCGTCGAGCAGCTGTCGTACCCGGCGTCCTTCAGGGCGTCGGCCAGCTGGTGCGGGGCCTTGAACGCGGGATATCCGGTGTAGGGGCCGCCGGGCCGGCCGTACGGTATCTCGTGGTGGCATATCGCCAGGTCGGCGGCGGCCACCAGGGGCTTGACCCCCGCGAATATCTTGCGGAAGTCGTGGCTCTGGCCGCTGCCCTGCGCGTCGTCCGCCGCCCGCTGGACGATCGACGGGTACGGGATGATGTCGCCGGTCGCCACCAGCGTGAACGGCTTGGCGCCGGCGGGCGTCGTCGGACTCGCCCGGCCCGCGCTCGCCCTGCCCCGGCCGGGCTCGGCCCCGAGCCGTTGCTCGCCGGCGTCCTTGCCGTGGTCGAGCAGGCTCGGCAGGGCCAGGATCCCGCCGGCGACGGCCGCCACCGCGACCGCCGCCAGGCCCGTCTTCACCTTCGTGTTCACTCCCGACCCCCCGGTTCCCCGCTGTTGCCGTGATCATCGCCTACCCCGGCCCGCCCCGCCAACGGAGCCTGGGCCTCCGGATCTCCGCCGGCGTCGCGGGCCGCAGGAGGTCAGCGTGCGGTCAGCGCCAGCGCGTGGTCGAGGGCCTGGAGCAGACGCCCCGTCGTCGCCCGGTCCCGGACCGCCAGGCGGAGCCAGGAGTCGTCCAGGCCCGGGAAGGTGTCCCCGCGGCGGACCGCGAAACCGAGCGCGCGCAGCCGCGTGCGGACCTCCGCGGCGCCCTCCACCCGGATCAGGACGAACGGCCCCGCCGCCACCCCCGACACCGAGATCTCCTCGAACTCCGCGAGTCCCGCCAGCAGGTGCTCCCGGTCCACCGCGATCTGCCGGGCCGCGGCCTCCGCCTCCGCCAGCGCCGCCGGGGTCACACAGGCCTCCGCCGCCACCAGCGCCGGCGTCGACACCGGCCACAGCGGCTGCGCCGCCGCCAACTTCGCGATCACCTCGGGCTCGGCCAGCACGTAGCCGATCCGCAGCCCCGCGAGGCCCCACGTCTTGGTCAGGCTGCGCAGCACCACCAGACCCGGCAGGTCCGTCCGCCCGGCCAGCGCCTCCCGCTCGCCCGGCACCGCGTCCATGAACGCCTCGTCCACGACCAGGAGGCGGCCCGGCCGGGCCAGCGCGGCCAGCGCCTGCGCCGGGTGCAGGACGGACGTCGGGTTGGTCGGGTTGCCCACCACCACCAGGTCCGCTTCCTCCGGCACCGCCGCCGGATCCAGCCGGAACCCGTCCGCCGCCCGCAGCACCACCCGCTCCACCGTGCGCCCCGCGTCGCGCAGGGCGGCCTCCGGCTCCGTGAACTGCGGGTGCACGACCACCGGGTGCTGCGCGCCCAGGGCCCGCGCGATCAGCACGAACGCCTCCGCGGCCCCGGACGTCAACAGCACCCGCTCGGCGGGCAGCCCGTGCCGAGCCGCCACCGCCGCGCGGGCGGCCCGCCCGTCGGGATATGCGGAAAGACCGTCGAGCGAAGCCGCGATGCGCTGCCTGAGCCACTCGGGCGGGGTGTGCGCCCGTACGTTCACCGCGAGGTCGACCAGCGCGCCGCCGTCGCCGCGCACCTCCGCGTCCCCGTGGTGGCGCAGGTCGTGCGCCTGCGCGGTGGCCACGGCACAGGTCGCCGCCACCGAGCGCCGCTTCGGGACGAGCAGCTCCCCGCCGCCCGCGAGCGCCGCGGCCTCCGCCACCGAGGAGGTCCCGGTGGCGTCGCGCACCGCATCGGAGGGGTGCGGAACGCGGACGCCCGCCAGCTCCTCGGCGGGATAGCTCAGCAGCGGCACGCCGAAACGTTCCGCCGCACCCGCGATCCCCGCCTCGCGGGCCTTCGACTCCACCGTGGCCAGCGCCTTCACCGACCCCGCGGCCAGCCCGGCCCCCCGCAGCGTCTCCTCGACCAGGGCGCAGACCTCCGCCACGGACACCCCCGCGCGTCCGCCGACCCCGACCACCAGCTGCGTCGCGTACTCGCCCACCGGGTTCATGCCCCCTCCGTAGTCGTCAATGGTTCGTGACCCGCCGCCCGCGCGCGCACGTGCACACGAGGCGAGGAGTCGGTATTCAGGGGCACATGGCCGTGATCGTGGCGTTGGGCGCGTTCCTGATGACCCTGGCGGGCGGATGGACGGCGCAGCGCGTCACCGACCGCCGCCACCTCGTGCTGGGCCTGGCCGGCGGGATGATGCTCGGCGTCGTGGGCCTCGACCTGCTGCCGGAGTCGCTGCGCGCGGCCGGCCGTGAGGTGTTCGGCGTTCCGCTCGCCCTGCTGCTCTTCGTGGCCGGGTTCCTCGTCGCGCACGTCGTGGAACGCCTGCTGGCGGTACGACAGGCCGCGCACGGCGCCGAGAACGGCGGCCGCGTCCCCGAGGTCGGGCTGACGGCCGCTGCGGCGATGGTCGGCCACAGCTTCGCCGACGGCGTCGCCCTGGGCGCGGCCTTCCAGGTCGGCGGCGGGATGGGCGTGGCCGTGTCGCTGGCCGTCATCACGCACGACTTCGCCGACGGGTTCAACACGTACACGCTCACCCGGCTGTACGGCAACGCCCGCCGCAAGGCGTTGATGATGCTCTTCGCGGACGCGGTGGCCCCCGTGCTGGGCGCGGCGTCCACCGCGCTGTTCACCCTTCCGGAGGAACCTCTCGGGGCGTACCTCGGCTTCTTCGGCGGCGCCCTGCTGTACCTCGCGGCCGCCGAGATCCTGCCCGAGGCGCACCACAAGCACCCCGCCCTGTCCACGCTGATGTGCACGGTGGGCGGGGTGGCCGGGATCTGGCTGGTGGTGGGCCTCGCGGACTGATGTCACCGGTGCGCTGCCGCCGCTTGCGCGAAACGCCGGGCCACGGAGGGCTCCGCCGCCCAGTGCGTGTGCAGGTAGCTGGCGTGCACACCCCGCTGTACGAAGCCCTCGACGCGGCGTTCGGGGTGCGTGAACCCCCAGGCCGGGGCGGCGCTGGCGCCGGGCTCGATCACCGTGCGGTGGAACTCGTGGCCGCGCAGCCGGGTACCGGTGGCGGCGAGGGCGCTGTCGGACACCGCGACGGCCTCGCGGTAGCCCAGGGTCAGGCGCTCCGACATCCGCGCGTCGGCGTCCAGGACCCCGCACATGGGCTTCCCGTCCAGCGACCGCGCGAGGTACAGCAGCCCGGCGCACTCGGCGGCGACCGGGCCGCCGGCCGCGGCGAAGGCGGCCACGGCCGCCCGCAGCGGTTCGTTGGCGGACAGTTCGGGCGCGTACACCTCCGGGAATCCGCCGCCGATCACCAGGCCGGCGGTGCCGTCGGGCAGCGCCTCGTCCCGCAGGGGGTCGAAGGTGACGACCTCCGCCCCGGCCGCGGTGAGCAGCTCCGCGTGCTCGGCGTAGGAGAACGTGAACGCGGCCCCGCCGGCGACCGCGACCACCGGCCGTCCGCCGGTGGCTCCGCCCACGACCGCGGGGGCGCCGGCGCCGGTGCCCTGCCCCGGCCCGTCCGGCGTCCCGGGACCCTCCGCAGACCACGCCTCGCAGTCCAGCGGCGGTGCCGTTCGGGCCAGGGCCATCAGGGCGTCCAGGTCGCAGCCCGCCCGGACCTGCTCCGCCAGCGCGGCGACGGAGGACAGCGCGTCCGACCGCCGCTCGGCCACCGGGACCAGTCCCAGGTGCCGCGAGGGCGCAGCCACCTGCGGAGCCCGCCGGAGCACACCGAGGACCGGCATCCCGGCCTCCTCCAGCGCCTCCCGCAGCATCGCCTCGTGCCGGTCGGAGCCCACCTTGTTCAGGATCACGCCGCCCAGGCGCACCTGCGGGTCGAACGACGCGAACCCGTGCACCAGCGCCGCCACCGACCGCGACTGCGAGGAGGCGTCGACCACCAGCACCACCGGCGCCCGCAGCAACTTCGCGACCTGCGCCGTCGACGCCAGCTCACCCCGCCCCGCGGCCCCGTCGTAGAGGCCCATCACGCCCTCGACGACCGCCAGGTCACACCCGGCGGCCCCGTGCGCGAACAGCGGGGCCACCAGCTCCGGCCCGCACATGAACGCGTCCAGGTTGCGCCCCGGCCGGCCCGTGGCCAGCGCGTGGTAGCCCGGGTCGATGTAGTCGGGCCCGGCCTTGTGCGGGGACACGGCGAGGCCGCGCTCCGAGAAGGCCGCCATCAGGCCCGTCGCGACCGTGGTCTTGCCGCTGCCGGAGGACGGCGCGGCGACGACCAGGCGCGGAACGTGCTGCGACCTCACCACTCGATGCCCTTCTGGCCCTTCTGGCCGGCGTCCATCGGATGCTTGACCTTGGTCATCTCGGTCACCAGGTCCGCGAACTCCACCAGCTTCTCGGGGGCGTTGCGTCCGGTGATCACCACGTGCTGGGTACCGGGACGGTTGCGGAGCACCTCGATGACCTCGTCGACGTCGATCCAGCCCCAGTGCATCGGGTACGCGAACTCGTCGAGGACGTACAGCTTGTGCGTCTCGGCGGCCAGGTCGCGCTTGACCTGCTCCCAGCCCTCCTTGGCCGCCTGCTCGTTGTCGAGCTGCGCGTCCCGCTGGACCCAGGACCAGCCCTCGCCCATCTTGTGCCAGACGACGGAGCCGCCCTCGCCGGAGGCGCCGAGCACCTTGAGCGCGTTCTCCTCGCCGACCTTCCACTTCGCCGACTTGACGAACTGGAACACCCCGATCGGCCAGCCCTGGTTCCAGGCGCGCAGCGCCAGCCCGAAGGCCGCCGTCGACTTGCCCTTGCCCGGGCCGGTGTGGACGAAGACGAGCGGGCGGTTGCGGCGCTGGCGCGTCGTGAGTCCGTCGTCCGGAACGACGGTCGGCTGTCCCTGCGGCATTACGCGGCCCTCCTGGCGGTGTGGTGAGACGGGGAAGTTCCTGCGGTACGTACGTTCTTCACGAGCCCGGCCAGCGAATCGGCCCGCAGCCCGTCCAGCGTGACGGCGGGCCCGCCGAGGTCAGCGGCCAGTACGCCGGCCAGCCCCAGCCGGACCGGCCCCGACTCGCAGTCCACGACCACGGACGCGACGCCCTGCGCCTGGAGCAGCCGGGCGCTGCGCCCGGCCAGCTCGCGCGGCGAGCCGTCCGCCCGGCCGCCGGCGGAACCGGCCGCGGAGGCCGAACCGGCGGAGGTCGCCCGCCCGTCGGTGACGACCACGAGCAGCGGACGGCGGCTGGGATCGCGCAGCCGCTCGATCCGCAGCACCTCGTGGGCCTTGAGCAGGCCGGCGGCGAGCGGGGTGCGCCCGCCCGTCGGCAGCTGCTCAAGCCGGGCCGCGGCCGCGTCCACCGAGGAGGTGGGCGGCAGCGCCAGCTCGGCGGCCGCGCCCCGGAAGGTGATCAGGCCGACCTTGTCACGGCGCTGGTAGGCGTCCAGCAGCAGCGAGAGCACCGCGCCCTTGACCGCGCTCATGCGCTGCCGGGCGGCCATCGAGCCGGACGCGTCGACCACGAACAGGACCAGGTTGCCCTCGCGGCCCTCCCGGGTGGCCTGGCGCAGGTCGTCCTTGCGGATCACCAGACCGCGCCCGGCCCGCCCGCGCGCCCTCTGGTGCGGGGCGGCGGCCTGGACGGTCGCCGCGAGGTGCAGTTTCGTCAGCTGGCCGCGGGGGCGCTGGGAGCCGGTGGTCCGGCCGTGCGCGGTCCGGGCGCGCGAACGACGCCCGGACGCGCCCTCGCCGAGGCCCGGCACGCTGAGCACCTTGGTCCGGAACGGCTCGGCGGCCCGTACGGCGGCCTGCTCGGGCGCCGCCCCGTCCTGGGAGGCGGGCTGCCGCTCCGGGGCCTCCGGTGCGTCCGGGGCCGAGGGGGCCGGGTCGTCCTGCGCTCCGGGGGCCTCAGGGGACCGCGGCGCTTCGGGTGCCTCGGGTCCGCTCTGCGGCGGGACCCCGCCGCCCCCGCCGTCGGGGCCGTCGTCTTCGGGGCCGTCTTCGGGACCCCCGGGCCCGGGGTCGGGCTCGTCGTCCGGCTCCTCGTCGGGGAAGCGGTCCAGGATCTCGTCGAGCTTGTCCTCGTCGAGGCCGGGCGCGTCGAAGGGGTTGCGCCGGCGCCGGTGGGGGAGCGCCAGCAGGGCGGCCTGGCGGACGTCCTCCTTGCGTACGGAGGTGCGTCCGGCCCAGGCGGCCAGAGCCGTCGCGGTCCGGGCCATCACGATGTCGGCGCGCATGCCGTCGACCTCGAACCCGGCGCAGGCGGCGGCGATCTGCAGCAGCGCGGTGTCACCCAGCACCACCTGGGGGAGCAGGGCGCGGGCGGCCACGACCCGGGCGCGCACCTCCTGCTCGTCCCCGGCCCAGCGGCCCGCGAAGCCCGCGGGATCGTCCTCGTACGCGAGCCTGCGGCGTACCACCTCGACGCGCTGCGCGGGCTCCCGGGAGGCGGCGACCTCCACGGTCAGCCCGAACCGGTCGAGCAGCTGCGGCCGCAGTTCGCCCTCTTCGGGATTCATGGTGCCGACGAGCAGGAACCGGGCCGCGTGCCGGACGGAGACGCCCTCGCGCTCCACGTAGGAGGCGCCCATTGCGGCGGCGTCGAGCAGCAGGTCGATGAGGTGGTCGTGGAGCAGGTTGACCTCGTCGACGTACAGGATCCCGCGGTGGGCGTCGGCCAGCAGGCCGGGCTCGAAGGCCTTCACGCCCTCCGCCAGGGCCCGTTCGATGTCGAGGGCACCGACGAGGCGGTCCTCGGATGCGCCGACGGGCAGCTCCACCATGCGCGCGGGCCGTGCGGAACCGGGGCCGGGCTCGTGCGGGCCGTCGGGGCAGGCCGGATCCGGGGCGCCGGGCGCGCAGGAGAACCGGCAGCCGGGTACGACGTCCACCTGCGGCAGCAGCGCCGACAGGGCACGCACGGCGGTGGACTTGGCGGTCCCCTTCTCGCCGCGCACGAGCACGCCGCCGACCGCGGGACTCACGGCGTTGAGCAGCAGCGCCAGGCGCAGGTCGGTCTGGCCGACCACGGCGGTGAACGGGTAGGGCGTGCTCATGCGGTGGCCCCTCCTTCGGGTGCACGGGTAGGGATACGGGTACGGGCACGGCTGCGGGCGCTGCGGCCCGGCGTGCGTGCGGTACGGCCGGGGGCGGCCGCCGCGCGGAGGCGGGGCCGGCCCGTCACGGCGCGCCCGGGGGGAGGAAGGGCAGGCCCGCGGGGGCGCCGCCCTCGATCAGACCCAGCAGTGCGCGCGTGTCGGCGTGCTCCTCGATCAGGTCGCCGAGCAGGTCCAGCTGTTGCTCCCGCAGCGCGGAGAACGACGTGTCGGGTGCCGGGACGAAGCGGCGCCCGGCGGCAGCCGCGACCTCCCGCAGGAACGCCCGGCGGAAGCCGTCCGACTCCAGCGAGCCGTGCCAGTGGGTGCCCCACACCGACCCGACCCGGCAGCCGTCCAGGAACGGCTCGCCGCCCAGGACCTCGGCCACCCCGTGGTGGATCTCGTAGCCGGTCACCGGCTCGCCCAGCGCCGTGCCCTCCGGCCGAGCCAGGGTCTTCTCCACCGCGAACCGCACGCGCACCGGCAGCAGCCCGAGCCCCGTCACCGAGCCGGCCTTCGACTCGACCTCGTCCTCGATGTGCTCGCCGAGCGCCTGGAAGCCGCCGCAGATGCCCAGCACCGGGCGGCCCTCCGCGGCCCGCCGCAGCAGCGCATCGGCCAGCCCGCGCTCCCGCAGCCACTCCAGCGCCTTCACCGTGCCGCGCGTACCCGGTACGACGACCAGGTCCGCGTCGGCCAGTTCGTCGGCCCGGTCCACGAAGCGCACCACCACGCCCGGCTCCGCGGCCAGCGCGTCGACGTCCGTGAAGTTCGACATCAGCGGCACCGCGCACACCGCGACCCGCAGCACGTCCTCGCCGACCGGCGGGGCCACGACCGACTCGCGCACCGCGCCCCGCAGGGAGACCCGGAGCCCGTCCTCCTCGTCGATGCCCAGCCCGTGCCGGAAGGGGAGCACGCCGTACGTCGCCCGCCCGGTGAGGGAACGCAGCATCTCCATCCCCGGCTCCAGCAGCGACACGTCGCCGCGGAACTTGTTCACCATGTAGCCGGCGATCAGGGACTGGTCCTCGGGGGACAGCAGCGCCGTCGTCCCGAAGAAGGACGCGAACACCCCGCCCCGGTCGATGTCCCCGACCACGACGACCGGGAACCGCGCGGCCCGCGCGATGCCCATGTTCACGATGTCGGTCCGGCGCAGGTTGATCTCGGCCGGACTGCCGGCCCCCTCGCAGATCACGGCGTCATACGTGCCCCGCAGCTGCTCCAGGCAGTCCGTGACGACGCCGAGGAGCTGTTCCTGCCTGCCCCCGTGGTAGCCGCGCGCACTCATCTCGCCCACCGGCCTGCCCAGCAGCACCACCTGGCTGCTGCGGTCGCCGCCGGGCTTGAGCAGCACGGGGTTCATCAGCGCCGTCGGCTCCACGCACGCCGCCTGGGCCTGCATCGCCTGCGCCCGTCCGATCTCGGCGCCCTCGCGCGTCACGAACGAGTTCAGCGACATGTTCTGCGCCTTGAACGGCGCCACCTTCACGCCCTGCCGGGCCAGCCAGCGGCAGATGCCCGCCGTGACCACGCTCTTGCCGGCGTCCGAGGTCGTGCCGGCGACGAGGAGTCCCCCGCCCAGCTTGCCGCCGCTCACCGGCGTCCCCTCCCAGTTCCACGGGTCACCGCACAGCGCAGTGCCACACACGCCCCCAGGGCCAGCCACGTCACCTGCCGTGACAGCCGTACCGCACGTTCGATGTCCGCCACCTCCACCGGCCGCCCCGCGTCGCCGTTCAGCACGGCCCGGTGCTCGACCCGGCCCCCGTACGCCAGGGTGCCCCCCAGCCGTACACCGAGCGCCCCGGCGAACGAGGCCTCCACGGGCCCGGCGTTCGGGCTCGGGTGCTTCGCGGCGTCCGCGCGCCAGGCCCGTACGGCTCCCCGCCGGTCGGGGCCGGCCAGTACGGCGGCCAGTGCCGTCAGCCGGGCGCCCGGCCAGCCCGCGAGGTCGTCGAGCCGTGCGGAGGCCCAGCCGTAGCGCAGGTAGCGCGGCGACCTGTGGCCCACCATCGCGTCGAGGGTGTTCACGGCGCGGAACGCCAGCAGTCCGGGTACCCCGGCGACGGCGCCCCACACCAGGGCCCCGACGACGGCGTCGGAGGTGTTCTCGGCGACCGACTCCACGACGGCGCGGGCCATCTGCTGCTCGTCCAGGGCCTGCGGATCGCGCCCGCACAGGTGCGGCAGCCGCTCCCGGGCCACCTCGGCGTCCCCGGCGGCGAGCGCGCCGCCGATGGCGCGGGCCTCCCGGCCCAGCGAGGTTCCGCCGACGACGGCCCAGGTGGCCGCCGCGGTCAGGGCGATACGGGCGGCCGCGGGCCGGGAGCGCACGGCGCGGGCGCCCAGCGCGCCGACGGCGGCCGCGCCCCCGGCGCACACGAGGGTGTGGACGAGGCCCCGGGCGCGGTCGTCGCGCCACAGGGCGCGTTCGACGGCGGCGGCGGCTCGTCCGAAGGCGGCCACGGGGTGCCCTCGGCGCGGATCACCGAGGATCCGGTCGCCGATCAGGCCCGCCGTGGCGCCGTACGCGAAGACGCGGTCGGCACGCATGGTGGCAGGTATGTCCTCACTCAGGGTCCGCGCCCTGGTTCGACGTGTCCGGCGGTGGGAGTTCCTGGCTCCCGGGGCGCACGCGCCGCGTGCTCCCCGGTGACAGTGGCGGGACCGCGCCGGATTCGCACCGGACTTCCTCTCCATGCCGCCGTATTGGCTCGCGCAGTCCACCACGCACCGCGAAGGCCCGTCAACTCGCCGTTGACCTGCGGCGGGGCAGGCCGCGGCAACGGCTCCCGGGCACGGGAAAGCTCCCCCCGGGAAACCCGGAGGGAGCTTTCGTACGCCGTGTCCGAACCGGTCAGGCGACGATCAGGTAGAAGCCGTACACCACGGCCGCCGCGACGAGCGCGAAGCAGACGTACGCACCGCTGCGGGCCAGGGTGGCGGTGCCGCCCTGCTCGGTGGCGGCCTCGTGCTTGGAGAGGCCCACCAGGCCCATCGTGAACAGGGCCACGAGCGCGACGGTGGCGGAGAGGCTGACCCCGAAGACGGAGCCGAGTGCTGCCCAGTCGATCTTCATACTGCGGAATCCTCTGTCGTTCTCGGGGTCAGACCGCGGCGGCGGGGGCCGCCGGAGCCGCGGAGGCGGCGGCCGGGATGGTGGCCTTCAGGTCCTCGTCGGTCACCGCGGCGGTCGTACCGGCGGCAGCCTCGGCGGCCATGGTCGGCGGGACGGTCACGGCGGCCATGGCCGTGGTGACGACACCCGGCTCCTCGGCCGCGGCGGCCTGCGCGCCGTTGACGTTGCTGTGGTCGACGACCTGGCGGCGCGAGATGAGCCAGATGGCGACGCAGGAGGCGACCAGGAAGAGCGCGACGGCGGCGACGCCGACGTCACCGGTGCGCATGACCAGCTCGGCGCCGGAGGCGACGACGGCGGCGGCCGGCAGGGTCAGGCCCCACGCGATGAACATGCGGGTGGCGGTGGACCAGCGGACCACACCGCCCTTGCGGCCCAGGCCCGCACCCATGACGGCGCCGGAGCACGCGTGGGTGGTGGAGAGGGAGAAGCCGAGGGTGGAGGAGGCCAGGATGACGCTCGCGGCCGAGGTCTGGGCGGCGAAGCCCTGCTGCGGCTGGAGGTCGGTCAGGCCGCTGCCCAGGGTGCGGATGATGCGCCAGCCGCCCAGGGAGGTGCCCAGTGCGATGGCCAGACCCGCGGAGACGATGACCCACACCGGCGGGTTCGCGCCGGAGTCCAGGGCGCCGCCCGCGACGAGGGCCAGGGTGATGATGCCCATCGTCTTCTGCGCGTCGTTGGTGCCGTGCGCGAGGGAGACGAGACCGGCCGAGGCGATCTGCCCGGCGCGGTAGCCCTTGGTGGCGGTCCTGCCGCCGACCTTGCCACCGAGCTTGTACGTGACCTTCGCGGCCAGCATCGCGGCCGCACCGGCCACGATCGGGGCGGCGACCGCGGGGATCAGCACCTTCGTGACGACGACGCTGCCGTTGACCGCGCCGATGCCGGCGGAGGCGACCGCGGCGCCGATCAGGCCGCCCATCAGTGCGTGGGAGGAGCTGGAGGGGAGCCCGACCAGCCAGGTGACGAGGTTCCAGAGGATCGCTCCGACCAGCGCGGCGAAGATCACTTCTGGCTGGATGCCCTCCTCGTTGATCAGGCCCTTGGAGATCGTCTTGGCGACCTCCACGGACATGAACGCGCCGACGAGGTTGAGCACGGCGGACATGGCCACCGCCGTCTTGGGCTTGAGGGCGCCGGTCGAGATGGTGGTGGCCATCGCGTTGGCTGTGTCGTGGAAACCGTTCGTGAAGTCGAACACGAGAGCGGTGATGATCACGATCCCGAGGAGAAGCGTTATGTGCTCCATTTACCCAGGCTTCTGTTTGGCGTCAGTGGCTCGGCGACCGTAGGCAATCTGAGTGAACGGAAGATGAACTGGCTCGGGCGGAGCGGTGTACTGGCCCGTCGTGCCATCGGGACCTTCGTCCGGTTTTTTTGGCTGATATACCGATTAATGCACGTCAAAGCGGGGTGAACGAACGGCTCCGCAGGGGGGCGGAAGCCCTCGGACCCGCCCCCGAGGTGCCCCGGAAGTGATCCAGATCACCTCACCGGCCGCACCCGCGAGGGGCTCTTCGCGATCTCTTCCCGACGCCGCCCGGCATCAACCGGAGCATTCCGCTCCAGTGGCCCGTTCGCGCTCCCGCCCCGACACTGGAGCGGTGCGTACCGCCACAGCGACGGCCGCGGCCCTCGCGACCACCCTCGTCGGGGCCGGTGCGGCCGCAGTCGCGGCCGGCCGGTACGCGGCCGACGCCGCCCTGCGGCACGAGCCCGGCCGCCCCCTGCCCGGCGGGCCCCGACTCACGGTCCACGCCGCCGGCTCCGGCCGCATCACGCTGACCCGCTCGCTGGCCTCCCTGCGCCCGGGAACGTACGGGCTCACCGCCCCCGGGGTGCACGCCGCCGTGGGGCCCGTCCTCGACGGCGCCGCCCAGCACCCGGACACCGTCGTGCGCCGGCTGCTCGCCGTCACCCACGGGAGCCTCGGTCCCGGCGCGCGCGTCACCCTCACCCCCCAGGTCTACGCGGGCAACCCGCGCACCGCACTCGGGCTCGACCACGCCGACGTCGACGTCCCCGGCGAGCTCGGGGCGCTGCCCGCCTGGTTCGTGCCCGGCGCCCGCGACACCTGGGTGATCACCGTGCACGGGCTCGGCGCCACCCGCGAGCACCCGATGGTGGTCATGCCCTTCCTGCACGGCCAGCGGATGCCCGTCCTGGACCTCGCCTACCGGGGCGACCTCGGCGCCCCGGCGTCACCGGACGGTCTCGGCCACCTCGGCGAATCGGAATGGCGGGACGTGGACGCCGCCATCCGCTACGCCCTGCGCTACGGTGCCCGCCGGGTCGTCCTGCACGGCTGGTCCACCGGTGCCGCCATGGCCCTGCACGCCGCCGAGCGCTCGGCCCTCGCCGACCGGATCTCCGGACTCGTGCTGGACTCGCCGGTGCTCGACTGGCACACCACCCTGCGCGCACTCGTCGCCGCCCGCCGCACCCCCGCCCCCCTGGTGCCGTTCGCGGTGCGGGCCGCCGAGGGCCGGGCCGGACTGGGTGCCGACCACCGGCCCCCGGGCACGGACCCGGGCGCGCTGCGCATCCCCGTGCTGATCTACCACGGGCCGGACGACACGCTGGCCCCGTGGGAGCCCTCGCGCCGGCTCGCCGCCGCACGCCCCGACCTGGTCACCCTGCGGACCGTCCGCGAGGCGCCGCACGGGGCGATGTGGAACGCGGATCCGGCCGGATACGAGGAAGCCCTGAGGCGGTTCCTGACCCCTCTTATGTGAAGGCCGTGTGCCGGACGGGACGGGGAGGAGGCATTCTCCCCGTATGTCCCCCCGGCGAGTGCTGATAATGGCTGGTTCCGTTTGGGCTTTCGGCCGGTGACGGGCGAGACTGCTTCCGTGACGTCCCGAAAGCCTGATGAGCAGTTGGCTCGCGACTCCAGACTCCGACTCGTCTCCCCGCGTTCCGTCGCCGCGGCCCGCAAGGCGGTGACCGACCGGCGCGCGCGTCCCGCTGCCCGGCCCCCGGCAGGAACCCCGGCCACGGCCGAACTCGCCACCCGGGCCCGGGCCTCGCTGGCCGACGCCGTACGGCTGGCCCGCTGGGCCGAACTCAACCTCGGCGCCGGCGACGGAGGCCGCCCCGCCCCGGCGGGAGCACTGCCCGCCGCCGACGTCGAACGCGCCGCCGGCGCACTGAACCTGACCCACGGACAGATCCGGGTCGGCTGGGACCGCGCCCGGCTCGCCGGCCTCGTCGAGGTGCACGGCGGCCAAGCCCGGCCCGGCTGGCGGCTGCGGGCCTGGGACCGCGACGACACCGCCGTGCTGCGCGGCTGGGTGGCGCTGTTCGACGCCTGGTCGCTGGTCCACCCGGCGCCCGCCGACATCACCCCCTCGGTCGTCGCCGAGGTGGTCGAGGCGATGCCCCAACTGCTCTCCCTGCTCCAGCTGTCCGCCGGTCCCGTGACCGTTCCGGACCTGCTGGACCTGCTCGGCCAGCGGGTCACCGAACTGCGCGACGAGCGGTGCGAGGTCCCCTATGACGCCCCGGCGCGCGAGACTTCGCCGGCTGACGGAACGTCGGCCACCGCACCGTCGGCCACCGCACCTGCGGCCGTGGCCCAGACCGCCCCCGTCCAGACGGCCACCGCACCTGCGGCCGATCCCGGGGCGGCCGGCCACGCGGCGCCCGTCCCGCTCGCCCGGCTGCTGCGCTGGGCGCTGGGCGGACTCGCCGCCGTCGACGCCGTCACCCTCGGCCCCGCGCAGGCCGCCCTCACCCCGCTCGGCAGCTGGGCCGTCTGGGTCAAGCTCGAACAGATCTGCGTCGCCGCGCAGAGCCCGGCCGGGAACATCGAGCAGTCCGCCGCGGCGATGCTGCACGGCTGCGCCCGGCTCACCCCGGGACCGGCCCGCGCCGAGTACCGGGCCTGGCTCGCCGCCCGGCCCGTCGGCCACGCCGTCAGCGAGCTCCTGCACGCGGCCCGCGGCGAGGACGCCCTGCTGCGCGGCCTGGCCTTCGAAGCCCTGCGCGTGGTCGGCGCCCCGGCCGAACCCGAGGTGCGCGCCGCCGTCCGCGATCCCGCCCTGAGGCCCTACGCCCTGCTCTGGCTCGCCGAGCACGACGGGGTGGACCCCGACGAGGCCCAGGACGTGCTCACCGCGGAGGAGTCGACCTGGCTCTGGGTGGACACCGCGGCCGCCATCGCCGACCACGGCGAGGCGGACCTGCTGGCGCGCCACCTCGACTCGGCGGTCCGGACCACCGTCCCGCGGCTGCTCGACGAGGTCCGCGCCGTCGGCCACCCGCGCACCGTCCAGGTCCTGGTCGCCCTGGCCGCCGCACACCCCGACCCGGCCCTGGCCAAGGCGGTCCGCCGGGCCGCGTTCCAGGTGCACACCGGCGGGGCGTAGCCGCCGCGGGACGGCGCGCCGCGGGCTCAGACCTGCGGCGCGTACGTCCCGAAGCTCCAGATGTTGCCCTCCGCGTCACGGGCCATGTAGTCGCGCGAGCCGTAGTCCTGGTCGGTGGGCTCCATCAGGATCTGCGCCCCGTGCTCGGCGGCCCGGCGGTGGTGCGCGTCCACGTCGTCGACGACGACGTAGACCCCGGCCGGCCCGGCGCCCTCCATCACCTTGTCGAACACGCCGCCGCGGCCCTTGCTGCCGAGCATGACGGCGCCGTTCCCGTACGACAGCTCGGCGTGCATCACGGCCCCGTCGTCACCCTCGTACACCGCGACCTGGGTGAATCCGAACGCTTCCGTCAGCTGCCGGATCGCCGCCTTGGCGTCGGCGTAGAGCAGGGTCGGATAGATGGACGGAACGCTTGCCATGACGATCACTCCTTCTGGTGGTCGTGGGTGTGACCCACGCCACAGCATGGCAGGCGGCACTGACAGCGCCAGGGAGGCGGCCACGGAGGGCGGCCGGGCGGGCGGTCGCCGGAGGGCGGTCAGCGGAAGGTGTTGCACTGGGCCATGTCGCCCGTGCGGTAGCCCTGGTAGAACCACTGCTGGCGCTGCCGGGCCGAACCGTGCGTCCAGGACTCCGGGGTGACGCGACCCTGGAACCTCTCCTGGATCCGGTCGTCGCCGATGGCCGCCGTCGCGTCCAGGCCGTCCCTGAGGTCCTCGTCGGTCAGGCTGGTGATCAGCGGCCGGCCCGTGGACCCGTCCGGGGTCCTCGTCGCGTTGTGCGCCCACACCCCGGCGTAGCAGTCGGCCTGGAGCTCGACCTTGACCGCGTTGCTGTTCGCGCCCTGCCGCCCGTCCTGGGCCTTCTGCAGGGTTCCGGTCAGGTTCTGGACGTGGTGCCCGTACTCGTGGGCGACGACGTAGGCCTGGGCGAACGGACCGCCGCTCGCGCCGAACTTCGTCCGCAGCTCTTCGAAGAACCCCAGGTCCAGGTAGACCCGCCGGTCGGCGGGGCAGTAGAAGGGGCCGACCGCCGAGGTGGCGGTCCCGCAGCCGGTGTTCACGCGGCCGGTGAAGAAGACCGTGGACGCCGGCGTGTACCGGCCGCCGCGCCGGGTGAACTCGTCCTTCCAGAAGTCCTGGGTGCTGTTGACGACCGCGACCAGCCGGCAGTCCTCCCGGCTGTTCGCGTCCCGCCCGGTCCTGCAGCTCTGCTGCACCTCGCTGACGGAGGAGGAGGTCGCCACCGGCTCCGGGTTCCCGGAGGACAGCCCCAGCTGGTCCGGGCCCACCCCGAAGAGCAGCCCGAGGACCAGCGCGATGAGGCCCGCGATGCCGCCGCCGATGGTCGCCCGCCCGCCCGGGACGCGGCTGCCGCGCGCGTCCTCGACCTCGGAAGTGTCCAGATCGGCGTCGTCGTCGAACTGCATGCCCCACCGCCCTCGGTTCCAGGTGGCCGCCCCTGCGGCGCATATCACCCGGTCCATCCTGATACGCGCCCGGGCATCCCGGGGGGCCAACGCCCCCATAACCAGTTGCACACCCCCGGTAGAATGAATCCCATGGCAAATCTCCTCGCGGATTAGCGGCGTCGAAGCATCGCGTCCTGCCCCCCTTCCGCCGTCCCCCCCGCCCTGGAGTATTTCCGTGATCACCGCCACCGGCATCGAGCTGCGCGCCGGCGCCCGCGTCCTCATCGAGTCCGCTTCCTTCCGCATCGCCAAGGGCGACCGCATCGGCCTGGTCGGCCGCAACGGAGCGGGCAAGACCACCCTCACCAAGTGCCTGGCCGGCGAGGGCCAGCCCGCCGGCGGCTCCATCACCCGCTCGGGTGAGGTCGGCTACCTCCCGCAGGACCCGCGCACCGGCGATCTCGACGTGCTCGCCCGCGACCGGATCCTGTCCGCCCGCGGCCTCGACGTCCTGATCAAGAAGATGCGGATGAACGAGGAGCGCATCGCCACCGGCTCGGGGGCGACCCGTGAGAAGGCGCTCAAGCAGTACGAGCGCCAGGAGACCGAGTTCCTGACCAAGGGCGGGTACGCCGCCGAGTCGGAGGCCGCGACCATCTCGGCCGCCCTGAGCCTGCCCGACCGGGTCCTCGGCCAGCCGCTGCACACGCTCTCCGGCGGTCAGCGCCGCCGCGTCGAGCTCGCCCGGATCCTCTTCTCGGACGCCGACACCCTGCTCCTCGACGAGCCGACCAACCACCTCGACGCCGACTCGATCGTCTGGCTGCGCGACTACCTGAAGAACTACCGCGGCGGCTTCGTCGTGATCTCCCACGACGTCGACCTGGTCGAGACCGTGGTCAACAAGGTCTTCTACCTGGACGCCAACCGCTCGGTCATCGACATCTACAACATGGGCTGGAAGCTCTACCAGCAGCAGCGCGAGGCCGACGAGAAGCGCCGCAAGCGCGAGCGCCAGAACGCCGAGAAGAAGGCCGCGGCCCTGAACTCGCAGGCCGACAAGATGCGGGCCAAGGCGACCAAGACCGTCGCCGCCCAGAACATGGCCAAGCGCGCCGACCGCCTGCTGGCCGGCCTGGACGCCGTCCGCGTCTCCGACAAGGTCGCCAAGCTGCGCTTCCCGGACCCGGCGCCCTGCGGGAAGACCCCGCTGACCGCCGAGGGCCTGTCGAAGTCGTACGGCTCCCTGGAGATCTTCACCGACGTCGACCTGGCCATCGACAAGGGCTCCCGCGTCGTCATCCTCGGCCTCAACGGCGCCGGCAAGACCACGCTGCTGCGGCTGCTCGCGGGCGCCGAGCAGCCGGACACCGGCGAGGTCACCCCGGGCCACGGCCTCAAGCTCGGCTACTACGCCCAGGAGCACGAGACGCTCGACCCCGACCGGACGGTCCTGGAGAACATGCGCTCCGCCGCGCCCGACCTGGACCTGGTCGCCGTACGCAAGACGCTGGGCTCGTTCCTCTTCTCCGGTGACGACGTGGACAAGCCGGCCGGTGTCCTCTCCGGCGGCGAGAAGACCCGTCTGGCCCTGGCCACGCTGGTCGTCTCCTCGGCGAACGTGCTGCTCCTCGACGAGCCCACGAACAACCTGGACCCGGCCAGCCGCGAGGAGATCCTCGGTGCGCTGCGCACGTACAAGGGCGCGGTCATCCTCGTCACCCACGACGAGGGCGCGGTCGAGGCGCTGGAACCCGAGCGGATCATCCTGCTCCCGGACGGCGTCGAGGACCTGTGGGGCCCGGACTACCGGGACCTCGTCGCCCTCGCCTGACCTCCGCCTGGAGTGCCCCGCGACCGCCCGGCAGGTTGATCCAGTTCCTTATGGATCATTCGGCTCAGGCGTGATCCATCATCTGAGTGAGACGGTCTCGTACCTCTGCGCTCTGTACGACGGCCCCGGCCGTGCCCGCCCGGGCGCGGCGCCGGGGCCGTTTTTCTTCTGCGTCCGGCCCCTGACCTGGAGATTCCCGGTGAGGGGGGAGGAGTGTGACGGACGTCATGCAGCGGAAGAGGAGATTCCGTTCTGCTCGTGCGGCCATCGCCGGAGAAATGCCGTCGTACCGACCTTGCTGAATGGGTGGCCAGGAAGCCGGGGAGGGGTGATCATGAGAAGTCCAGAGCGCACTTCCCATGAGGAGGCACGGGTGGCCGAGACTCTGAAGAAGGGCAGCCGGGTAACCGGCGCCGCGCGCGACAAGCTCGCGGCAGACCTGAAGAAGAAGTACGACTCCGGTGCGAGTATCCGTGCGCTGGCCGAGGAAACCGGCCGGTCCTACGGATTCGTCCACCGGATGCTCAGTGAGTCCGGAGTCGTGCTGCGTGGTCGCGGTGGCGCGACGCGCGGCAAGAAGGCGGCTACGGCCTGACCCGGATCTCCCCCGCCACCGCTGGGGGGTACCCCCAGGCCGTCAGGCCCGGGGCCGGGGTACAACACGCACGTCTGCCCACACCGCGGTTCCTTCGGTGACCCCCGGTCGGCCGTCCGGTCGACTGGGTGGTTACTGTGCAGTCACTTAGGCCGGGAGGCGGCCGACTGCACACCGGAGGCACACAGATGGCTCTGCTCGACAAGGACGGCGTACGGCTCACGGTGGACGACTCGGTCGCCACGGTGACACTGACCAATCCGGCCAAGCGAAACGCTCAGTCCCCCGCGCTCTGGCGGGCGTTGACGGAGGCCGGAAGGTCGCTGCCGGGCACCGTCCGGGTCGTGGTGCTGCGCGGTGAGGGCCAGTCCTTCTCCGCCGGACTCGACCGGCAGGCGTTCACCCCCGAGGGTTTCGAGGGTGAGCCGTCCTTCCTCGATCTGGCGCGCGGTTCGGACGAACTGCTCGACTCCACCATCGCCGAGTACCAGGAGGCCTTCACCTGGTGGCGACGTAACGACATCGTGTCCATCGCCGCCGTGCAGGGGCATGCGATCGGCGCCGGCTTCCAGCTCGCGCTGGCGTGCGACCTGCGCGTGGTCGCGGACGACGTGCAGTTCGCCATGCGCGAGACCAGCCTGGGCCTCGTGCCGGACCTGGCCGGCACCCAGCCGCTGACCTCGCTGGTCGGCTATGCCCGCGCGCTGGAGATCTGCGCGACGGGCCGCTTCGTGCATGCCGAGGAGGCGGAGCGGATCGGGCTGGCCAACCTCGTCGTACCGGCCGACGAACTCGACGCGGCGGTCCAGGACCTCACGACGGCGCTGCTGGCTCCGCCGCGGGACGCCGTCATCGAGACGAAGGCGCTGCTCCGCGACGCCGGGTCCCGGCCGTACGACGCCCAGCGCTCCGCGGAGCGCGCCGCCCAGGCCCGCCGCCTGCGCGACCTGGCCGGCGTCTCCGACTGACCCCTCGAGCGCGGTCGCTTTCCGGGGGCCTCCGCCCCCGGCTCACCCGCGTTCCCGGTTCGGCCCCGCGTCCCCGGATCTCGCGCATCCCCGGTTCGCCCGCCCCCCGGCCGGTCGGCGGCCCCGGCCCGTCCGGCCGGCCCCGCGGGCCCGGCCGGCCGACAGCGATCCGTCGCCGGTCGGCCGTCCGGTCCCCACCGACCGGCCGTAGTCCCTGAGCGCCGGCGCGGCCGCGCGCTTACGGTGGTTCCAAGTGAGTCCGATCCGCGCGAAGGGACACGCGATGAGCGAATCCGGATCCGGGGGTGCCTCCCGCGCCCCCGCCGAACGCGGCCGCACCACCATCTCCGACGGGGTGGTCGAGAAGATCGCCGGACTGGCCGCCCGCGAGGTGGTCGGCGTCCACGCCATGGGCAGCGGCACCGGCCTCTCCCGTACGTTCGGCGCCGTCCGCGACCGGGTGCCCGGCGGGACGAAGTCCTCGGTCACCCGTGGGGTGAAGGCCGAGGTCGGCGAGGTGCAGACCGCCCTCGACCTGGAGATCGTCGTCGACTACGGCGTATCGATCCGCGACGTGGCCCGGGCCGTCCGCGAGAACGTCATCTCGTCCGTCGAGCGGATGACCGGCCTGGAGGTCGTCGAAGTCAACATCGCCGTCAGCGACGTCAAGCTGCCCGACGAGCCCGACGAGGAGCCGGAGTCCCGACTCCAGTGACACCGGTGAAGGAGCACGCATGAGGATGGCGGTCGTCGGCCTCTTCGCCGGCATGGCGCTCGCGTTCGCCGGATACTTCGGCGGATTCGGGGCCTTCCTGCTGGTGGCGGCACTCGGCGCCATCGGCTTCATCGTCGGCAGGTTCCTCGACGGGGACCTGGAACCCGGCGACTTCTTCCGCCCCCGAGACCGCAACAGGTGAGGCGCCGATGACCACGCCACGGGCGGTTCCGCCGCGCGTACCCCCCGCGGAACGGGGGGCCACCCGGATCGCCGACCGGGTCGTCGCCAAGATCGCGGCGCAGGCCGCCCGGGAGGCCCTCGCCGCCCACCCGGGCGGACCGCCCCGGGCCGCCGGCGCCGGGGCGGGCGCCCCGCACGCCACCGTCACCGTGCACCACGACATCGCCCGGGTACGGGTGAGCCTGGAGCTCGACTACCCCTCCGACCTCGCCGCCCAGTGCGCGGCGGTCCGCAGCCAGGTCGTCCGCCGCGTCGAGGAGTGCGCCTCCATGTCCGTGCCCGAAGTGGACCTCGACATCGAGCACCTGCACTCCGCGCACACCCGCACGGCCGCCGTCCGGGACCGGAAGCTGCGGTGACGGCGCCCGCACCCGACCGGGCCCCGGCACCCGCCCCCGGTCACGCCCCCGCACAGGTGCACGTCGCCCGCTTCCGGTCCGCCCGGCGGATCCCCGCCGCGCTGACGGCCCTGGCCTTGCTCGGCGTGGCGGGCCTGTTCCTCTACGACCTCGCCGCCGTGCGGGCCGGCCGCCCCGGCATGCAGTGGCGCCGGGAGCTCGCCGACCAGCTGGCGCGGCAGACCCCCGCGGACCCGTGGGTGCTCGTCGCCGCCGGGGTCCTCGCCGTGGCCGGGGCACTGCTCCTGTTCCTCGCGGTGACGCCGGGGCTGCGCCGGATCCTTCCCATGCGGCCGCCGGAGACACAGGCCGGGGTCCGCGCCGGACTGGAACGCAAGGCCGCCGCGCTGGTCCTGCGGGACCGGGCGATGGAGGTGTCCGGGGTGCACTCGGCGCGGGTCGCGGTGCGGCGGTCCCGCGTCGCGGTCCGGGCACAGTCGCACTTCCGCGAGCTGGACGACGTACGGGCCGACCTGGAGGAGGTCCTCACCGCCGGCATCGGGGAACTGGGCCTCGCGCACCCGCCGCAGCCGCGGGTACGGGTCACCCGGGCCCCCGTCGGGAAGAGGTGACGGGATGCTCGCAACCGTGAACCGCGTCCTGCTCGGGATCATCGGAGCCGTGCTCCTGGCGGTCGGTGTGGCGCTGGCGGTGGCGCTGCGGCCGCTCGGCGGCCGTCACGAGCCGCTGCTGTCGGCGCAGACCCGCGAGCGGTACTGGCACGCCGAGGGCTGGTGGTGGTGGGCGCTCGTGGCGGGGCTCGCGGTGTGCGTGGTGCTCGCGCTGTGGTGGCTGCTGGCGCAGCTGCGGCGCTCGCGGCTGTCCGCGCTGGTGGTGGACACCGGCGACGAGGCGTACGCCGTGCTGCGCGGGCGGGCCCTGGAAGAGGCGGTGGCCGCGGAGGCGGGCGCGCTGGACGGGGTCGCCCGGTGCCGTGTCGTCCTACGGGGCCGGCAGGGCCGCCCGCGCCGGCGCGGGGCCCCGAAGCTGCGGATGGAGCTGGAGCTGGAGCCGTACGCGGTGCCGGCCGATGCCCTGGCCGGGCTGGCGGGGCCGGTCCTCGGCCATGCCCGCCGGTCGGCGGGCCTCCCCGAACTGGCCGCGGAGGCCCGCTTGCGGACCACCTCCCACCGGGCCCGCCGCGTCACCTGAGGCGGCCGGCCCGGGGGAGGGCGGGGCGTCAGAAGCCGTGCCGGGCGCCGCCGTCGACCGGGAGCATGATGCCCGTCAGGTACGAAGCCGCGGGCGACAGCAGGAACGCCGCCGTGCGGCCGAACTCCTCCGGGGTGCCGTACCGGCGCAGCGGAATGCCGGATTCATTGGCCGCGCGGGCCGTCGCCGTATCACCCGACAGGGCGTCGAGCTCGCGGACGCGGTCGGTGTCGATCCGGGCCGGCAGCAGCCCGACGACGCGGATGCCGCGCGGTCCGAGCTCCACCGACAGGGACTTGGCGAAGCCCGCCAGCCCCGGCCGCAGGCCGTTGGAGATCGTCAGGCCCGGGATCGGCTCGTGGACCGAGCCCGACAGGACGAAGCCGATGACCCCGCCCTCGCCCAGCTCGGCCGCCGCCGCGCGGGCCAGCCGTACCGCGCCGAGGAAGACCGACTCGAAGGCCGCCGCCCACTGCTCGTCGGTGTTGGTCGACGCGAAGCCGGGGGCGGGGCCGCCGACGCTGATGAGGATGCCGTCCAGGCGGCCGAAGCGTTCCTTCGCGGTGGCGACGAGCCGGGCCGCCGCCTCCGGGTCGCCGTTGTCCGCGGCGACGCCCACCACGTCCGGGCCCAGCGAGGCCGCCGCATCGGCGGCCCGTGCCGCGTCGCGGCCCGTCACGATCACCTTCGCGCCGTCCGCCGCCAGTTCGCGCGCCGAGGCGAAGCCCAGGCCCCGGGTGGCTCCGGTGACGACGTAGACACGGTCTTTCAGTCCAAGATCCATGCCCGACACGCTACGCCGTCGGCGCCGGCTCCCGCTCGGGGGTGGCGCCGGCCGCGGCGGCCTCCGCACGGTCGCGCCTCTCCCGCCGTACGAGGACCAGCCAGCCCACCGGAACCGCCGCGGCGAACAGCCACCACTGCACGGCGTACGCCATGTGCGGGCCGATCGAGTCGTGGTCGGGTTCGGCGACCGTCTCCGGGCTGCCGCCCGCCGGGGCCGGAGCGGTGAGCTCCAGGTAGCCGCCGAGGACGGGCCGGCCCAGGTACTGCGCCTGCTGCTCGCTGTTGATGAGCATCACCTGGCGGTCCGGCAGGCCCCTGCGGTCCTTGATGCCGCTGCCGCCGCTCGTCTCGTCGGCCTTGAGCCGGCCGGTGACGGTCACCTCGCCCGAGGGCGCGGCCGGCACCGGCGGGTACGCGCGCGGGTCGTCGCCGCCGGCCACCCAGCCGCGGTTGACCAGGACCACCCGGCCGTCGGACAGCACGAGCGGGGTGAGGACGTGGAAGCCGACCTTCTCGTCGTTGTCGGTCCGCATGCGGACGACGACCTCGTGCGCGGAGTCGTACGTGCCGGTGGCGGTGACGGCGCGCCAGAAGTCGGCACGCGGGACGGTGTGGCCGGGAGAGGTGATCTCGGTCATCGGGACCGGCTTCGCGGCCAGGTTCGCCGCGATCAGCTCGTTCTGTGCGACCCGGTGCTCATGGCGGTGGTACTGCCAGAACCCCAGCTTGATCATCGTGGGGATGAGGGCGAGGGCGATCAGGGTGAGGCACACCCATTGCCGGGTCAGCACAAAGCGGTACACGCCCACGACGGTACCCCCAGCCGGGAGGACCCCGGTGGCCGGGTGGCCGTCCGGGGTCGCGGAAGGGGAACGGGGAAGAGAACGGGCGGGGGATCGGGTGGGGATCGGGCAGAGGGGGCGGCGAGGGCCGGGTGCAGGCCACCCGCGCGTCACACGCGGTCGACGATGCCCACCTTCCCCTCCGCGCGGGCGCAGTGCGCCCCGCAGAACCACTGACCCTCCACCTCGACGCCCTGCCCGATGATCTGCACCCGGCAGTGCTCGCAGATCGGCGCCATGCGGTGGATGGCGCAGGAGAAGCAGTCGAAGACGTGCACGCTGCCCTGCGCGTGCACCTCGAAGGACATGCCGTAATCGTTTCCGCAGACCTCACAACGTGCCATGCGCCACAGGGTGGGACCGGACGGGCGCGGCGGAAAGCGGGCGCCGGGCGAGTCGCCCGACGCTCACCCGTCTGCCGCAGCCACATCCCGCAGCAGCTGGGTGAAGGCCGCCTCGTCGACCACCGGCGTACCGAAGGACTTCGCCTTGACCGTCTTGGAGGTGGCCGAGTCGGGGTCGTTCGTCACGAGCAGGCTCGTGAGCCGCGACACACTCGTCGCGATGTGCAGGCCCGCCTCGACGGCCCGGTCCTCCAGCAGCTCCCGCTCCACCGAGGTGTCACCCGAGAAGGCGATCCGCATGCCCTGCTTGAGCGGTTTGCCGTCCTCGAAGCGCCCCGGGTTCGGATGCGGGCACGGCGGCCGCTTGCGCGAGGGCCGCCAGCTGCCGCTCCCGTACGAGGCCTGCCGGCCGATCCGCGGGGTGACGGGGGAGTCCGACCACTCCATCAGCGGGCGGCATTCCAGCAGGGGCAGCCGTACGCCCTCCCGCGCGGCGGCGTGCAGTGACGGACGGAACGCCTCCGCGAGCACGCGGGCGTCGTCGAGGGCGTGGTGGGCGCGCTGCTGGACGACTCCGAAGTGCGCTGCGAGCGACTCCAGCTTGTGGTTGGGCAGCGGGAGGTTCAGCTCCTTCGACAGGGCGATGGTGCACAGCCGCTGACGGACCGGTGCGGTCACCGCGGCCCGCGCGTACTCCCGGGCGATCATCTGCCAGTCGAAGATGGCGTTGTGTGCGACCAGCACCCGGTCCGCGAGCCGGCCCGCGAACTCCTCGGCGATGTCCTGGAAGAGCGGGGCGTCCTGGAGCATGTCGCTGGTCAGCCCGTGGATCCAGACCGGGCCGGGATCCCGCTGCGGGTTGACCAGGGTGTACCAGTGGTCCTCCACGTTGCCCTGAGCGTCGAGCCGGTAGACGGCGGCGGAGATTATCCGGTCGTCGCGAGCGAGCCCGGTCGTCTCCACGTCGACGACCGCGTACCCCTCGGGGTACGCGGTCGGCCACGTCGTCTCTGCGGTCGTACGGTCGTCGAGCATGGTCACAGAGGATATCGGCACGGACTGACACCCGTGGCCCCGTCGGTCGTCGCCGGGTGGTCGGCCCGGCGCGGCGACGAGGTCGCCCGCGGCGAGCTGTTCGAGCCCGCACCCGTCAACGGCCCCGGTCGCACACCGATTCAGCGGGAGGCCGGCCGGGAAGCCGCGCCGTCGGCCAGCAGGGCCTGGACGAGGGCCCGGACGGAGAGCAGGAAAAGGTGTTCCGGGTCTGCCGGGCGGGCGAGGGCGCGGGCGAGTTCCGGGTCGTCGGGGGCGGCGGGGGTCCCCCCGGCGGAGCCGGCGGGAGGGGCCCAGAGGTCGCTCTCGGCGGGGGACTGGGCGGGGGAGCGTTCGCGGTTGCGTTCCACGAGCAGGAAGCCGACGATCTGGAACTGCACCGCGCGCACCGCGTCTGCGGCCCGGGCGCCGCGCAGCCCGGCCGCGTGCACCTCGTGGACCAGGGCCTGCTGGGCGGGCAGGAACATCCGCTCGGTGAGGCCGCGTTCGTGGACCAGCGCGATCAGGTGCGGGCGTGCGCGCAGCTCCCGGCGCAGGGTCCGGGCCACGGACAGGATCCGCTCGACGGGGGTGCGGCCGGCCGGCCGGATCGCCCCCATGTCCTGGACCGTCCGCTCCACGAGGGCGTCGAGGAGGGATTCGCGGTTGCCGACGTGCCAGTAGATGGAGGTCACCGCGGTGCCCAGCTCCGCGGCGAGTCTGCGCATGGTGAGGGCGGCCGGGCCGTGCCGCTTGACCAGGGAGGCGGCCGCCTCCAGCACCTCGGCGCGGGTGAGCGCGGTTCTGGCCATGTCCCTCCGCCAATCTGTCGGTCCGTCAGTTCTGGTCGGTGCAGGGGTCTTTACCCTTCATCGGTGGCGGTGTAACTGTGTTACAGAACCGGCTCCCCCCCCCGAGACGAGGGATGGTGCGATACATGGCACGCGTACGGTACGGAGCGCGCACCGAGGGCGAGATCGCGGCGTCGCGCGAGAAGAGTTCCCGGCTCCCCGACATCTGGTCCACCGGCGTGGTCGCGGTCTGGGAGAGCGACCCGGACGTGGTGGCGGCGGTCCTGCCGCCGCCGCTCAAGCCCGCCGAGCGGCCCCTGGTGCGGGCCAACATCAGCAAGGTCGATCTGCCCGGATACCCCCTCGGCGCCGGCTCGGTGGCCGTCGCCGCCCGGCACGGCGGGGTCGAGGGCTGGTACCCGCTGGTCATGCCCATGACCCACGAGCGGGCGCTCGTCGGCGGCCGCGAGGTCTTCGGGGAGCCGAAGAAGCTGGGCGAGGTCACCGTCGAGCGCGAGGGCCTCGTCGTACGGGCCGCCCTGGCCCGGCACGGGATCGCCTTCGTCGAGGTGCGCGGGGCGGTCGACCGCGAGCTGCCGCTGCCCGAGCCCGCGCCCAAGACCGACTTCTACTTCAAGTTCCTTCCCGCGGTGGACGGATCCGGCTTCGACGCCGACCCGGTGCTCGTGCACGTCACCCGCAACGAGAAGGTCCGCAAGCTGGAGCACATCACCGGTGACGTGGTCCTGCGCGAGTCGATGTTCGACCCCGTCGCCGACCTCCCCGTACGCCGGATCACGGAGATCACCATCGGCGAGAAGACCACCGACCAGAAGGGCCGGGTCGTCGAGCGCATCAGCGCCCAGGCCCTCCTCCCGTACATCCACCAGCGCTACGACGACCCGATGCAGATCCTCGACGGCCCGCCCGAGGGGAGCGTGTGAGGTGCGCCTCGAACCCGGACAGGTGGCCGTCGTCACCGGCGCCGCCAGTGGCATCGGACTGGCCATGGCCCGCCGTTTCGCGAGCGAGGGACTGACGGTCGTCCTCGCCGACGTGGAGGAGGGCGCCCTGCGCAAGGCCGCCGACGAGCTGACCGCCGACGGCGCCCGGGTGCTCGCCCGGGCCGTCGACGTCAGCGACCGCGACTCCGTGACCGCACTGGCCGACGCCGCCTACGAGACCTTCGGCGCCGTGCACGTGCTCTGCAACAACGCGGGCGTCGGCTCCGGCGCCGAGGGCCGGATGTGGGAGCACGAGCCCAACGACTGGAAATGGGCCTTCTCCGTCAACGTCTGGGGCGTCTTCTACGGCATCCAGGCCTTCGTCCCCCGCATGATCGCCGGCGGCGGCCCCGGCCACGTCGTCAACACCTCCTCCGGCGACGGAGGCATCGCCCCGCTGCCCACCGCCTCCGTCTACGCCGTCACCAAAGCGGCCGTCGTCACCATGACCGAGTCGCTGTACGCCCACCTCAAGGCGGAGGGCGCCGCCATCGGCGCGTCCGTCCTCTTCCCCGGACCGCACATGCTGCGCACCGGGCTGTGGGAGTCGCACCGCAACCGGCCCGAGCGGTACGCCAAGCAGCGGCCGCGCAGGACCCCGTACCGCAGCCTCGAACAGTACGAGACCGCGATGAGGGAAGCCGGCCACGAGGTGGCCTTCACCCCGGTCGAGGAGGTCGCCGAGCACGTCGTCGACGGCATCCGCGCCGACCGCTTCTGGATGCTCCCGGCGAGCGAGCACAGCGACCGGCAGATCCGCGCCCGGTCGCAGTCGATGCTCGACCGCGCCAACCCCGCCTACCTGGAGAGCTTCATCCTCGACTGAGGAGCCGTGCCGTGAGTGACACGCCGTACGAAGACCCGTACCTGATCATCTCCTCCGACTGCCACGCGGGACTGCCGACCGAGCGGTACCGCCCCTACCTCGACTCCCGTTTCCACCGCGAGTTCGACGAGTTCCTGGGCCAGCGCGACGCCCGCCGAGCCGAGGCCACCCGCCTCGGCGTCCGCAACGAGGCCTTCGCCGAGAAGTGGTTCCACGATCACGAGGAAGGCCTCAAGGGCGGCTGGGACACCGCGCAGCGCCTGAAGGAGCTCGACGGCGACGGGGTCGCCGCCGAGGTCGTCTTCCCCGACGCCGACGCCGTGGACAGCCAGACCGCCGCGCCCTTCGGGGTGGGCCTCGGGCTTTCCGGGGACCAGGATCCCGAGCTCGGCATGGCGGGCGCGCAGGCGCACAACCGCTGGCTGGCGGAGTTCGTCTCCGAGACCCCCGAGCGGCACTGCGGGGTCGCCCTGCTGCCCGTCACGGGGGAGCCGTCGAAGGTCGTCGCCGAGATCCACCGGGCCAAGGAGTCCGGGCTCGGCGCGCTGATGATCCCCGCGATGTGGGTGGACAAGGCGCCCTACCACGACCGCCGCTACGACCCCGTCTGGGCGGCCGCGGCCGAGACGCGGATGCCGGTCGTCACCCACTCCGGGTCCTCGCCCCGCCACGAGTACGGCGACCACCTGGGCATCTTCGTATCCGAGGTCACCTGGTGGCCGGCCCGCCCGCTGTGGTTCCTGCTCTGGTCCGGGGTCTTCGAACGGCACCCGGGCCTGAAGTTCGGGGTGGCCGAATCGGGCTGCTGGTGGCTGCCCAACCAGCTGTGGTTCATGGACCGGCTGTACCTCGGCGCGCACGGCGGCAAGAAGCTGTCGCCGTTCGAGGAGCTGAAGCGCCCGCCGAGCGAATACCTGGACCGCCAGGTGTTCATCTGCGCCACGAACACCAAACGGCGCGAGCTCGCCCAGCGCTACGAGATCGGCGTGGACAACATCCTGTGGGGCTCGGACTTCCCGCACCCCGAGGGGACCTGGCCCGCCACCCGGAGCTGGCTGAAGAACACCTTCCACGACATCCCCGTCGGCGAGACCCGCCGGATGCTGGGCCTGGCCGCGGCGGACGTGTTCGGCTTCGACACGGACGAGCTCGCCCCGATCGCCCGCCGGATCGGCCCGACGCCGGCCGAGCTGGGCCAGAGCGCCGACCAGGCCTGCGTCGAGGCCTCGTGGGCCCGCTCCAGGGAGGTGGGCCGCCACTGGCTGACGGACAACGACTTCCCGGTCCTGGGGGTGTCGCCGTGACGGACGACCGCTACACGGTCATCTCGGCGGACTGCCATGCCGGCGCCGACCTGCTGGACTACAGGCCGTACCTGGAGAAGCGGTACCACGACGAGTTCGACGCCTGGGCCGCCACGTACGTGAACCCGTACGAGGACCTCCTCGCGGACACCGCGGACCGCAACTGGAACTCGGCGCGGCGGCTGTCCGAACTGGAGGCGGACGGCATCGTCGCCGAGGTCGTCTTCCCCAACACCATCCCGCCGTTCTTCCCCAAGGCCTCCCTGATGGCCCAGCCGCCGACGGCCGCGGAGTACACGATGCGCTGGGCCGGGCTCCAGGCCCACAACCGCTGGCTGGCGGACTTCTGCGCGGAGGCGCCGGGCCGCCGGGCGGGCGTGGTCCAGATCCTGCTGAACGACGTGGACGCGGCGGTGAAGGAGATCCGCCGCACGAGGGGGGCGGGCCTCACGGGCGGCATCCTGCTGCCCGGCGTCCCGCCCGGCTCCTCGGTCCCGGAGCTCCACTCGGCGGCGTACGACCCGATCTGGGCGGTGTGCGACGAGCTGGGCGTCCCGGTCAACCACCACGGCGGCTCGGCGTCGCCGCCGCTCGGCGACGAACCGGCGGCCCGGGCGGTGTTCATGGTGGAGACCACCTGGTTCTCGCACCGGGCCCTGTGGCACCTCATCTTCGGCGGGGCCTTCCGCCGCCACCCCGGCCTGAAGCTGGTCCTGACCGAGCAGGGCTCCGGCTGGATCCCGGGCGTGCTCGACATGCTGGACTACTACCACGGCCGGCTCGTCGCGGCGTCGGCCACCGCGGAGGCCAAGTTCGGGGCGGGCCTGGCGGAGTCCATGGGCAAGGGCCCGAGCGAGGTCTGGCGGGACAACTGCTTCGTGGGGGCCAGCTTCATGCGCCCCCACGAGGTCCCGCTGCGGGAGCGGATCGGCCTCGACAAGATCATGTGGGGCAGCGACTACCCCCACGACGAGGGCACCACCCCGTTCTCCCGCGAAGGCCTGCGCATCGCGTACGCGGGCCTCCCGCGGGAGGAGGTCGCCGCGATGGCCGGCGGCAACGCGGCCCGCGTCTACGGCTTCGACCTCGCCCTGCTGGACGCGCTGGCGGCCAAGCACGGCCCGACGGTCGCGGAGATCGCCGAGCCGCTGACGCAGGTCCCGCCGGACGCCACGAGCCCGGCCTTCGCCCGGGGAGGCTCCGTCCGCGTCTGGTGATCCCGCGACCGCGCCGGGCGGCTCAGTTCCGGTACACGAGCCGCTCCGGCGGGATCCGCTCGGCGCCGACCACGCCGGTGCGCCGGTCCACCTCGACCACGAGCCCGTCCGCCTCCGCGAACGGTGAGAGGTCCAGGGTCCCCAGGCATTCGCGCAGGACGAGCCGCCGCAGCCCGGGCAGTTCGGTCAGCGGCTCCAGCGTCCCCTCGAACACGCACCTGAGCAGCACGAGTTCGGTCAGCTGCTGGTACGGCACGAGGGCCGCGGCCGACACGGGGGCGGCGTGGCGCAGCTGCAGGGAGTGCAGCCCCGGGAGCGGGAGCGAGCGGACCAGCTCCCGGTACTGCATGCCGCCCGCGATCGTCAGGTCCTTCACCCCCGGCCACCGGTCGATCCCGTCCAGGGTCATCCTGCGGACGCCCTGCCACAGGGCCAGGGAGGTCAGCCCCTCGGCGGCCGGGACGTCCCCGATCCGCCGCTGCTGCGGCTCGAACCCGATGACCAGGGACTTGAGCCCGTCGACCGCCGCCAGCGGGGCCAGCGACAGGCCGTCCCGGAGGTAGCCGAAGGCGAGGCTGTCCGCCGACAGCTCGGCGACCGCCTCGATGCCCGAGACCTCCGGGCAGTCCAGTACGCCGAGGTGCCGCAGCGACGGGTGCCCGGCCAGCGGTGCCAGATCGGTCAGTCCCGGATTGCGGTGGATGACCAGCCACTCCAGGTCCCGGCGCCCGGAGATCGCCTCCGGGACGGGGCCGTTCCACGTGAGGTGGACCCGCTGGATGTGCGGCATCCGGCCGAGCACGGCCAGCTCCTGCGGCGTGCGCACGTGCAGGTGGCCGACGCGGACGGGGGCCTCGGCGAGGACCGCGTCCGCGTACGCGTCGGTGGGGAACCGCCCCCAGGAGTCGGACAGTTCGTGGACCACGTCGTAGCGGTCGTCCCGGCGGAAGCCGGCGATGACGCGGAGCGCCCGCTCCCCGCCGACCAGCGCTGCCGTGCGGATGACGGCGGCGGCCTGCTGCTCGTCCAGACCCGCCGGGCCGGGCAGCAGCTCCAGGACCAGCTCGCCCGCCTTGGCCAGCTCCTCGGCCTGCCCCACCGAGTGCGGCGGCAGCAGGTGCGCCGTGCGCTCCTCCACCTCGCGCCAGACCGCGGGGTCCAGTTCCGGGGCGTGCTCCAGACAGGCCGCGGCCAGCAGGACGAGGCGGCTGTGGTCCCGCTTGCCCTTGTCGGCCCGCCGCAGCAGCTGCCGCAGCAGGCGCGCGCGCTCGTCGGGGCGGGCGTGCCCGACCGCCATGCGGACGACGTCCTCCCACGCGTCCTCGTGGGCGTTGCCCACCAGTACGCCGAAGTCCCGTGCCTCCACGGCCGCCTTGGCCCCCAGGTAGTCCTGGAAGGTCCGGTGCACGAAGTGGACCGACCCCGGCACCGGCTCCCGGAGCAGCCCGCTGCGGATCAGCAGGTGCCGGAACACCTGCTCGGCCCCGGCCTGCGCCCGTACCTGGGGCATCGCGGCGAGCCATTCGCCGACCATCTCCCGCGCCTCCGTGCAGGACGCCTCCACCTGGCCGTTGCGGATGAGCCAGTACGCGAGCCGCTGGAGCAGCAGGGTCTGCTCGTCCCTGCTGAGGTACACCCCCTCGACACCGGATATGTCGCGTTCGGTGTCCCGGCGCACGAGGAGCATGTCCAGGGCGGCGTCGTACAGCTCCTTGCGGGCCCGGGGCAGGTGCATGCGGCGGTCCCGGTTCAGCGCGCACAGCAGGGCGCACATGAGGGGGTTGGAGGCCAGCCATCCGAGGTCCCGGCGGGAGCCGACGGATTCGATGAGCGAGGTCTCGTACCGGTCCAGGACCGCCCGCTCCTCCTCGGAGCCGCACTCCGCGCGGGCGGAGTCGTGCCAGTGCGTGATGAACGCGCTGACGTCGGCGCGTTCCATCGGCAGCAGGGACAGGAGGGAGAACGCCTGCCCGGTCAGCCAGTCCTCCGGGACGGCCGACGGGCGGGTGGTCACCACGTAGCGGGCCCGGGGATAGGCCGCGAGCAGGGACCGGAGCCAGTCCTCCGTACGGCTGCGGAGCCTGGACGGCACTTCGTCGACGCCGTCGACCAGGACGAGCGCCCGTCCCTCGGCCAGCAGGTTCTCGACCCAGCCGTCGGGGGCCCGCAGCGGCACGCCCGAGGCGCGCAGCCAGTCCTGCGGCATCGGCAGGCCCTCCGGCGAGTTGAACGAGCGCAGCCGCAGGACGAAGGGGACCAGCGTGTTCCAGTGGCGCAGGCCGGGCTCGAAGCTGCGGCGGGCTGCGTTCAGGGCCAGCCACTGCACCAGGGTGCTCTTGCCCGAACCCGCCGGGCCGCGCAGCAGGACGCGCTCGGAGGAACTCAGCGCCAGTTCGGTCTTCATCGCCGAGTGGCGGCCCGGCTCCTCCAGCAGCTGCTCGCCGTTCACCGCCAGGCTGATGTACGCCAGGTCCAGCGGCCACTCCTCGCGGGCCCGGCTGAAGGTCAGGCCGAACAGCCGGAGGCGGCCGTGGGTCTCGGCGACGTAGCGTGCGTACCGCTCCTCGAACGCGTGGGCCGCGCCGCCGTCCTCGTGCCGCCCCATCCGCTCCACGGCGCGGGTCAGCTCGCCGGTGCGGCGGATCAGCTCCACCTCCGCGCGGGCCCCGAAGCCCGGCAGCGTCGTCGTGTACTCCACGGCGTGCGCGCAGCACAGGGCGACCAGGTCGCGGTAGACGGACTCGGCCGCCTCGCTCAGGGCCGCGCCGCGCGGCGGCAGCAGCGTCGCGGCCAGCGCCGCCGGGTCCAGGTCCGCCCCGAAGAGGGCCTCCGCGTCCAGCGTCCCCAGTGCGGCGAACGCGTCGCCCACCGCGTCGACCACCGCGAGGCGTTCGTGCTCCGGCAGGCGGTCCGCCGCCTCGCCCAGGCGTTCGGCGAGTACGCGGGCGAGCCGGCGGACCTCCGGCTCGCCCAGTTCCTGCGGGCGCTGCCAGCGGGCCGCCGGATGTGCCGGGTCGGTGGCCAGTCCCGCCCCCGGTGCGCGTCCCAGCAGGGACTTCACCAGTGCGCCCGCCGCCGTCCCCGCCACCTTCAACAGAACCGTCTCGAAGCCCGTCATCCCCCGCCCTCCCCTTGGCCCGTACATCATCTCGCGAACCCGGGGTAACACCGATGGATACCGATCGGTAACAACCCCTGGCGGCGCCCCCGAACCCGCTCTATGGTGCGGGCATGCCGAACCTGCCCGATGTCGTGCTGTGGTCCATACCTGCCTTCGTGCTGCTCACCGTCATCGAGGTGGTGAGCTACCGGCTCCACCCCGACGACGACGCCGCCGGCTACGAGACCAAGGACGCGGTCACGAGCGTCGCCATGGGTCTCGGCAGCATCGGCTTCGACCTGCTCTGGAAGATCCCGGTCGTCGCGGTCTTCACGGCGGTCTACGAACTGACCCCGCTGCGCGTGCCGTTCCTGTGGTGGACCGCCCTGCTGATGCTGCTCGCGCAGGACTTCCTCTACTACTGGCAGCACCGGCTCCACCACGTCATCCGCATCCTGTGGGCCTGTCACGTCGTCCACCACAGCAGCCGGCGGTTCAACCTCACGACCGCCCTGCGCCAGCCCTGGACCAGCGCCACCACCTGGTGGTTCTACCTGCCGATGGTCGCCCTCGGCGTGCACCCGGCCGCGATCCCGTTCTGCTACGGCCTCAACCTCCTGTACCAGTTCTGGGTCCACACCGAGCGCATCGGGAAGCTGCCGCGCCCCTACGAGTACGTTTTCAACACCCCCTCCCACCACCGCGTGCACCACGCCTCCCAGGGCGGCTACCTGGACCGCAACTTCGGCGGGATCCTGATCGTCTGGGACCGGATGTTCGGCTCCTGGGTCGGGGAGACCGACAGGCCCGTCTACGGGCTCACCAAGAACATCGACACCTTCAACCCGCTGCGCGTGGCCACCCACGAGTACGCGGCCATCGTCCGCGACGTCCGCGCCGCCCGCAGCTGGCGCGAGCGGGCCGGCCGCGTCTTCCGCGGCCCCGGCTGGCAGCCCGCCCCGGCGTCCGCCCCGACCCCGGCCCCGGCGTCCGCCCCGACCCCGGCCCCCGCGTCCGCCCCGGCGGCCGGTGGCGCCCCCACCGCCGGGTCCGCGACCGCCCCGGAGCACGCCGCGTGAGCGACACCGACTCCCGTACGCCCGCCTGGGCGCGCCCCGCCGTGGCCGCCGCCGACGGAGCGGCCGGCCGGATCCTGCTCGGCGCCTTCGCCGCCGCGACCGCCGCCGACCTCGGCTCGCTGCTGGCCGGCTGGCACCTCGGGCACGTCATCGCCAAGCCGCTGCTGATGCCGCTGCTCGTCGCGTACGTGGCCACCCGCCGGGCCCCCCGGCTGCTGATCGCCGCCCTGCTCTTCGGGTGGGGCGGGGACCTGGCCCTGCTCTTCGACGCCGACCCCGCCTTCCTCGTCGGGATGGGCTCCTTCGCCGCCGGGCACGTCTGCTATTTGGTGCTGTTCGGCCGGCGCGGGACGCATCCCGCGCTCGGGGGCGCGTACGCCGTGGCCCTGGTGGGGACCGTCGCGCTGCTCTGGGGCGACCTGCCGGCCGACCTGCGCATCCCGGTCGCCGGGTACAGCCTGCTGCTCACGGCCATGGCCTGGCGCTCCGGCTCCCTCGGCCTGCGCGCAGGTCTCGGCGGGGCGCTGTTCCTGCTCTCCGACACGCTGATCGCCACCGGCGTCGCCGACTGGCCGCAGCTGCCCCGTCCCGATTTCTGGATCATGGCCACCTACGTCGCCGCCCAGTACCTGCTGGCCGCCGGGGCGCTCGCCCCGACGCAGGCGTACGGTAGGACGGTCATACAAGACTGAACTATTTGATCCGGAGGGCTGCACCACCATGCGAGCCACCGTCATCCACGCCCCGCACGACATCCGCGTGGAGGAGGTGCCCGACGCTGCGATCCAGCGCCCCGAGGACGCCGTCGTCCGCGTCCTGCGTGCCTGTATCTGCGGCAGCGACCTGTGGGCCTACCGCGGAGAGGCCGAGCGCCAGCCCGGCCAGCGCATCGGCCACGAGTTCCTCGGCATCGTCGAGGAGGCAGGCCCGGCGGTGTCCGGCCTGAAGCCCGGCGACCTCGTCGTCGCCCCCTTCATGTGGTCCGACGGCACCTGCGACTACTGCTCCGAGGGCCTGCACACCTCCTGCGTGGACGGTGGCTTCTGGGGCTCGGTCGGCCACGACGGCGGCCAGGGCGAGGCCGTCCGCGTCCCGCACGCCGACGGCACCCTCGTGAAGCTGCCCGCGGACGCCGTCTCCGACGACCACCTGCTGACCGGCCTGCTCGCGCTGTCCGACGTCATGGGCACCGGCCACCACGCCGCCCTGGGCGCGGGCGTCCGCAAGGGCTCCACCGTGGCCGTCGTCGGCGACGGCGCGGTCGGCCTGTGCGGGGTCCTCGCCGCCAAGCGCCTCGGCGCCGAGCGGATCATCGCACTGGGCCGCCACACCGTCCGTACGGACATCGCCAAGCTCTTCGGGGCCACCGACGTCGTCGCCGAGCGCGGGGAGGCCGCCGAGGCCGCCGTCCGCGAGCTCACCGGCGGCCAGGGCGCCCACTCGGTCATCGAGGCCGTCGGCACCGAGCAGTCCATGCGCACCGCCGTGAACATCACCCGCGACGGCGGGGCGATCGGCTACGTCGGCGTCCCGCACGGCAGCGGCACCGGCCTTGACCTCGGCGTGATGTTCGACCGCAACATCACCCTGCGCGGCGGCGTCGCCCCGGTCCGCGCGTACATCCCGGAGCTGCTGGCGGACGTGCTGAGCGGCGCGATCGACCCGGCGCCCGTCTTCGACCGCGCCGTGTCCCTGGACGAGGTCCCCGACGGCTACCGCGCGATGGACGACCGCAGCGCGCTGAAGGTGCTCATCAAGCCCTGACGGCAGGGAACGCGCACAGGGGCCGGTCCGGGGAGTCCCCCGGGCCGGCCCCTGCCGTTCAGGGTCGTTCAGCCCGTTACTTGACGGCCTTCAGCGCGTCCACCACGCCGTAGCCGTAGTAGCCGGTCTGGCCCCACTTGCTCTGGCAGGTGGTGGCGTCGACCAGCGCGCCCGTGGCGTCGTACAGCTTCTCCGGGCAGGCCGCCTTCGTGGCCTGCGCCTTCAGCATGGCCTGGAGCTGCGAGGGCGTGGCGTTCGGGTGCGCGCTCTTGAGCAGCGCCGCCACGCCCGCCACGTGCGGTCCGGCCATCGAGGTGCCCTGCTTGTAGCCGTAGCCGCCGCCCGGCAGGGTGGACAGCACGCGGCCGTTGGCGTCGGGGGTGGCCGGGATCTGCCACTTGTCGCCGCCCGGGGCGGCGACGTCGACGACGCCCAGGCCGAAGCTGGAGTAGTACGACCGGATGCCCTGGTCGCCGGTCGCGCTGACCGTGACCACACCCGGCAGCTGGGTGGGGATGTCCAGGCAGACGTGCGGGTCGATCGTGCGCGGGACCGGGGTGCCGTCGTCCGGGCTCGTGTCGTCGACGATCGCGTTCGACGCCAGGTCGTGGTTGGAGTTGCCCGCCGAGGCCACGCTGAGGACGCCCTTGCGCTCGGCGTACTTGGTCGCCCGGCCGAGGGCCTCCACCAGTGCCTTCTGGTCGTCGTCCGCCTTGCAGTTGTAGAGCCAGGGGTCGACGTAGTAGCTGTTGTTGGTCACCTCGATCCCCTTCTCGGCGGCGAACATGAAGCCGCAGACGACCGCCTCGGTGAAGAACAGGCTGGTCCCCGGCTCGCTGACCTTGATCGCGGCGACCTTCACACCCGGCGCGACACCCGAGATGCCGATGCCGTTGCGGGCGGCCGCGATGGTCCCCGCCACGTGCGTGCCGTGGTCGCTGCCGTCGGGGTACGGGCGCCACGCGCCGTCGGTGGTGTCCGCGATGCCGCCGACGCAGTTGGCCGACTGGCCCTTGGAGAAGTTCGCGGCGAGGTCCGGGTGGGTGTCGTCGACACCCGTGTCGATGACGCCCACGGTGACGTCGGGGCTGCCATCGTTGATCTTGTGCGCCTGATCGGCCCTGATCGCCCGCAGGTCCCACTGGTTGGGCTCCAGCGGCTCCTGACCGTCCGTGGCGGCTGCCGTCGCCTTGGCGGCGTCCGCCGCGCTCAGCTTCTGCGTCGTGCCCTCCTCGGTGGTCGCCACCGTCTGCAGGGGGGCCGTCCGG
This sequence comes from Streptomyces sp. NPDC086989, assembly GCF_044745505.1. Lineage (NCBI taxonomy): Bacteria > Bacillati > Actinomycetota > Actinomycetes > Kitasatosporales > Streptomycetaceae > Streptomyces > Streptomyces sp. NPDC086989. The sequence continues at coordinate 610,092 of NZ_JBIVAL010000004.1, forward strand.
GTGGCGCCGACCGACACGAACAGGCCGCGCTGGGCACGCAGCTGCTTGGCGAAGTCCGGGTTCTGGGAGTGTGCGACGACGACCCCTATCTGCTCATAGGACGTCACCACCGTTCCGCCGGCCCGCTCGACGGCCTTCTTCGCGGCCTGCACCGTGGCGTACGTGTTCAGGTTCGCGACGTACGAGAGCTTGGGGCCCGTGGTGTCGGGCTTCGCCGCGGTCGCCGTGCCCGCCGTGGTGCCGAGCGGGGCGGCGGACGCCGCGACCGTGGGCAGGAAGGCGAGCGAGGCGGTGAGCGCCAGGCCGATCGGTACGGCGATACGCCGGCGACCGGATCCCAGATGAGCCATGGGTTCTCCACATCATCCGTGAAAGAAGCCGTCCTGCGCGTGATCGCGCAGGACGACGGGTTCATGACAGGTGAACCTAGTGCCGCCGTTCGCCTCTCCGCCATCAGTTCGACAAATCAGTTTCCCGAGTATCAGTGGGCGTTGAACCGTCCCGACGCGCCGTACGTGCCGTTGTCAGGGGGTGATCAGCGCCACCGTCCCCCCACACGGAGGTTGTTTTGTCCGTCCCCACCGCACCCGCGTCACAAGGAGAGCCCCCCGTGACCACCGAAGCAGCGCCGCCGCACGGCAGCGCGGGAACGCCTGCGGCGAGCCCCGCCGCCGAAGAGTTCGAAAGCGTCCAGCAGAGCGCCGAATTCGCCGAACTGCGCAGTTCCTACCGCTCCTTCGCCTTCCCGCTCACCGTGGCCTTCATCGCCTGGTACCTGCTCTACGTCCTGCTGTCCAACTACGCCGGCGGGTTCATGGGGACCAGGCTCTTCGGCAACGTCAACGTCGCCCTCGTGTTCGGCCTCGCCCAGTTCGCGACGACCTTCCTCATCGCGTACTTCTACTCCCGGCACGCCGCCGCGAAGCTCGACCCCAAGGCCGCGGCGATCAAGGCGCGGATGGAGGCCGGCGAATGAGCGGCACCCTCCAGCTCGCCCTCACGACGGACCTCGCCGCAGGGGCCACCGAGCACCGGCCGCTGATCATGACCCTGTTCGGGCTGTTCGTCGTCGCCACCCTCGGCATCACCATCTGGGCCGGCCGCCAGACCAAGGACGCCGCCGACTTCTACGCGGGCGGCCGCCAGTTCACCGGCTTCCAGAACGGCCTGGCCATCTCCGGCGACTACATGTCCGCCGCGTCCTTCCTCGGCATCGCCGGCGCCATCGCGCTCTTCGGGTACGACGGCTTCCTCTACTCCATCGGCTTCCTCGTGGCCTGGCTGGTCGCCCTGCTGCTCGTCGCCGAGCCGCTGCGCAACTCCGGCCGCTACACGATGGGCGACGTCCTCGCGTTCCGGATGCGCCAGCGGCCCGTCCGCACCGCCGCCGGCACCTCCACCATCGTGGTCTCGATCTTCTACCTGCTCGCCCAGATGGCCGGCGCCGGCGTGCTCGTCTCGCTGCTCCTCGGCATCACGAGCGACGGCGGCAAGGTCGCCGTCGTCGCGCTGGTCGGCGTACTGATGATCCTCTACGTCACCATCGGCGGGATGAAGGGCACCACCTGGGTCCAGATGATCAAGGCTGTCCTGCTCATCGCCGGCACCCTGCTCATCACCTTCCTCGTCCTGTTGAAGTTCCACTTCAACATCTCCGACCTGCTCGGCAAGGCGGCCGAGAACAGCGGCCAGGGCGCCAAGTTCCTGGAGCCCGGCCTCAAGTACGGCAAGGACGCGACGACGAAGCTGGACTTCGTCTCGCTCGGCATCGCCCTGGTCCTCGGCACCGCCGGCCTGCCGCACATCCTGATCCGCTTCTACACGGTCCCCACGGCCAAGGCCGCCCGGAAGTCCGTCAACTGGGCCATCGGCATCATCGGCGCCTTCTACCTGATGACCATCGCCCTCGGTTTCGGCGCCGCCGCCCTGCTCAAGCGCACCGACATCCTCGCCTCCAACAAGGCCGGCAACACCGCCGCCCCGCTGCTCGCCCAGGAGGTCGGCGGCGGAGCCGGCTCCACGGGCGGCGCGGTCCTGCTCGCGGTGATCTCCGCGGTCGCCTTCGCCACCATCCTCGCGGTGGTCGCCGGGCTCACCCTCGCCTCCTCCTCGTCCTTCGCCCACGACCTCTACGTCAACGTGATCCGCAAGGGCAACGCCACCGAGCAGGAGGAGGTCCGGGCGGCCCGCTGGTCCACCGTCGTGATCGGCGCCGTCGCCATCGGCCTCGGAGCCCTGGCCCGCGACCTCAACGTCGCCGGGCTCGTCGCCCTCGCCTTCGCGGTCGCCGCCTCCGCCAACCTGCCGACGATCCTCTACAGCCTGTTCTGGAAGCGCTTCACCACCCGGGGCGCGCTGTGGTCCATCTACGGAGGCCTCGTCTCCGCGGTCGTCCTGGTGCTCTTCTCCCCGGTCGTCTCCGGAAAGCCCACCTCGATGTTCAAGGACGCCGACTTCTACTGGTTCCCGCTGGAGAACCCCGGCATCGTCTCGATCCCGCTCGGCTTCCTGCTGGGCTGGCTGGGAACCCTCCTGTCCAAGGAGAAGGCCGACCCCAGGAAGTTCGCGGAACTCGAGGTCCGATCCCTGACGGGAACGGGCGCCCACTGAAATACTCCCCACACGGAACGTGGCCGCGTCGTACTTCTCTACGACGCGGCCACGCCGTGTCTCGTTCATTTGGGCATCCCAAGGAGTCACGGCCGTCGCGTAGGCTCGAATACGGCGCCAGGCCTTTATCCAAAGTGGCGCAAACCTCTATGGACCGGACAGGGGAGGGGGCCCGAAATGCTTCTCGACACCTACGGCCGCGTGGCCACTGACCTTCGCGTCTCGCTGACGGACCGGTGCAATCTGCGCTGTACGTACTGCATGCCCGAGGAGGGACTGCAGTGGCTCGGAAAATCGGATCTGCTGAGCGACGAGGAGATCGTCCGGCTGATCCGGATCGCGGTCACCCGGCTCGGGATCACCGAGGTCCGCTTCACCGGCGGCGAGCCGCTGCTGCGCCCCGGCCTGGTCGGCATCGTCGAGCAGTGTGCGGCCCTGGAGCCCCGCCCCAAGATGTCGCTGACCACCAACGGCATCGGTCTCAAGCGCACCGCGCAGGCGCTCAAGGCCGCGGGCCTGGACCGGGTAAACGTTTCGCTGGACACCCTGCGGCCCGAGGTCTTCAAGACCCTCACCCGCCGTGACCGGCACCACGACGTCATCGACGGCATGGCCGCCGCCCGCGCGGCCGGCCTGACCCCCGTCAAGGTCAACGCCGTCCTGATGCCGGGCCTGAACGACGACGAGGCCCCCGACCTGCTCGCCTGGGCCGTGGAGAACGAGTACGAACTCCGCTTCATCGAGCAGATGCCGCTCGACGCCCAGCACGGCTGGAAGCGCGACGGAATGATCACCGCCGGGGACATCCTCGCCTCGCTGCGCACCCGCTTCACGCTCACCGAGGAGGGCGCCGAAGAGCGCGGGTCCGCCCCGGCCGAGCGCTGGCTGGTGGACGACGGCCCGGCCACCGTCGGCGTGATCGCCTCGGTCACCCGGCCCTTCTGCGGCGCCTGCGACCGCACCCGGCTCACCGCGGACGGCCAGGTGCGTACGTGCCTGTTCGCCACCGAGGAGTCGGACCTGCGCGGGGCCCTGCGCTCCGGCGCGCCCGACGAGGAGATCGCCCGCCTGTGGAAGGTGGCGATGTGGGGCAAGAAGGCCGGGTCCGGACTCGACGACCCGTCCTTCCTCCAGCCCGACCGCCCGATGTCCGCGATCGGCGGCTGAGGGCCACCGGCAGCTGACCGCCGGCCCCGCCGCTCCGGCGGCTAGCGGCGCTCCGAGCCCTCCGGCTGGACCCATTCGTCCAGCTTCACGACGTCCTTGAGGAAACCGCGGACCCCCAGGAACCGGGACAGATGTTCGCGGTGCTCCTCGCACGCCAGCCAGGTCTTGCGGCGCTCCGGCGTGTGCAGCTTCGGGTTGTTCCACGCCAGGACCCAGACCGCCGCATCGCGGCAGCCCTTCGCCGAACAGGCGGGGGCCTCGCCGGAGCCTTCGGAGCGAGCGGCGTCGGGAGCGTCGGGGGAATCAGGGGAGTTCACGCCTCAACCCTACAAACCCCTGCCACGGAAAGGCGACGCCGAGCAGCCACGGGGGGAGCTGCCCGGCGTCGGTCCGTCGCTCCGACGGGGGATGCGGAGCGCGTAGGCAGTATGTCACGCAGGACCCGGTGCAGTGCACCGGAACTTCATGATTGATCTGAGGTTTTCTTGAGGTTTCCCGTGTTCAGTGCCGGACGCACAGGTGAGGGGATGAAGTGCGAGGGCAACGAGGGGGTCGACTCGCGCCCAGCGTTGGCGATGACCACGGCCACGTACGGCAGCAGCGCGCCCGCGATGAGCGTCACGATCGCCACGTGACGTTCCACGTTCCACAGGATCACCGTCGCCAGGACCGACAGGGTTCTGATCGACATGGAGATGACGTACCGGCGCTGCCGTCCGCGCACGTCCTCGTCGAGTCCCATCCGGGCCCCGGTGATCCGGAAGACCTCGGCCCCGTTCCGCTTCTTCCGCTCCACGCTCCACCGCCCGATTCACCCGCCGGACACATCCCGGTCCGGACCCCTCCCACCGTACGCCGCCCGCTTCGTGACGAGGAGAGGGGGTGTCCCCCGAATGGGGCCGTCCGAAATGCGTGGTAGGCCGTACGGGTCGAGACTGGGCCCACATGCGCGCGACGCGCCACGAGGAGGCTCGACATGTCATGGTTGTGGGCGATCATCGTCGGTTTCGTGCTGGGCCTCATCGCCCGGGCGATCCTGCCGGGCAAACAGCATCAGCCGATCTGGCTGTCCACGCTGTTCGGCATGGTCGGCGCCATCCTCGGCAACGCCGTCGCGGGCTGGATCGGCGTGGCGGACACCCGGGGCATCGACTGGACCCGGCACCTGCTCCAGCTCGCCGGAGCGGTCCTGATCGTGTTCCTGGGCGACATGATGTACAAGGCGGTCCGGGGCGGCAGCAGGCAGACGACCTGAGGACGGCATGACGGAGGGGCCGGCCGGACATCCGTCCGTACCGGCCCCTCCGCCGCGCTCAGTGCCCGGACACGGGGCTCAGGCGCCCGTGACCTCGACCGCCGCCAGGTTCTTCTTGCCCCGGCGCAGCACCAGCCAGCGCCCGTGCAGCAGGTCCTCCTTGGCGGGGACCGCGTCCTCGGCGGTGACCTTCACGTTGTTCACGTAGGCGCCGCCCTCCTTCACGGTCCGGCGCCCGGCCGACTTGCTCGCCACCAGCCCGGTCTCCGCGAGCAGGTCCACCACCAGGCCGGGCTCGGCGACCGTGGTGTGCGGCAGCTCGGACAGGGCCGCGGCCAGGGTGGCCTCGTCCAGGTCCGCCAGCTCGCCCTGGCCGAACAGCGCCTTCGACGCCGCGATCACGGCGGCGCACTGGTCGGCGCCGTGCACCAGGGTGGTCAGCTCCTCGGCCAGCGCCCGCTGGGCGGCGCGCGCCTGCGGCCGCTCGGCGGTCTGCGCCTCCAGCTCCTCCAGCTCCTCGCGGGACTTGAAGGAGAGGATCCGCATGTAGGTGGAGATGTCCCGGTCGTCCACGTTCAGCCAGAACTGGTAGAACGCGTACGGGGTGGTCATCTCCGGGTCCAGCCAGACGGCCCCGCCCTCGGTCTTGCCGAACTTGGTGCCGTCCGCCTTGACCATCAGCGGGGTCGCCAGCGCATGCACCTCGGCGTGCGGCTCCAGGCGGTGGATCAGGTCGAGGCCGGCCGTGAGGTTGCCCCACTGGTCGGACCCGCCCTGCTGGAGGGTGCAGCCGTAGCGCCGGTACAGCTCCAGGAAGTCCATGCCCTGGAGCAGCTGGTAGCTGAACTCCGTGTAGCTGATGCCCTGGTCCGACTCCAGCCGCTTGGCGACGGAGTCCTTCGTCAGCATCTTGTTGACGCGGAAGTGCTTGCCGATGTCCCGCAGGAACTCGATGGCGGACATGCCCGCCGTCCAGTCCAGGTTGTTCACCATGACGGCCGCGTTCTCGCCCTCGAAGGACAGGTACGGCTCGATCTGGGAGCGCAGCCGGCCCACCCAGTTCGCGACGGTCTCCGGGTCGTTCAGCGTCCGCTCGGCGGTCGGCCGCGGGTCACCGATCTGACCGGTGGCCCCGCCGACCAGCGCCAGCGGCCGGTGGCCGGCCTGCTGGAGCCGTCGCACGGTCAGCACCTGCACCAGGTGCCCCACGTGCAGGGAGGCCGCCGTCGGGTCGAAGCCGCAATAGAAGGTGACCGGACCGTCCGCGAACGCCTTGCGCAGCGCTTCTTCGTCGGTGGACTGGGCGAAGAGCCCACGCCACTTCAGTTCGTCGACGATGTCCGTCAAGGTCTCTCGACTCCTTCAGATGATGATTGCGTCACGCCGATGAACCAGTCTAGGTGGATCAGACGCCCTTGCTGACCGAGCTCATGTTGAAATCCGGGATCCGCAGCGCGGGCATCGCGGCCCGGGTGAACCAGTCGCTCCACTCGCGCGGCAGCGTCTTCTCGGTCCGGCCCGCCTCCGAGGCCCGCGACAGCAGGTCCACCGGCGATTCGTTGAACCGGAAGTTGTTCACCTCGCCCACGACCCGGCCGTTCTCCACGAGGTACACGCCGTCCCGGGTCAGGCCCGTGAGCAGCAGCGTCGCCGGGTCGACCTCGCGGATGTACCAGAGGCAGGTCAGCAGCAGACCCCGCTCGGTGCCGGCCACCATCTCCTCCAGCGACTTGTCGCCGCCGCCGTCCAGGATCAGGTTCCCGAAGCCCGGCGCGACCGGCATGCCGGTCATGGCCGCGCTGTGCCGGGTCGTGGTCAGCCGGGCCAGCTCGCCCTCGCGGATCCACTCCGTCGCCGGGACCGGCAGGCCGTTGTCGAAGACCGACGCGTCGTCGCCCGAACTGTGCGCGATCACGAACGGCGCGGACTCCAGGCCCGGCGCGTCCGGGTCGCTGCGCAGGGTCAGCGGCAGCCGGGACAGCTTCTCGCCGAGCCGGGTGCCGCCGCCGGGCTTGGAGAACACCGTCCGGCCCTCCACCGCGTCCCGGGCCGCCGCGGACCACATCTGGTAGATCAGCAGGTCGGCCACGGCCGTCGGCGGCAGCAGGGTCTCGTACCGGCCGGCGGGCAGGTCGATCTTCCGCTCCGCCCAGCCCAGCCGTACGGCGAGCTCGGCGTCCAGCACGGTCGGGTCCACGTCCTTGAAGTCCCGGGTCGAGCGGCCGGCCCAGGCCGAGCGCTGCCGGTCGGGGGACTTGGCGTTGAGCTCCAGGGTGCCGTTCGGCTGGTCGTGGCGCAGCCGCAGCCCCGTCGAGGTGCCGACGTACGTGGAGACCAGCTCGTGGTTGGCGAAGCCGTACAGCTCCCGGCCGCCCGCGCGGGCCCGGGCGAAGGCCTCACCGAGAGCCGGGGCGAAGTCGGCGAACACCGCCGAGGAGGTCTCGGCCGGGGCGTCCGTGAAGTTAGGCGAGGCGGGGGTCCCGGTCACCAGCGGCCGGGCGTCCTCCGCGGGGCCGGCGCCCCGCGCGGCGGCCTCGGCCGCCCGGACCAGCGGCTCCAGGTCGTCCGCGGTGACGGCGGAGCGCGACACGACCCCCGAGGCCGTGCCCTCCCTGCCGTCGACGGTGGCGATGACCGTCAGGGTCCGGCCGCGGGTCACGCCGTTGGTGGTGAGCGCGTTGCCCGCCCAGCGCAGATTGGCCGTCGACTCCTCGTCGGCGATGACGACGCAGCCGTCGGCGGTGGAGAGCTCCAGCGCCCGCTCGACGATCTCGTGGGGCTTGGTGCGTCCGTTCGAAAGCGTGCTCATCGGCCGGCCTCCTGCGTGGTGTTCAAGATGTTCACGTCGCGGAACAGCGCGGACGGGCAGCCGTGCGAAACCGCGGCGACCTGCCCCGGCTGGGCCTTGCCGCAGTTGAAGGCGCCGCCCAGGACGTACGTCTGGGGGCCGCCGACCTTCTCCATCGAGCCCCAGAAGTCGGTGGTCGTGGCCTGGTAGGCGACGTCGCGCAGCTGCCCGGCCAGCCGGCCGTTCTCGATCCGGAAGAACCGCTGTCCGGTGAACTGGAAGTTGTAGCGCTGCATGTCGATCGACCAGGAGCGGTCGCCGACGACGTAGATACCGCGCTCCACCCCGCCGATCAGGTCCTCGGTGGACAGCCCGCCGGGATCCGGCTGGAGCGAGACGTTCGCCATCCGCTGGACGGGCACGTGCCCGGGGGAGTCGGCGAAGGCGCAGCCGTTGGATCGGCCGAGGCCGGTGAGCTGCGCGATCCGCCGGTCGAGCTGGTAGCCGACCAGGGTGCCGTCCTTGACCAGGTCCCAGCTCTGCGCCTGGACGCCCTCGTCGTCGAAGCCGACGGTGGCCAGGCCGTGCTCGGCGGTGCGGTCACCGGTCACGTTCATGATCGGCGAGCCGTACTTCAGCTTGCCGAGCTGGTCGAAGGTGGCGAAGGAGGTCCCCGCGTACGCCGCCTCGTAGCCCAGCGCCCGGTCGAGCTCGGTGGCGTGGCCGATGGACTCGTGGATCGTGAGCCACAGGTTGGACGGGTCCACGACCAGGTCGTAGCGCCCGGCCTCGACGCTCGGCGCCCGCATCTTCTCGGCGAGCAGTTGCGGGATCTGCTCCAGCTCGGCGTTCCAGTCCCAGCCGGTGCCGGTCAGGTACTCCCAGCCGCGCCCGGCCGGCGGGGCGAGGGTGCGCATCGAGTCGAACTCGCCGGTGTCGGCGTCCACGGCCACCGCGGTGAGCTGCGGGTGGATCCGCACGCGCTGCTGCGTGGTCGTCGTGCCCGCGGTGTCGGCGTAGAACTTGTTCTCGTGGACGGCGAGCAGCGAGGCGTCGACGTGCGAGACCCCCTCGGCGGCCAGCAGCCGGGCGCTCCAGTCGGCGAGCAGGGCCGCCTTCTCCGCGTCCGGCACCTCGAACGGGTTCACCTCGTACGCGGAGATCCACGTCCTGTCGGCGTGCACCGGCTCGTCGGCGAGCTCGACCCTCTCGTTCGCACCGGCGGCCTTGATGACCTGGGCGGACAGCTTCGCCATGGCCACGGCCTGCGAGGCCACCCTGGCGGCGCCGTCCATGGTCAGGTCCACACCGGAGGCGAACCCCCAGCTGCCCCCGTGCACGACGCGGACCGCGTACCCGAGGTCGGTGGTGTCGGAACTGCCCGAGGGCTTGGCGTCCCGCAGCCGCCACGAGGCGCTGCGGATCCGTTCGAGCCGGAAGTCGGCATGGTCGGAGCCCAGCGCGCGGGCCCGGGCGAGCGCCGCGTCGGCGAGCGCCCGCAAGGGCAGCGCGGTGAAGGCCGCGTCGATGGAATGGGGCACGAAGTCCTCCCGGGGTCGGGGCCGGTCGCCTCGATCATGTCGCGCTCGGGGCGCCTGTGCCTACATCTTTCTGTAGGGACTCGACAGAGCCCGTACCGAGGCCCTGTGGGAGATCGATTCTGCGTGCGGGGGGCCCGGCCTATAGGTTTCTGGTACTCAGACCGCTAGTCGAAAGGGTGATCCGTTGAGCCGCTCGGTTCTCGTCACCGGAGGAAACCGGGGCATCGGCCTCGCCATCGCCCGAGCCTTCGCGCAGGCCGGCGACAAGGTCGCGATCACGTACCGGTCGGGTGAGCCGCCGCAGGAGCTCACCGCGCTCGGCGTCCTGGCGGTCCGCTGCGACATCACCGACTCCGAGCAGGTGGAGCAGGCCTACAAGGAGATCGAGGACGCGCACGGCGCGGTCGAGGTGCTGGTGGCCAACGCCGGCATCACCAAGGACACGCTCCTCATGCGGATGTCCGAGGACGACTTCGCGTCCGTCGTCGACACCAACCTGACCGGCACCTTCCGGGTGGTCAAGCGCGCGAACCGTGGCATGCTCCGTGCCAAGAAGGGCCGCGTCGTCCTGATCTCCTCGGTCGTCGGCCTGCTGGGTTCGGCCGGACAGGCCAACTACGCGGCCTCCAAGGCCGCGCTGGTCGGCTTCGCCCGTTCGCTCGCGCGCGAGCTCGGTTCGCGCAACATCACCTTCAACGTCGTGGCCCCCGGTTTCGTGGACACCGACATGACGAAGGTGCTCACCGACGAGCAGCGTGCGGGCATCGTGGGCCAGGTGCCCCTGGGCCGCTACGCGCAGCCCGAGGAGATCGCGGCCGCCGTGAGCTTCCTGGCGTCCGACGACGCCGCGTACATCACAGGAGCCGTCATTCCCGTTGACGGCGGATTGGGCATGGGTCACTGATCACCATGAGCGGAATTCTCGACGGCAAGCGCATCCTCATCACCGGGGTGCTGATGGAGTCGTCCATCGCCTTCCACACCGCCAAGCTGGCCCAGGAGCAGGGCGCCGAGGTCATCCTCACGGCGTTCCCGCGTCCGACGCTGACCGAGCGCATCGCCAAGAAGCTGCCGAAGCCGGTCAAGGTGATCGAGCTCGACGTCACCAACGACGAGCACCTGGCCCGCCTGGAGGGCCTCGTCCGCGACGAGCTCGGCGGCCTCGACGGCGTCGTGCACTCCATCGGCTTCGCCCCGCAGGACGCCCTGGGCGGCAACTTCCTGAACACCCCGTTCGAGTCGGTCGCGACCGCGATGCACGTCTCGGCGTTCTCGCTGAAGTCGCTGACCATGGCGTGCAAGCCGCTGTTCCCGGCGGAGGGCGCGGCCGTCGTCGGCCTCACCTTCGACGCCCAGTACGCCTGGCCGCAGTACGACTGGATGGGCCCGGCCAAGGCCGCGCTGGAGGCCACCAGCCGCTACCTCGCCCGTGACCTGGGCAAGGAGAACATCCGCTGCAACCTGGTCTCCGCCGGTCCGATCGGCTCGATGGCCGCGAAGTCCATCCCGGGCTTCTCGGAGCTGGCCGACGTCTGGAACTCCCGCTCCATGCTGGAGTGGGACATGAGCGACCCGGAGCCGGCGGGCAAGGGCGTCGTGGCCCTGCTGTCGGACTGGTTCCCGAAGACCACCGGCGAGATCGTCCACGTGGACGGCGGCCTGCACGCGATGGGTGCCTGAGCGGCACGCGTACGTCCGTACGGCGGCGGCCGCGTCTCCCTTCCGGGGGGCGCGGCCGCCGCCGTTCGTGCCCGCGGGGGCGGGGATCCCGGCGGCACACTCGATCGGATGTCCGACCTCCGACCGGGTCTTCCCGAGTCGAAAACCGGGACGGATACCTGCAAACTGACCGAGTCGGGATCTTCCCGGCTCGTGCGGGGAGGAGGTACGGGAGTGCGCGCGAGGCGGAGCCGAGCGGTATCGCTGCTGGTCACCTCGGTGGTCCTGACGGGATGCCTGATCCCGGGAGCCGTCGCGCAGCCCGAGTGGGGCGAGCCGGCCCCCGGGCCCGAGGCGGTGGCACCCGCCGCGGCGGAGCAGGTGTCGGACCAGGTGCCGGACCGGGCCGTCGTGGACCTGGACGAGATCCCCGCCGAGCCGCCCGTACGGACCGGGCCGCCCGCCGCCGAGGAACTGTTCGGCGCCGACTGCGACACCGTGATCGAGGGGTCGCAGGTCACGGCGGCCTGCCACAACAGCTACGCGGAGACCGACCTCCTGCGCCTGCACGTGGAATGCGACCGCTGGTGGGACCTGGACGCGGACACCGCCGCCACCGCCCTCGGGCCGGCCGGTCGGGTCGAGCTCACCAGCCGCTGCTGGAAGGAAGTCCGCTCGGCCTGGGTCACCCACCAGCGCCCGTGAGCCGCCGGCGCCTGTGAGCCGCCGGCGCCTGTGAGCCGCCGGCCGCCCGTGAGCCGGGCGGCCGGCCCGGGCCGGTTTCATGCCCGGGCTGGTTTCATGCCCGGGCTGGTTCCGGCCCCGGCTGCTTCCGGCCCAGGCAGGCGAACGGGTAGCCCGCCGCCTCCGACGCCGCCGCGTCCCCGTCCCCGCGCCGGATCGCCTCGATCAGCCGGGCGTGGTCCAGGTGCGCCGCCGGATCCAGCTCCGTGCCCACGTCCGTGCGCAGCCAGTCGGCCACCAGGTCGCCGAGGTCCGCGTACAGCTCGATCAGCACCTCGTTCTGCGAAGCCGCCACCACCGCCATGTGCAGTGCCACGTCCGCCGCGACGAACCGCTCCGCGTCCCCGCTCTCCCAGGCCTCCTCGCGCCGTGCCAGCAGTGCGTCCAGCTGCCCCAGGTCCCGCTCGGTGCGCCGCTCCGCCGCCAGCCGGGCGGCCGCGGACTCCAGCGTCGAGCGGAGTTCCGCGATGTGCCGCGGGTCGGCGCCCGCGAACCGGCGGTGCATCACCCCGGCGAGCTCGCTGGTGGCGATGACGTACGTCCCCGAGCCCTGCCGGATGTCCAGGAGCCCGTTGTGCGCAAGGGCCCGGACGGCCTCCCGCACGGTGTTGCGGGCGACGCCCAGCAGCTCCACCAGCTCCGGCTCGGTGGGGATGCGGGATCCCACCGGCCATTCGCCGGACGTGATCTGGTTCCGGAGCTGGGCGATCACCTGATCGACGAGCGCGGAGCGCCGGGGCGAGGTCAGCGGCATGCGGGCGGGGTCCTCTCCGAGTGCAGCATGGTTCAGCACGGGGGGTGGTTCGGCACGGGGTGGTTCAGCACGGGGGGTGACAGTCAATCATCCCATGATTCTATGATGGTGTTATGCCCGACGAAGACATCAGGACCCTGAACCGGCCCCAGGCCGCCCGCACGGTACCCGCACAGCCCCGCCCCACCGCTCCCGAGGACCCGCGTCCGCAGCCCACCTGGCTCGGCCCGGTCCTGATCGTCGGCATCGTGCTGGCCGCCCTCAACCTGCGGCCCGCCATCACCAGCCTCGGCGCCCTCTTCGAGGAGGTCCGCACCGGCCTCGGCATGAGCGGCACCGTCGCCGGACTGATCACCTCCGTCCCCGCGCTCTGCTTCGCCGTCTTCGGCGTCACCGCGCCCCGGCTCTCCCGCCGCTTCGGCCCGGCCGCCGTCGTCTGCGCCGGCATGGGCGCCGTCGCGGCCGGCCTGCTGATCCGGCCCTTCACCGACGACGCCGTCGGGTTCCTCGCCGCCAGCGCCCTGTCCCTGGCGGGCATAGCCCTGACCAACGTGCTGCTCCCGGTCATCGTCAAGCGCTGGTTCCCGGACCGCGTGGGCACCATGACCGGCCTGTACTCCATGGCCCTGGCCATCGGCACCTCGCTCGCCGCCGCCGTGACCGTCCCCATGACCTCCGCCCTCGGCGGCGGCTGGCGAACGGGCCTGCTGGTCTGGGCCGTGCTCGCGGTGGCCGCCGTACTGCCCTGGCTGCCCGTCACGGCGGCCGTCCGGCGGGAGAGGCGGGCCGCCGCCTCCGGGGCCGCCGCGGACGTACGGGCCGACGCCGGCCCGAAGATCGTCCGCAGCCGTACCGCCTGGGCCCTGGCCTGCTACTTCGGCCTCCAGGCCACCGGTGCGTACATCACCATGGGCTGGCTCCCGCAGATCTTCCGCGACGCCGGGGTCTCCGCCGGCACCGCCGGCGTCCTGCTCGCCGTCACCATGGTCATGGGCGTCCCGCTCGCCTTCGTCATCCCCAACCTGGCCGGCCGGATGCGCAACCAGGGGGCCATCGCCGCCACCCTCGGCGTCTTCGGGCTCGTCGGGTACAGCGGCCTGCACTGCGCCCCCGCCGCCGGAGCCTGGGCCTGGGCGCTCCTGCTCGGCGTCTCCAACTGCGCCTTCCCCCTCGTCATCACGATGATCGGGCTGCGCGCCAAGTCCCCGGCCGGAGTCGTCAAGCTGTCCGCCTTCGCGCAGAGCGTCGGCTACCTGATCTCCATCCCCGGGCCGCTCCTCATCGGCACGCTCTACCAGCACAGCGGGGGCTGGGACCTGCCCCTGACCGTCATGGCGGGTCTGCTGGTCCCACAGATCGCGCTGGGCGTCCTGGCCGGCCGGGACCGCACGATCGAGGACGAATGCGGCATGGGAGACTGAGCGGCATGTCGCCCGTACTCGAACCCAACCCGCAGAACAGTCACAAGAAGCTCGGCATGGTGCTGGGCGCGATGCTCGTCGTGACCGTGATCATCTCCGTCATCGCGTCCGTCGTCAGCCCTTAGGGGCCGGTGGGGACGACCCCCGGGGCAGGGTGGGGACAACCCCCCAACCCCTAGGGGGTCAGGTTCAGGGTCGACTGGGGTGTGCCCCGGATGGGAACCGCGGCTTCGGATCCATAGATTCGAAGAGAGCGAGCCAGTCCCACCCCGCGCACCCACGGAGGCGGCCATGTCGGCCCCCATGACGTCCCGGAACATCCCCGGCCCCCGCCCGCGAGTCCGCGGCGCGAGCACCCGGCTGCACTGGTGGGCGCCGGCCCTTCCCGCGCTCGCGTTCGGCCTCCTGCTGATGCTCCTCGCCGGCTCCGGCCAGGCCCACGCCGCCACCGGAGAGGCCTCCGCGATCCTCCAGGTCACCGAACGGATCCTGCGCGTCGTCGGCTGACGGGGCACCCCGCCCGGACCGCCGGGCGCACGGGCGCGACGCGTGCCGGCAGCCGCCCCGCACGCGCCGCCGGGCGCTCCAACACCCTGCGCTCCGTGGCTCGATCCGTGCGAAGCTGGGAGCCATGAGCGCCGACACACCCCGCAGGATCGTCCTCCTCCGGCACGCCAAGGCCGACTGGCCCGATGTGGCCGACCACGAACGCCCGCTGGCGGAACGCGGCCGCAAGGACGCACCGGCCGTCGGACTGAAGCTGGCCGAGACCGGCATCACCTTCGACCTGGCCCTCTGCTCCACCGCGGCCCGCACCCGCGAGACCTGGAAGCTCGCCGTCCAGGAGATGCCGCACCGGCCGAAGACCCACTACGAGGAGCGGTTGTACGACGCCTCGCTCGGCGAGCTCATCGCCCTGCTGAACGAGACCTCGGACGACGTCCGCGATCTCCTCGTCATCGGCCACAACCCCGGCATGCACGCACTCGCCGACGCCCTCTCCGGGCGCGCGGAGGGCGACACCGCGACGAGGATGACCCGTACCGGGTTCCCGACCGCGGCCTTCGCCGTCGTCTCCTTCACCGGCTCCTGGAAGTCCGTGGAGCACGGAGTGGGCACGCTGCTGGACTACTGGACGCCCAAGGACCACTGAGTACGCGTACGAGGACGGGCCCCGGCGGATCGATCGCGCCGGGGCCCGTCCTCGTGGCGGGCAGAGGGGCGGACGGGCGGCTCAGGTCAGGCCCGCGGCCTCGACCTCTTCCCGGGTGACCCCCAGCAGGTACAGCACCGCGTCCAGGAACGGCACGTTCACCGCCGTGTGCGCGGCCTCGCGGACCACCGGCTTGGCGTTGAAGGCGACGCCCAGCCCGGCAGCGTTCAGCATGTCCAGGTCGTTGGCGCCGTCGCCGATGGCCACCGTCTGGGCCAGCGGAACGCCGGCCTCGGACGCGAAACGCCGCAGCAGCCGTGCCTTGCCCGCCCGGTCCACGATCTCGCCGGTGACCCGGCCGGTCAGCTTCCCGTCGACGATCTCCAGGGTGTTGGCCGAGGCGAAGTCGAGCCCCAGCCGCTCCTGGAGGTCGTCCGTCACCTGCGTGAACCCACCGGAGACCACGCCGACCTGGTAGCCGAGCTGCTTGAGGGTGCGGATCAGGGTCCGGGCGCCCGGCGTGAGCCGCACCTCGGAGCGGACCTTGTCCACGACGGAGGCGTCCAGCCCGGCCAGCAGCTTCACCCGGGCGTGCAGCGACTGCTCGAAGTCCAGCTCGCCGCGCATGGCGCGCTCGGTCACCTCGGCGACCTCGGCCTCGCAGCCGGCGTGCGCCGCGAACAGCTCGATGACCTCGTCCTGGATCAGCGTCGAGTCCACGTCCATGACGACCAGGCGCTGGGCCCGACGGTGCAGACCGGCCGAGACCACGGCCACGTCGACGCCGATGTGCGAGGCGGCGGTGGCCAGGGCGGTGCGCAGCGGCTCGGTCTCGCAGCCGGAGACGGCGAACTCGACTGCCGTGACGGGGTACTTGGCGAGCCGGAAGATGCGGTCGATGTTGCCGCCGGTCGCGGTGATGCGGGCGGCGATGGCGGCCGTGGACTCGGCGGTGAGCGGGTGCCCGAGCACGGTGACGTGGGAACGGCCGCTGCCGCGCGGCCGGTTGTCGCCGGTGCCGGAGAGGATCTCGGCCTGCATCTTGAGCGACTCGGCCCAGCTGTGGACGGTGGCCCGCAGCTCGCCCTCGGCGCCGCCGGCGGGCTGGGTGACGAGGGCGCACAGGACGATGCGGCCACGGGTGACGACCTGCTCGATGTCGACGACGTCGACGGAGTAGGCGGCGAGGGTGTCGAACAGCCCGGCGGTGATCCCGGGACGGTCCTTGCCGAAGATCTTGACGAGGAGGGTGGGGACGTCGGAGGTCTGCGAAGCGCTCATGGTGCCCTCACCGTATCTTCCCGCCCTCCGTGCTTGGACCCCCGTCCCACCTGCCGGAACCATTTTGCGGCGCAGGGCCCTCCGCCGCCGCCCGGGGCGGGCGCCCGGGGGACGGCGGGGGAGTGGCGAGGGGATGAACGGGAGCGGAAGGGCAGGTGCCAGTGGCTTCGGGGCGGCCCCGCGGACGGCCGTGTTCGATATGCCCCGCCCGGTCCGGCAGCTCAGTCCGGGGGCCTCGGGGGCCTCGGCGGTGGCGGCGCGGGAGGTGGTGGGGGCGGCGTGAACGGCGGCCGGTGGGGCGGGGCCGGGCGCCGGCGGGGTGCACGGGGCAGCCAGGTGATCGTGACGTCCCAGGACCCGTCCGGCCCGGGGTCCGGTTCCGGCTCCGGGTCCCGCCCGTGGGCCGGGCGGGCGTACGGGTCCGGCCGCCCCGGCGGCGGCCGGTACGGGGCCGTCGGCGCATCGGGACCCCCGCCAGCGGCTCCCCACGGCCGGGCCGCTCCCGCGGCTCCGCCCCACGCACCCGCCGACGCCGACGCCCGCGGACGGCGCCGCCCGGCCAGCAGGGCCCCCGCACCGCCCGCCACCGCACCCCAGGCCGCCCCGAGCAGCAGCGCCAACAGCGTGTCGCCCCACAGCCGCACCCCGGCGTCCACCGCGTCGACCCCGAGCACCGACGGCCAGACTCCGCCGGCTCCGCCGGCGGGACCCCCGACCGACACGCCCGTCAGCCGCACCAGCACCGCCAGTGCCACCGCCGTCGACGCCGACAGCCGCACCGCGCACTCCGCGATCCCGCGCCCGGGAGTCCGTACGGCGGCCAGCACACCGGCGCAGAGCAGCAGCAGCCCCGCCCCGGCGACCAGCAGCCAGAGGCGGCCGTCGTACTCCGCGAGCCGGGACACCGTCACCGGCTCCGGCGCGGGCACCCCGAGCAGATCGTCCAGCGGATCCGGCAGCAGGCGCCCCAGAATGCCCGTGACCCGGCCGTCGAACGGAACGAACAGCCCCAGCAGCACCCCCGTCCACGCCCCGTTCGGCGCCCCCAGCAGGGCCGCGCCCAGGACCCGCCCCGGATGCCCGTCACCCGCGGCGGCCCACACCGCGGCCCCCAGCCCGGCCACCACCGCCACCAGCAGCGCCGTCACCAGCGCCGACACGGCGGGCCGCAGCCGGGCGAACGCCGCCGGCCCGCGTCGCGAAGCGAGCAGCGCCACCGCCAGTACGGCCGACACCCACACCGCCGCGCCCAGCAGCGTCGGCCCGGAATCCACCGAGAACCCCACCGTGACCTGGATGTCGATCAGGTCGCCGACGCGGTCCGGCAGCGCTGCGCCGATGTCACCGATCCCGGGGACCACCAGCTCCGGCGGTGTCCTCGGCAGCCGCGGCCCGTCCAGGGCGACCACGTCGTGCCCGGCCCGGGCCAGACCGCCCGCCGCGGCGACGAACAGCGCCGTCACCGCCACCGTCCGCACGGCGAGTTCCCCCGGCGGCGCCCCGGTCCGCAGCGAGCGCAGGAAGACCCGCGCCAGGACCAGCGCCCCGGCCAGCCCCACCCCGAGCGGCATGACGTCCAGGGAGGTCTGCACTCCCGGCCCGGTGATGCCGGGGACCGGGACGTCGCCCGACGGGGTCACCGTGCCGCCGGCCGCCAGGACCACCACGGCGGCCGTCATCGCCCCGAGGGACCCCCGGGCGTCGGCGCCGAGCAGGTGGAGCCCCAGGGCGGCGACGCCGGCCATGGTGACGAAGGCCCAGCCGGTGGCGGCGAGGGCCGGCAAGAGCACGTCCCCCCAGCGAATACGGCGCATGCGTGCCCCCGATACGTGCAGAACGACCTGCCGTGCGTGCGGTGTGCGTGCGGTGTGCGCGTGCGGTGTGCGCGAGCCGGGCGGGACGGGGCCCGGCCGGGGCGAGAAGTCCCGTATCTCACTCTCCGGGTGACTTTCACCCCCGTCAACGGGCAGACGTAGACGCCCCCGGGAAGGCCCCGATTCCACATGTGGCCGCAGGCCTGAAATAGTTCCCCCGGATGTTCGCCATCCCTAGACTCCCTGACGTCGGACTCCCTGGCGTCAGGGGGATTCTCGGGGGACTTAAGTGGGGCTGGAGTGCCGGAACTCGTACTGGAATTGAACGGAAGGACCTGGACGCTCGATCCGTCCAGGTCGTACTCGCTGGGGCGCGACCCCCAGGGAGACGTGGTGATCGATGACGCCCGGGTGTCGTGGCGGCATGCCACCATCGCCTGGAACGGCCGGGGTTGGGGCATCGAGGACCACGGCAGCACCAACGGCACCTACGTGCACGGCGCGCGGGTCCAGCAGACGGAGCTCGTACCGGGCACCCCGGTACACCTGGGCAACGCCACCGACGGCCCGCGGCTGAATCTGAGCGCCGCCGCCGTACCGCAGCAGGCCGTACCGCAGCAGGCGGCCCCGGCCTACCAGGCCCAGGCGCCCGCCTACCAGGCTCCGGCCCAGCAGGCGGCCCCGGCCTACCAGGCGCCCGCACAGGCCCAGCAGCCGCAGCAGCAGGCCTGGCAGCAGCAGGCGCAGCAGCCCGCCGCCCACCAGCAGCCGCAGCAGCCGCACTTGCCGCAGCAGCAGGGCGCGGGTCCCGCCTACGGCGGTGACCGCAGCCCGACGACGTTCCACCAGATCGCCGTCGGCCGCGTGATGCGGATCGGCCGTGCGCTGGAGAACGAGCTCGTCGTCTCGGACCTCCAGGTCTCGCGCCACCACGCGGAGTTCCGCTCCGCGGGCGGCCGCTTCGAGATCCACGACCTCGGCAGCCACAACGGCACCTACGTCAACGGCCAGCCGCTGGCCAAGTCCGGCACCGCGCTGCTCGGCCCGAACGACATCGTCGGCGTCGGCCACTCGACGTTCCGGATCGTCGGTGACCGGCTCGAGGAGTTCGTCGACACCGGTGACGTCTCCTTCTCGGCCCGCCACCTCACGGTGACGGTCGACGGCGGCAAGCAGATCCTCAAGGACGTCACCTTCGGCGTCCCGGAGAAGTCGCTCATCGGCGTCATCGGCCCCTCCGGCTCCGGGAAGTCGACGCTGCTCAAGGCGCTGACCGGCTACCGGCCCGCCAACCAGGGCGACGTCCTCTACGACAACCGCAACCTGTACAAGCAGTTCGCGGAGCTCCGCCAGCGCATCGGCCTGGTCCCGCA
The DNA here is from genome assembly GCF_044745505.1 of Streptomyces sp. NPDC086989. Taxonomy (NCBI): domain Bacteria; kingdom Bacillati; phylum Actinomycetota; class Actinomycetes; order Kitasatosporales; family Streptomycetaceae; genus Streptomyces; species Streptomyces sp. NPDC086989. The sequence goes on from NZ_JBIVAL010000004.1 coordinate 629,652, forward strand.
GGACGACATCCTGCACAAGGAGCTGAAGGTCAGCACGGCGCTCAAGTACGCGGCCAAGCTCCGCTTCCCCGGCGACACCGCCGAGGCCGAGCGCGCCGCCCGCATCGACGAGGTCCTGCGCGAGCTCAAGCTCGACATCCACAAGGACAAGAAGATCACCGCGCTCTCGGGTGGTCAGCGCAAGCGCGTGTCCGTGGCCCTGGAGCTCCTCACCAAGCCTTCGCTGATCTTCCTGGACGAGCCGACCTCCGGCCTCGACCCGGGCATGGACCGCGACGTCATGCAGCTGCTGCGCGGCCTCGCCGACGACGGCCGCACCGTCCTGGTCGTCACCCACTCCGTCGCCGAGCTGTCCCTGTGCGACAAGCTGCTGGTCATGGCCCCGGGCGGTTCGGTCGCGTACTTCGGCCCGCCGGACGAGGCGCTGAACTTCTTCGGCTACACCACGTGGGCGGACGTCTTCTCGGCCTTCGAGAACTACCGCGACTACGACTGGGCCGGCCGCTGGAAGGGCTCGCAGCACTACCAGCTGTACGCCGCCGACCTCGACGCGGTCGCCCCCCAGCAGGTCGCCATGCCGCCGATGCAGCAGATGATGCCGCCGAAGGCGCAGGGCTGGGGCGACCAGCTGTGGACCCTGGTCCGCCGCTACGTCTCGGTGATCGCGTCCGACAAGGGCTTCATGGCCCTCATGCTGATCCTGCCCGCGGTCCTGGGCGTGGTCTCGACGGTCATCCCCGCGACCTTCGGCCTCGCGCCGCCGACCCCGCCGTCGCGGTTCAACGGCGACGCCGGCACGATCATGCTGATCCTCTGCGTCGGCATGTGCTTCTCGGGCGCCGCGAACTCGGTCCGTGAGCTGATCAAGGAACGCGTCATCTACGAGCGCGAGCGCGCCACCGGCCTGTCGCGGTCGGCGTACCTCATGTCGAAGGTGATCGTCCTCGGCTTCATCACGGCCATCCAGGGCGCGGTCATCTGCGCCATCGGCTTCACCCCGCGCGACCTGCCCACCGAGGGCCTGCTCATGCCGCCGGCCGTCGAGCTCTGCCTGTCGGTCACCGCGCTCGGCTTCACCTCGATGATGTTCGGCCTCGTGATCTCCTCGCTGGTGAAGACCGCCGAGAAGACCATGCCGCTGCTGGTCATGTTCGCGATCGTCCAGGTCGTGTTCACCGGCATCCTCTTCCAGGTGTACGACTCCCCGGGCCTGGAGCAGTTCGCCTGGCTGATGCCCTCCCGCTGGGCCGTCGCCGCCGCCGGCACCACGCTGAACCTCGGCAAGCTCATGCCGCCGTGGGACCAGCAGAACCCGACCAACACCGACCCGCTCTGGGAGCACTCGGTCGCCCAGTGGGGCGTGAACATCACGATCCTGCTGCTCCTCGGCGTCGCCTGCGGCTTCGCCGTGCAGAAGCTGCTGCGCCGCCACGAGCCGGAGGTCATGCGCAACTAGCAACTAGCCGGACTCGCTCCGGCCGGTCGGACCCGCTCCGGCGAACAACCCCGCACCAACGCCTCAGGGCGGCACCCGGACACCGGGTGCCGCCCTGAGGCGCATGGGGGTTGCTCCGCCCGCCAGCGGCCCTCAGTAGGCGCTGTTGACGTTGTCGATCGAGCCGTAACGGTGGGCGGCGTAGTTCGCCGAGGCCACGATGTTGGCGACCGGGTGGTACTGGTCCAGCGGGGTGCCGGGCACGTGGTACGCGAGGAAGGTCGGCTTGATGATCTGGAGCAGACCCTTCGAGGGCACACCGTTCTGGGCGTTGATGTCCCAGTTGTTGATCGCCCGCGGGTTGCCGCTCGACTCGCGCATGATGTTCTTGTACAGGCCGTTGTAGGTGCCCGGAATCTTGTGCGCCTTCATGATCGCCAGCGACTCCTTGATCCAGCCGTCAAGGTTGTTCGCGTAGACCGGCTGGCGGACCGCGGAACGGCTGGCGGCAGCCTTCGCCTCGCGGTCCTTCTTCGCCTTCGCCTCGGCCTTGGCCTTCGCCTCGGCGTCGGCCTTCGCCTTCGCGGCCGCGGCGGCCTTGGCCTTCACCGCGGCCTCCAGCTTCGCGGCGTCCGTGGCCAGCTTGGTCTGGGTGCTGAGGTGCTGCACGGTCTTGGCCTGGACACTCTCGACGGCCTGGGTCCACGCCACGGGGGCGGCGGTCACGGTCGTCTCGGCGTCGGCGGTGCCGGCGGGGACGACGGTGGCGGCCAGGGCGGCGGCGCCGATGGTGGCGAGCGCGGCGAAGGACATCTTGTGCGCCTTCGTCATGCGACGACTGTGGCCGGGGGTGCTGGTCTTGGACATGCGTAGCAACCTCTTCGAATAGCGGGAGCCGCAGGAAAGCGCCGCTGGGATCCGGGATCCGCGGCGCTGTGCGACGGGAGCAATTCTTAGCGGGGGCAAAATCGCCTGGCAAAGGTGTGACGTACGATGCCGCTTAGTGGATCAGGGGCGGCCGTTGAGCCCGGAATTCCGGGCCCGGTGCTAGGCGCAACAGTGCTGACAACGTCTTTACGTGGCCACTAGGCTCCTTCGTAAGTGACCTGGGTCCTATGCGCGGGCTCACATCGGCTCTGTAACGGTCTCACCATGCGTTGCTGTAGCAATGCAATGAGTAGCGAAATTCTCCGACCTGAGGACCAGAAACCCCCGGCCGCCCTCATCCCCAGGGCGCAGACGGCCCCCCGGGCCCCCTCCCTGCGGACGAGGACTTCCGGCCCCCCGCCCTGGGGCCGCAGCCCGATCCCGCAGGTCAGAGCCGCGAGTACGGTGACCTCATGACAGCCAGCCCCGGGTTCGGCGGCCCCCGCAGCGGCCTCGCCGCCGTCAGTACCGCCCTGCTCGCCATGAGCCGCCGACTGGAGGTCCGCGACGTGCTGCGCACGATCGTCGTCTCCGCCCGCGAGCTGCTCGACGCCGAGTACGCGGCCCTGGGCGTCCCCGACGACCACGGCGGGTTCGCCCAGTTCGTCGTGGACGGCATCAGCGAGGAACAGTGGCGCCGGATCGGCCCGCTGCCCCGCCAGCACGGCATCCTCGCCGCGATGCTCCACCAGGAGGGCCCCGAGCGGCTGGCCGACGTGCGAAAGGACCCGCGCTTCGAGGGCTGGCCCCCGGCCCACCCCGAGATGTCCGACTTCCTCGGGCAGCCCGTCCGCGACGGCGAGGAGACCCTCGCCGCCCTCTTCCTCGCGAACAAACGCAGCCCGGGCGGGTTCACCGAGGAGGACGAGGAGCTCCTCGCACTCCTCGCCCAGCACGCGGCGATCGCGCTCACCAACGCCCGGCTCTACGAGCGCAGCCGCGAGCTCACCATCGCCGAGGAGCGTTCCCGCCTCGCCCACGAGCTGCACGACGCCGTCGCCCAGAAGCTCTTCTCGCTCCGGCTGACCGCCCAGGCCGCCGCGGCCCTCGTCGACCGCGACCCGGCCCGGGCCAAGGGCGAACTCCACCAGGTCGCCGCCCTCGCCGCGGAGGCCGCCGACGAGCTGCGGGCCGCCGTGACCGAGCTGCGCCCGGCCGGCCTCGACGAGGACGGCCTGGTCGCGACCCTCCGCGACCAGGTCCGCGTGCTCGACCGCGCCCACACCGCGCACGTCACCTTCACCTGTGACGGTGTACGGGCCCTCCCAGCGACCCAGGAGGAGGCGCTGCTCCGGGTCGCCCAGGAGGCCCTCCACAACGCCCTGCGGCACTCGGGCGGCGACCGCGTCGAGGTCACCCTCGCCCGCCGGGCCGCGGGAGCCGTGCTGACCGTCACCGACGACGGAAGGGGCTTCTCCCCCTCCTCCATCCGCGCGGCCGGGCGTCACCTCGGCCTCGTCTCCATGGGGGACCGGGCGAGCGGCGTCGGCGGCCGCCTCACCGTGCACTCGGAGCCCGGAACGGGCACCACGATCGAGATGGAGGTCCCCGGTGGCTGACACACCCATCCGCGTGCTCCTCGTGGACGACCACCAGGTCGTCCGCCGAGGCCTGCGCACCTTCCTGGAGGTCCAGGACGACATCGAGGTGGTCGGGGAGGCCGCCGACGGTGAGGAGGGCGTGGCCCGGGCCGAGGAGCTGCGGCCCGACGTGATCCTCATGGACATCAAGATGCCGGGAACCGACGGCATCGAGGCCCTGCGCAGGCTGCGTGCGCTGGCGCACCCGGCGCGGGTGCTGGTCGTCACCAGCTTCACCGAGCAGCGCACGGTGGTGCCGGCCCTGCGCGGCGGCGCCGCGGGATACGTCTACAAGGACATCGACCCCGAGGCCCTGGCCGGAGCCATCCGCTCCGTCCACGCCGGGCACGTGCTGCTCCAGCCGGAGGTGGCGCAGGCCCTGCTCTCCGAGGACGGCCAGCCCTCGTCGAGCCGGGGCGGCTCGCTGACCGAGCGGGAGCAGGAGGTCCTGTCGCTCATCGCGGACGGCCGCTCCAACCGGGAAATCGCCCGCGCGCTCGTGCTGTCGGAGAAGACGGTCAAGACGCACGTCTCGAACATCCTGATGAAGCTGGACCTCGCGGACCGCACCCAGGCGGCGTTGTGGGCGGTCAGGCACGGGATCACGGACTGAACCCGGGCGGGACAGCACCGTCCGGCTCCATCCCGAATTTCATACGGTCGGGTGTATGTCGCCCACATGGCGCATCCGGTTCGTCGGATGACCGTTCTTCATGACGTGCCGCGGCGGCTGGCCGCGGCAGACGTACTGGAGGACGAAGAACGTGAAGAACATCAAGAAGGCCACTGCCGTCACCATGATCGCGGGCGGTCTCCTTGCCGCGGGCGCCGGCATCTCCTCGGCGCACGGCGGTGCGTCCGCCGAGGGCCAGGCCGCGGGCTCGCCGGGCGTCGCCTCCGGGAACCAGGTCCAGGTCCCCGTCGACGTCCCGGTGAACGTGGTCGGCAACACCGTCACGGTGATCGGCCTGCTGAACGGCGTCTGGGGCAACACGGGCGTCAACGCCTGACCCCACCCCCACGGCCCCGGCCCCGCTTCCCCCCACTCTCCCCGGGAAGCGGGGCCGCGCCACACCCTGGCCGGTCCTACGGAACGGCCCTCAGCCCCGCTCGCGTTCCTCGACGGCCGCGTTGTACGCCGCCACCAGCGCCCGGCGCGCCACCCGCTCCACCGGCCGCAGCGCCTCCGTCCGCGCTGCCATCTCCGAGGCGGCCACCGCACCGCCCGGCCCGTGCTCGTACGCCAGCGACACCAGCAGGTCCACCCGCTGCGCCAGCGCCAGCACCCGCACCGCCCGCGGCGGATACCCCGGCGCCAGCACCTCCCGCCCGGCCTCCGCCCGTGCCCGGTACGCCGACAGCGCGGCCTCCGCCACCGGCCCGGAGCCCGCCACGTCCAGCCGCGTCAGGACCACCGTCGCCTCGCGCAGCGCCTCCGCCAGCTCCCGCTCCGCCTCACCGAGCGACGGCACGTCCGCCGGCGGGGCCTCCCGTACCGGCAGGCAGTGCCACGTCACCGAGACGTGCAGGTCCCCGCGGCCCGGCCCGGCCTCGGCCACCTCCGGCACCAGGCCCACCGCCGCGCCCACCGCGACCACCGCCTCCCCGGCATCCAGAGCCCGCGCATTGAACTCCGCGGGCCCGCTCAGCCCCAGCGGGTGTCCCGGCGCCGGCAGCGCCACCCGCAGCCCGGTCACCCCCAGCGCCCGGAGCCGCCCGAGCGCCAGCGTCAGGCCCACCGGACCCGATTCGCCCGGCAGCCCTCCCCCTCGCTTCGCTGGGGGGACCCCCACCACCCGGTGCACGGCGTCCTCGCCCACGATCGACGACACGGCCTCGTCGGGCGAGACCAGTCCGGCCAGCAGCGCGTTCCCCCAGGCGGCCAACCGCCCTGAACGTGGTTCGAAAAGCATCCCCCCACTTTACGGATCGACCCGGATCGGGCCCCGCGGCCAACCTGGCGCCCGGACCCCTCGCCGAGTGGCGTAGGTTTTCCCCTGGGGCTGCGCCTACCGGTGCACAGACGAAACCGAGACTGCAAGGGGAGACAACACGCTCATGAGCGATGTTCTGGAGCTGGTGGACGTATCCGTGGTCCGCGAGGGCCGGGCTCTGGTGGACCAGGTCTCCTGGTCGGTGAAGGAGGGGGAGCGCTGGGTGATCCTCGGCCCCAACGGCGCCGGCAAGACCACGCTGCTGAACCTCGCCTCCAGCTACCTCTTCCCCACCAAGGGCGCCGCCACCATCCTCGGCAGCACCCTCGGCAAGCCCGGCAGCGACGTCTTCGAGCTGCGCCCGCGCATCGGCGTCGCCGGCATCGCGCTCGCCGACAAGCTCCCCAAGCGCCAGACCGTCCTGCAGACCGTCCTCACCGCCGCCTACGGCATGACGGCGACCTGGCAGGAGGAGTACGAGGAGATCGACGAGCAGCGCGCCCGCGCCTTCCTCGACCGCCTCGGCATGACCGAGTACCTCGACCGGAAGTTCGGCACCCTCTCCGAGGGCGAGCGCAAGCGCACCCTGATCGCCCGCGCCCTGATGACCGACCCCGAGCTCCTCCTCCTCGACGAGCCCGCCGCCGGCCTCGACCTCGGCGGCCGCGAGGACCTCGTACGCCGCCTCGGCCGCCTCGCCCGCGACCCGCTCGCGCCGTCCATGGTGATGGTCACGCACCACGTCGAGGAGATCGCCCCCGGCTTCACCCACGTCCTGATGATCCGCCAGGGCAAGGTCGTCACCGCGGGCCCGATCGACCTCGAACTCACCTCCCGCAACCTGTCGCTCTGCTTCGGCCTCCCCCTCGTCGTCGAGCGCAACGACAGCGACCGCTGGACCGCCCAGGGCCTCCCGCTCCGCTAGGCAACCTCCCGCGAACCGGCACCCGTACGCCCCGTACGGGGACCGTCGCACCCTGTCCCGACCGCACCCGCCCGACCTACCATGACCATGTGAACATCGACGCGTGGCTGTGGTGGCTCATCGGCGCGGTCGGACTGGGCATCCCGCTCGTCCTGACGGCGATGCCCGAGTTCGGCATGTTCGCCGTCGGCGCGCTCGCCGCCGCCGTCACGGCGGCGTTCGGCGGCGGACCGGTCGCCCAGGTCCTGGTCTTCGTGACCGTGTCCGTGGCGCTCGTGGCCGTCGTCCGGCCGATCGCCAACCGCCACCGCGAGCAGCGTCCCCAACACCGCAGCGGGATCGACGCGTTGAAGGGCAGAAGCGCGCTCGTCCTCGAACGCGTCGACGGCAGGGGAGGCCGTATCAAACTCGCGGGCGAGATCTGGTCCGCCCGCACCCTCGACGCGGACAGCAGCTTCGAACCGGGCCAGCAGGTCGACGTCGTGGAGATCGACGGAGCCACCGCCGTCGTGATGTGATCCCGCGAGCTTGAGCCAAGGAGCCGACCCGCGGCCCCGGGGTCTGCGAGACTCCGATCAACGGGGCAGCACGGACAGCCGGAAAGGGCACGGGGAACCGCATGTCATCGATCATCATCGTCCTGATCATCCTGGTGGTCCTGGTCTTCATCGCCCTGGTCAAGACGATCCAGGTGATCCCCCAGGCCAGCGCCGCCATCGTCGAACGCTTCGGCCGCTACACGCGCACCCTCAACGCGGGCCTCAACATCGTCGTGCCGTTCATCGACTCGATCCGCAACCGCATCGACCTGCGCGAGCAGGTCGTGCCGTTCCCGCCGCAGCCGGTCATCACCCAGGACAACCTGGTCGTCAACATCGACACCGTCATCTACTACCAGGTGACCGACGCCCGCGCCGCGACGTACGAGGTCGCCAGCTACATCCAGGCCATCGAGCAGCTCACCGTCACCACCCTGCGCAACATCATCGGCGGCATGGACCTCGAACGGACCCTGACCTCCCGCGAGGAGATCAACGCCGCCCTGCGCGGAGTCCTCGACGAGGCCACCGGGAAGTGGGGCATCCGCGTCAACCGCGTCGAGCTCAAGGCGATCGAGCCGCCGACCTCCATCCAGGACTCGATGGAGAAGCAGATGCGCGCCGACCGCGACAAGCGCGCCGCGATCCTCCAGGCCGAGGGCGTCCGGCAGTCCGAGATCCTGCGCGCCGAAGGTGAGAAGCAGTCCTCCATCCTGCGCGCCGAGGGTGAGGCCAAGGCCGCCGCACTGAAGGCCGAGGGCGAGGCCCAGGCCATCCGCACGGTCTTCGAGTCCATCCACGCCGGAGACGCCGACCAGAAGCTCCTCGCCTACCAGTACCTCCAGATGCTCCCGAAGATCGCCGAGGGCGACGCCAACAAGCTCTGGATCGTGCCCAGCGAGATCGGAGACGCCCTCAAGGGCCTCTCGGGAGCCATGGGCAACTTCGGCCCCATGGGCGGCGGTACGGGCTTCAACCCGCAGAACACCGGCAAGGCCGCGGGAGCCGACGGCAACGGCGGGGGCAAGGCGGCGAACGGCACGGACCGGCGCGAACAGCCCCCGATCGACTAGCACCCGCCGACCCGGACCGGCATCCCCTGTTGCATGATCAGTGAGGCCCCTCGACCTTCATGGCGGGGAGGCGACTCACTCTGCAAAGGGGATGGCCCAGTCCATGTCCACGTCTCTGTTCTCGATGTCCCTGTGGGAATCACTCGCGGTCTTCGCGGCCGGCATCGGCGCCGGCACCATCAACACCATCGTCGGATCCGGCACGCTCATCACCTTCCCGGTGCTGCTCGCCACCGGACTCCCGCCGGTCACCGCCAACGTGTCCAACACCCTCGGCCTGGTGCCCGGCTCCATCAGCGGGGCCATCGGCTACCGCAAGGAGCTGCGGGGCCAGCGCGGCCGCATCCTCCGGCTCGGCGCCGTCTCCCTCGTCGGGGGATTCGCCGGCGCCGTCCTGCTGCTCACCCTGCCGTCGGACTCCTTCGACACGATCGTGCCCGTCCTCATCGGACTCGCCCTCGTGCTCGTCATCCTCCAGCCCCGGCTCGCCGCGGCCCTGCGCACACGCCAGGAAGCCGCCGGAGGAGACGGTGCACACCCCGACGGCGGCCCCGCCCTGCTGACGGGGATGCTGCTCTCCAGCGCCTACGGGGGCTACTTCGGCGCCGCCCAGGGCGTGCTCTACCTCGGCCTGATGGGCCTGCTGCTCCACGAGGACATGCAACGCATCAACGCCGTCAAGAACGTCATCGCCGCCCTCGTGAACGGCATCGCGGCCGTCGTCTTCCTCTTCGTCGCCGAGTTCGACTGGACGGCCGTGCTCCTGATCGCCGTCGGCTCCACCCTGGGCGGCCAGATCGGCGCCAAGGTCGGCCGACGCCTCTCACCGACCGTGCTCCGCGCGGTGATCGTGGCCGTCGGCGTCATCGCCATCGTCCAGCTCGTGCTCCGCTGAGCGACGTACCCGAAATACGCCACCCAGCGGACCAGCGGTCATACAGCCTTACGAAGCGGAGCGCTCCAGCCACTCCGGGAGCGCATCACCGGCCGCCACCCCCAGGGCCAGCAGCATCGCATCCGCCGGAGACGGCACGAACGGCTTCCGGAGGAGCGGCATCCCCGCCTCCTCCGGAGTCCGCGCCGCCTTGCGGTGGTTGTCCTCGGCACAGGAGGCCACCGTGTTCAACCACGTGTCCCCACCGCCCTGCGCCCGGGGAAGGACGTGGTCCACGGTCGTCGCGCGCTTCCCGCAGTACGCGCAACGGTGTTGGTCCCGGACCAACACCCCCCTCCGTGACCAGGGAGCATGTCTTCGGAACGGCACCCGTACGTACCTGCACAGCCTGATCACCCGGGGCATCGGAAGGTCCATGCTGGCACCGCGCACACGCAGCTCGGGATGAGACTGTTCGACGACGGCCTTGTCCTGGAGCACCAGGACCACAGCCCGGTTCAACGTCACCGTCGACAGCGGCTCGAAGCTCGCATTCAGCACCAGCGTGTCCCGCATCTCGCCCACCTCCCGTGTGCAGGCCCGCGACCACCCTGGCGGCAGGGCCCGCAACCACTCTGGCCGCGCGCGCCACGCGGGACAACGCAATAAAAATGCCCGGTCCTGGTCGTCTTTAGACCAGGACCGGGCAAACGCGCGGCGAACGATCAGCTCGCGGGGGCCTCGTACTCACCGATCAGCTGCGCCCGTCCCAACGTGTGGAAGCGCAGGTTGAATCCGACGACCGCCGGCGAGACGTCCGCACCGGGGCCCAGCTTCTCCTGGTCCACCGCGTACACGGTGAACACGTACCGGTGCCGCTCCCCGGCCGGCGGAGCGGCCCCGCCGAAGTCCTGCGTGCCGTAGTCGTTGCGAACGTGCACGGCCCCGGCGGGCAGGCCCTCGAACTTCCCGCTGCCCGCCCCGGCCGGCAGCTCGGTGACCGAGGCCGGCAGATCGAAGAGCACCCAGTGCCAGAACCCGCTGCCCGTCGGGGCGTCCGGGTCGAAGCACGTCACGGCGAAGCTCTTCGTCCCTTCCGGGAACCCCTCCCACCGCAGGTGCGGCGAGACGTTCCCGCCCCGCAGGACCTGGGCGTCGCCCAGCTCCCCACCGGGTTCGAGATCGGCACTCTCCACGGAGAACGCGTGCACCCGGGGGTGGAAGTCGTGCGGAAGGGGCGCCCTGTTCTGCTCGGCCACTGCTGAACCTCCTGATCGCGAACCGGTACCGGCCGGTACCGGGCCCGAGCCTAGAACCAGTTGCGCTGCGAACCCACGGACGCGATCCACTGGTTGAGGTACGCCGCCCAGTCGGTCCCCTGGTACGACTGCAGCCCCACCTGGAAGCAGCGGTACGTGTCGCTGCCCTCGGTGAACAGCCCCGACTTCTTGTCCATCTCCAGGACGACGTCCATCTCACGGCCGTCCGAGATGAAGGTCAGCTCCACCTGGTTCAGCCCGCGGTACTGCGACGGCGGCAGGAACTCGATCTCCTGGTAGAACGGCAGCGTCTGGCGCGTGCCGCGGATGTGCCCGCGCTCCATGTCCGCGCTGCGGAAGCTGAAGCCGAGCTGACGGAACGCGTCCAGGATCGCCTGCTGCGCCGGCACCGGGTGCACGTTGATCGGGTCGAGGTCGCCGGCGTCCACCGCACGCGCGATCTCCAGCTCCGTGCTGACCCCGATGTTCATCCCGTGCAGGTGCTGACCCCCGAAGTGGGTGATCGGCGTCTCCCACGGGATCTCCAGCCCGAAGGGCACCACGTGCAGGGCACCCGGCTGCACCTGGAAGGCACCGCCGAGGCGCTGCTTCGTGAAGACGACGTCCTGCTTGTACTCCTGGTCGCCGCCCTCCACCTCGACCCGCGCCTGCAGGCCGACGGACAGGCCCTCGATCTGCTGCTCCACGGAACCGCCCTGGATGCGGACCTCGCCCTGGACGATCCCGCCCGGCACGACGTTCGGCTCGGTGATGATCGTGTCCACCGAAGCACCGCCGGCACCCAGCGCCGCGAACAGCTTCTTGAACCCCATGCTCTGACTCCCCTTGAAGGCTCGTGCGACTACCGCTTACGAGTACACCCTGACAAACGCGGAACCTTAGGCCCCGGTTGCACACGTGCGCGTTCGACTACGCTCGACCGGATGACCGCGCGCCCCGACCGTACGCCCCTGACCCGGTCCTTCTTCGACCGGCCGGTCCTCACCGTGGCCCCGGACCTCCTCGGCCGCACCCTCGTCCGCCGTACACCGGAGGGCCCGCTGGAACTCCGCATCACCGAGGTGGAGGCGTACGAGGGGGAGGCCGACCCCGGCTCCCACGCCTACCGCGGACGCACCGCACGCAACGCATCGATGTTCGGTCCGCCCGGACATGCGTACGTCTACTTCATCTATGGCATGTGGTTCAGCCTCAACCTGGTGTGCGGGCCGCCGGGCCACGCGAGCGGGGTCCTGCTGCGCGCGGGTGAAATCACCGTGGGCGCCGAGCTGGCCCGCAAACGTCGACTTTCAGCCAGAAGTGACCGAGAACTGGCCAGAGGGCCGGCCCGCCTGGCCACTGCCCTGGCGATCGACCGTTCCCTGGACGGCACCGACCTCTGCGCCGGCCCCGATTCCCCGCTGGAGCTCCTGACCGGCACCGCCACGTCGTCCGACCTGGTGAGCAACGGTCCCCGCACGGGAGTGGGCGGCGCCGGAGCCGGCCATCCCTACCGCTACTGGATCACCCACGACCCGACGGTCAGCCCGTACCGCGCCCACGCGCCACGCCGCCGCTCAACTTGACTCGCCCTTGGCGGACGCCTAACGTAGTCCGAGCCGCTTGAACGGGGCACTGCCATCAGCAGACCCCGGAGCGGCCAACCCACTACCAACGACGCACCCCTGGCGGGGTCGATTTCGGCGCGCCCGAATTCGAATCCAGTGGCTCGATTATGAGCCGCAAGGGATAAGCGCTAAAGTGGTGGAACGCCGAAAGGCAAAGGCCCCCAACGGCCACCGAATTCAAATCCAAGTCGGAAACGACAGCGGAAATGATCTGGTAGAGTTGGAAACGAAGAACGAAAGCCCGGAGGAAAGCCCGCGAGGGTGAGTACAAAGGAAGCGTCCGTTCCTTGAGAACTCAACAGCGTGCCAAAAATCAACGCCAG
>NZ_JBIVAL010000005.1:0-386128 GCF_044745505.1 Streptomyces sp. NPDC086989
CCTGCGGCCACCCTTGACCGCCCGTCCCGTCCCGGAAAGACAAAGACTGCCGGGAAGCCCCCGAAGGATGGCCGGGGGGCACGTGTCCAGGGGCGGCCCCATCACAGATCCGGGCCGGGAGTCCCCGTCCATCCGGAGCCGGCTCACCGGGACCGGCCAGCCGACCAGTAATGGCGGGCGCGGCCCCCATGCGGGCCCATAAAAGCCCTTTCGGGACCCCGGCAGGGTCAACCCGCATCAGGCAGCGGCCAGCACCCCATCCCGGTGGCCCTGGGCCGGTGGACGCCTCAGATCGCTACGCGCTTCTCCCGGCTAAGCGTCCACCGGCCGTCCGTGGCCGTTCACAGGCCGCCCGAACATGGGATATTGGCGACCTTTTAGGGCGTCTGCGTTCTGTTTGTGGTGAAAAGCGGCGAAGAGGGAGTCTGAGGCCGGATTTTCCAACCTCCCGCTCCAGTAAGCCGTCTCACGCTCCCGGAGTGCCGGATGAAAGGGACAAATGACCCGCTGTCGCGTGCTTGGTGAGGTGGTGTTGGTCGTGGGCGGCTTATGTCCGGCCCCAGACGGCCGGCGGACGCTGAGCAGAGAGAAGCGCGTAGCGATCTGGGGCGCCCTCGGGCCCGCCCCGCCCCTGATGGGCTTCTGATCGCTGCCTGGTGCAGGCTGCGCCCCATCGTCGTCTGACTGGCCGGTCCTGGCGGGCCGGCTGCGGATGGACGGGGACCCCCGGGCGGGATCTGTGATGGGGCCGCCCCTGGACACGTGCCCCCCGGCCATCCTTCGGGGGCTTCCCGACAGTCTTTGTCTTTCCGGGACGGGACGGGCAGTCAAGGGTGGCCGCAGGCCATCGCGAAGCGACGCGACGAAGGAGCGCCCTTGACGGGCCGGCACGGCACGGAAGGACAGTGGACTGACGGGAAGCCCCCGAACCCACCCCGACACCGCCCCACCCACACCCCGCCCCTCGGCTCCCGCCCTACTCTGCCGACCCCGCCCGCCTGTGTCCGCCCCTGGGAATCCCGCCCCGCGCTTCCGACCCCGACCCACCCAGCCCCCCAGCCCCCCAACCCCCCGCCCAACCGCAACCCCCCGCCCTCGCCCCCGCCCCGCCCAACCCCCACCTGGCCGGTTCTCGACCACCCGGCCCGCCCTTGGTTCTTCCCCGCCAAGGGGCTCGGCGGGCTTTTGGTCAGCGGGTTTGTGGGCCTGTGGGGGTTTCTGCGGCGCGGCCGGTGGGCTTCGGCGGGGCCTGCCGTACGGCCGGGTTCCGGCCCCCGTGGGCTTCCCTTTGGGGTTTTCCGGCGGGGCGTCGATTAAGGTGACCAGGTGAAGATCGCCCTCATGGACTCCGGAATCGGCCTCCTCGCGGCGGCTGCCGCGATGCGGCGGCTGCGGCCCGACGTCGATCTGGTCCTCTCCTCCGACCCCGTCGGCATGCCCTGGGGGCCGCGCACCCCCGACGACCTCACCGGGCGCGCCCTCGGCGTGGCCCGGGCCGCCGCCGGGCACCGGCCGGACGCGCTGATCGTGGCCTGCAACACCGCAAGCGTGCACGCCCTGCCCGCCCTGCGGGCCGAGCTCGAACCCGGCATCCCGGTGATCGGGACCGTGCCCGCGATCAAGCCCGCCGCCGCCGCGGGCGGGCGCGTGGCCATCTGGGCCACGCCCGCCACCACCGGCAGCCCCTACCAGCGCGGGCTGATCCGTGACTTCGCCGCCGGGGCCCGGGTCACCGAGGTGCCGTGCCCGGGGCTCGCCGACGCCGTCGAGGCGGGGGACGACAGCGCCGTCGCGGCGGCCGTCGCCGCGGCTGCCGCGCTGACCCCGGCCGATGTCACCGACGTCGTCCTCGGCTGCACGCACTACGAGCTCGTCGACGCGCCCATCCGGGCCGCCCTGGCCGAGCGGACCGGCGGCGCCGACCTGCGCTTCCACGGCTCCGCCGAGCCGGTCGCCGTACAGGCCCTGCGTCGCCTCGGCGCCCTCCCCGAGCCGGGCCTGCCCCGTACCGGGACCCTGACCGTCCTGCTCAGCGGCCAGGACGGTGCGCTCCCCGCCGCCGCGCTCGGCTACGCCGAGGGGCGGCTGCTCGTGGGCGAGGGCGCGGCCGTCGGACGGTGACCCCGTCCGCACCGGTGCGCGGCGGCCCCGACGGCCTCGGCTGCGGGTGATCCCCGGCCGTTACGTCCGCTCCGCCAGTGACCGAGCCAGCGAGCCCAGCGCGTCCGCGTCCAGCACCCGGCCGCCGTACCCGGGAAGCGGCACGTGCAGCGCGGCGGTCCACCCGCGCGGTATCGCCGCCCGGCCGTAGCGGGCTCCGGCCAGGGCGGGAGCCCGCACCGTATTACGGCCGGCGGTCGGCCGTACTGGCGAGGCGCTCGTCGGCCGCCGCTGCCCCGGTGGCTGGGGCCGTCGGGGTCATGCGCCCGTCAGTCGGCGGTCCAGCTCGTCCCAGGACACGTCCTCCAGGTGGGTCAGGAACACCCACAGGTGCCCGAACGGGTCCCTGAGGATGGCGGTCCGGTCGCCGTGGAACTGGTCGGCCGGCGGCTGGAGCAGTTCCGCGCCCTCGGCGACCGCCGTCCGTACCAGGGCGTCCACGTCCGGTACGAACACGTGCAGTGCGGCCGAGGTGCCGCCCAGCGTCGACGGGGCGGTGAACGGCCCCTCGGAGACGTCGCCGAGCATCAGGGTGGCCCCGGCGATCCGTATCTCGGCGTGCATCACCCCGCCCTCGGGGTGGTCGAGCCGGAAGTCCTCGACGGCGTCGAAGGCCCGTCGGTAGAAGGAGAGTGCGGCCGGCGCGTCGGCCACCATGATGTGCGCGACCACCGCCGTGCGGTAGCGGTCGGGGACGGTGTGTGCGGTCCGTACTGCCTGCTCGTCTGTCTCGTGAGTGCTCATGAGGGGGAACGTAGGACCTCAAGTTTGCTTGAGGTCAAGGCCGGGCAGATGCCTTCCGGCGCGTCCGCCGCGCGGGCGAGAGGCAGTGGCGCAGATGCGGAACGTGAGTACGCTGCTACACATGACGGTTCACCCACCGGGTCCCCTGTGGACGGGACGGGCCTCCAACCGCGGGCAATGGCTCCTTGCCGTGGCCGGCGCGGCCTGCGTCGCACTCGGCGTCGAGCTCGCCGTCGACTCGAACTGGACCGGCGGCCTCGCCCCGCTCCTCATGTCCGTCATCGGCTGCCTCGCCGTCGGACTGCTGATCCTCTTCGGCACCCTCGCGTTCGTGCACGTCGCCGTCACGGTCGACGCCGAGGCGATGGAGGTCCGCTGCGGCCACATCGGGCTGCCGCGCCGCAGGATCCGTCTGGTGGAGGTGACCTCCGCCGAGTTCCTCCCCCGTATCACCCCCCAGCAGTGGGGCGGCTGGGGCTGTCGCTGGCGCCCGGACAAGGGCACCGCCGTCATCGTCCGGCGCGGTGAGGGACTGGAGTTGCGGCTCGGCGACGGCAAGGTGTTCACGGTCACCGTCGACGACGCCGAGAACGCGGTCCGGGTCATCCGCGCCCACCTGCGCGCCCTCGCCGGCTGAGGCTTCTCCCGCTGCCGCGGGTGGGCACGTACACTCCGGCAAATGAGCAGCAGCATCACCGCAGAGCCCGGCCGCACCGCAGAAGCGGAAGCCGGAACCGAAGCCGCCGCAGCCCCCTGGAAGCGGTGGGCGGGCTCCTGGCCGCTGCGCGCCGCCCTCGCGGCCGGCTCCGGCGTGCTGCTCTACCTCAGCTTCCCGCCGCGCCCGCTGTGGTGGCTGGCCCCCTTCGCCCTCGCCGTGCTCGGCGGCTGCCTCCACGGCCGCCGCGCCCGCGCGGGCTTCGGCCTCGGCCTCCTGCACGGACTCGGCTTCCTGCTGCCGCTGCTCGTCTGGACCAGCGAGGGCGTCGGCCCGGTCCCCTGGCTCGCCCTCGTCACCCTCGAAGCCCTCCTGACCGGCCTCACCTGCCTCGGGATCGCCCTGGTCAGCCGACTCCGCGTCTGGCCCCTGTGGGGTGCGGCCGTCTGGATCGCGGGCGAGGCGCTGCGCGCCCGGGCCCCCTTCGGCGGGTTCCCCTGGGGCAAGCTCGCCTTCGGCCAGGCCGACGGGTTCTTCCTGCCGCTCGCGGCCCTCGGCGGCACCCCGCTGCTCTCCTTCGCCGTCGCCCTCTGCGGATTCGGGCTGTACGAGGCCCTGCGCACGGCCCGCAGCCAGCCCCGCCGGACCGCCGCCGCCCTCGCCGCGCTGACCGTCGTGGCCCCGGTCGGCGCGGCGCTCGCCGCCCGCCCGCTGGTGTCCGACGCCCCCGAGAGGGGCACCGCCGTGGCCGCCGTCGTCCAGGGCAACGTCCCGCGCGCCGGCTTCGACTTCAACGCCCAGCGCCGCGCGGTCCTCGACAACCACGCCAACCGCACGCTCCAGCTCGCCGCGGACGTCAAGGCGGGACGGGTCCCGCGGCCCGACTTCGTGGTCTGGCCGGAGAACTCCTCCGACATCGACCCGTACACCGAGCCCGATGCGTACGCGGTCATCGACAACGCGGTCAAGACCATCGGCGTGCCGGTCGCGATCGGCACGGTGCTGGCGCCCGAGACCGGCCCGCTGCGCAACACGATGATCCTGTGGGACCCGGCCAAGGGGCCCGTCGCCACGTACGACAAGCGCAAGATCCAGCCCTTCGGCGAGCGCATCCCGATGCGGTCGTTCGTCCGGCTCTTCAGTGCGGACGTGGACCGGGTGCAGCGCGACTTCGGCCCCGGCAAGGAGCCGGGCGTCTTCGCCATGGCGGGCAGCCGAGTCGGCATGGTCACCTGCTTCGAGGCGGCCTTCGACGACGCCGTGCGCTCCACGGTCCGGGCGGGGGCGCAGGTGATCGCCGTGCCGAGCAACAACGCGACGTTCGGCCGCTCGCAGATGACCTACCAGCAGCTCGCGATGGACCGGGTGCGCGCCGTCGAGCACAGCCGGACCGTGCTCGTGCCGGTCACCAGCGGTGTCAGCGCCGTGATCCGCCCCGACGGGCACATCGTCCAGCAGACCGAGATGTTCACGGCGGACGCGCTGGTCGACGAGATCCCGCTGCGCTCCACGCAGACCCCGGCCACCCGCGTGGGCCCGCTGCCCGAGTACGCGCTGCTCCTGGTGGCCGCGGGTGGCCTCGGCCGGATCCTCGCCCGCCGGATCCGGTCCCGCCGGGCCTCCTGACCCCTGACGCGGGCCGCCCGGCGCGGGCGGCGTGCGCGGTTCCGTAGGGTCGGGGGATGACCACACCTGAGTTCATCCGCCAGATCCGCGCCTCCGCCGGGAATCAGCTGCTCCTGCTGCCCGGGGTCACCGCCATCGTCTTCGACGACCGGGGACGGGTCCTGCTCGGCCGGCGCTCCGACAGCGGCCGCTGGTCCGTGGTCGGCGGTATCGCGGAGCCGGGGGAGCAGCCCGCCGTCACGGCGGTGCGCGAGGTGTACGAGGAGACGGCGGTGCACTGCGTGCCGGAGCGGGTGGTGCTGGTGCAGATGCTCGAACCGATCACCTACCCGAACGGGGACGTCTGCCAGTTCCAGGACATCACCTTCCGCTGCCGGGCCACCGGGGGCGAGGCCCGGGTCAACGACAGCGAGTCGCTGGAGGTGGGCTGGTTCGACGTGGACGCCCTGCCCGATCTGGAGCCCTTCGCGGTGGACCGCATCCACCGGGCCCGGCAGGAGGACGCCCCGACCTGGTTCGCCGGGGTGACGGGCCCGTCCGGAGAGGAAGGAGAGGAAGGCGAGGAAGGCGCCCTGCCGGAGGAGGAGCCCGCGGATCCGCGCGACGAACCGGCGCGGATCCGCGCGGAGCGTGACGCGGCGCTGCGCGACGCCGCCCGGCTGCGGCTGGAGGTCGAGTCCCTGACGTGGCCGGGCGAGGCCACGGCGGCGAGCTGGTCGCGCGTCGACCACCTGATCCTCGGGGGCCGCCGGATCCAGGCCGTGCAGAAGCTCCGGGAGGAGTTCGGCGTCGGCCTGCGGGAGGCCGTGGAACTGCTCGACAACCGCGTCGGGCTGCTGCGGCGGGAGCGGCCGGAGGATTTCGGCACGGACCCGCTCGGGCGGTCCGGCGACGAGCCGGGCGGTCAGCCCGCGGAGACCGCCGCCTCGCGGTAGAGCTCCAGGGCCTGGTCGCCCATCACCGCGCTGTAGGAGACCTCCGGGACGGCGCCGCCGGCCTCGTAGCCGCCGAGGACGCCGGCCAGGGCGCCGTCCGCGAGCCAGGGGCTGCCGCTCGTGCCGCCGCTGAGGTCCGGGCAGTCGATCCGGCGCTGGGTCTGCGAGAACAGGCTCGTGGCGTTGGCGCAGCGCAGCGGGGCCTCGTCCGAGCTGGGGTAGCCGAGGACCGTCACCGTCACCTCGTCCGGCTGCTCCGTGGCCACGGGAAAGCCGCCCACCGCGTCCTCGATGCGCCGGGCGCCGCCGTCCGCCGGGACGACCGTCGCGAAGGCGATGTCCTGGTCCGGGTCCCGGCCGTCCGTCCAGCTCGGGGCGATGTACGTGCCGGTCAGCTTCCACGTGCCGTACGGGGCCTTGCCGTCGCGGTAGCCCGGCGCGAACACCGTGGTGTCCGGGTTGTCCAGGCAGTGTGCGGCGGTAGCGATCACATCGCGGTCGTCGCTGTGCACCACGGCCGCCGTGCAGAAGTGGCCGCCGTCGAGGCCGTCCGCGAACAGGGCGCCCACCCGGTTCGCCGCGGCGTCGGACCCGGCCTCGACGGTCACCCCGAGCGGCGGCACGGCCGCGGCGTCGGGCAGGTCCACGCTGACCAGGGCGGCCATCGCGGCCAGCGCGAGCAGGATCCGGGACGCCGCACGCCGGGTGCGGGCTCGGTCGGCCGGTCGTCGGGAGTGCATGCGCGGGATCATGCCCCGAGCCTCCCCGCCGAAGCTATGTCCGGAGCCAGATATTCCATATGAATGAGCTGTGAATCATGAACGAGCTCTGCATCCGGGCGCCGCAGGTGGGCGGCGGCGTGGCGGGGGCGCGCGCCGCGGGCGAGACTGGCAGAGGCGCCAGGGGGGCCAGGAGGTGTCCCGTCATGACCGCACAGCGCCGCACGCCCGTGGTGTTCATCCACGGTCTCTGGCTGCACTCCACGAGCTGGGAGGGCTGGGCGGACACCTTCGCCGAAGCCGGGTACGAGCCCGTCCTGCCGGAGTGGCCCGGGGTTCCCGACACCGTCGCCGAGGCCCGCCGCCGGCCGGACGACCAGGCCGGGGTCGGGCTCGTCGAGATCTCCGACGCGCACGCCAAGGTGATCCGCGAGCTGCCGGCCCGGCCCGTCCTCGTCGGGCACTCGGTCGGCGGGTTCATCGCCCAGCACCTGCTCGGCCAGGGGCTCGCCGACGCCGCGGTGGCCATCTGCCCGGGGCAGATCAAGGGCGTCAAGGCGATCGCCCCGGCCCAGGCCAGGTCGACGTTCGCGGTCCTGCGCGACCCCGGGAACACCCGCCGGTCCGTATCGCTGAACCGCGAGCAGTTCCGCTACGGCTTCGCCAACGCCGTGTCCGAGGAGGAGTCCGAGGAACTGTACGAGGAGTGGACGATCCCGAGCACCGCCCGCCCGCTGTTCCAGCTGGCACTCGGCAACTTCACCCCGCACTCCCCGGCCGAGGTCGACACCGGGAACGAGACCCGCGGCCCGCTGCTCCTGCTCTCCGGCCGGCTCGACCACACCGTCCCGGACCTGCTGACCCGCTCGACCTACAAGCAGTACCAGCACTCACACGCGACCACCGAGTACCAGTGCTTCGAGGACCGCGGCCACTCGCTGACCGTCGACCACGGCTGGCCCGACCTGGCCCGCGCCTCGCTGTCCTGGCTGGACTCCCACGCCGCCGGGGCCCGCGCCGCCTGACGGCCTCCTACCGGCGCTCGTACACCGTCACGCGGCGGCCCCGGACCTGGCGGTCCTCCACCGCCCGGAACCGCTCCGCGAGCACCGCCGCCTTCGCCGCGTCCCGGGCGGCGCCCGACGGCTTCGCCACCTGCGCCGCGTCCGTCACCAGCAGCACCCGCCGCTGCCCGAGCAGCGCCGCCCGGATCCGCGCCGGGTCCGCCTCCTCGCCCTTGAGGGTGGCCGAATCCACCGGACTGCGTTCCAGGGCCACGTCCACCAGCCCCGCGAAGGCACCCGGCGACACCAGCGCCGTGTCCCGCCGGGCGGCCGGTACGAACAGCACCGCGTCCCCGGGCCGCCCGAGCCGGGCCACTTCCCCGGCCACCGACAGCACGTCGTCGACCCGGCTGGCCGGAGCCCGCTTGCCCAGCTCCACCGGCAGCAGCGCCACCACCGCGACACCCACCACGCCCGGCACGAGCAGGACCGCCGCCCGCGGGGAGCGCGGCCGGACGGCCCGTACGGCAGCGCCCAGCCCCGCACCGATCAGCAGGGCCAGCCCCAGCATGCTGAACAGCACGTACCGGTCCAGGAAGAGCGGCTGGACCAGGGAGATCCCGATCAGGCCCAGCTGGGGCACGGCCAGCAGCGGCAGCCCCACCGCCGTCGCCGACAGCCGCCCCGCACGCGGCCGGTCCGCAAGAGCGCAGACGCCGCCCACGGCGAGCAGAATCGCCGGGCCGATCATCATGTGCCAAGTCAGCGGCGGTATCCACGACACCTGGTCGGACTGGCTCCGGCTGAACAGCACCAGCGGCAACGCCCCCGCGACGGCGCACGCCCCGTACGCCGTCCAGCGCAGCCACACCCCGCGCCCGGCCCGCGCCCACCACAGCGTCGCCGCATGCGCGGGCAGGATCAGCAGCGACAGCCAGTTCAGCAGTGCGCACACCAGCACGGCGAGCGCGTACCCCGTCCACCGCGGCCGGGCCCGCCGGCCGGCCGGCTCCGACAGCAGCGACACCAGGAGCAGGGTCGACAGCCCGGCGCCGGCCGCGACCAGCGCGTACGGCCGGCCCTCCTGGAGGTAGAACTGCACGGCGGGCAGCAGCCCGAGCGCCAGCCCGCCGCCCAGCCCCGCCCAGAAGCCGGCCAGCCGCCGCCCGGTCACGGCCACGCAGGCCGCGGCCGCCGCCACCGCGAGCACCGACGGCAGCCGCAGCGTCGTCGTACCCGGCCCGAAGAGCCCGAAGAGCCCGTGCATCAGCAGGTAGTACAGCCCGTGCACGGCGTCGACGTTGCCGAGCATGTCCCATATCTCGCCGGTCGACCGGCGCGCCACCTGCCAGGTCGCCGCCTCGTCCCGCCACACGCTGTCCTGCCGGGAGAGCCCCCACAGGCCGAGGGCCAGGGTCCACAGGACCGGAACCAGCCACACGATGTGCCGGCGCGGACCGGTCGGTGTTCGGGAGATGTCGGAAGTCATGAAGGCGTGCGGATCCTCGATCGGCTGTTCGGGGGACGGCGTCAGTCTATGGACGCGGCGGCGGCTTTCGGGCCGGCTGTTGTGCGCCGCGGAGCGTGATCGCCCGGCCCGCCCGCCCCTAGCCTCGCCACAAGCAGCACGAACGAGGGGCGGTACCCGGTGAACTGGCTCATCCACGACTACCGCGAGAGTGATCTCGCCGCGGTGGTCCACCTGATCGACACCACGGCCGAACTCGGCCAGGAGTCCGTCTTCTCGCTCGCCGAGTGCATCAGCGCCCTCACCGACCGGCAGCCCTGCGTGGTCGCCGTCCACCAGGGCGTCCCGATCGGCGCGGCCCTCGCCTGCGTCACCGGCGAGCGGGCCTGGGTGATGCGGATCGCCATCGCCGCGGGCTGGCGCGGCCGGGGCCTGGCCAGCGCCCTCCTCGTCGAGCTGGAGCGTCGGCTGATCGCCGCCCGCGTCGGGCGGATCGCGTACGTCCTGCCCGAGGAGGACCTGCTCGGCGAGGGCCTCCTCAACGCCGGGTACACGCGCCAGCCCGCCGTCGCCTACTTCGAGAAGACGGAACCCCTGCACGGACCGGCGGCCGGCCTGCTCGACGACCTCGGCGGCCGCTTCCTCCCCAACGACCTGTGGACCAAGGTCGCCGGCATGGAGCACGAGAAGGACCTCATAGAGCGGCGCGTCGTCCTCCCGCTCGCCGAGCCCGAGCGGGCCGCCGCACACGGTGTGCGGCCGCCGCGCGCGATCACCCTCTTCGGCCCGCCCGGCACCGGCAAGACCACCTTCGCCCGAGCCATCGCCTCCCGGCTCGGCTGGCCCTTCGTGGAACTGCTGCCCTCCCGCCTCGCCGACGAGGGAAACCTCGCCGCGGCACTGCGCGACGCCTTCGCCCGGATCGCCGAGCTGGAGCGGGTCCTCGTCTTCATCGACGAGGTCGAGGAGATCGCTCCCGTGCGCACCGAGCCCGCGCAGCCCGGCGGGATCCACGGGGTCACGAACGAGCTGCTCAAGCTGATCCCCGGATTCCGGGAGGGCGACGAGCGGCTGCTGGTGTGCGCCACCAACTCCATCCGCTCCCTGGACCCGGCCTTCCTGCGGCCCGGGCGCTTCGACTACCTGATCCCCATCGGCACCCCGGACGCCGGGGCGCGCGCCGCGATCTGGTCCCGCCACACGGCGGGCCGGCCGGACGTGGACGTGGCGGCGCTGGTGGCGGCGAGCGAGCTGTTCACCCCGGCCGACATCGAGCACGCCGCGCGGATCGCGGCGCAGGTGTCCTTCGAGCGGGACCTGGAGGCGGTGGGCGCGCGCGGCGTGGCGGCGGTCCAGCCCGGCGCCTCCACCCAGGACTACCTGGCGGCGGTCGCGCAGTGCCGGCCGACGGTGACACCTGCGATGACGGGCGAGTTCGAGGCGGACATCACCGCCCACGCCCGCTTCTGAACGGCCTGCCACGGACGGGCCGGCAGGAAAGGCCCGCAGCCGCTCCCCGAAGCGGCTGCGGGCCTCCCGCGCGGACAACCGGCGGCCCCGGCCTGATCCGGAAGCAGGACTGACGGGACAGCCCTCAGCCGGCGCAGCGGTACGTGAACTGCGTCGCGGCGGTGCGCTGCGCGGGCGAGACCAGCTGGAGCTCGGCCTCGGCCGCGTACGTGCCCCGGCCCTGGAAGGTCCACAGCAGGTGCAGCCGGGCCTCCTTGCGCCCGCCCGGCACCCGTTCGGTGAGCTGCTCGGAGCGGGTGCCGTCGGAGCGGATCCACCGGTACGTGAGAGTCCCCGCCCGCCCGTTGGTCCGTACGACGGCCACCACGTCGGCCGTGGAGTCACAGCCGGGACCCTGCGCGCCGGCGGCGGCGACGGTCACGCCGCGGACTTCCAGGGCCGGGCCGTACCGCTGCCAGGCCAGGTACGCGAGCACCGCCAGCAGGACGACCGCGGCCAGGGTGTAGCGGCGCCACTCCCCGCGCCGGCGGCGCACCACCGGTTCGGCGACCACGGGGAACGGGGCCGGCAGGGCGGCCGTCACCCCGGGCCCGAAGCGCAGGACCGACCCCTCGACCCGGTCGGGCACGACGTCCTGAGGCTGCGGCTGGGGCTGCGCCAGAGGCTCGGTCGGGGAGTCCGGCTGCGGCAGGGGCCGGGTCGCGGACTCCGGCTGGGACTCCGGCCGCGGCAGGGGCTGGGTGCGGGGCTCCTGCTGGGGCGGCCCGCTGAACCAGTGGCTGCCGAGGACGGTGGCGCTGTAGTCGTCGTCGCTCATCCGATCGTGCACCTCCTGATGTAGACCTGGGAGGTCGGGGATCCGTTGCCGGCGGCGGGCTTGGTGGTGGCGCGCACGCCCCAGTAGCAGCCCCGGCCGTCGAAGGTGTGGGTCTTGACGAGCGGCGCGGCGGCGCGGCCCGGCTGGTACGTCAGGGTGTCGGGGGCGCCGTCCGGCGTGCCCAGCTTCCCCTCCGCGTTGCCGGTGAACCACTCCAGGACCACCGTCACCGGCGCGGTGCCCTTCGCGTCGACCGTCACCGTCGCCTGTCCGAGGGAGGGCCCCGTCTCGCGGAGGGTGACGGACACCGCGCCGACGACCACCGTGGGCTTCGGCGAAGGCGGCGCGGTGGTCGGCGCACTCGTCGTCGGCGCGGTGGTGGTGGGCGTCGCCGCCGGGGAGTGACTCGTACTCGTGGTCGGGCTCGGCGTGCCCGACGGCGAGGCGGACGCGGAGGGGGACGGCGAGGGGGAGGGCGACGGCGAGGCCGTGGCCGACACGCTCGGACCCGGCGCGGGCGCCGGGCCGGTGGCGCCGGGGCTCGCACTCGACGTCGCGAACGCGTTCAGCGCGGCGGCCCCGCCGCTCTCCCCGCCGGCCGCACTGTAGGTGAGCGCCGTGAGCACCCCCAGGACCAGCGCCGCGCCGCCCGCGACCAGGCCGCGCCGGCCCGGTGCCCAGCGCGAGGGGCTGGAGATCGTGGTCGTGGCCACCGCCGTGGTCCCGGCGGCCGGAGCGCCCGCGGAGGGGAACAGCAGCGGCAGCAGCGCGGCCAGCGCCGCGAGCTTGCGCTGCCCGCGCTCCTCCCAGTCCGGCCCGTACGCGGCGAGCGCCACGCCCTCCAGCTCCGCCACGAACGCCTCGGCGTTCTCCGGCCGCGCTTCCGGGGCCTTGGCCAGACCGCGCCGGATCAGCGGGCGCACCGGCTCGGGCGCCTCGGTCTCCGGGACCGGGGCCTCGATGTGCTGGACCGCGAGTTCCGCGAAGTTCTGCCCGGCGAACGGC
Source organism: Streptomyces sp. NPDC086989 (assembly GCF_044745505.1). NCBI lineage: Bacteria > Bacillati > Actinomycetota > Actinomycetes > Kitasatosporales > Streptomycetaceae > Streptomyces > Streptomyces sp. NPDC086989. The sequence continues at coordinate 12,604 of NZ_JBIVAL010000005.1, forward strand.
TTGCGGCCGGTCAGGCACTCGAAGAAGGTCGCCGTCGCCGCGTACACGTCGGCGGCGGGCGAGGCCGGACGGCCCTGCCACTGCTCGGGGGCCATGTACGCCGGGGTGCCCGCCACCCCGGGTGTCGTCCCGCGGCGCGCGGCGATGCCGAAGTCCACCAGCTTCGAGGAGCCGTCGGGGGCGACCAGGACGTTCTCGGGCTTGTAGTCGCGGTGGACGACGCCCGCCCGGTGCGCGGCGGCCAGGCCGAGCAGGGAGCCCTTCAGCACGACGAGGGCGGCCTCGGGTTCCGCCTGCCCGGCCTGCTTCAGCAGGGCGCGCAGGGATACCCCGTCGACCAGCTCCATCACGATGGCCGCGCCGCCCGGAGCCTGCGTGTACTCGACGTACTCGTAGAGCCGCACCACGTAGGGGGTGTCCAGTCCGCCGAGCAGCCGGGCCTCCGCCCGGAACTCCGCGACGAACGCCGGGTCCTCGCGCAGCCGGTCGCTGAGGTATTTCACCGCGACCGGCGTGCCGGTGGCCTGGTGGACGGCGAGGACCACGCGGCCGCTGCCGCCGGAGCCGAGTTCGCGGACCTCCGCGTAGCCGGGCACCGTCCACGCGTTCTTCATCGTCTGCCCCCGTCCGTGGCGTCACCGAGTTCCGGGCCCGGTCGATCCGAGCCACACCCAGGGACACGGTTTCCGCCACGGCTGGTTCCCAACCTGACGGGGTGTCTCTCCCGGTGCTCAGGCCGCGGCCTGCGCGGCGCCGATCATGGCGTGCAGCCGGTCGGCCGCAGCCCTGCCGAAGGCCGGGTCGTTGATGTGGGTGTCGTAGTCGTAGAGCCGGGCGGAGCTGCCCCGCAGCCCCTCGCGCAGCGCCGAGAACAGGGCCCGGTCCGCGTCGGGGTCATGGTAGGTGCCGCCCGGCGCACCGAGCGTGGACAGTCCGCGGAGTGGGACACACACGGCCGTGGGTCCGGTCGCCGCGCGGAGTTTGGCGGCGACCCGGCGGCCGAGCTCCGCGCATTCGGAGCGGGTCGTACGGATCACCGTGATGGACGGGTTGTGCACGTGGACCCGCCGGTAGCGGGCCCGTTCGGGCAGGGTCTTCAGCGGGCCGAACTTCACCATGTCCAGTGCGCCCAGGCTCACGACCTGCGGGATCCCGGCCCGCCCGGCGGCGCTGAGCCGGTCGGGGCCGGCGGTCAGGATGCCGCCGCACAGGTCGTCGGCGAGCTCGCTGAGCGTCAGGTCGAGCACGCCGGCGAAGACGCCCTGCCCGGCCAGGGATTCCAGGGTGCGGCCGCCGGTGCCGCTGACGTGGAAGACCAGTACCTCGTAGCCGAGTTCCGTCAGCCGTTCGCGGGCCGCGTCCACGCCGGCCGTGGTGACGCCCGCCATGCTCGCCGCGACCAGCGGGCGGGATCCGGCGCCGAGCCCGGCCGGGTGGCGCAGGTCCGTCGAGGAGCGTTCGAAGGCCTTGGCCATCCCCGCGGCCGCCTCGACCGCGTTCGCGAGGACGGGCGCGGAGATGCTGTTGATCCCCGCGATGTCCACCACGCTGTACATCATCGTGATGTCCGAGGATCCGACGTACGGGGCCACGTCCCCGGACGCCATGGAGGAGACCATCAGCTTCGGCACGCCCAGCGGCAGTGCGCGCATCGCCCGGGTGGCTATGGAGGTGCCGCCGCTGCCGCCTATGGCGAGCACCGCGTGCAGCCGGCCCTCGGCGTGCAGGCGTAAGAGCGTCGCCTCGGCGCCCTCGGCCATCGCGGTCACGGCCGCACCACGGTCGGCGGCCGTGCGCAGGTGTGACAGTTCCGTTCCCGCGGCCCGGGCGACCGCATCGCGCGGTACGTCCGCGGGGACCCGGGGATCGCCCATGATTCCTGTGTCGACCATGATCACTTCGACGCCGGTGCGCAGCAGCCTCTCGCGCAGCCAGCCGTACTCGACACCCTTGGTGTCCAGGGTTCCCACCAGCACGACGTTCGTCATACGTGCAATGTCCAGGCAGGTGGGGTTTGTTGGCAAGTCAAGGTCGGGTCAACCCCGCTGCAGCCCCAACAGCCTCTCCAGAAAGGGAATCTGAGAGGGAATCAACTTGGTTTCGGCCACCGGGGGAGTGAACCACGCCACCCGGTCCAGCTCGGGGAACTCCTGCGTCCGGCCCGAGTGCGGAGGCCACTCCATCGTGAAGGTGCCGGGCACCATCAGTGCCGGATCGAGGTCCGCCCGCACCGCCCAGATCGTCACCAGCTTTCCGCCCGGGATCCGCAGCTCGCCGAGCGGCAGGTACGGGCCCTCGGGCGGCGGCAGGCCGATCTCCTCCGTGAACTCCCGGCGGGCCGCGTCGAGCGGAGCCTCGTCCGCCTCGTACTCGCCCTTCGGGATGGCCCAGCCCCCGTCGTCCTTGTGCTCCCAGTACGGTCCGCCCATGTGACCGAGGAGCACCTCGATGCCTTCGTCCGCCGGGGCCGTGCGGAACAGGAGCAGTCCGGCGCTGCGCTTCTGCGTCATGCGCCCATGTATGCCCCGCGGAGGGGCCGCTCAGTGCGCCGTCAGTGGTCGTGCGGACCCTGGCGGTGCACCGGGCCGTGCGCGTCCGCGCAGTGGGGGTCCGGGTCCGCGCCGTGGCGGCCGACGCTGAGCAGCGCCTCCTGCACGTGGTCCACCTGGAGGGTGGTGTGCGTGATCCCGTACTCCTTCTCCAGCAGCCGCTCCAGGTCGCGGCGCACGGCGTGGCAGTCACCGGCCGGTTCGACGAGGACGTGCGCGGACAGGGCGGCCTGCCCGGAGGTGATCGTCCAGATGTGCAGGTCGTGCACCTCGGTGACCGGCGGGTGCCCGGCCAGCCGGTCGCCCACCGCGTCCGGGTCCATGTGCGCAGGGGCGGCCTCCAGGAAGATCCGGCCGGACTCGCGGACCAGCCCGTAGCCCGCCTTGACCATCAGCACCACGACCACGAGCGTGGCGATGGCGTCGGCCTGGACGAATCCCGTGGTGAGGACGATCAGACCGGCGACGGCGGTGCCGATGAAGGCGAACAGGTCGTTCAGGATGTGCTGGTAGGCGCCCTCCACGGCGAGCGAGGAGCGGTTCGCCCGGGAGATGCACCACGCGGCGGCCACGTTCACGACGATGCCCGCGAGCGCCGTCACCAGGACCAGCCCGCCCGCCACCGGCGGCGGATCGAGCAGCCGCCGGACCGCCTCGTACGCCAGCCAGACCGCGAGCAGCAGCAGCGTGAGCCCGTTGGCCTGGGCGGAGAGTATCTCCGCGCGCTTGAGGCCGTACGTGAACCCGCCGCGCGCCGGGCGGGCGGCGAGCCGCATCGCGATCAGCGCGAGGACGATCGAGACGGCGTCGGTGAGCATGTGGGCGGCGTCGGAGATCAGCGCCAGGGACTGGGCCACGATGCCGATGGCCACCTCGACCGCCATGAACGCGCCGATCAGGCCGAGCGCGATGGCCAGCCAGCGCCGGTCGGCGTCCGCGGAGACGCCGTGGCTGTGACCCCCGTGGCCCCCGTGGTCGTGGCCGCCGTGGTCGTGACCCCCGTGGTCGTGGCCGGCGGCGTGGCCGTGGTCGTCGTGCGCGTGGTCGTGCCCACTCATGGCGTCCCCCGTGTGTTCGGTTCCGACGCGTGAAGTGAAGCGCACCCCGTCGCAATGGGCAAAGGCTGCAACGGGGACCGTTGTCATTACCCATAAGAGGCCGCTGACCTGCGGCGATGTCGACGGCTGCCGAGTCGGGCGGATCGTGGGAAAATCTGCTCATGGTCCAGCGCCCCGGTGTGCCGACCGCGCCCGAGCTCGTCCTGGAGACCGACACGGGCACCACCGCGATGGTCCCGGGCCGGACGTACCACGTCGGCCGGGACCCCCTCTGCGAGATCTGCCTGGACGACGCCCGCGTCTCCTGGCACCACGCCCTCCTGCGCCCCGACGGCGACCACTGGACCGTGGAGGACGAGAACAGCACCAACGGCACCTGGGCCGACGGCCACCGCATCCACGAGTGGAGCGTCGGCGCGGGCAGCGAACTGCGCTTCGGCAGCGCCGCGGACGGCCCGCGCGCGCTTCTCCTGGGCCCCGCCCCGGTACTCCCGGCCGCCCCGCCGGTATCGGCCGCCCCGCCGGTCCCGGCCGCCCCGTCGGCTTCGGCTGCCCCGCCGGACCGGGCGGCTGCGGGTGGCGGTTCCCGCCCGTCCTCGGTGTCCCAGCCCTCTCTGACCGGCACCTTCCGCCGCCCCACCAGCGTGCGCCCGCTGCCCGGCCGGACCGCCGTGCGCATCGGCCGCGCCCCCGGGAACGACCTCGTCATCGACGATCTCGTCGTCTCCCGCCGGCACGCCGAACTGCGCGCCCTCGCCGACGGCACGTACGAGATCGCCGACCTCGGGAGCCACAACGGCACCTTCCTCAACGGCACCCGCACCGAACGCGCCCCCGTCACCGAGGGCGACATCATCGGCATCGGCCACACCGCCCTGTGCCTCGTCGGCGACCAGCTCCAGGAGTACGTCGACACCGGCGAGGTCTCCCTCGACGTCCAGGACCTCGCCGTCGCCGTCGACCACGGCCGCAAGACCCTCCTCGACCACGTCTCCTTCCCCGTCGGCGCCAAATGCCTGCTCGCCGTCGTCGGCCCCAGCGGAGCCGGCAAGTCCACCCTCCTCGGCGCGCTCACCGGCCTGCGCCCCGCCGACCACGGCAGCGTCCTCTACGACGGCCGCGACCTCTACCGCGACTACGCCGAACTGCGCAGCCGCATCGGCCTCGTCCCCCAGGACGACATCCTGCACGCCCAGCTCACCGTCCGCCGCGCCCTCATCTACGCCGCCGAACTGCGCTTCCCGCAGGACACGGCCCCCGCCGAGCGCCAGGCCCGCGTCGACGAGGTGATCGGCGAACTCGGCCTCGGGCAGCGCGCCGACCAGCCCATCCACAGCCTCTCCGGCGGCCAGCGCAAACGCGTATCCGTCGCCCTGGAACTGCTGACCAAGCCCTCGCTGCTGTTCCTGGACGAGCCCACCTCCGGTCTCGACCCCGGCATGGACCGCTCCGTCATGCACATGCTGCGCGGCCTCGCCGACGACGGCCGCACCGTCATCGTCGTCACCCACAGCGTGCTCAGCCTCGACGTCTGCGACCGGCTGCTGGTCCTCGCCCCCGGCGGGCGCATCGCGTACTTCGGGCCGCCCGAGGAGACCCTCGGCTTCTTCGGCTTCGAGCAGTGGCCCGAGGCGTTCGAAGCCTTCGAGAACCAGCGGGACCGGGACTGGGCGGGGGAGTACCGCGGCTCCCCGCAGTACCGCAGGTTCGTACAGCACGCCGCGCGGCAGCCCCGGCAGGACGCGGACCGGTCCGGGACGGCCGCGTTCGCCGCCCCGCCGCCCAAGGCCCAGAGCTGGGGCGCCCAGCTCTCCACCCTGATGCGCCGCTACGCCGCCGCGCTCAGCGCGGACCGCACCTTCCTCGCCATCATGATCGCGCTGCCGTTCGTCATGGGCGCCATGGCCCGCGCCCTCGCGGGCAGCACCCTCACGGCGGAGACCGCGATCAACGCCCTGCTCATCCTGTGCGTCGGCGGCGTACTGACGGGCGCCGCCAACGCCGTACGCGAGCTGGTCAAGGAACGCGTCATCTACCAGCGGGAACGGGCCGTCGGACTGTCCAGATCCGCCTACCTGATGTCCAAGGTGCTGGTCCTCGGCGCCGTCACCGTCGCGCAGGCCGTGGTGCTGACGCTGGTCGGCCTCTACGGGGTCGACACCAATGCCCCCGGCGGCAAGGGAGTCTTCCTGCCACCCCTCGTCGAGATCACCCTCGCCGTCGCCCTGCTGTCCTTCACCGCCATGATGCTCGGCCTGCTGGTCTCCGCCCTGGTCCGCAAGGAGGAGGTCACCATGCCGCTGCTGGTCCTCCTCGCCATCGTCCAGGTGGTCTTCTGCGGAGCCCTGCTCCAGCTCGACGGCGTACCCGTCATCGGACAGCTGGCCTGGCTGGTGCCCTCCCGGTGGGCGCTCGGAGCCATGGCCGCCACCATCGACCTGGGCGCGATCGTGCCCGGCAAACTCACCGACGACCCGCTCTTCGCGCACAGTCCCGGGGTGTGGCTGCTGGACATGGGGATGCTGGTGGCCCTGTCCGTCCTGTTCGGGGTGCTGGTCCTGCGGCTGCTGCGCCGCCACGAACCCGCGATCATGCGGAAGTAGGCGCCGATGACCAGCCCGGCCGGTGCCGCCACCTTCCACCCCACGCACGTGGTCCCGCGCGAAGGGCTGCCCGCCTGGGAGGAACCCGACGTCTCCCGGCCCACCGCGGCCCTGGACCCCTTCCTGCCCGTGCAACTGCTGACCCGGCGCGGGGAGTGGGGGGAGATCCTGTGCGCCAACGGCTGGTCCGCCTGGGTGGACGGACGGCTGCTGGTCGCCGTCCCGGAGCCGCCACCGGCCGGCGGCATGCCGCCGACGCGCACCGAGGACCCGCTGCCGCTGCTCGCGCGCGGCGCCGAGACCCTGGAGCGCTACCGGCGGGCCGCCGTGGAACTCGCCGCGGGACGCACCGACTCCGGGGCCTTCGGGCGGGCGACCCGGGGACTGCGCGCCGGCATCGTGATCGACGGGGAGTCCGTCTGGCTGTACGAGGAGACCACCGGCCGCTGGATGTACGGGGACGGCACGCGCCTGACGACCTACGCGGCCGGTGAGGGCCCCGGCGCACCGGCCGAGCCGGATCCTCCGTCGCAGCCGCCGCGGGAAGCCGGACACGAGCCGACGCAGGTCTCGACCCCGCCCGGGAGCGGAGGGCGGTGATGGCGGCCGGCTCCCTCGGCGGACGGCCGTCCGACCTGTGCGGGAAACAGATCGCCGGATACCTCGTGGAGAGCGAGATCGGCCGGGGCGGCATGGCGGTCGTCTACCGGGCGCGCGACCTGCGGCTGGACCGGACGGTCGCCCTCAAGCTGCTGGCCCCCGAACTCGCGCGCAACGACACCTTCCGGCAGCGCTTCGCCCACGAGTCGAAGGTCGCCGCGGCGATCGACCACCCGCACATCGTCCCGGTCTTCGAGGCGGGGGAGACCGACGGACTGCTGTTCATCGCCATGCGGTACGTCCCCGGGCAGGACCTGCGCGCCCTGCTGGACCGCACCGGACCGCTGCCCGTGGAGACCGCCGCCCGGATCGCCGGGCAGGTGGCCTCCGCCCTGGACGCCGCGCACGATCACGACCTCGTCCACCGGGACGTGAAACCGGGGAACATCCTGGTCGCGGAGGGGACGGACAGCGAACACCCCGAGCACGTGTACCTGACGGACTTCGGACTGACCAAGAAGTCGCTGTCCCTGACCGGGTTCACCAGCGTCGGGCAGTTCGTCGGCACCCTGGACTACGTGGCGCCCGAGCAGATCTCCGGCAAGCCGGTCGACGCCCGCTGCGACGTCTACAGCCTGGGCTGCGTCGTCTACGAGACGCTGACCGGGAGCCCGCCGTTCCTGCGGGACGACGACATGGCCCTCCTCTGGGCCCACCAGTACGATCCGCCGCCGACGGTGAGTTCGCGGCGGCCCGGTCTGCCCGCCGCGGTGGACGGGGTACTGGCCAGAGCGCTGGCCAAAGCCCCGGACGACCGGTGGAACACCTGCCTGGAGTTCACGGCCGCGCTGCGCCGGGCCGGAGCGGAAGCGGCCCGGCCGCCCGCTGCGGCGCCCCCGGCCCCGCAGCCCCGCCCGATTCCGCAGCCCCCGCGCTGGGCGCTGCCGGTGTTCCGGGGCGGGAGGGACGAGGTCAGCGGCTGACGGTCTCCGCCGGCGCCCCGACGAGACCGCGGCGGTGGACAGGGCGGGCCAGCAGCGCCCCGAGGAAGCCCGCGAGCGCGCCCCAGAGCAGGGCGAGGCCCACGTTGCGCCACAGCACCGGCGTCAGCTCCACCTTGCCGCCGAGACCGCCGACGTCGCCGAGGCCCAGCAGGGACAGGCCCAACCGGGCCTGGACACCGGCCAGCAGGCACACCGTCAGGACGGCGAGGGCGAGGGCCACGCCCAAGTGGAGGGCGTGCTGCCAGGCGCGGACGCCCGCCGGGGAGCGGACGGCCGCCAGGAATCCGGCGCCGAGCAGCAGCACGGCGGCCACGACCACCAGCCACCAGGCGCGGGAGTCCCGCTGCGCGAGCGAGGCGACGTCGACCCGGGACAGGCCGGGCCCGCGCAGCACCTCGTCCGCCACCTGCGGCATCGGCAGCCCGAACGGCCCCTCGACCCTGCCCTCCCAGGCCCCGCCGAGCCCCAGGGTGAGGGCCGGCCAGGCCAGGTTCGGCAGGCCGAGCAGGATCACGGCGAACGTCCGGTCCGCATGCCCCTGCGTGGCGGCCACGACCAGCCCCACGCCGACGCCGACGACCACGTACGCGAGGAGCAGGACCACGGTGGCGAACGCGGCGGGCCGCACCGCCGCGTGGAAGCGGACCAGCCCGGCAGGCAGCGGTGCCCGCCGCGAGATCAGCAGGGCGACCAGCAGCAGGCCCAGGATCCACAGCAGCCCGAAGAAGAGGGTCGCGGGCAGCGCCGCCCGGAAGCCGGCCGTCGGGGAGGAGCCGAGCAGTTCGCCGAGGTCGGCGATCGGGGAGTCGCCGCCGACGCCGAAGCTCTGACGGGCGAGCAGCGCGGCGCCGGTGAGGGCGAGCAGCCACAGCACGACCAGCGGGACGACGTGGGCCAGCAGGAGTTCCCGCGGCCGGGCCACCGCCCGGTTGTGCAGCGGGCGCAGGAAGAGCGAGCCGGCCGTGAGGGCCCCGGCCAGGCTCACCGAGAGCGGGAGCACGGACAGGCTCGCGTCGGCCTCGGCCAGGAATCCGGCCCCGCCGGTCACCTCGACCGATCCGCCGGCCGCCATCACGACGACCGCCGCGAGCACCCGGGGGAACGCGCCGTCGGGTAGACCGGTCGCTCCGGCGCAGGCCAGACCCGCCGCGGCGACGGCGGTCATCGCCACGAAGCCCGCCACGACGGCGACGAGGGCGTCCCGCCACGCCCTCGCGGCGCCGCCGGGTGCCGAACGCGGTGCCGACGGACTGCTCACGCTGCAACCGTAGGCACGCTCCGTTCGCGGCCACCACCTGAACGGCGCACGCAAGGGGCCGCGGGAGTGCGGGAGTACCCCGGACTTCCCTATATGGAATGGGGGCCAGCTGCGGAACGTCCGCAGGGACCGGAACTCCTCCGTCTGGGAAGAAGAGCCCGTGACCACGCAACCCTCCGGCCCCGGCCGGGAGCCGCAGCGGCCGACGCAGTCCTCGCAGCCACCGCCCGGGCGCCCCACCGGCCCTCCCTCCGGTCCCCTCTCGGGCGGTGGGCAGGGCCCGCCCCTGCCACCGCCGCCCGCTCCGCCGCAGCCGCCCGGAGGCACGCCGCCCGGCTCGGCCGGGCCACCGGACAAGGGTCCCTGGTCGCGGTCCGTACCCCGGGTGGCCACCGCGCTCGTCGCGGTGGCCGCCGCCGTGGTCCTGGCCGTGGTGCTGACCCGGCCCGGCGGCACCCCCAGCGCCCGCGGCGAGGTGTTCCTCCAGCCCGCCTCCGCGACCGGCCCGGACCCGTTCACCGAGTCGACCGCCGCCAAGGAGGCCGTACCACCCCCGCAGAGCCCCGCGCCGTCGACGGGCAGCACGGCGCCCACCGCCACGCGCAGCATCAGCGGTGCGGCGCCGGGCCTGTACGGCGGGACCCAGTCCGTGGCCAGCTGCGACGTCGAGAAGCAGATCCGGGCGCTGTCCGCCCAGCCGGACAAGAACGCCGCGTTCGCCTCGGCGCTCGGCATCAGGCCGGCGTCCGTCCCGGGCCACCTGCGCTCGCTGACCCCGCTCCAGCTGCGCGCCGACACCCGCGTCACCAACCACGGCTACCGCGACGGCAAGGCCACCGCCTACCAGGCGGTGCTCCAGGCCGGGACGGCGGTCCTCGTGGACGACCGGGGCGTGCCGCGGGTGCGGTGCGCCTGCGGCAACCCGCTCGGCCCCCCGGTCGCGCTGAAGCCCGACCCGGAGCAGCACGGGCAGCCGTGGGGTTCGTACCAGCCGTCGAAGGTGGTGGTCATCGCGCCGTCGGCGACGGTCGTCGACAAGTTCGTGATCTACGACCACCACGGCGGGCGCTGGTTCGCCCGGGACCCGGGCGACCACCGGGGCAGCCACGACAGACCCGTGCCGCCCCCGGTGGTCCCGGCGCCGGTGACGCCCAGCCCCGCAGCCACCCGCACACCGCCGTCCCCCCAGACCTCGTCGGCGTCCCCGGTCCGGCCGACGGCGTCGCCCACCCCGTCCGGCCCGGCGTCCGAACCGGGCGCGACACAGCCGCCCACGCCCCCGCCGTCGTCCAGGCCCCCGTCCGCGCCGCCGTCCGAGCCCTCGTCCGCCACCCCGTCGGTCACTCCGTCGGTCACTCCGTCGGTCACTCCGGCCGCCGGCAAGACCTCGGGCCCCGCCATCGGATAGCCGGCCGGCGGCCTGTGCGGGCACACGTCCGGGAACGGTGAGACCCTGGCTGCATGGCCGAAAGGGGAGCGAGCCCCGAGGTCGACTGGCCCGCACAGCCGGACATGAGCCTCGCGCTCAACCGCATGGGCACCTTCGACTGGGACCTCGACAGTGGGCAGATGCATCTGGATCCCACCGCCCTGAGGGTCCTCGACCTGCGCCCGGAGGAGTTCAGCGGCACCCCCGACGGGCTGCGGGCCCGGGTGCAGCCGGGCGAGGAGGTCCGGCTCGACGCCCGGGTCGCGCAGGCGCTCAAGGACGGCCGGAGCCATTACGGGGCGTACGTCCGCACCCGCGGCCGCGACGGCACCCCCTCCTGGACCCACGTCCAGGGCCACATCCTGCGCGACGCCAACGGCCGTCCGTACCGGATCATCGGGATCCTGCGCGACGCCGCCCACGACCCCGGCGACCCGGGCGCCGGCGGGGAGCAGGCCGAGGGACGGCGCCGCATGACCGGCGTCGTCGAGCGGACCAGCGCCATCCTGGCCCACGCCCGCACCGTCAACGACGTGACCGACGTCCTGAAGGACCCCAAGGCGCTCGGCCACCTGGGCGCGGTCAGCGTGATGCTCGGCATCGTCGACGGCGGCCGGATCCACCTCGTCGCGGAGGGTCAGCTCGGCTCGTACGTCCCGGAGATCGAGTACACCCGCATCGACGCGCAGTTCCCGATGAGCGAGGCCGTACGCAACCTCCAGCCGGTCTTCATCGCCTCGCGCGAGGTGTTCCAGCGGAGCTACCCGGAGCTCTGGCCGTACATCGAGCCGCTGTCCGTGCGCAGCGGCGTCTACCTGCCGCTGATCGCCCAGGGGCGGGCCATCGGCGCGCTCGGCCTGCTGTACCGGCGGGACGGGGATTTCACCGCCGAGGAGCGGAACCTGCTCGTCGCCCTCGGCAGCGGCATCGCACAGAGCCTGCAGCGCGCCATGCTCTTCGAGCAGGAGCACGACCTGGCGGAGGGCCTCCAGCGGGCCATGCTGCCGCGCCGGATCCCGGAGGTGCCGGGAGCGCGGATCGCCGTACGGTACCGGGCCGCCCGGATGGGACGCGACATCGGCGGCGACTGGTACGACGTGATCCCGCTCGGCGACGGCCGCGTCGGGGTGATGATCGGCGACGTGGAGGGCCACGACACCGACGCGGCGGCCGTCATGGGCCAGCTGCGGATCGTCCTGCGGGCCTACATCGCCGAAGGGCACACCCCGGGCACGGCCATGGGGCGGGCCTCGACCTTCCTGCGGGAGCTGGAGACGGACCGTTTCGCCACCTGTACGTATGCCGAGATGGACCTGAACTCCGGCATGCTGCAACTGGTCCGCGCCGGCCACCTCGACCCGGTCGTGCGGCGCGGCGACGGCAGCTGCCACCGGATCCCGGTGGCCGGCGGGCTCCCGCTCGGACTGCCGCCGGGCGAGCAGTCGGGGACCGGGGCCGGATACCCGGTCACCAGTCTCGAACTGCACCCCGGCGACACCCTGGTGCTGTGCACGGACGGTCTGCTCGAACGACCCCAAGGCGCCCCCGAAGCGGGCATGCGTGAGCTCATGGAGGCGGTCCGCAGCGGGCCGGTGGACGTCGAGGAGCTCGCCGACGTCCTGTGCGACCTGGTCGGGGACGCGGGCGCGGGGGACGACATGGCCCTGCTCCTGCTGCGCCGCCGCGGCACCCCCACCCCGCGCGGTGGCGGACCGCTGCGGCTGCGGCTCACCCCGGGTGACCCCGAGGGCCCGGCGATGGCCCGCCACCTGATCCGCGCGGCGGTGGCCGCGTGGGGCGCCCGGGAGCGGTCCGACGAGATCGAACTGGCGGCGGACGAGCTGATGACCAATGCCCTCGTGCACACCGACGGCGTCGGCCACGTCAACGTGAGGCTGACGCCGGAGGGCCGGATCCGCATCGAGGTCGAGGACTCCAGCAGCGCCCTGCCGCACCGCCGCGAGGCCGGCGACTGGGCGGTGTCGGGGCGCGGCCTGCTGCTGGTGGACCGGCTCGCGGAGGACTGGGGCGTGGAGCCCCGGGGCGGGGGGAAGTGCGTGTGGTGCGAGTTCACCGTGCCGGGGCACGCAGGGGCACGGTGAGGCCCGGGCCCGGCCGGCGGCCCTGCGCCTGATCGCCGGGTCGCGGTCCGCCCGGCCCGGGTCCGCCGGGCGGGGAGGGGACCCGCACCACCCGCCGGGACCCGCACCACCCGCCGGGACCCGCAGCACCCGCCGGGACCCGCACCACCCGCCGGGCGGTGACCGGCGCGGGGAAACCTCGCGGAACGAGCCGTCCGGCGCGCACCGGGTGCCGGCGGTCCAGGTCTCCCTGGCGGTCAGGCGCCGCCCGACGTCCTCCGGGTCGGCGCTCACGCGCCCCAGGGGCGGGAAGACGTACGCGCTGACGGCCGCCGGGAACAGGCTGACCGCGGCGACGACCCCGAGGAGCGCGTGACCGCGACCGCCGGGCCGTGCGGTGCGCGCACTACGTCGACGGGGGACCACGGGGCTGCGCAGGGCATCCCGGGACGGGGCCCGCCGGGGCGCCCGGGCCGCCCGGCGGGCGCCGGCGGGCGCATTCGGACCGTTCGGACGTTGCCGGTCCCGCGTCCGGCGGCCGGATGCCTTCCGGAGCCGGACGGCGGGCGAATGGCTGAAACCGCGGGGCGCGGACCGCCGTGCCCGTACGGGACGGGCCGAGTGGCCCATCCTGCCTGGGTGCTGAGCCTGCGTCCGCGTCCGCTGCTGCCCGTGCTCTCCGTCCTGCTCGCCGTCGTCCTCTCCGTCCCCGCGCGGGCCGCCGGCGTGGAGGCGGACGGGATCGAGACCGCCCGAACGGGCCGGCAGATCGTCCCCGGGGTCCGCCTGGAGTCGTACGACCGGCTGGAAGCCGACCGCTGGCTGCGGATCGACGAACTCCTCGTCGACCTCGGCGGGAGCTCCGGCCTCCGCGCCGAATACCTGGGCGGCCACGGACCGGCCACCGTCGCCGACACCGCGGCCCGCCACGCCGCCGGCAGCGGCCGGCGCGTCGTGGCCGCCGTGAACGGCGACTTCTTCGACATCCGCGGTACGGGCGCGCCCCTGGGCCCCGGCCTCGGCGCCGGCCGGCTGCTGCACTCGGCCGGTCCCGGACCCGGTGCGGCCCCCGCCGTCGGGTTCGGCGCCGACAGCACCGGCCGGGTCCTGCGGATCGGCCTCGACGGCAGCGTCACCCTGCCCGGTGGGACGGTGCGTCCACTGGCCGGCTACAACGCCGCCCGCCCGGCCACCGACGGCCTCTCCGCCTACACCGCCGACCATCCCGGTGCGCAGCTGCCCGCCGTGGGCATCGCCGTGCCGGTCCGGGACGGCCGGGTCGCCGCAGCCGCCGCCCCGGTACGCGGCCCGGTCCGCCCGGCCCTCGGAACCACCCTGCTCACCGCCCCCGCGGGCGGTGCGGCCGCCGCCGAACTCGCCGCCCTGCACCCGGGGGACGCCGTCACCGTCGCCGCCCGCCCCGCCCCGGACACCGGGCCGGTCCCGGTGGCGGCCGTCGGCGGGCGCGAGGCCCTCGTCGTGGCCGGCGTACCGCAGGACCACGACGGCGAGCCGAACAACACCGCCGCGCCGCGCACGGCCGTCGGGTTCTCGCGCGACGGGCGGCGGCTGCGGATCCTCACCGTGGACGGCCGTCAGCGCGACAGCGGCGGCCTCACCCTGACCGAACTGGGCCGCATGATGCACCGGCTCGGCGCGTACGAGGCCCTGAACCTCGACGGCGGCGGCTCCACGACCCTGCTCGCCGCGCTGAGTGGGGCCACGGCCCTGACGCTGGAGAACTCCCCGTCGGACGGGCGGCAGCGGCCCGTGCCCAACGGACTCGTCCTCACGGCCCCGGCCGGCTCCGGCCGGACCGCCGGCTACCGGGTCGAACCCGCCGGCGGCGCCACCGAGGACCTCACCCGGGTCTTCCCCCGGCTCAGCCGGACCCTCACGGCCACCGGGTACGACGCGCTGCTGGGCCCGGCCCCGGGGGCGCCGGCATGGTCCGCCGACGGGGCCGGCACGATCGACTCCGCCGGGGTCTTCCACGCCGTGCGCCCCGGTCGTGCGACGGCGCACGCCCGGCGCACGACGGCGCATGGCACGCTCCCGCTCCAAGTCCTCGGGCCGCTGACCCGGATCCGGCCCACGCAGGCCCGGATCGGGCTCGCGGAGCAGGGGGAGGCGGCGGGCTTCCGGCTGACCGGGTACGACGCGCAGGGCGCGGCCGCCGTCGTGGAACCCCGCGACGTGGCCCTGGAGTTCGACCGGTCGCAGTGGAACGTCACCGACGACGGGCGGGGCGGCTTCACCGTCACCGCCCTCGTGCCGCAGGCCACCGGTCGGCTGCGCGCCACCGTACGGGCCGCCGCCGGGGCAGGAGCCGCCGGGGCCGGAGCCGCCGTGCCCGGAGCCGCCGTGCCCGGAGCCGCCCCGCCCGGAGCTGCCGGGGGCGCCTTCGCAAGGGCCTCCGGGGTGAGCGCCGAAATCCCGCTCGGCGTCGGGCTGGTGACCCTCCCCCTCACCGACCTGGCCGATGCCGCCGACTGGACCGGACCGGGCGCCGCCCCGGCCGTGGGACACCCCGGCGCGGGGCTCGCCTTGGACCTGCCCCGGCCCGCGGCCGGGGCGAGCGCCGCCCCGCCGCGGCCCCTTCCCGTCCCGGAACTCGCCCGTTCGCTCACGCTCTGGGTCGGCGGCGACGGCTCCGGAGCCCGGCCCGCCGTGGAACTGACCGATGCGGACGGGGCCCCCGTCACCGTCCGCGGGCCCGCGACGGACTGGACCGGCTGGCGGGAGGTCACCCTCGCGCTCCCGGCCACCGTACGTCCGCCGCTCAGCGTGACCCGGCTCTCGGCGGTCGGCGGGACCGGCCCCGGACGGCTGGCGCTGGACACGCTCGGCGCCCGGACCCCGCCCACCGGGCCCGCCGTGGAGTCCGAGGTCCGGGATCCGATCGTGGCCACCGAGGCCGGGGTGCGGGCACGGCCCTGGCGGTTCGCCGTCGAGCCGGGCGCCGGGGGCCGCGGCGGGACCGCCGGCGCGGCCGCCGACTTCGTACTGACCGGCGCCGACGGGCCCGCATTCGTCCACCGCGGCGTACGGTTCCTGCCGCTCGACACCACCCGGCCCACCGTGGGCGGCGGCGGTCTGTACCGGATCCGGGCCCTGCGCGAGGCTCTGGCGGCCGCCGCCCGGGAGCCGGCCACGGGCGCGCTGGCCGTCGTACAGGCCCATGCGCCGACCACCGTGGACCGCAAGGAAACGGCCCTCACGGCGCATCTGCTCGCCGAGTTCCGGCGCACCACCGGAAAACGGGCAGCCGTGATCACCCTCGGCGCCCCCGCCTTCACGGCCGGCCGCTCCGAGGGCGTCCTCTCGGTCGCCGCCCCGCACACCGGCCGGACCGTCGTCGGCGTGGACGCCTTCGCCCCGGGGGACTGGCTCGCCGTCCGGCCGGCCGGAGCGGTGACCGCAAGGCACTGAGGGGACGCTCTGACCGCTTCACCCGATTCGGCCGCTGGCTTGGGCCAGGTGGGCTGGTGGCGCGGAGCGACGGGGTTCGAGATCATCCGATCATGTCGGATGACACGCCAGGACAGGACCTCCCAGCCGGCTTCGGGTTCCGGCCGTATCGGGGCGACGAGGACCACGGCCCCATGGCCGCGGTGCGGCGGGGATGTGTCGAACGGGACCGGGTCGACGCCCGTTCGGTTGTGGAAGGGCTCCCGACCGCGGCCGAGATCGCCGAGGCCTCTGCCAAGCTGGACGAGCCGTCCAGGAACCAGGTCCTGGTGGTACGCGACGGGAGCGTCGTCGGCTACTCGGCGATCCGCTGGTGGCAGGAGCGGGACGATACGTGGCTTTACCTGCACCGCGGTCACCTCTTGCCCGAGCATCGCGGCCAGGGCATCGGGTCAGCCATGCTGAGCTGGGCCGAAGAGCGGATCCGCCAACTCGTCGAAGACCACGGCACGGCGCGGACGGCAGTGATCGGTGCGAATGCCATGGTCTCCGAGCAGGACGCCACGGCGCTTCTGCTCGCAGCCGGCTACCGACGTGTCTTCAGTCTCGTCGAGCTGGAGCTGAGCGATCTGCGGCAGTTGCCCGAGCCGGGCAGCGAACTCCCGGACGGGATACGGACCGGGCCGATCGGGACCAGCCACTACCGTGCGGCCTGGAGGACGGTCGTCGATTCGTATGCGCACACCGGTTTCACTCAGAAATGGTCCTTCCAGGACTTTGTCGACACCGCCGACCCGGCATGCTGGAGGGCTGCGTGGAACGGGCAGGACATGCTCGGCGTGGCCCTCTGCTCCATCCGCAGCCACGACCCCACCATGGGCGAGGTGGAAGAGCTGAGCGTCCGAACGGACCAGCGACGCCGCGGACTCGGCCGGATCCTGCTGCTGGAAGGGCTGCGAAGCCTTCGCGAACAGGGTGCAACGACGGCCAGGCTGTACACGGGCACGGCAAATCCGCACCGATCCTACGATCTTTACGAGAGCGTGGGGTTCCGCAGACAGAACGAGTACGTTCGTTACCGCAAGCCGCTCGCTTGACCGACCGTGCCCCGAGCAGGTCGAGCAGGAATCCGACGCTGGCGGCCGCGTCGAGGTGGCCGGCGAGCGGGTTGCCGTCGCGGTGGTTCTTCACCGAGCGGTAGAGCGCGTTGGCGTAGGTGACGGGTGGTCATGCCGTCATGGGCCCGGGAGCCCTTGAGGACGAGGCCGACGACGGCCGGGTCGGCCGTCGCGTCGGCTACGAACGCCTTGAAATCCAGTGTCACGCCAGTTCCTTGCGCATCAGAGTGCACATCGTCTCGTACCGCTGGAGCGAGCCTTCCTCGGCCTCCACGTCCCAGGAGTCGAGCTCGCGGCCGAAGGCCCGGTAGCCCAGACGCTCGTAGAGGCCGCGGGCGCGCGGGTTGCTCTCCTCGACGCCGAGTTCGGCGCGGGGCAGGCCGCGGGCGCCGATCCGCTGCTCGGCGGAGCGGATCAGCAGCGTGCCGATCCCGCAGGACTGCAGGGCCGGGTGGACGCCGAGTTGCCAGAGCGTGCCGACGCCGGGCTTGACCGTGTAGTCGATGCCGCCGACCGCCACCGGGAGCCCGACCGGCGTGCAGACTGCCAGGTAGTCGATCTCGCCCGCCTCGGCGCGGCGGATCTGGTGGACGAGCTCGCGCACGTGCTTGGGTGAGCCGGCCCAGGTGCAGGCAGGCAGGTCCGCGTCGGTGAGGCCGCGCACCGATAGGTGCAGCCTGATCTCGGTCATCGCCTCAGGATGCCCTCTGAGGGCTGTCCCGTGATCCCCGGCGGGCACGCGACGCCGGCAAACGGCACCTCGCTGCGTTGTCGGAACGCCCGGATACGGTTTTGCGGGACGGCCCTTAGAGCCGGACGAGTGTGACCTCGGTGGCCTTCACGCTCGTCCATACCTTCGAGCCGTCGGCCAGGCCCAGTTCGGCCGCGGCCTCCGGGGTGATCTCCGCGACCAGGTCGGGGGCCTCGCCCGAGGCCACCAGCACGCGCAGCCGGCTCCCGACCGCGGTGATCTCCCGTACGGAGCCCTGCCAGACGTTGCGGGGACTGCCGGCCGGGCGCTCGCGGTGCACCGACACCGCCTCCGGGCCGATGATCGCCAGTGCCCGGCAGCCCTCGGGCAGCGCCTCCGCCACCACCAGCCGTCCGCCGCCCGCCAGTGCGAGGCCGTCGGCCGACGCGGTGCCGGGCCAGGCGTTGCGGCCCAGCATCCGTGCGACCCACGGGGAGCGGGGATGGCGGGTGACCTCCGAGGGCGGGGCCTCCTGGAGGGTGCGCCCGTCGGCGAGGACCAGGACCCGGTCGGCGAGGGAGACCGCCTCGACGGGGTCGTGCGTGACGATGAGGCAGACCCCGCCGAAGCCGGCCAGATGGGTGCGCAGGGTGTGGCGGACCCGGGCCCGGGTGGTCTGGTCGAGCGCGGCGAGGGGCTCGTCGAGGAGCAGCAGGCGGGGCCGGGCGGCCAGCGCGCGGGCCAGGGCGACGCGCTGGGCCTGGCCGCCGGAGAGCTGGGCGGGCTTGCGGGCGGCGAGATGGCCGACGCCGAGCCGGTCCAGCCACAGCTGCGCCTCGCGGCGGGCCTCGGCGCGTGGCACGCGGCGGGCGCGCAGCCCGTACGCGGTGTTGGCCAGGGCGGTCAGGTGCGGGAAGAGGGCGCCGTCCTGCGGGACCCAGGCGACCTGGCGCCGGTGCGGGGGCAGCGCCGTGACGTCGGTGTCGCCGAGCCGGAGGTCGGCGTGGGCGCGCGGGGTGAGGCCGAGGAGGGCGCGCAGCAGGGTGGTCTTCCCGGCGCCGTTCTCGCCGACGACGGCGATGGTGGTGCCGGGATCGGCGTCGAGGGTGAGCTCGTTGAAGCCGGTGACCTCGGCGTGCAGGGGCCAAGGGCCGCCGTCGTGGGGGGCGGCGGGCGGGTCGAGGGTCCGGTCGGGGTCCGGGCCGGGGGCGTGCGCGGCGGCGGGTTCGGCCACGTCGGCGGGCAGGCCGGCGTGCAGGCCGGCGGGCGCCACTACCGCCTCGGCCTCCTGCGGCTTCTGCGGTGCCCCGGCGGGCCCGGCCGTGACCGGGGTGCCGGTCCAGCGGCCGCGCAGGGCGATCAGTACGGCCATGGCGGTCACGAGCAGCAGCAGGGAGACGGAGGTCGCGGCCTCCGGCGCGTCCTGCAGCAGGAGGTAGACCTGGAGGGGCAGGGTCTGGGTCGTCCCGGGCAGGTTTCCCGCGAAGGTGATGGTCGCGCCGAATTCGCCCAGCGCGCGGGCCCAGGTCAGCGCCGCGCCGGCGACCAGCCCGGGCGCCACCATGGGCAGTGTCACGGTGAAGAACACCCGCACCGGCGAGGCCCCGAGGGAGGCGGCGGTCTCCTCGTAGCTCTGCTTGAGGCCGCCGAGCGCACCCTCCAGGCTGATGACGAGGAACGGCATGGCGACGAAGGTGGCCGCCACGACGGCGCCCGACGTGTGGAAGGGCAGCGTGACCCCGAACGTGCCCTCCAGCCAGGGCCCGAGCAGTCCGCGCCGGCCGAAGCCCAGCAGCAGGGCCACACCGCCGACCGTCGGCGGCAGCACCATCGGTAGCAGCACCAGCGAGCGGACGAACGCCTTCCCCCTGAACGGGACCCGGGCCAGCAGCCAGGCCAGCGGTACGCCGAGGAGCAGCGAGAGCCCCAGGGCCCACAGCGACACGACGAGCGACAGGCGCAGCGCCTCGACCACACCCGGACTGGTGAGATGCGCGCCGAGCCGGCTCCACTGGGTGCGGCTGAGGATGCCGACCAAGGGCAGCAGCAGGAACGCGACGGCGAGCAGCGCGGGGAGCGCCAGGGCGGCGGGGGGCCGGGTGCGGGTGCGGGGTCTGCTCATATGGGTTCCTGGCGGGAGCGTGGGTGGATGCGGGGATACGTGGACACGGGGGACCGGCGGGCGGTACGCCGAAGGGACTGCCCGCCCCCCCCGGACCGGGCAGTCCCCCCTTTCGTCGTTCGGTCTCTCCGGCCGTGCGGCCGGTCACGCCTTCTGGAAGCCCGCGTCCTGGAGGATCTTCTGCGCCTCGGGACCGCTCAGCCAGGCCACGAACGCGGCGGCGGCCTCGGCGTTCTTGGAGGACGTGAGGGTCGCGGCCGGGTAGGAGGCGACGGCGTTCTGGTCGTCCGGGATGTCCACGTTGACGACCTTGTCCCCGGACTTGGCGGAGTCGGTCTTGTAGACGAGGCCGGCGTCGGCCTCGCCGAGCTCGACCTTGCTCAGCACGGCGCGCACGTTGGGCTCCTGGGAGACCGGCTTCACCTCGATCTTCTGCGCGTCGAGGATCTGCTTGCTGTAACGGCCGACCGGGACCTCGGGCGCGGCGAGAACGACCTTGATCTTGCTGTCGGCGAGGTCCTTCAGCTCGTCGACCTTGAAGGGATTTCCCTTGCCGGTCGCGATGACCAGGCGGTTCCTGGCGATGATCGAGGGGGCGCCGGTCTCGGCCTTGAGGCCGTCCATCGTCTTGGTGTCGGCGGTGACCAGCGCGTCGGCGGGGGCGCCCTGCTTCACCTGGGCGGCCAGTTCCTGGGAGCCGGCGAAGGAGAAGGTGACCTTCGTGCCGGGGTGCGCCTTCTCGTACGCGGCGCCCGCGGTCTTGAAGACGTCGGTGAGCGAGGACGCCGCCAGAACGGTCAGGTTGGCGGCCTTGGCCGTGGCCTCGGCGGAGGCGGGGGCCGAGGCGGAGGCCCCGGTGCCGGAGGCCTTGTCGTCGCTGCTGCCGCAGGCGGACAGCGCGGGCACGAGGAGGGCGGCGGTGAGCGCCGCGAAGACGGCGCCGCGGCGGTTCGGGATCGGGGACATGGGCTGGTGCTCCTCGGTCGGGTCGGCGGCCGGCCGGGTGCCGGTTCCGCGCGGTGGTGACCCGCGCCGGTGACGGGCGGAGCGGGTGGGGACGTGCGCTGGTGCTGGACGGTCAGGTGCGGTCGATGTGCACGCTGGTGGACTTCACGCGGGCGGTGGCCTGCATGCCGACCTCCAGTCCGAGCTCCTCGACGGCCTCACGCGTGAGGAGGGAGACCAGGCGGTGGGGACCTGCCTGGATCTCGACCTGGGCGGCGACGTCTCCGAGCTTGACCGCGGTGACGATGCCGGGGAACGCGTTGCGGGCCGAGGTGTAGGGCTCGTCGTCCTCGGCGTGGGCGCCCTGTCCCACCTCCACGGAGAATGCGGCCAGGTCGCGGCCGTCGATCAGTCGCCGGCCGGCGTCGTCGCGATGGGTCGCGACCCGGCCGGCGTCGGCCCAGCGGCGGGCGGTGTCCGGGCTCACGCCCAGCAGGCGCGCCGCCTGTCCGATGGTGTAGGACTGCATGTGCGACACGGTAGGGGCACGTGTCCCGCATTTGCAATTCGTTTCGGATGATGTATATGGCAGATGCAATGCGTCTTGGCTGATCTGCCAAAATGCGTTCCGGTTTTGCGGGGGCGGCTCGCTAAAGTGCTGGCATGGCTGATGAAGCAACGGGAACGGGAACCGCCCGGGTCGACGCCTGGATCTGGTCGGTCCGCCTGACGAAGACCCGCTCGGTCGCGGCGACCGCCTGCCGGGCGGGCCATGTGAAGGTCAACGGAGAGCGCGCGAAGCCGGCGCAGACGGTGCGGGCGGGGGACGAGGTACGGCTTTTCCACGCGGGGCGCGAGCGCATCGTCGTGGTCAAGCAGCCCGTGACGAAGCGGGTGGGCGCGCCGGTGGCCGCGGAGTGCTTCGTCGACAACAGCCCGCCCCCGCCGACGCGCATCGAGGCCGAGGTGGTCGGCGTCCGCGACCGCGGCACGGGGCGCCCGACGAAGCGCGACCGCCGCGAAATCGAATCCCTCCGCGGCCGCTGACCGCTCCTGCGCCGTCGGCCCCGGCCGAACCGCTGACCGCCGCCGAACCGGCCGGGGCTTCGCCCCCGGCCGGACCGCTGAGCGCTGCGGAGCGGCCGGGCGCGGCTGGCCGCTGCTGAGCCGCCGCCCCCGGCCCCGAACCGCTGACCGCTCCCGAACCGCTGACCGTCCCTGAGCCGGCTGCCGCCGGCCGGAGCAGCGGCGGGTCAGGTCTTGCGGTACGCGTAGGCCTCCTCGGCTGCCGCGGCCACCGCCTCCAGGGGCGCGCCCGCCGAGGCCGCCACCACCGCGGCCACCGCGCCCTCCAGGAACGGGGCGTCCAGCAGCCGGGACCCCGGAGGGAGTTCGTCCTCCACCAGCAGCGCCTTCACGGTCAGCACCGAGCTGCCCAGGTCCGCCAGCAGCGCCACCCCCGACCCCCGGTCCACCTCGCGGGCGGCCGCCGCGATGCGCTCCGCGCTCGTGCCCAGGGCGTCGTCCGCGGTGCCGCCCGCCGCCGCGACCGGGACGACCGGGCCGCCGGCCGCCAGGCCCCGCGCCAGGTCGGCCACGGACTGGGCGACCGCCGCGCTGTGCGACACCAGCACGATCCCCACCATCGGCCCGCTCACGCGGCACCCCCCGCATCCGCCGCATCCGCGAGCGCCGCCAGCAGCAGGGCCGCCGACGTCGCCCCCGGATCCTGGTGCCCGATGCTCCGCTCACCGAGGTAGCTGGCCCGCCCCTTGCGGGCCAGCATCGGCACCGTCGCCAGCGCACCCCGCTCCGCCGCCTGCGCCGCCGCCCGGTACGACGTGCCCAGTTCCGCCACCCCCGGCACCAGCGCGTCCAGCATCGTCTTGTCGCCCGGCGCCGCCCCGCCGAGCTGCGCCACCGCGCCGACCCCCGCGTACAGGGCCTTGCGCAGCTCCTCGTCGGAGACCTCGGCGGCCTCCCCGAGTTCCTTGCCGGTGCGCCGCAGCAGCGTCCCGTACAGCGGGCCCGACGCCCCGCCGACCGTCGAGATCAGCGTCCGTCCCGCCAGGACCAGCACCGCGCCCGGGCCGGTGGCGGGTTCGGCCTCCAGGGCGGCGCGCACTGCCGTGAACCCGCGCAGCAGATTGCTGCCGTGGTCTGCGTCCCCGATGGGGGAGTCCAGCTCGGTCAGCCGTGGCGCCTCCCGCTCCACCGCGGCCGTGGCGACCGTCATCCAGCGCCGGAAGAAGTCTCCGTCCCTCACGTGCGTCTCCTTGCCTCGTCCTTGTACCGTCACCCTCGTCTCACCGGCCCCAGCGCAGGGCCGCCGTCTGAACGGGCGCGTCCCACAGCCGCAGCAGCTCCTCGTCCGCCCGGCACAGCGTCACCGAACACCCCGCCATGTCCAGGGAGGTGACGTAGTTCCCGACGAGCGCGCGCGCCACCGGCACCCCGCGCTCGGCCAGCACCCGCGCCACCTCCGCGTGGAACCCGTACAGCTCCAGCAGCGGCGTCGCCCCCATGCCGTTGACCAGCGCCAGCACCGGCCCGTCCGCCGGAGCGAGGTCCGCCAGTTCCTCCAGTACGGCGCCGACCGCGATCTCCGCGATCTCCCGCGCCGGCATCACGGGGCGCCGCTCGCGCCCCGGCTCGCCGTGGATGCCGATGCCCAGTTCGAGCTCGCCGTCGGGAAGATCGAACGTCGGACTGCCCTTCGCCGGGGTCGTGCACGCGCTGAGCGCCACCCCGAAGCTGCGCGAGGACGCGTTGACCCGCCGGGCGAGCTCCGCGACCCGCTCCAGCGGGGCCCCCTCCTCGGCGGCCGCACCGGCGATCTTCTCGACGAACAGCGTCGCCCCGGTGCCGCGCCGTCCCGCCGTGTACAGGCTGTCGGTGACGGCGACGTCGTCGTCGACGAGTACGCGCTCGACCCGCAGCCCGTCCTCCTCGGCGAGTTCGGCGGCCATCTCGAAGTTCAGCACGTCCCCGGTGTAGTTCTTGACGACGAACAGCACGCCCTGCCCGGAGTCCACGGCCGCCGCCGCCCGCACCACCTGATCGGGCACCGGCGAGGTGAACACCTCCCCGGGGCACGCCGCCGACAGCATCCCGTACCCCACGAACCCGCCGTGCAGCGGCTCGTGCCCCGACCCGCCCCCGGACACCAGCCCGACCCGGCCCCCCTGGCGCGCGTCGCGCCGTACGACGACCCGCCGCTCGACGTCGACGTCCAGTTCGGGATGCGCGGCCGCCATCCCGCGCAGCGCATCGGCGACGACGATCTCCGGACTGTTGATCAGCATCCGCATGGGGTCTCTCCTGGTCGGGCCGACGGGTGGCGGGCGTGCAGCGCCCGCGCTCCCCCTACCCCGCCGGACGGCGCGCTCATGCCGGCCGCCGGTCCAGTTCCTCGTCGAGCGCCAGCGCGGCGTCGATGAGCGCCAGGTGCGTGAACGCCTGCGGGAAGTTGCCCAGCTGCTCGCCGGACGCCCCGATCTCCTCGGCGAACAGCCCGACGTGGTTGGCGTAGGTCAGCATCTTGTCGAACGCATAGCGTGCCTGGACGGTCCGGCCGGCCCGGGCGAGCGCCTCGACGTACAGGAAGCTGCACAGGTTGAACGTTCCCTCGCAACCGCGCAGCCCGTCCGGCGAGGCCGCGGGGTCGTAGCGGTAGACGAGGCTGTCACTGACGAGGTCGCGGTCCATCGCGTCGAGCGTGGACAGCCAGGAGGGATCGGTGGGCGAGACGAAACCCACCTTCGGCATGAGTAGCAGTGACGCATCGAGGACGTCCGACGCGTAGTTCTGCACGAAGGCCTGCCGTTCGGTGCTCCAGCCGCGCTCCACGATCTGTAGGAAGACCGCGTCGCGTGCCGCCGTCCACCGGGCGATGTCCGCGGGCCGGGAGTGGGCCTGGGTGATGCGGATGGCCCGGTCGAAGGCGACCCACGACATCAGACGGCTGTAGGTGAAGTCCTGGCGGCCGCCCCGGGTCTCCCAGATCCCCTCGTCCGGCGCGTCCCAGTGGTCGCAGAACCAGTCGATGAGGGCGGTGAACGCCTTCCAGCCGCGTAGCGCCCCCATGTCGTTCTCCTCGCCGAACGCGTAGGCGGCCTCGCCGTAGATGTCGAGCTGCACTTGGTCGGCGGCCGCGTTCCCGGCGCGGACGGGAGCGGACCCGCGGTAGCCCTCCCAGTGGCCGAGGACCTCCTCGGTGAGGTGGGGGTCGCCGTCGACGCGGTACATGATCTGCAGGGGGTGGCCGGACGCCGTGGGGGTGCCGGCCTCGAAGCGGTCGCGGATCCAGTGGCGGAAGGCGTTGGCCTCCTCGGTGAAGCCGAGTTTGACCAGGGCGCGCATCGACAGGGACGCGTCGCGGATCCACGTGTAGCGGTAGTCCCAGTTGCGTTCGCCGCCGATCTGCTCGGGCAGTCCCATGGTCGCGGCGGCGATCGGCGCGCCCGTCGGTGCGTACGTGAGCAGCTTGAGCGTGATGGCGGACCGGTTGACCATCTGCTGCCAGCGGCCCCGGTAGGTGGAGGTGCGCAGCCAGGCGTGCCAGTAGGCGCGGCACCGGTCGAACTCCACGAGGGCCCGTTCGCGGCTGAGCGGATCGGGGCGCGGGCTGCCGGTGGCGTCGGCGGTCAGGACGACGGCGGCGGCCTCGCCCGCCGTGAGGGTGAAGCGCGCGACCGCGTCCTGTCCTTCCGCGACGAGGGTGATCGGCGCGCTCGTCTGGACGAACAGGTCCGTTCCCGGGCCCTGCATCAGCGCCGACCGGTCGTCGAGGAGCTTCAGCGTGCGCGGGGCCCGGCCGTAGTCGAACCGGGGCCGGACCTCCAGGACGAACGGGAGGCTGCCGCGCACCACTCGGACCGTCCTGTGCAGTTGGTGCCGGTCGGTGGCCTCGCGGGAGTCGTCGGGGATCATGTAGTCCCCGACTTCGCCCACGCCGTCCGGGGTCATGAACCGGGTCACCAGCGTGGCCGTGTCTGCCAGGTACAGCTGCTTGACGGTGACGTCGCGGATCCGGTCGCGATCGACCGCCAGGTGGCAGTGGCCTCCGCCCGCCCGGTCCAGCAGTGCGCCGAAGACGCTGGGGGAGTCGAACCGCGGCGTGCACCACCAGTCGACGGTTCCGGCACTGGAGACCAGTGCGGCCGTCTGGAGGTCGCCGATCAGCCCGTGCTCTGCGATCGGGGGATAGACGTCCATGGCGGCTCCCAGGGGCGAGTGACTGCCCTCCCACGGTACGTACGGAGCCGGATCCGCGCCCGGTGTCAGCCAGCGTGGACGTGGGGGCGGCGGTTGCGGTCGGGTTCGGCCTCGCGGATGACCTCGCGGGTGACGGGGGCGACCTCGCCCTGTCCGAAGAGGAAGAAGCGCAGGAAGTTGGCCATCGGGTTGCCCTCGGTCCACTCGAAGTAGATGTGGGGCCGCTGCCCGGTCTCGTCGCGGATGTGGAGGAGGAGGGCGGCCAGCGCGTTGGGGATGCTGGAGCTCTCCAGGCTCAGGACGCGGTAGCGGCCGTGGAGGACCTCGCCGCGCACGCGCATGCCGGATTCGAATTCGGATGCGTCCAGAACGGTGACCTCGACGAACATGACGTCGTCCTCGGCGGGGATGTCGTTGTCCGCGCGGATCTGCTGCTTCTTGAGCCGGTATTCCTCGGCGTCGCGGTTGTCGGGCTCGTTCGCGATGAACCGGATGGTGCGGTTGGCGGTGTCGCGGATGAACCGCTGCGCCATGTCGTCGAATTCGATGTGCGTGACGCGCAGTTCGAAGACGCGGGCGAGGCGGGACAGGAGGGACAGGGCCATGATGCCGGCGATGAAGCAGGCGCCGATCTTCACGCCGTCGGGGCGTTCGGCGACGTTGACGGCGGTGGTGTAGACGAAGACGGCGGAGATGACGCCGAAGCCGATGGTCCATCCGCGTTCGTGGGCGCGGCGGGCGGCGATGGTCACGGCGACGGCCGCGGAGGTGATCAGGACCAGGACACCGGTGGCGTAGGCGCCGCCCTGGGCGTCGACGTCGGCGTCGAAGAGCCAGGTGACCAGGAAGGCGATCAGGGTGAACACGATGACCATGGGGCGCAGGGCGCGGGCCCAGTGGGGGGCCATGCCGTAGCGGGGCAGGTAGCGCGGCATCAGGTTGAGCAGGCCGGCCATGGCGGAGGAGCCCGCGAACCACAGGATCAGGATCGTGGAGACGTCGTAGACCGTGCCGAAGGCGGAACCCAGGTACTCGTGGGCCAGGTACGCCAGGGCGCGGCCGTTGGCCTCGCCGCCGGGCTGGAAGGCGTCGGCGGGGATCAGGAGGGTGGTGACGAAGCTGCTGGTGATCAGGAAGACGCTCATGATCACGGCGGCGGTGGTCAGCAGCTTCTTCGTGCCCCGGATCCGGCCCGCGGGCTTCTCCTCCGTGTCGTCGGGGGAGCCCTCGACGTGCGGCATGACCGCGACGCCGGTCTCGAACCCGGACAGGCCCAGCGCCAGCTTGGGGAAGACGACGAGGGCGATGGCGATCATCATGAACACGTTGCCGTGTTCGGTGATCAGCGCCTGCTTCCAGTCGGTGATGACGTGGGGCTCGCTGGCGACCTGCACCAGGCCGACCGCGATGACGACGACGTTCAGCGCGAGGTAGGAGAAGACCAGGACCACGGCCACGCCGATGGCCTCGCTGAAGCCCTTGAGGAACACGCCGCCGAGCAGGGCGATGAGGATCAGCGTGATCAGTACCTGATGACCGTTGAGGGTGCTGGTCAGGTGCGGGTTCTCGACCATGTGCGCGGTCGCGTCGGCCGCCGACAGGGTGATCGTGATCAGGAAGTCGGTGGCCGCGAAGCCCAGCAGGGTCAGGACGAACAGTTTGCCCTTCCAGAACGACAGCAGCCGCTCCAGCATCGCGATCGACCCCTCGCCGTGCGGGCTCTCCTCCGCCACCCGCCGGTAGACCGGCAGCGCCCCGAAGAGGGTGAGGATCACCAGCACGATGGTGGCCAGCGGCGACAGCAGCCCGGCCGCGAGCGCCGCGATGCCCGGCTGGTAGCCGAGGGTGGAGAAGTAGTCGAGGCCGGTCAGGCACATCACCCGCCACCACGGCCGGCCGTGGTCGGCTTCGGGTGTCCCGTCCTGGTCCGACCCTTCCGGCCGATGTCCCGACCGGTGTTTCGTCTGGTCGGTCAGGCCTTCCAGGAGCCATGCCCTCAGGCGGCTCGGCTGGGCGGGGGTGGCCATCGGGGGTGCTCCTTCGTACGGCTTGGATCCGGCCATCGGTGCGACGGCTGGGCAAGCGTACGGAACTCGGTCATTCGTGCACGCGCGCGAGCTCATCCTGACGGGCCGCAGACGGCTGCGCACGGGAGGTTGCTCCGGTTGGCCGGAGCCGCTCCCTCCGCCTCCGACCCGCCCCCCACCTGCACAGACGCGTCGGTGGGCGGCCCACCGCCGAGGGTGCGGCGCGTCGGTGGGCCCGGCCGGTCTTGACGGCTCCTTAACGCGTTCCTAGCGATACCTTGACGGGCCGCCCAGCCGGAGAAACCCCAGGTCGGCGACTTTATCGATCGGATGTTCGAATGGCGCGTTATGATGGGTGGGTGAGTACGATCCCCGGCCTCCAGGGCTCCCTCTTCGACCAGGGCGACGAGATCCGCCTCGGCCCGCTCTCGGGGCTGCACCGCACGCGGCTCGGCTCCGGCGCCTGGGTCGACCACCTGCCCGGCTGGCTGGCCGGAGCCGACGCGCTGTTCGAACGGCTGGCCGCGGACGTGCCGTGGCGGGCCGAGCGCCGCCAGATGTACGAGCGGGAGGTCGACGTGCCCCGCCTGCTCGCCTTCTACGGGGAGGGCGAGCCCCTGCCGCACCCGGTGCTCACCGAGGCCCGCTCCACCCTGACCCGGCACTACGCCGCCGAGCTGGGGGAACCCTTCACCACCGCCGGCCTCTGCCTCTACCGCGACGGCCGCGACAGCGTCGCCTGGCACGGCGACCGCATCGGCCGGTCCGCCACCGAGGACACCATGGTCGCGATCCTCTCGGTCGGCGACCCGCGCGACCTCGTCCTGCGCCCCCGCGACGGCGGTCCGACCCTGCTGCGCCTGCCCCTGGGACACGGCGACCTCGTCGTGATGGGCGGCTCCTGCCAGCGGACCATGGAGCACGCCGTGCCCAAGTCCACGCGCGCCGTCGGCCCGCGCATCAGCATCCAGTACCGCCCCCGCGGAGTCGGCTGACGCCGGGCCGGAGCCCGCCGCGCGTCAGAAGCCGTAGACGCTCAGTTCGGTGACGGACGCGAAGATGTGCTCCCAGACGGCGGCGCGCGGCTCCTGCGCGCCGTCGGACTCCAGGACCCCCGGCTCCAGCCGCGCCACCTCGGAGCGGAAGGAGCCGCGGCCGTCCTCTCCCGGGTACGGGTCCCAGCACGCCCCCATGAAACGTCGTACGGCCTCCAGGAGCCGTACGAACGTCTCGGTGTCCCGGGCGAAGGGGAACGGCCCCTCGCCCTCGTGGACCAGTGACACGGCGCCCGTCTCCGGGTGGACGAGCACCTCGCCCTCGTCGGCGAACGTCCCCAGGTGCAGCAGTCCGCCGAAGTCCGGCTCGGCGTCCGCGGAACGCGGTGCGCGCGGCCCGTCCTCGGTCCAGGCGAGCCGGAAGGAGGTCGCGCCCGCCGCCCAGTGCCGCGGCAGGCCCACCGTGCCGATCAGCTCCCGGGTCGGGCCGTGGGTCAGCTCCGCGGGCAGCAGCGCCTCCGGTACCCGCACGGTCCCGTCCGCGCCGAACACCGCCTCCAGGCGGGCCGCGTCCAGCGGCGCCTCGCCGGGCTCCGGGCCCGCGAACCAGGGCTCGCCCGCACCCTCCTCCCACGAGGCGCAGTCGGCGCCACCGGACGGCCAACCGGACGCCGCCACGGCCGCGTTCCGCTCCACCACCACGATCCCGCGCGCCTCGGTGAGCAGGAAGCGGCCCGCCCCCAGCGGCACGGGGTCCTCCCAGGTGCCGGGGCAGTGCAGGGCCCAGGCGTCCTCGTCCGGGTCGAAGAGGAACGGCTCGTCCTCCTCCGGCTCCTCCGTGCGCGGGGTGAACCCGCCGGCGTCGGATGCCGGGCACGGCTCGCCGGTGGCCAGGTCGAACCAGCGCTCCTCGGTCCACAGCGACCAGACCTTCAGCAGGCTCCGGCCCGCCGGCCGGTCCGGCCCGGCCGGGCCGCCCGGCCCGTCGAAGACTTCGGCGCAGGCGTCCCCGCTGAGGTTCGGCTCGGCCCGGAACGCCCCGACCGGCCGCCACCACGCCCAGACGGTGCGCCACGGCATGCCGGGCTCGGCCGCGGCGACCCGCTCGGCGTACGCGTCGTGCCCCAGCACCTTCGCGGCGAAGTGCAGCCACGAGGCGTATTCCGCCCGCGAGACGTCCGCATGGCCGAACACGGCCCCGGCCTGGGCGAAGACCTCGCGGCCGACCCCGCCACCGGCCTGCGGGCCGGACCATTCCCGCACCCGGGCGGCTCCGGCCTCCAGCAGGGCGGTGGGGGAGGGGGACCAGGCGTCACGATCTTCAAGAGGCATGGCGGACATGGTGTCAGCCGCCGCCGACGGTCCCCGGTCCAGGGGGCGTCGGGGCCGCGGGCGGCTTCCGGTGCGGGTCCGGACCCGGCGGCGGGTCCGGCCGCCGGGACTGCCCCGCCGTGCGGCCCGCTACGCCGTGCCCGCCTTCTTCGCCACGGCGGGCTCGGCGGCCACCCCGGCCGCGGCGGGCCGCACGGCGGCGGCCGCCGCGTGCAGGGAGCGCAGCGCGAGCAGCAGCACGCCGATGTCATCGAGGTACACCGGATCCGGGATCAGGTCCACGGGCGAGACCGTGTAGATCACCGCGACCCAGAAGAGCGCCTTGTCGCGCAGCGGGATCCCCGCGTCGAGCAGCAGCCGCCGCGCGGCGAAGACCCGTACGAGCAGCACGCCGGCCGTGATCGCCAGCCCGAGGGCGACGACCGCGGCGATCGTCAGCCAGACCGTTGCGTCCATGCCACCCCTATACCCCGTTCGGCCCGGTCATCCGTCGTCCGCGGGCCGGCCTTCCCTATCCGCCCTGCCCGCCGTGTTCGCGCAGCCGGCGGCTGACCTCGCCCAGCCCGTCCGCCAGGGTATCGAGCTGCTCGGGGGTCAGGACGTCGATCAGGGCCTCCCGGACCGTCGCGACATGGCCGGGAGCGGCCTCCTCCAGGCGGGCGCGGCCGGCGTCCGTGAGGACGGCGAAGATCCCGCGCACGTCGGAGGGGCAGCTGCGGCGGCGGACCAGGCCCGCCTTCTCGAGCTGGGTGACCTGGTAGGTCAGCCCGCTCTTCGAATTGATCAGGCCATTGGCCAGTTCCGTCATCCGCAGCTCGCGGTCCGGTGCCGCGGCGAGCCGCACGAGGATCTCGTACTGCGGGTGCGAGAGGCCGGAGTCGTCCTTGAGCTGCTGGTCCAGGCGCCGGTTCACCAGGGCGGAGGCGGCCAGGAAGCCGCTCCAGGCGCGCATCTCGCGCTCGTCCAGCCATCTCGTTTCAGCCATACCCCCAGCTTACACGGGTTGTTCCAATTTGAATCAATGGTTAAGGTCGGGCCTGGCGGTTCGAATTTGAACAACTCCTGTGCCCGTCCCCGCCCGGACCGCCCGACCGGAAGGAATCCCCCATGACCAGCCCCTCCGTCACCGCGACGAAGCAGCAGGCCGCCGCACCGGCCGTCCCGCCCGCCCCCTCCACCTCCGCCCAGGACGCCGGCCTGCTCCTGCTGCGCGTCGTCCTCGGGCTCACCATGGCCGGCCACGGCACCCAGAAGCTCTTCGGCTGGTTCGGCGGCGGCGGCATCGACGGCACCGGGCAGTTCTTCACCGCCAGCGGCTACCCCGCGGGCGACGCCATGGCCGTCGTCGCCGGTCTGACCGAGACCCTCGGCGGACTCGGCCTCGCCCTCGGGCTGCTCACACCGCTGGCCGGAGCCGCCGTCGTCGGCACCATGATCAACGCGATCGCCGTCCACGGCGCCGGGTCGTTCTTCGCCCCCAAGGGCATCGAGTACGAGCTGCTCCTGACCGTCACCGCCGCCGCGGTGGCCCTCACCGGCCCCGGCCGGTACGCCGCCGACCGCTTCCTGCCCGTACTGCGCAGCCACCGCCTCGCCCACGGCGCCCTCGCCGTCGCCCTCGGCGTGGTCATCGCGAGCGCGCTGCTCCTCGTGCGCAGCTGACGTGCGGGAGGGGGTGCCCGGGGCTTGCGCCGATTGGCCCCGGGCATTCGGGGGAACAGCGCTCAAATGACACAACCCATCGAAGACTACGCAGTCATCGGCGACCTCATGACCAGCGGGCTCGTCGGCCGCGACGGGTCCATCGACTGGCTGTGCCTGCCGCGCTTCGACTCACCCGCCTGCTTCGCGGCGCTCCTCGGCGACGAGGAGAACGGCCACTGGAGCATCGCCCCGGCCGGTGCCGCCCCCGGCGTCCGGTGCACACGCCGCGCCTACATCGACGGCTCACTGGTCCTGGAGTCCTACTGGGACACCCCGGACGGAGCCTCGTTCAAGGTCATCGACTTCATGCCGCAGCGCGACGACGCCCCCGACGTCATGCGCATCGTCGAGGGCCTGTCGGGCGAGGCCGTCGTGCGCAGCGTCCTGCGCCTGCGGTTCGACTACGGCCACGTCGTCCCCTGGGTCCGGCGCTCCGACGGCGAGCGCGTCGCCGTCGCCGGGCCCGACTCCGCCTGGCTGCGGAGCGAACCGGCCGTGCCCACCTGGGGCGAGGCCAACAGCACCCGCTCGGAGTTCACCGTCGGCCCCGGCGACCGGGTCGCCTTCGTCCTCACCTGGCACCCCTCGCACCAGCCGCGCCCCGCGACCGTCGACCCGTACCAGGCGCTCGAACAGAACCTCGCCGACTGGCGCGACTGGACCGCCCAGTGCACCTACGACGGCCCCTACCGGGAGGCGGTCACCCGCTCCCTGATCACCCTCAAGGCCCTCACCTACGCCCCGACCGGCGGAATCGCCGCCGCCGCGACGACCTCCCTCCCCGAGGAACCCGGCGGCGTCCGCAACTGGGACTACCGCTACTGCTGGCTGCGCGACTCCACCCTGACCCTCGGCTCCCTCCTGGAGACCGGATTCCAGGACGAGGCCCGCGCCTGGCGGGCCTGGCTGCTGCGCG
Organism: Streptomyces sp. NPDC086989; assembly: GCF_044745505.1. Lineage (NCBI taxonomy): Bacteria > Bacillati > Actinomycetota > Actinomycetes > Kitasatosporales > Streptomycetaceae > Streptomyces > Streptomyces sp. NPDC086989. The sequence continues at coordinate 45,664 of NZ_JBIVAL010000005.1, forward strand.
CGGTCGCCGGCGACCCCGCAGACCTGCAGATCATGTACGGCCTCGGCGGCGAGCGGCGGATTCCCGAAACCGACCTGCCGTGGCTGCGCGGCTACGCCGAATCCGCCCCGGTCCGCGTCGGCAACGCGGCCGTGGACCAGCTCCAGCTCGACGTGTACGGGGAGGTCATCGACTCCCTCCACCTGGCCCGGGCGAACGGGCTGCCCACGGAACGGCACGCCTGGCGGATCCAGCTCGCGCTCCTCGACTTCCTGGAGCGCAACTGGCGCCGGCCCGACGAGGGCCTGTGGGAGGTGCGCGGGCCGCGCCGGCACTTCGTGCACTCCAAGGTGATGGCCTGGGTCGCCGCCGATCGGGCCGTGCGCACCCTGGAGAGCGACTCCTCGCTGCCCGGCGACGTGCACCGGTGGCGGAACATGCGGGACGAGGTGCACCAGGACGTGCTGGAGAACGGCTTCGACCCCGCGCGGGGCACCTTCACGCAGTACTACGGCTCCCGGGAGCTCGACGCCGCCACCCTGCTCATCCCCCGCGTGGGGTTCCTGCCGCCCGACGACCCGCGCGTGATCGGCACGGTCGAGGCGGTCCGCGCGGAACTCGGCAGCAACGGCCTGGTCCGCCGCTACAGCACCGAGGGCCCGTCGATCGACGGGCTCCCCGGCGACGAAGGGGCCTTCCTCGCCTGTTCGTTCTGGCTGGCCGACGCGTTGCACATGACCGGGCGGGAGAAGGAGGCGCGCGAACTGTTCGAGCGGCTGCTCGCCGTACGCAACGACGTGGGACTGCTCGCCGAGGAGTACGACCCGGTGTCGGACCGCCAACTCGGGAATTTCCCACAGGCGTTCAGCCACGTCGGGCTGGTGAACACGGCCATCACCCTGGGCCGGACCGCCTCCCCGCCCCCGGCCTGACCCGCAGGGAGGTCATGCGGGGCGACGGTTGGGCGGGGCGGGGATCAGGCGGGGCGACCGGGGCGGCGATCAGCGGGGCGGGCGGCCGCGCGTCGGCGCAGGAGGTCCGCCGTCGTGGCGTCGGCCGGGAGGAAGGCCTCCAGGTGCATTTCGGCCAGCGTGACGTCCACGGCCGTGGCGAACGAGGTCAGCGTCGTCAGCAGCCGGAGCTCGCCCGCGGCCGTCCGCAGCCGCAGCGGCACCGCGAAGCCGAGGTGGTCCGGGCCGGGCGGCGGCGCCGGAGGCAGGTAGCCGGTCAACTCCGCGACCAGGGCGTCGAGTTCGGGATCGGGGTGGGCGGTGGCCCGGGCCCGCAGGCTCTCCGTGACGTGCCGCCCCCACGCCGCGAGGTTCGCTACCCGCGGCGCCATCCCCTCGGGGTGCAGTGCGATCCGCAGCACGTTCACGGGCGGCGCGAGGAGACGCTCGGCCACGCCCTCGGTCAGGACCCCGAACGCGGCGTTCGCCAGGACGAGTTCGCCGCGCTGGCCGGCGACCACCGCCGGGTACGGGAGGTGCCCGGTCAGGATCGACCGCAGGGCCTCCATCGCCGGCCCGACGGCGGCGGAATCCGGCGGTGACTCCGCGTACGCCGGGGCGTAACCGGCGCTCAGCAGCATCGAGTTGCGCTCCCGCAACGTCAGCCCGAGGGACTCGCAGAGCCGCACCACCATCGCCCGCCCCGGCGTGGAGCGGCCGCTCTCGATGAAACTGAGGTGGCGCTGGGTGGTCCCGGCCAGGGTGGCCAGTTCCAGCTGGCTCATCCGGCGCAGCGCCCGCCGTCGGCGGACCTCCCGGGCGAACGGGGTCGGCGCGGGGGCGGCGGGGGCGGGGGTGGCGGCAGTGGTGGCCATGCCCCCTTTCTAGCCCCCTCCGGTCGGCCCCGGCCATTCCCCGCAGGGAATTGCCGGGCGTCTGCGCCGCCCCGGAACCTGGGCACCGGCGGCAGCCGTACCGCAGGACCGAAGCAGCACCGGAGCAAGACCGAAAGGGCGGAGGATGCAATGCGCTCGTACCACCTGGAAGCGTTCGGCGGCATCGAGGGGATCGTGCCGCGCGGCTCCGGCGGACCCCCGCCGGAGCCGGCCGGCCCCACCGCCGTCGTGGTCGCCGTCCGGGCCGCCTCCCTCAACAAGCGGGACCTGCTCATCCTCGACCGGAGCTACCCGCTGCCCGCCGTACCCGGCGTCATACCGCTCAGCGACGGTGCGGGCGAGGTCGTGGCCGTCGGGGAGGCCGTCACCCGGTTCGCGGTCGGCGACCGCGTGTCCTGCGCGTACTTCCCGCGCTGGCGCACCGGCCGGATCACCCCTGACGCCTTCGACCAGCCCGGCTGCACCCTGGACGGGATGCTCACCGAGTACGCCGTGCTCGACGAGCAGTGGGCGGTGCGCGTCCCCGACCACCTGACCTGGGAGGAAGCGGCCACCCTGCCCTGCGCCGGGGTCACCGCCTGGAGCGCCCTGACCGGCGGTGAACCGCTGCTGCCCGGCCAGACCGTACTGACCCTCGGAACCGGTCCGGTCGCCCTGTTCGCCCTGCAGTTCGCCAAGCTCCTCGGCTGCCGCGTGGTGTCGACCACCTCCAGCGGGGCCAGGGCGGACCGCCTCAGGACGCTCGGCGCCGACGAGGTCGTCGACTACCGGCGCACCCCCGACTGGGGCCGGGCCGTGCGGGAGCTCACCGGCGGCCTGGGCGCCGACCTCGTCGTCGAGACGGGCGGCCCCGAGACCGTGGAGCAGTCGGTCCGGGCCTCCGCCCTGTACGGGCAGATCGCCCTACTGACCACCGCCGGCGCCGGCAAGGCGGGCATCGAGATCTCGAACGCGGCGTACGCGTCGAGCCTGGCCACGATCCGCCGGGTCTTCGTCGGCAGCCGCACCCGGTTCGAGGACATGAACCGTGCGGTGGCCGCCCACCGGGTGCGCCCGGTCATCGACCGCGTCCACCCCTTCGAGGAGGCGCGCACGGCCTACCGCGCGTACGCGGCGGACGCACCCTTCGGGAAGGTCGTCATCAGCATCGACGGGGCCGAGGAGAACTGACCCCCGCCGATGCCGATGACCCGTGGACCGTGCTCAGGGAGCGGTCAGACGGCGGCGGACTCGCCGTCCTCCGGGATGCTGACCAGCCAGCGGGTGTCCCGCCGCGGCCGCAGGTACAGCGCCCAGTACAGCGTCGCCACGGCGGTGATCCCGCCGGTCCACAGCAGGTACTCGGTGTCCTGCTGCTCGAGGATGTACGCGAGGACCGCGATCAGCGCGACCGGTACCGCCGGCCACAGCGGCATCCGCCAGGCGGCCACCTCGCGGTGCGCGCCGCGCCGGGCGAACAGGGCGGCCACCGCGACCAGCAGGTACATGGCCGTCACCGAGACGCCGGTGACCCCGTACAGCGTGTCGAGGTTGACGAAGCACAGGGCCGCGCCCGGGACGCCGACCAGCAGGGTGGCCACCCACGGGGAGCCGAAGCGGCCGAGCTTGGACAGCGCGTTGTTGACCGGCTCGGGCCAGGCCTTGTCACGGGCCGAGGCGAACAGCACACGGGAGTTCTGGATCACCATGACGATGCCCGCGTTGATGATGGCGAGGGCGACACAGAGGCTGACGAAGGTGCCGACCGCCGAGTTGGACCACGCGGTGACCATCCCGCCGAGGTCGCCCTCGGTCAGCGCCGACAGGTCGGGGGCGCCGACGGTGATGGCGATGACCGGGACCAGGATGACGGCCGTGGAGATGGCGAGGGTGGCCAGCACCGTGCGGGCGACGTTGCGCCGCGGGTTCTCCAGCTCCTCCGACAGGTAGACGGCGGTCGAGAAGCCCTGGGTGATGAACAGCGCGATGGCGAGCCCGGATACGACCATCATCGCCGTCACCGTGGACGTACCGCCGCCCTCGGCCGCGACCGTACCGTGCACCAGCGCACCGGCACCCCGCTCGCTGTGTGCGAAGCCCAGTACGGCGACCAGCGCGGCGGCGACCACCTCCAGCACCAGGAAGATGCCGGTGATCCACGCGTTGGCCCGCAGGTCCAGCAGGCCGGCGAGGGTGGCGAGCAGCATCACGCCGCCGCCCGCGACCGGGGCCGGTATGTGCACGATCGGCGCGAGGTAGTCGGCGGTGCCCATGGCGATCACGGGCGGCACGATCATCACGACCAGCAGCGAGAAGACGAACACGAGCCAGCCGGCCAGCCGGCCCGCCATGGTCGACACCATCGCGTACTCGCCGCCGGCGCTCGGGATCAGTGTGCCGAGCTCCGAATAGCAGAACGCGACGCCGATGCAGAGCAGCGAGCCGATGGCGATCGTGAGGGCGGTCCACGTACCGAGGGACCCGAACAGGTCGGGCACGACGACGAACAGGGTCGAAGCGGGCGTCACGCACGACAGCGTCAGCAGTGTGCCGCCGACGACGCCGATGGAGCGCTTGAGCTTCGGGGGGACGGGCCCCGTGGCGGGGGCGAGGGCCTGAGGGGCGCTGATCGTTTCAGACATCGGTGCGGGGTTCCGATCGGCTGGTGCGGTGAACTGAGGTGCGGGAGCGGTATCGCCTCCGGGGCGGTGGTGAGCAGAGTGGTTCAGTGGCTCCCGGGCCCGTATCGAATCCCTGCGGGATCCGCAGGTCAATAGCGGTTCCCCTGCGGATTCCATCGTCGGGCCGGGCTGCGGCCGCCCAAGGCCGCGTTAAGACCGTGTAAACGCTGCACAGAGTCCGGGTGCGGGAACCGCAGCCGTGCGGGGGCAAATTTTCTTCCGCTTTGCCGACATGTGCCCCCGGCGACACCACCTGACCAAGGGGTGGGCACCCCCGCAAGATCCACCGGCGCTCACACCGTCCCCGTCGCACCCCCGGCGGGCGGGGCCTTCGTCCGAGAAGCCAGCAGCAGCGCGATGTCGTCCGGCCGGTCGGCGAAATCCCCCGCCTCGCCCACCAGCCGGTCGGCCAGCTCCGTCAGCGGTGACGGCCGGGCCGCGGCCAGCGCCGCCCGCAGCCGCTCCACCCCGAGGTCGATGTCCTCGCCCGCCTCCTCGACCAGCCCGTCCGTGTACAGGGCGAGCACCGCACCGGGCGCCAGCCGCAGCTCCGTCACCGGGTACGCGGCGTCCGCGTCGATGCCGAGCACCACCCCGCCCGGCAGGTCCAGCACCTCGCCGCGCCCGTCCGCATGCCGCAGCAGCGGCTGAGGGTGACCGGCCCGGACCGCACGCGCCCGGCCCGACACCGGGTCGAGCAGCACGTAGCAGCAACTCGCGAACTGCCCCGGGTCCAGATCGATCAGCAGCCGGTTCGTACCCGACACCACCCGTTCCGGCGGGCTCCCGCCGAGCGTGAACGCCCGCACCGCGCTGCGCAGCTGGCCCATCGTCGCGGCGGCCGCCACCCCGTGACCCTGCACGTCCCCGATCACCAGCGCCAGCAGGCCCTCGCCCGTCTCGACCACGTCGTACCAGTCCCCGCCCACGTCCATCCCCTGGGTGCCCGGCAGGTACCGGCCCACCGTCTGCACGTGCTCGCGCACCGGCAGCCGGTGCGGCAGCAGCGCCGCCTGCAGCCCGCGGGCCAGCGCCGCCTCGGAGTCGTAGCGCTGCGCCCGCTCCAGGGCCTGCGCGATCAGCCCCGCCAGCGCGGTCAGCACCGTACGCTCCTCCGCGCTGAACCCGCGCGGCGCGTCGAAGCCGAGGATGCACGAGCCCACCGGCCGCCCCGACGCGATCAGCGGCAGGAACGCGCGCGCCCCCACGTGGGCGTCCAGCGGGATCCCCGGGTAGGCGGCGGCCAGGCGCTCCATCGATTCGAAGAACATCGGCCGGCCCGTGGTCAGCGTCTCCACGCCCGGCAGCCGGACGTCGAGCCCCACCCCGTCGAACCGGTCCAGGAAGCCCTGCGGGAAACCCGTCTCCCACGCCAGGTGCAGATGCCGCTCGTTGAGCAGGTAGATCGCCAGCTGCCGGCCGCCGAACGCGGGCAGCAGCTCCTGGGTGACCACCGCCGACACCTGCCGGGCCGTGACCGCCTCCGTCAGCGCGATCGCCAGCGCCACCGGCCGGTACAGAGCCGAAGCCCGGTCGTCCGTCGAACCCAGCCCCGCGCCCGGCCGGACCACCGACCCCGGCGGGTAGACCGGCGCGTCCGCCGGGCCGATCGTCACCGTCACCCCGTCCCGGCTCGGGTACAGAGCCACCGTCAACCACTCCCCGCCCTGCTGCCGGCCGCGCCGCGCCGCGAAGTGCACCGGCTGCCCGGACATGAACACCCCGCGGAAGTGGTCCTCGTACGCGGGCTGCCCCAGCCAGGGCACCGCCTCCCACACCAGCCGCCCGCGCAGCTCCGCCGCCTCCAGGCCCAGCAGCCCGGCGGCGGCGTGGTTGACGAAGCGGATCCGGCCCTCCCGGTCCACCGAGAGCACCGCCAGCGTCAGCCGGTCCACGGCCTCGCGCGCCCCCTGCGCCGTGTCCGGCGGCGGCACGCACAACGGATCACCCGTCCACAGCACCGGGTCCCCGGCCGAGGTGAGCGCGGCGAGGTTCGCACCCAGCCCGTCCGCGGCGGCGCGCAGCCGCTCCCGGTCGGCGGCGTCGACCCTGCCCCCGGGGGTCGCGGGCCGCAGCACGAACAGCACCCCGAACCGCTGCGCCCCGGCCATCACGGGCTCGTACAGCGACCCGAAGGGGAACGGCAGTCCGGCCATCATCTGAGGGAAGCGCCGCATCGCCGCGTCCGCGTCGGGCAGGTGCACCGACTGTCCGGAGCGGAAGGCCTCGGCGACCGGGTAGGGACGGTTCACGTGCATCCGCCACCAGGGCCGGAACAGCCGTCCCGGCAGCCCCGTGAGCACGGCCAGCAGCAGCGGTCCCTCGGCTCCGGAGCGCACGTAGACCCCGCCCGCAAACCCGCCGACGGCCTGCACCGCATCGACGGCGGCCCGTGCGAGTTCCCGGGCCGCGGCATCGCTGGCGGGGCCGCTGCTGTCCGGTCTCGCCGTCACACAGTCAGCATGCGCCCCCGGCGCCGGACGCTGCATCCCGGCGGCCACCGCGCCGCGTGCCGCCACCGGTGCGGTAGCCCGCCACCACCACGACCGCCACCAGCAGCAGCACCGCCGCCACCGTGGTGAGCGCGACCCCCATCGCGTCCGTGAACGCGCCCACCTGCGCCGGATCCCGCGGATCGCCGTGGAACCGGGAGGCCAGCACCGTGCCGACCACCGCCACGCCGAGCGCCGCGCCGATCTCCCGGGCCGCTGTGTTCAGCCCGGAGCCCAGCCCCGCCTGGTGCGAGGGCAGCTCGGCCACCACGGTCAGCGTCAGTGAGGGCGCGCACAGGCCGGTCCCGACCGACAGCACCAGCAGGTAGCAGGCGTACAGCGGGTACGGGGTGCCCGCGTCGACGGTGGAGACCAGCAGCAGCCCGGCCCCGATCAGGCCCAGCCCTGCGCCGACCGGCAGCCGTGGCCCCGTCCGCTCCGCCAGCCGGGCTCCCAGCTTCGGCACGAGCGCCATGCCGACGGTCAGCGGGACGATCGCCAGGCCCGTCCGGGCCGGCGAGAAGCCCTTCGCGTACTGGAGGTACTGGGCGTTGACGAAGAAGAGGGAGAACAGTCCGAAGAAGCCGGCGCCGATCCCGAGCGCCCCGGCCCGCAGCTTGCGCGAGGCGAAGATCCGCGGGTCCAGCAGCGGGCGCGCGGCGCGCAGCGCGTAGCCCGTGAACGCGGCGAGCAGGACGCCGCCGGCGCCGAAGGCGGTCAGCACCGCCGCCGAGGTCCAGCCGTATGAGGGGCCCTCGATGATCCCGTAGACGACGGAGAGCAGCGCCCCGGCCAGCAGCAGCGCCCCGAGGGGGTCGACGGAGGCGTCGGACCGGGCCGGTGTGCGCGGGACCGTACGGGCGACGGCGAGGGCGAGCAGCACGCCGAGCGGGACGACCGCCCAGAACAGGGCCCGCCAGGTCAGGTACTCCCCGGCCAGGCCGCCACCGACGTTGCCCGCCAGGCCCCCGAGGCCGGCGGACAGCGTCCAGGTCGCCAGCACCTGGCCGCGCCGCTCGGGCGGGCTCAGGTGGACCAGGACGGACATGGTGGCGGGCATGATCAGGGCCGCACCGGCCCCGCACAGCCCGCGCCCGGCGATGAGCACCGCCGGGTCCGTGGCGAGCGCGCTGAGCGCCCCGCCCGCGGCGAACAGGCCGAGCCCGGCCAGCAGGGCTCCCTTGCGGCCGTACCGGTCGCCGAGCGCGCCCGCCGGGATCAGCAGCGCGGCGAAGACGATGACGTACGCGTCGACCGCCCACACCAGCTGGCCCGGGGTCGGGTGCAGGGCGGACGCGGCGAGCTGCGGGATCAGCAGGTTGACGGCGGCGACCATGGCCTGTGCGACGAGCACGCAGGCGCATAGGGCGAGCAGCGCGGCCCGGGTGAGCGCGCCGGCCGCCGGGGCGGTCGCAGAGGCGGGCGGACCTGCGGACGGACCGGGGGGTGGGCCTGCGGACGGACCGGCGGACGGTGCTGCGGTGGGACCTGCGGCGGGTGCTGCGGCGGGTGCTGCGGCAGCAGCTGCGGCATCCCGCTCGTGGACATGGCGGAGCACGGCTCCTCCTCGGAGTCGGTGAAGTGGTGAGTGTGGGGGAGGGGGAGGGCCGGCCGACGTCACCGCGGCCGGCGCCATCCCCCGGGCTCCACCGTAGAGTTGGCGTGACCTGCTTTCCAGTGCAAGTTCTGCAAGGGATGAATGCGTGTGACGCAATCCGGCCTGGACCTCAATCTCCTCGTCGCCCTGGACGTCCTCCTGGAGGAGTCGAGCGTGTCGCGCGCGGCCGCCCGGCTGCACCTGTCCGAGCCCGCCATGAGCCGCACCCTCGGCCGGATCCGCAAGGCCCTCGGCGACCCCGTGCTCGTCCGCGCCGGCCGGACCATGGTCCCGACCCCACACGCCCTCGCCGTCCACGGCGAGGTCCGGGCCGTCGTGGAACGCGCCCGGGCCTTGTTCCTGACGGGCGGGCAGGTCGACCTGACCACCCTCACCCGCACCTTCACCGTCCTGGCCCACGACGCCTTCGCCGCCACCTTCGGGGCCACCCTCTTCTCCCGCGTGGCCGGTGAGGCGCCCGGCGTCCGGCTGCGCTTCCTGTCGGAGAGCCACGTCGACGTCCCGGCGCTGCGCGAAGGAATCGCCGACCTCGAACTCGGCGTCGTGGACAGCGGTTCCCCCGAGGTGCGCGTCGAGTACGTGTGCGACGAACGCATGGTGGGCGTCGCCCGCGCCGGCCACCCGCTGCTGCGCGGGCGGATCACCCCGCGCCGGTTCGCCGCGGCCGAACACCTCATCGTCTCCCGGCGCGGCCGACTGGAGGGACCCGTGGACCGGGCCCTCGCCGAACTGGGCCTGACCCGGCGAGTGGTGGGCAGCGTCGGCTCCTACCCCGCCTCCCTGTTCATCCTGCGCGAGAGCGACCTCGTCGGCCTGGTCGCCTCCCAGGCCGTGCCGCTCGCCGCCGAACTAGGGCTGGAGGCCTTCGAGGTACCGCTCGACCTGCCGGCGCTGCCCTTCGGCCTCGCCTGGCACCCGCGCCACGACGCCGACCCGGCCCACGCCTGGCTCCGCGACTGCGCCCGCGAGCTGCTCCCGGCGGCCGTCGCACACCCCGTACGCCGTACGCACTGACCCGAACGCCTCCCCCGTCCGGGGGACGGGGCGCCTGACGCCGCCGCGGCGAACGTGCTCCGGGGCACCATACGCACGCGTCCCACCCGGCCACGGAAGGCAGAGCATGCGGTTCCAGTACGACACCATCGGCGAGCGCTTCGTGGAGTCGAAGGCCGTCGCGGCCTTCTCGGCGGCCGACACCCACACCCTGCTCGGCGCGCTCGACGCGCTCGGCGGGGTGCGCGGGCTCGACACCCTCGACCTGGCCTGCGGATACGGCTACAACACGCGGCTGCTGGCTCGCGGTGGTGCCCGGCGGGCCGTCGGCGTGGACGCCTCGGAGGAGATGATCCGCCTCGCCCGTGCGCACGGCGTGATCGGCGCGGACGACGTGGCCACCCTCGAAGGCGCGGTGGGCACGGATCCTTCGGCGGACGGCTCCGCGGCGGCGGCCGTCACCGCCGGGACCGTCACCACCGTCACCACCGGGTCCACCGTCACCACCGGGTCCGCCGGGGCCACCGGGTCCACCGGGGCCGCGCCGGGCGGGGCCGGGCTGCGGGACACCTCGATCGAGTACGTGGTCGCCGATGCGGCCAAGCTGCCGCAGCTGGGGCCCTTCGACCTCGCCACCGCCGTGTACCTGTTCAGCCAGGCCACCGACCGGTCCGTCCTGCACGCCATGTTCCGCTGCATCCGCGCCAACCTGCGCGACGGCGGCCGTCTGCTGGCCATCGTGCCCAACGCCGGCGCGTACCCGAACGTCGACTGGTCGCCGTACGGGGTCCGGATCGTCGACCGCATCCACGAGGGCGACGCGCCGCTGCTGAAGGCCCAGTTCCTGACCCGGCCCTCGGTCGACTTCGAGTTCCGCGAATGGGCGCACGCCGACCTCGCCGAGGCCGCCGTCGAAGCGGGCTTCTCCACGGTCGGATGGCAGCCCAACCGGACCCCGCCCCCCGACGGCACACGCGACGAGGCCTACTGGACCGCCTACCGCGCCTGGCCGATCAGCTCGCTGATGACCTGCACGGCATGACGCCCCGCCCACCGGCCGAGCCGGCCGCACCCCCGGAGGACGGGTCCCCCGACCGGTCGCCGAGCCGGACCGGCCTCACTCCTCGTCGGCGGCGGACCTGATCAGCTCCACGATCCGGTCCCGGGCCGCCCGCCCCTCCGGCACCGGTAGCAGCGGGTACCCGTGCGGCAGCCCCGGCTCCTCGTGGAACTCCACGTCGACCCCGTCCGCACGCGCCCGGCGCAACAGCTCGCGGCTGTCCGTGGTCAGCACGTCCCGGGTGCCCGTGAACACCGTCATCGGCGCCAGCCCCGCGAACGCGCCGCGCAGCGGGCTCACCCGGGGGTCGTCCGTGGCCAGCGTGCCCGCGTACAGCCGGCCGGCCTCCAGCAGCCCGGGCCGGGCCTGCACCGGGTCGCCCGCCTCGATCGCCGCCTGGTCCGGGTGGCTCATGGTCAGGTCCAGCCAGGGCGATATCAGCACGATCCGCGACGGCTGCGCCCCCGTACGGTCGCGCAGCCGCTGGGCGGCGGCCAGCGCCATCCCGCCGCCCGCCGCGTCCCCGACGAGTACGGTGCCGCCCGCTCCGCCGCTCGCGATCAACCCGCTGAGCAGGTCCGCCGCCACCGGAACCGTCCGGTCGGCCGTCCCGCGCGGGGCGAGTATGTACGCCGGTACGACGACGCGGGCCCCCGCCTCCGTCACCAGGGTCCGGATCATCGACCAGTGCGGCCGCTCCAACTCGTTGATGTACCCCCCGCCGTGTACGTACAGCACCTGGGCCGCAGGCTCGACCCCGCGCGGCGAAGCGTCGTACACCGGCCAGGCACCGACGAAGGTGCGGGAGACCTCGGCGACCCGGCCCAGCGAGCGCGGCGGCAGATGCGACGCCGGCCGGCGGGCCGACTCCGCCACCCGTGCGCGTACCGCCTCGGCGCTCGCGAACCGTCTTCGCCGTCCCGCCGCGATCAGCGCGACCGACAGCGCTCTGCTGCGCAGACTCGGCACGCCCCTCACCTCCCCATTCCCTGCCCCGGCCGCGGGCCCCTGCCCAGGCCACAGCCCTTCACGTGAGGAGCATAGGCGTGAAGCTGGGCTGTCGACCCGCTTAAGAAATCCTCGATGGACTGATCACCTCCGCGCTCGGCAGATTGGTCCCTGTCGATACGTCGCACCCGTCCCTGTGGTTGCAACGTCCCCTCCGCATGCCTGGAGCCACGCCCATGAAGGCACTCGTCAAGCACAAGGCCGAGCCCGGGCTGTGGCTCATGGACGTTCCCGAGCCCGAGTACGGCCCCGGCGACGTGCTGATCAAGGTGCTGCGCACCGGCATCTGCGGCACGGACCTGCACATCCGCTCCTGGGACGGCTGGGCGCAGGGCGCGGTCAAGACCCCGCTCGTGCTCGGCCACGAGTTCGTGGGCGAAGTCGCCGCGCTCGGCGCTGACGTCCGCGACATCGAGATCGGCGCACTCGTCAGCGGCGAGGGCCACCTCGTGTGCGGCAAGTGCCGCAACTGCCTGGCCGGCCGCCGCCACCTGTGCCGCAGCACGGTCGGCCTCGGCGTCGGGCGCGACGGCGCCTTCGCCGAGTACGTCGTGCTGCCCGCGCAGAACGTGTGGGTGCACCGGACCGCCGTGGACCTGGACGTGGCGGCGATCTTCGACCCGTTCGGCAACGCCGTCCACACCGCGCTGTCGTTCCCGCTCGTCGGCGAGGACGTGCTGATCACCGGCGCCGGCCCGATCGGGATCATGGCGGCGGCCGTGGCCCGGCACGCCGGTGCGCGCAACGTCGTCATCACCGACGTCAGCCCCGAGCGCCTGGAGATCGCCCGCAAGGCCGGCGCCACGCTCGCCCTCGACGTCTCGAAGGCGACCATCGCCGACGCCCAGGCCCAGCTGGGTCTGCGCGAGGGCTTCGACATCGGCCTGGAGATGTCCGGCCGCGCCGAGGCCATGCGCGACATGATCGACAACATGACGCACGGCGGCCGGATCGCCATGCTGGGCCTGCCCGCGCAGGAGTTCCCGGTGGACTGGGCCAAGGTCGTCACCTCGATGATCACGATCAAGGGCATCTACGGCCGCGAGATGTTCGAGACCTGGTACGCGATGACCGTGCTGCTGGAGGGCGGGCTCGACCTCAGCCCGGTCATCACCGGCCGCTACTCGCACCGCGACTTCGAGGCCGCGTTCGACGAGGCCGCCACCGCCCGCAGCGGAAAGATCATCCTGGACTGGACGGCGTAACCGCCGCTCCGCGTCCTCCCGCGAAGGCCGGCTGACTCCGGCCGGCGCCGCGAAGGCCGGCCGACCCCGGCCGGCGCGCGATGGCCGGCTGACCCCGGCCGACGCCCGCAGACCATTTCCCTCCGGCCGGGCCCCGCCCACCCTCCCCCCTCCGCGGGGCCCGGCCCCCTCCTTCCTCTGCCACCGCCGCACCAGGAGAAAGCGAGCACCGCACCATGTTCGAGACCGTCCGCGAGGACCTGCGCACCACCCTCGACGAGATCCGCGCCGCCGGCCTGCACAAGCCCGAGCGCGTCATCGGCACCCCGCAGAACGCGGCCGTCGCCGTGACCGCCGGCGGCGCCCCCGGTGAGGTCCTCAACTTCTGCGCCAACAACTACCTGGGCCTGGCCGACCACCCCGAGGTCGTCGCCGCCGCCAAGGACGCGCTCGACCGCTGGGGCTACGGAATGGCCTCCGTCCGCTTCATCTGCGGCACGCAGGAGGTGCACAAGGAGCTGGAGGCGCGCCTGTCCTCCTTCCTCGGCCAGGAGGACACGATCCTCTACTCCTCCTGCTTCGACGCCAACGGCGGCGTCTTCGAGACCCTGCTCGGCGCCGAGGACGCGGTGATCTCCGACGCCCTCAACCACGCCTCGATCATCGACGGCATCCGCCTGTCCAAGGCCCGCCGCTTCCGGTACGCCAACCGTGACATGGCCGAACTGGAAGCCCGCCTGAAGGAAGCCACCGAGGGCGGCGCCCGCCGCAAGCTGATCGTCACCGACGGCGTGTTCTCCATGGACGGCTACGTCGCCCCGCTCGCCGAGATCTGCGACCTGGCCGAGCGCTACGACGCCATGGTCATGGTCGACGACTCGCACGCCGTCGGCTTCGTCGGCCCCGGCGGCCGCGGCACGCCCGAACTGCACGGCGTCATGGACCGCATCGACATCATCACCGGCACCCTCGGCAAGGCCCTCGGCGGCGCCTCCGGCGGCTACGTCGCGGCCCGCGCCGAGATCGTCGAACTGCTGCGCCAGCGCTCGCGCCCGTACCTCTTCTCCAACTCCCTCGCCCCGGTCATCGCCGCCGCCTCCCTGAAGGTCCTGGACCTCCTGGAGTCGGCCGGCGACCTGCGCGAGCGGCTCGCCGCCAACACCGCGCTCTTCCGCACGAAGATGACCGAGGCCGGCTTCGAGATCCTCCCGGGCGACCACGCCATCGCCCCGGTGATGATCGGCGACGCGGCCGAGGCCGCCAGGATGGCGGAGCTGCTGCTGGAGCGCGGCGTGTACGTGATCGGCTTCTCCTACCCCGTGGTCCCGATGGGCGCGGCCCGCATCCGGGTCCAGCTCTCCGCCGCCCACTCCACGGCGGACGTGGAGCGCGCGGTGGCCGCCTTCGTCGACGCGCGAGCCGCCCTGACGGCCTGAGGCGCCCTGATGGCCTGAGGCGCCTGACCGGCCCGACCGGCCTGACCGGCCTCAGGGGCCCGGCCGGCCGGGCGGCCGGGGCGGCCGCTCCACCTGCGAGAATGGTGGGGTGATCGACCCCCGCCGGCTGCGCATCCTGCGGGCCGTGGCGGACCACCGTACGGTGACCGCCGCGGCCGCAGCCCTCTACCTCACCCCCTCCGCCGTCTCCCAGCAGCTCGCGGCGCTGGAACAGGAGACCGGCCACGCACTGCTGACCCGCAGCGGCCGCGGCGTACGGCTCACCGCGGCCGGCGAGATCCTGCTCGGGCACGCCCACGAGGTCCTCGCCCAGCTGGAACGCGCCGAAGCCGAGCTCGCGGCGTACGCGGGAGGCACGGCGGGCGAGGTCACCGTGGCCGCCTTCGCGACCGGCATCACCGAGGTCCTCGCCCCCGCGATCGCCCGCCTGGCCCGCGAACACCCGGGCATCCGCCTGCGCGTCCGGGACGCCGAAGGCGACCAGAGCCTGCCGCTGCTCCTCGACGGCGAAGCCGACCTCGCGCTCGCGGTCGAGTACCGCGGCGCCCCGGGCGCCGACGACGGCCGCCTGTCGGTGCTCCCGCTGTACGCGGAGCCCTTCGACGCGGTGCTCCCCTCCAGACACCCGCTGTCCGACCTCCCGGAGGTCCCGCTTGCGGACCTCTCCGACGCGGACTGGGTGGGGCAGTATCCCGGGAACCCGTGCCACGACGTGACGCTGCTGGCCTGCGAACTGGCGGGCTTCCAGCCCCGGTTCGTGCACTCGTCGGACGACTTCCGCGCGGTGACGGCCCTGGTGGGAGCCGGGGCGGGGGTGGCGCTGGTGCCGCGCTCGGCGCTGCGGGGCATGGACCTCAAGGAGGTCCAGGTCCGCCCGGTATCGGGATCGGCACCCACCCGCAGGGTCTTCGCGGCAACCCGCCGCGGCGCGGAATCCCACCCCCTGATCGCCCCGATCCTGACGGCCCTGAACAGGGAATCGGACCGCCTCCCGACCAGCTGACGCCCTGGGCCCTGGGCGCTGGGCCCTGGGCTGAGGGTGGGGGCGGGAGTGGGTCCCGGGGGCCCGAGCCCCGCCCCTACACCCGTCGTACCTCCACGCCCGCCGCCTCGAATTGGGCTGCCACGGGGTCCGGGAGTGCCGTGTCCGTCACCAGGACGTCCACCGCGCGGGTCGGGCAGATGCGGGCGAAGGCGCGGACCGCCAGTTTGCTGGAGTCCGCCGCGATGACCACCCGCCGGGCCCGCTCGCACAGCAGGCGGTTCATCGCCGCCTCGTCCTCGTGGCGGGTCGCCGCGCCGTCCTGGGGGTCGAAGGCGTCCACGCCGACGACCGCCGTGTCCATGGTCAGCTGCCCCAAGACCTGCTGCGCCAGCGGGCCGGTGAGTTCGTACGACTGGGGGCGGGCGACCCCGCCCGTCAGGACGATCTTGAACTGGGGTCTGATGACGAGCTCGCCGGCGATGTTGAGCGCGTTGGTCACCACCGTCAGGGCCGGCGAGCCCGCCGCCAGGTCCGGGCGGCCGGCCAGGGCGCGGGCCACCTCCGTGGTGGTGGTGCCGCCGGTCAGGCCGATCACCTCGCCCGGGGTGATCAGCTCCGCCACCGCTTCGCTGATGCGGTGCTTCTCGGCGGCGCGCCGGGACGTGCGGTAGCGCAGCGGGAGTTCGTACGAGACGCCGTGGACCACCGCCCCACCGCGGGTCCGCACCAGCAGCTGCTGTTCGGCCAGCTGGTCCAGGTCGCGCCGGATGGTCGCGGCGGACACGCCGAGCGTCTCCGCCGCCGGCTCGACCTCCAGCTCGCCCCGCTCCACCAACAGGTCCAGCAGCATCTGCCAGCGTTCCTTGCGGGTCATGGACCCCACGGCGATCGACCCCCTCGCGCTCTCTTGGCCTACCCGTCGACATTAACTCAGGGATCAACCCCCGAGATGCTTGAAGTTGCGTGAAACGGACCGCTACCTTGCAGGAAAACGCATATGCATTGCACCCGCCGCGCTAGGGAGCCGCCATGAGCCACGTCGCGTACGAGTTGGGCACACAGCCGGAGTGCTGGGAGCGGGCCGCCGAACTGGCTCCGGCCCACCGGGCGGTGCTGCCGCAGCCGGGGGAGCGCGCCGCGATCGTCGGGTGCGGGACCTCGTACTACATGGCGCAGGCGGCCGCCGCCCTGCGCGAGGAGGTGGGCCACGGGGAGACCGACGCCTTCGCCGCGTCGGAGTTCCCGCTGCACCGTCGCTACGACAGGGTCGTCGCGCTCACCCGGTCGGGGACCACCACCGAGGTGCTGGACCTGCTGGCCGGGCTGCGGGACGTGGGGATGCGGACGACCGCCGTCATCGGGGATCCGGCGACCCCGGTGATGACCCTCGCCGACGAGCTCGTCGTCCTCGACTTCGCCGACGAGCAGTCCGTCGTGCAGACCCGCTTCGCGACCACGGCGCTGACCCTGCTGCGCGCCCACGTCGGCCGGCACACCGCGGCCGCCGTCGCCGACGCCCGTACCGCCCTCGCGGAGCCGCTGCCCGAACAGGCCGTCGACCGCGGTCAGTTCACCTTCCTCGGCCGGGGCTGGAGCGTGGGCCTGGCCCACGAGGCCGCGCTGAAGATGCGCGAGGCCTCGCTGTCGTGGTCCGAGTCGTACCCCGCGATGGAGTACCGGCACGGGCCGATCAGCGTCACCGGCCCCGGCACCCTCACCTGGTCGCTCGGCGAGGCGCCCGAGGGACTCGCCGAGCAGGTGCGGGCCACCGGCGGCCAGTGGGTGGCCGGCCGGCTCGACCCGCTCGCCGAGCTGGTGCGGGTCCACCGGCTGGCGGTCGCGGTGGCGGCCCACCAGGGCCTCGACCCCGACCAGCCGCGGAACCTGACCCGCTCGGTGATCCTCACCGCCGGCGAGGAGGCGGTCCGATGACCCTCGTCTCCGCCGGGACGCTCGTCCTGGAGGCGGCGGCCGCGGGCCGCGCCGTCGCCGCCTTCAACATCATCACCCTGGAGCACGCCGAGGCCGTCGTCGCCGGGGCGGAACGGGCGGGCCTGCCCGTCATCCTGCAGCTGAGCGAGAACGCCGTGAAGTTCCGCGGCGGGCAGCTGCTGCCCATCTCGCGCGCGGCCGTCGCGTGCGCGGAGGCCGCCGGGATCCCGGTCGGCCTGCACCTGGACCACGTCAAGAGCCCCGACCTGCTCCGGCAGGCCGCGGACGCCGGGTTCAGTTCGGTGATGTACGACGCCGCGCAGCTCCCGTACGCGCAGAACCTGGAGGCCACCCGCTCCGCGGCCGACTGGGCGCACGCCAACGGGCTGTGGGTCGAGGCCGAGCTGGGCGAGGTCGGCGGCAAGAACGGCGCCGCGCCGCTCGACCCGCACGCGCCGGGTGCCCGTACGGACCCCGACGAGGCCCGCCGGTTCGTCGCCGACTCGGGGGTCGACGCGCTGGCCGTGGCGGTCGGCAGCAGTCACGCGATGACCAGCCGCACCGCCGAGCTGGACCACGCGCTGCTGGCCCGGCTCGCCAAGACCGTGGACGTGCCGCTGGTGCTGCACGGCTCCTCGGGGCTGCCGGACGCGGAACTCGCGGCGGCGGTGGCGGGCGGCATCCGCAAGGTCAACATCGGCACCGCCCTCAACCTGGCCATGACGGAGGCGATCCGTACCCACCTGACCCCGGCGGACCCCCGTCCCTATCTGACGGCGGCCCGTACGGCCATGGCGGCGACGGCCGCGGCGATGATCACCGCGCTGAACTGACCGCCGGGCGTGCGGCCGCCGCCCCCGGCGTGCGCCGACGCCGACGCACCGGGGCCGACGGGTCACCGGGGGACGAGCCGGGGCCGGCGGGTCACCGGAGCCGACGGGTCAGCGGGGGACGAGCCGGGCCCGGTGGCACGTCAGCGCGTGCCACCGGGCCCGGTCCGGTGTGGCGCCCCGGTCCAGGGTGCGGCGGCCCTCGACGGCGGTGACATGGCGGTCGCTGGACAGGCACAGCATCACCAAGAGGGCGGTGTGCGCGGGCTCGACGGTCTCCTCGTAGTACCACTCGGCCGTGACGACCCGCCGGTCGGGCAGGAAGGGGCGCTGGAGGAAGTCCTGTACGTCGAGGGGGAAGTGGCCGAGCACCCCCTGTGCCTCCGGCGGGTTCAGGACCAGGCGCTCCACGGGCGAGCCGGGGCGGCCCGGCGCGGCCGGGCCGCCCCCCGGCTGCGGTGGCCGTGCGTCGAACGGGCGGGTGTGCAGCGAGCCGGGCTCCACACGGGCCCGCTCGCCGCGGTGCTCCTGCGCCCGGCCGGCCCGGTACACCGGCTCGACCCGGCACAGTCCCCGGTCACCGAGCACCACGGCGAACGGGACGCCGTCGGAGTAGACGCGGGCCCACCACATCAGGGAGCGGCCCGCCTTCTCGGTGGCCTTGGTGCGCGTGTCGGCGGGCAGCAGCTCCCAGCACCTGTGGCGGTCGGGAGTCCGCGGGTCGACGGGCAGCGTCCCCGGTTCGTGGACCTGTGTCACGCCCTCGGAGTGCGCCGGGCTCCCGTCGGCCGGCCGGTCCCCGTGCCCGGGGAGCCGGTCCCGCGGTTCCGGCGTCCGGTCGCGCCGCCCGGGCATCCGGTCGCGGCGCTCCGGCATACGGTCCCGTCCGGCGAACTCCTGCTCCCAGGCCTCGTCCATGTGTCCCCCCGGTTCCTCGAAGTCCCGTGACGCGCAAGCCCATTGTCGGTCACGGACCGGCGCCGTGCCGGTGGTCGGGGAAACCGCCGACCGCGAGTCCTTCCCCCTTCTTGGAACACGTTCTACTCTGTGCGCCGCCACCACAGCGACCGGCTGGACCCGCGAGACACCCGGAGGGGCCGTGCACCTCGAATACACGCCTGAGCAGCAGCAGTTGCGCACCGAGCTGCGCGCCTACTTCGCCGAGCTGGTGCCTGAGGACGTCTACGCCCGCTACCGGGATCCGGCCGCGCAGAAGCGCTTCTACCGGGAGACCGTCCGCAGGCTCGGCGCCGACGGATGGCTCGGCGTGGGCTGGCCCGAGGAGTACGGCGGCCGCGGGATGTCGCCCATGGACCAGTTCATCTTCTTCGACGAGGCCGCGCAGGCCGTCGTGCCGCTGCCGTTGATGGCGCTCAACACCGTCGGGCCGACCATCATGCAGTTCGGCACCGACGAGCAGAAGGCGTACTTCCTGCCGCGGATCCTGTCCGGCGAGATCGACTTCGCCATCGGCTACAGCGAGCCGGACGCCGGTACCGACCTCGCCGCCCTCAAGTGCAGGGCCGTCCGCGAGGGCGACGAGGAGACCGGCACCTACGTGGTCAACGGGCAGAAGATCTGGACCACCAACGGGGACACCGCCGACTGGGTCTGGCTCGCCGTCCGCACCGACCCGGACGCCCCCGCGCACAAGGGCATCACCATGCTCCTGGTGCCGACCGCCGACCCCGGATACTCCTGCACCCTGATCAACACCCTCGCCTCGCACGACACCACCGCCAGCTACTACGAGAACGTCCGCGTCCCCGCGAGCCGCCGCGTCGGCCGGGAGAACAAGGGCTGGCGCCTGATCACCAACCAGCTCAACCACGAGCGCGTCACCCTCGCCGCGCACGGCACCATGGCGATCCGGGCGCTGCACGACGTCCAGCGCTGGGCCGCCGAGACCAAGCTCGCCGACGGCCGCCGCGTCATCGACCTCTCCTGGGTCCGCGGCCGCCTGGCCCGCACCCACGCCCGGCTCGACGCGATGAAGCTGCTCAACTGGCAGATGGTGGGCGCCGTCCAGGACGGCACCCTGACCCCGCAGGACGCCTCCGCCGTCAAGGTGTACGGCTCCGAGGCCCGCAGGGACGCGTACGCCTGGCTGATGGAGGTGGTCGGCGCGGCCGGCTCCCTCAAGGACGGATCCGCGGGCGCGGTCCTGCACGGCGAACTGGAACGCGGCTACCGCAGCGCCGTGATCTTCACCTTCGGCGGCGGCAACAACGAGATCCAGCGCGAGATCATCTCCTGGATCGGCCTGGGCATGCCCCGCGTCCGCCGCTGACCGGGTGCGACTCGCCCACGCCGTCAGTGGCGCATGACGACCGTTGCCGTCACCGGAAAACGTGTGCGGTCGGACTTCACGCCTCGGCCGGTGCGCCCAGCCGGCAGCGGACGTCGACCA
Organism: Streptomyces sp. NPDC086989; assembly: GCF_044745505.1. Classification (NCBI taxonomy): domain Bacteria; kingdom Bacillati; phylum Actinomycetota; class Actinomycetes; order Kitasatosporales; family Streptomycetaceae; genus Streptomyces; species Streptomyces sp. NPDC086989. Next base: position 66,118 of record NZ_JBIVAL010000005.1, read on the forward strand.
CGCCTTCGACGGAGTGGGTGAGGCGTTCGGCCACGGGGATCAGGTCGGCAGGTTCAGTACGGCCAGGACCAGTCCGCGATCTCCGGCAGGTCCGTGCCGTGCTCGCGGATCCAGCTGTGGTGGCGGATGCGCTGGTCGTCCATCGCCTGGCGCAGACCCTCGGCGCGGCCGGCCAGGCCCGGGACGCGGTCGATGACGTCCATGACGAGCCGGTACCGGTCCATGTCGTTGCGCACGACCATGTCGAAGGGGGTGGTCGTCGTTCCGGACTCCTTGTACCCGCGGACGTGCAGGTTCGGGTGGCCGGTGCGACGGTAGGCGAGGCGGTGGATCAGCCACGGATAGCCGTGGTACGCGAAGATCACCGGCTTGTCCGTGGTGAACAGGGCGTCGTACTCGGTGTCCGTCATGCCGTGCGGGTGTTCCCCGTGGGGCATCAGGCGGGCGATGTCCACGACGTTGACGACTCGGACGGCCAGCCACGGGAGGTGCTCGCGCAGGAGGGCCGTGGCGGCGAGGACCTCCATGGTGGGTACGTCGCCGGCGCAGGCGAGGACGACGTCCGGTTCGCGGGAGCCGTGGTCCGTTCCCGCCCACTCCCAGATGCCGGCGCCCCGCGTGACGTGCACGAGGGCCTCGTCGGCGGACAGCCAGTCGAAGGCGGGCTGCTTCCCGGCGACGATGACGTTGACCTGGTCGCGGCTGCGTAGGGCGTGGTCGGCCACGGCGAGGAGGGTGTTGGCGTCCGGCGGCAGGTAGACCCGGACGACCTCGGGGCTCTTGTTGAGGACGTGGTCGACGAACCCGGGGTCCTGGTGGGAGAAGCCGTTGTTGTCCTGGCGCCAGACGTGCGATGTGAGCAGGTAGTTGAGGGAGGCGCTGGGCGCGCGCCAGGACAGCTTGCGCGAGGTCTTCAGCCACTTGATGTGCTGGCTGGCCATGGAGTCGACGATGTGGGCGAAGGCCTCGTAGGTGGAGAAGAGCCCGTGGCGGCCGGTGAGGAGGTACCCCTCCAGCCAGCCCTGGCAGACGTGTTCGGACAGGATCTCCATGACGCGGCCGTCCCGGGACAGGTTCCTGTCCGTGGCCTCCGTCAGCCCCTGCCAGGCTTTGCCGGTGACGTCGTACAGGTCGTCCAGCCGGTTCGAGGCGGTCTCGTCCGGACCGACGACCCTGAAGTCCCGCCGCTCGGCGGTGTCTCGCATGATCTGGCTGAGGAAGCGCCCGAGGACCCGCGTCGGTTCGTGGAGGCTGCTGCCCGGCTTGTCGACGGGGACGGCGTACGCACCGGGGGCGGGCAGCGGGAGGGGCCGCAGCAGCCGTCCGCCGTTCGCGTACGGGACGGCGCCCAGGCGGCGGTCACCCCGAGGGACATGGGCGAGCACCTGTTCGCAGGGCCGCCCGTCGGCGTCGAAGAGCTCCTCCGGTCGGTAAGAGCGCAGCCAGCTCTCCAGCTGCCCCAAGTGCGTGGGGTTCTCACGCACTTGGGCGAGCGGGACCTGGTGGGCACGCCAGGTGCCCTCGACCGGGTCGCCGTCGACGGTGGCGGGGCCGGTCCAGCCCTTGGGGGTGCGCAGCACGATCATCGGCCAGCGCGCGTACTCCCGGCCCGGACCGGTGCCCGCCGTCCGGGCCGCACGCTGGATGGCCGCGATGCGGTCCAGGGCCTCGTCCATCGCACGGGCCATGGCCCGGTGCACGAGGGCGGGGTCGGTGCCGCTCACGTACAGCGGATCGTGGCCGTATCCCCGCAGCAGCGAGTCGAGCTCACCCTCGGGGATCCGGGACAGCACCGTCGGGTTGGCGATCTTGTAGCCGTTGAGGTGCAGGACCGGCAGGACCGCGCCGTCGTGGACCGGGTCGAGGAACTTGTTGGAGTGCCAGGACGCGGCCAGCGGCCCCGTTTCGGCCTCACCGTCCCCGATGACGCAGGCGACCAGCAGGCCGGGGTGATCGAAGGCGGCTCCGTAGGCGTGGGCGAGGGAGTATCCGAGCTCGCCGCCTTCGTGGATGGAGCCGGGCGTCTCGGGGGCCACGTGGCTCGGCACGCCTCCGGGGAAGGAGAACTGCCGGAACAGTGCCCCCATGCCGGCCGCGTCCCGCGTGATGTCCGGGTAGGTCTCGGTGTACGTGCCCTCCAGCCAGGAGTTGGCGAGGACGGCCGGACCGCCGTGGCCCGGACCCCAGACGCACAGGGCGTCCAGCGAGCGGTCCTTGATCACGCGGTTGAGGTGGGTGTGGACGAGGTTCAGGCCGGGGGAGGTGCCCCAGTGGCCGAGCAGCCGCGGCTTGATGTGCTCCGGCCGCAGCGGCTCGGTGAGCAGGGGGTTGTCCATGAGGTAGATCTGGCCGACTGCCAGATAGTTGGCGGCGCGCCAGTGCGCGTCGAGCTCCGAGATGGGGTACGAGGTCATGCCCGCTCCTGAGTGTGACGGTCCGGGACGTTCGTCTGCTGGGTCGATGCCTCCACACTGCCCTCCCCGAGGGGGGCGCCGCGAGGGGAGGACCGGCCCTGGGGGAGGGACAGTCGGCCCCTGCGTGCCACAGTGCCCAGCCGGGAGGGTGAGGTCGCGCCCGTGCCGGTGCTGCCACGGCGTGCCCGGCTTCTGGCCGTTCGGCGGCTGGCGCGGGGCGATCGCGCGCGGGGCGATCGCGTCAGGCGCCCGGTGGTGTCCACTCCCGGATTTCCAGCACCTCGGGCAGCGGGCAGCGGGCGGCGGGGCGTGTCGGGGCCTGCGGGGCCGTAGCCGAGGCGGAAGACCATCTGCACGTGGCACGGCGGTGCGCTTCCGCAGGCAGGGTGCGCTTGCGCAGCCGGGTCCGGCCTCCTGGCACGCCGGTGGGCGACGGACGGAATCGGTCGCCCGCGGGCCTTTTCCGGCCCGTGCCGCACCCCCGGATCAGGGTCGGCCGCTGCGCGTGACCCGGCTCGCACGTCTGCACGGGCCCGCCGTGCCTCGGTAGGCTGGAGCGGAGGCGACACGGGAGGTACGGGAATGGCCGCGACCCGGGACGGGGCACCGTCCCCGTCCCCGCCCGACCCGGGGCTCTACGGGCCCTCGTCCGTCACCTGGCAGTGCCACGGGGACCCGATCATGTGGATCGCCGGAGTCCGCGCGCTCTACCTCCAGGCCCTGCACCCCCGCGCGGTCCGCGGGGTCATGGAGAACAGCGACTTCCGCGCCGACGCCTGGGGCCGTCTGCTGCGCACCGCCGACTTCGTCGGCACGCTCACCTACGGCACCACCGAGGCCGCCGAGCGCGCCGGTGCCCGCGTCCGCCGGATCCACCGCACGCTGTACGCCACCGATCCGGCCACCGGCGAGCGGTTTCCCGTCGACGACCCCGAGCTGCTGCTCTGGGTGCACTGCGCGCAGATCGACAGCTTCCTGCACGTCCTGCGCCGCTCCGGCGTCCCGCTCACCGCCGCCCAGGCCGACCGCTACGTCGACGAGAACCGGGTGAACGCCCGCCTCGTGGGCCTCGACCCGGCCCGCGTCCCGGCCGGCACGGCGGCCCTCGCCGCGTACTTCGAGGAGGTCCGGCCGCGGCTGGCCGCCGGACCCGACGCCCGTGCGGTCGACGCGTTCCTGCGCAATCCGCCCACCCCTGCCCTTCTCGTCCCTGGCCGAAACCTGCTGTGGCGCCCCGTCGCGGCTCTGGCCTACGGTTCCCTCCCCGGATACGCGCACCGGCTGTACGGGCGGACGCCGCCGCCGACGCCCGTCATCACCCGACGCCTGCGCCTCACCGGTACCCTGCTGCGCAGCATTCCCGCAGGTCTACGGTGGCAGCTGCCTCCAGGTCACATCTTGAAAGCGATGCGCCGCATGGGCCCCGGGAGCCGCCCCTCGGCGTACACACTGCGTACATCAGCGGCCATACTGGACCGGCCGGGGAGGGCGTAGGACGGAGCACGACAACGGGGGCGGCTTTAAGACATGGCGGAGTCCAGACTGATCCAGGGCCGTTACCGGTCACTCGATCTGATCGGGCGCGGCGGCATGGGCGAGGTGTGGCGCGCCCGGGACGAGTCGCTGGGCCGGCAGGTCGCCGTGAAGTGCCTCAAACCGCTCGGGCCCGAGCAGGACAAGCACTTCGTCCAGGTCCTGCGCGAACGCTTCCGCCGCGAGGCGCGCGTCGCCGCCTCCCTCCAGCACCGGGGCGTCACCGTCGTCCACGACTTCGGCGACGACAGCGCCGCGGGCGGTCCCCTCTACCTCGTCATGGAACTCCTCGACGGCCGCAACCTGAGCCAGCTCCTGGAGGAGAACGAGGCGCACCCGCTGCCCGTGGACGTCGTCGTCGACATCGCCGAGCAGCTGGCCGCCGCCCTCGGCTACACCCACGACCAGGGCGTCGTCCACCGCGACCTGAAACCCGCCAACATCATGCGGCTCACCGACGGCACGGTGAAGATCTGCGACTTCGGCATCGCCCGCCTCGCCCACGACATCGGCTTCACCGCCAAACTCACCGGCGGCGCCATGGCCATGGGCACCCCGCACTACATGTCGCCCGAGCAGATCGCGGGCGGCGAGGTCGACCACCGCAGCGACCTCTACTCGCTCGGCTGCGTCCTGTACGAGATCGCCACCGGCGCCCCGCCCTTCGACCTCGGCGACTCCTGGTCGGTGCTGGTCGGTCACCGCGACAACGCGCCCGTGCCGCTGCGCGAGCACCGCCCCGAGCTGCCCGCGTACTTCGAGCAGGTCGTGCTGGACCTGCTGGCCAAGCGCCCCGAGGACCGCCCCGGCGACGCCCGCCACCTGCACCGGCGGCTCGTCGAGGCCCGCCTCGGTCCGAGCGGCCCGCCCGGCGCCCACGCCCCGCTGCCCGCCTGGGCCCGCGCGATGACCGCCGGCCGCAAGGCGGGCATCGACGCACGCCCCGCCAGCGGCGCCTGGGCCGTGCTCACCGGCTCCTGGACCGCCGCGCGGCCCGGGGGCAGCCACCGGATCGTGCGCCCCGCCGCCGCCGAGGACCCGCGGCTCACCGCGCCGTACGGGGTCCCGTACGCCTTCGGCTCCGAGGGGAGCGGCCTGCGCGGGGCAGGCCCCGACGCGCTCGCCGCCGCCCACGCCCGGGCGTTCGCCCTCAGCCGCGCGGGTCGGCCCGAGGAGGCTCTGGCCGCGTACGAAGCCGTCGCCGAGGGGCGCACCGGGGCACTCGGCGCCGACCACCCCGACACCCTCGCGGCGCGTCAGGAGGCGGCGTACGAACTGGGTCGGCTCGGACGCCACCGCGAGGCCCACGACGTCTACCGTGCGGTGCTCGTCGCCCGGGAGCGCAGCATGGGACCGCTCCATCCCGACACGCTGCGCTGCCGCCACAACCTCGCCTGCACCCTCGGGGCGCTGGGCCGCTTCGAGGACGCCCACCGCACCGCGGCCGGGGTCGCCGCCGACCGGGCCGCCGTCCTGGGCGCCGAGCACCCCGACACGCTGCTGACCCGGTACGAGGCCGCCTACGCGCTGGGCCGCCTCGACCGCTGGCACGAGGCCCTCGACGGGTTCCGGCAGGTCGCCGCCGTCCGGGACCGGGTGCTGGGCCGGGACCATCCGGACACCCTCGCCGCCCGCTACGAGGTCGGCATCGCGCTCGGCCGGACCGGGCACGCCGCCCAGGCCCTGGACCTGTTCCGGGGCCTGGTCCGCGACCGCACGCGGGCGTACGGCGCCGCCGACCCGGAGACGCTCCGCGCGCGGCACGTCCTCGGCGTCAACCTGGGCCGGCTGGACCGCTGGGAGGAGGCGGTGGCCGAAGCCCGGCAGGTGGCCGCGGCCCGGGCCGACGCGCTCGGCGCCGAACATCCCGACACCCTCGTCAGCCGCCGCGAACTGGCCGTCGGACTGGGTCGGCTGGGCCGCTGGGACGAGGCCCTGCCCGTCTACCGCGACCTCTCCGGCATCCGCGAACGCGCCCTCGGCGACGACCATCCGGACACGGTCGCGGCCCACGCCGACGAGGCGCACTGCCTGGAGCAGCTCGGCCAGGTGTGCTACCAAGAGCCATGACGAGCTTCGGGCACGATGTATACGACGACGTGATCGTGGGCGGCGGACACAACGGGCTGGTCGCCGCGGGGTACCTGGCCCGGGCGGGCCGTTCGGTGCTCGTCCTGGAGCGGCTGGGGAACACCGGCGGTGCCGCGATCTCCACGCGTCCCTTCGCCGGCGTCGACGCCCGGCTCTCCCGGTACTCCTACCTCGTCTCCCTCCTCCCGGCGAAGATCGTGCGCGATCTGGGGCTGGACTTCGCCGTCCGCAAGCGCACGGTCTCCTCGTACACGCCCGTCGAACGCGACGGCCGGCCCGGCGGGCTCCTCGTCGGCGGAGGCGAGGCCCGCACCCGGGAGTCCTTCGCGCGGCTGACCGGTTCGGAGCGGGAGTACGACAGCTGGCGCGCGTTCTACGGGCGGACCGGGCGGCTCGCCGAGAAGGTGTTCCCGACGCTGACCGAGCCGTTGCCCACACGGGCGGAGCTGCGGGCCCGCATCGCCGACGAGGCGGCCTGGCGGATGCTGTTCGAGGAGCCGCTCGGGCGGGCCGTCGAGGAGCACTTCGCCGACGACCTGGTGCGGGGCGTGGTGCTGACCGACGCCCTGATCGGCACCTTCGCGGACGCGCACGACGCCTCGCTCGTGCAGAACCGCTGCTTCCTCTACCACGTCATCGGCGGCGGCACGGGGGACTGGGACGTTCCGGTCGGCGGCATGGGCGCGCTCACCGGTGCCCTGGCGACGGCCGCCCGCGCGGCCGGTGCCGAGATCGCGACCGGCCACGAGGTGCTCCGGATCGAGACGGACGGACGCACGCCGGCCGAGGTGACCTTCCGCACGGCGACCGGCGAGGGACGGGTCGTCGGGCGGACGGTACTGGTCAACGCCTCACCGCGGGCGCTGGGTGAACTGCTGGGGGAGGCGCCGGCTCCGGGCCCGGCGCCCGAGGGGGCACAGCTCAAGGTCAACATGCTGCTGCGGCGGCTGCCGCGGCTGCGGGACACCTCGGTGGACCCGCGTGAGGCCTTCGGCGGCACGTTCCACATCGCCGAGGGGTACGCGCAGCTGGCGCGGTCCTACGCCGAGGCGGCCACCGGCGAACTGCCGTCCGTGCCGCCCTCGGAGATCTACTGCCACTCGCTGACCGACCCCTCGATCCTCGGGCCGGAGCTCGTGGCGCAGGGGTACCAGACGCTCACCCTGTTCGGCCTGCACACCCCGGCCCGGCTGTTCGAGAAGGACAACCAGGGGGCGCGGGAGGTGCTGCTGGCCGGCACGCTCGCCCAGCTGGACGCGCACCTGGCCGAGCCGATCACCGACTGCCTGGCCTTCGACGCGGACGGCCGCCCGTGCATCGAGGCGAAGACCCCGCTGGACCTGGAACGCGAACTGCGGCTGCCCGGCGGGCACATCTTCCACCGGGACCTCTCGTGGCCGCACGGGGACGACGCCGACGACGCCGAGGGCGGGGAGGGGGCCGCCCGGAGCGGGGCGGGCCGCTGGGGCGTGGGGACCCCGTACGCCAACGTCCTGCTGTGCGGCGCGGGCGCCGTGCGCGGAGGCGGCGTCAGCGGGGTCCCCGGCCACAACGCGGCGATGGCCGTGCTGGGGCACTGACCGCCGTTACTCGGCGAGTTCGGTCGCCTCGATCACGACGACCGGGATCTCGCGGTCGGTCTTGCCCTGGTACTCGTCGTACGCCGGCCAGTGCTTCACCATCACGGGCCAGTACGCGGCGCGCTCCTCGGAGGAGGCGGTGCGGGCCGTGCCCTGGAGTACCTTCGGGCCGACCTGGATGCGGACCTCGGGATGCGCCGTCAGGTTCTTGTACCAGAGCGGGTGCTCGGGGTCGCCGCCCTTGGAGGCGACGACGAGGTAGCGGCCGTCCGCCTCGCCGTAGATCAGCGGGGTGCGCACGGCGTTGCCGGAGACCCGGCCCACCGTGGTGAGCAGCAGGGTCTGGGTGCCGTTCCAGTACTGGCCCTCGGCCCCGTTCGATCCGACGTACTGCTTGACGTGGTCGAGCTGCCAACTGCCCGGCTTGGGGTCCTTGGGGTGGTCCCAGTCGATGTCCGTGGTCGCCATGTCCGTGTACCTGCCTTCGCTGCCGAGCTGATTGCGGGGGTTGAACCGTCAACGAAACTCAACGACTGGCAACCGAGGCGGGCACGGTTTTATGCCCCCGGGAGCGTGAAGCCGTCGAACAGGTCGTCCAGGGCGCGCCGGGTGACGCGGGCCGGGGTGGCCCGTACGGCGAGGTCACGCACGGCCACCGCGAGGGGATGGGCGAGCGCGGCGACCCGGCCGGCCCGGCGCGACCGGATCCGGATGGCGTCGGTACGGGAGCACCGGGCGGCGCTGTAGGCGGCCAGCGCGGCCGGTACCCCGGCTCGGCGGTCGAGGAGGTGCGCGAGGACGACGGCGTCCTCGACGGCCTGGCAGCCGCCCTGGCCGAGGTTGGGGGTCATGGCGTGCGCGGCGTCGCCGAGCCAGGCGATCCGGCCGTGGTGCAGACGGGGGAGCGCGGCGGCCAGGTCGTACAGGTCGTGCTGGAGGACGGCCGCGGGGTCGATCCGCTCCAGCAGCGCGGGGACCGGGTCGTGCCAGGAGCCGAAGCGGCGCAGGAGTTCGGCCCGGACGTCGGCGGGGCGGTGGCCCTCCGGGGCGACGGCGGTGGCGTACACGTACACGCGGCCGTCGGCGAGGGGGACGACGCCGAAGCGCTCGCCGCGGCCCCAGGTCTCGGCGGTGTCCAGCGGCCGCCCGGCCGGGCCGTCACCGGACAGGACGGTGCGCCAGGCGGTCGCCCCGCCGTGGAGCAGGCCGGGGTGGTCCGGGAAGTACGCGCGGCGCAGCCCGCTGTGGATGCCGTCGGCGGCGAGGACGACGTCGGCGGTGAGGTCCCCGGCCGAGGTGCGCACCACGGGCGCGTCGGGGGAGCCGGGTTCGTGGTCGACGCCGGTGACGCGGGCCCCGTAGTGGATCGCGGCGGGCGGGAGCGCGGCGGACAGGGCCTCGGCCAGGGCCGGCCGGTACACGGCGAGCGGGGGCCTTCCGTACCGGGCCGTCAGTGCGGCGGTGTCGGCCCGGTGCAGCCAGCGGCCGTCCGGTCGGCGCAGTCCCATCGCGGCGGGGACGGCGCGGCCCGCGGCGCGGGCGGCGTCGAAGCCGATGGCGTCGAAGGCGCGCAGGGCGTTGGGGGCGAGGACGATCCCGGCGCCGGCGGCCGACGGCTGCGGGGAGCGCTCGCAGACCGTGACCCGCCAGCCGCGACGGTGCAGGGCCACCGCTGCCGTGAGTCCGCCGATCCCGGCCCCTGCCACGACCGCGTGCGGTGAGGACATGGTGAGTTCCTCCCTTTCTCCCCTTCGGCCTCTACATCCGTAGAGGGTCCGTGAAGGTCACTCTACAGCTGTAGAGTGACCTCATGTCCACCCCCGACCGCAGGACCCTGATCGCGGACACGGCGATCGCCCTCGTCGCCGCCGCCGGCCTGCGCGGCCTGACCCACCGGGCCGTCGACGGCGCGGCGCGGCTGCCGGCCGGCAGCACCTCGTACTACTTCCGTACGAGGACGGCGCTGATCGGCGCCTGCTACCAGCGGCTGGCCGAACTGGACCTCGGTGACGTCGAGGCGGACCTCGGCGCGGAGTTCGGCGTGGACGCCGGCGCCGGCGTGGACGTCGGGGTGGACCCGGGTGGGGATCCGGGTGGGGACCGCGGGCAGGCCGAGGGCGGCGCCGTCGCCGCACCGGGTGGGCCGTCCGGCCGGGAGGCGGCCGCGAAAGCGCTGGCCGAGGTCCTGCACCGGTGGCTGACCACCGGCCGGACGCGCCAGCTGGCCCGCTTCGAGCTCAGCCTGGAGGCCGCACGGAACCCGGAACTGGAGCCGGAGTTGCACCGGGCCGGGCAGGGCGCCCGGGCGCGGGCCGCCCGACTCCTCGCGGCACTGGGCGCGCAACGGCCGCAGGAGTCCGCCGAGCTGCTGGCCGCGTGGACCGACGGACTCCTCTACGACCGCCTCGTCGGCGCCCTCGCGCGCACCCGCCCGGCCCCGGACCGGGCCGAACTGGCCTCCGTCGCCCACCGGATGCTCGACGCGGCGCTGGCCGGGAACGACGGGCAGGGCGCCGGTACGGTCCGGGAACCCGGAGCTTAGGATCAGGGCGTGACAGCCGAATTTCAGTGTGTGGTGCTGGACTGCCCCGATCCGCTGCGCCTTGCCGAGTTCTACCGGGAGGTGCTGGGCGGGACCGTCAACCGGCCGGACCCGCGCTGGACGGTCGACGAGCACTGGGCGACGCTGCACGTTCCGTCGGGTCAGGTCCTCGCCTTCCAGCGGGTGGCGGACCACCGGCCGCCGCGCTGGCCCGACCCCGCGCACCCCCAGCAGGTCCACCTGGACTTCGCGGTGCCGGACCTGGACCGGGCGCAGGAGCAGGTGCTGGCCTGCGGCGCGAAGCTCCTGGACGCCCGCCCCGGCGCGGTCCCCGACGACTGGCGCGTCTACGCCGACCCGGCGGGGCATCCGTTCTGCCTCATCCGCAAGGCCTGACCGCCGCCCGACGCTCCCACCGCGGGACCCGCCGGAGCCGCGCTGAACGTGCCACACCCGCCGGACCCGCTGGACGCGCCGGACGTGCTGGGCCCGCTGGACGCGCCGTGCCCGCTGGAGCCGCGCTGAACGTGCCACACCCGCCGGAGGCGCTGGGCCGCGCCCCCGTCCGGCCGACCGTGTGAGGGCCGTGGCGGGGGCCGGGCGCCCGGTGCATCAGTCCGTCGAGCGGGTCCAGCCGGCGGCCTCGATCCGGGACGCGTCGGCCGGACGGTCCTCCGCAAACAGGAGCCGGCCCGGTTCCGCCACCCGTACGACGTCCACGTACACCCCGCGCCCGACGTAGCGGCCGGTCGCGGCGTGCCGGAAGCGCAGGTGCACCGGGCGCCCCGCCCAGGCGCCGAGCGGGGCTTCGAGGCGGTGCCAGATGCGGCCGGACCAGCCGCCGGCACTGCCGCGCGGCCACTGCTCGGGCGTCCCGCCCGTCGACCGCAGCGTGCTGAACGCCAGCGGCTCCCAGGACTCCCCGTCGGCCGAGGCCTCCAGGTGGAAGGCGCCCTCGCCGGGCACGGTGTCCCACCACACGGCGCAGCGCAGCCGGGCCGCGCCGGTGGCCGGGGTCAGCGGCGGCAGGGTGAGGGTGCCGGAGCCGCCGGTCTCCATGCCCGAATACCACGCCGGACCGCCGTGCTTCGTACGGACCGGGACGGCGCGGGCGAAGCGGTTGCCGACCGCGACCCGCGGCGCGCTGCCGGCCCGCCAGGTGCGCACGGGGTGGACGGAGTTGCCGAGCAGGACGAGGAAGGAGTCGGTGGAGGGGTCCAGGACCAGGGAGGTGCCCGTGAAGCCGGTGTGGCCGGCGGAGCGCGGGGTGGCCATGGCCCCCATGTACCAGTGCTGGTAGAGCTCGAAGCCCAGGCCGTGGTCGTCGCCGGGGAAGGCGGTGTTGAAGTCGGTGAAGAGCAGTTCCACGGAGGCGGGCCGCAGGATGCGCCGGCCGGCGTAGACGCCGCCGTCGAGGAGGGTGCGGGCGAGGACGGCCAGATCCCAGGCCGTGCCGAAGACGCCGGCGTGGCCGGCGACGCCGCCGAGGGCGTGGGCGTTCTCGTCGTGGACCTCGCCCCACACCAGCCCGCGGTCCAGGCCGGACCACGGAGGCCGCTGCACCTCGGTGGCGGCGGTGACGCGGCGCCACGAGAGCGGTGGCCTGTAACGCGTGCGGTGCATCCCGAGCGGAGCGGTGATCTCGTCCTGGAGCAGGAGGTCCAGAGTGTGACCGGTGATCCGTTCCAGGAGCAGCTGAAGCGCTATCAGGTTCAGATCGGAGTACCGGTACACCGACCCCGGCGTTTCCTGCGGACGCACCGACCACAGCATCCGCAACTGTCCCTCGCGGGAGGACTGCTGGTAGAACGGCGCCCAGGAGCGCAGCCCGGAGGTGTGCGTGAGCAGCTGGCGGACCGTGATCAGCTCCTTGCCGCCCCCGGTGAACTCGGGCAGGTACCGGTCCACCGGAGCCTCCAGCTCCAGGTTCCCGCGCTCCATCTGCTGCACGGCGATCAGCGAGGTGAACAGCTTGGTCAGCGAGGCCAGGTCGAAGACGGTGTCCTCGGCCATCGGGATCCGCTGGGCCGCCGGGAACTCCCGGACCCGGTCGGTGCGGCCGTCGTAGTCCGCGTACCGCACGGCCTCGCCCATCGCGCGGTGCAGGGCGACCGTGCGGCCCCGGCCGGCGAGCACCACGACTCCGGCGTAGTAAGGATGTTCGGGGGAGGGGCCCAGGAACCTCCGCGCCTCGTCGGCCGCCGCCTCCAGGTGCCTTTCGACCAGTCCCGCCTGCCGTGCCGACCCGTACCGCAGGCGCAGTCCCTGGAGAGCGCGCCGCTCGGCCGCACCGCCCGCGGCCCCAGGCAGTGCGGCGTGCAGGGCGAGCACCCCGCCGAGCCACAGCAGCCGCCCCGCGAGCCGCCGCCGGCTCGGCCCCGGCCCGCGCGCGGCCGCCGGCCCCTGCGGCGCGCGGCTCCCGTGTCCGTCCGGGACGCCCCCGGTCCCGTCGAGGGGAGCCGCCGATGCCTCTGCGGCCACCCTCCTGCCTGCCGCCCCGTGGTCCTCCATGACCGGTCCTCCCGTCCACCGCCGCGCCCTCCCGAAGTATCTGCCCGCGGGCGCGGCGGGCCCCGCACCGACGGACCGTCAAAGAATCTGACGATGCATCAGAAAAGCTCTTCCCTCGGCCGCCGGGCTGCGGCATGCTGCCGCCCATGGAGACGGAGCTGAGCAGGAAACTGGGAGTCGAGTACGCCATCTTCGGTTTCACGCCCTTCCCGGCGGTCGCCGCGGCCATCACCCGCGCCGGCGGCTTCGGCGTCCTCGGCGCCGTCCGGTACACGGCCCCCGACGACCTCAATCGCGACCTCGACTGGATGCAGGAGCACACCGACGGCAAGCCGTACGGCCTCGACGTCGTCATGCCCGCCAAGAAGGCCGTCGACGGCATCAGCGAGGCCGGCGTCGAGGCGATGATCCCGGCCGGGCACCGCGCCTTCGTCCGCGACACCCTCGCCAAGCACCACGTCCCCGAACTGGCCGAGGGCGAGGCCTCCGGCTGGCGGATCACCGGCTGGATGGAGCAGGTCGCCCGCAACCAGCTTGACGTCGCCTTCGACTACCCCATCAAACTCCTGGCGAACGCCCTCGGTTCCCCGCCCGCCGACGTCATCGCCCGCGCCCACGACCACGGCGTCCTCGTCGCGGCTCTCGCCGGGAGCGCCAAGCACGCCCGCCGCCACGCCGAAGCCGGCATCGACATCGTCGTCGCCCAGGGCTACGAGGCCGGCGGCCACACCGGCGACATCGCCACCATGGTCCTCGTCCCCGAGATCGCCGAGGCCGTCGCCCCGCTCCCCGTCCTCGCCGCCGGCGGCATCGGCAGCGGCGAACAGATCGCCGCGGGCCTCGCCCTCGGCGCCCAGGGCGCCTGGCTTGGCTCCCTCTGGCTCACCACCACCGAAGCCGACCTGCACTCCCGCGCGCTCACCGAGAAGCTGCTCGCCGCCGGCTCCGGTGACACCGTCCGCTCCCGCGCCCTCACCGGCAAACCCGCCCGCCAGCTGCGCACCGAGTGGACCGACGCCTGGGACGACCCCGAGGGCCCCGGTGCGCTCCCGATGCCGCTCCAGGGGCTGCTGGTCGCCGAGGCCGTCTCCCGGATCCAGAAGTACGAGGTCAAGCCGCTGCTGGGCACACCCGTCGGCCAGATCGTCGGCCGCATGAACTCCGAACGCAGCGTCCAGGCCGTCTTCGACGAGCTCACCGTCGGCTTCGAGCGCGCCATCGACCGTATCAACCGCATCGCCGGCCGGGCCTGAGAGGTGTGATCAGCATGAGTGGCACGAGTGAGCAGCCCTGGGGGTCCCCCCGGACGAACTCCGGGGGAGGATTCTGGGCACAGGCGGCCGCCGACCCCGGGCGCACCGTACTGGTCACCCCCGAGGGCGAGGAGTGGAGCGCCGGCCGGCTGCACGCCGACGCCAACCGCCTCGTCCACGGACTGCGCGCCGCCGGCCTGGAGAGGGGCGACGTCTTCGCCGTCGTCCTGCCCAACGGCGTCGAGTTCCTGACCGCCTATCTCGCCGCCACCCAGGCCGGCTTCTACCTGGTCCCGGTCAACCACCACCTCGTCGGCCCCGAGATCGCCTGGATCGTCTCCGACTCCGGCGCCAAGGTCCTCATCGCCCACGAGCGGTTCGCCGACGCCGCCACCGCCGCTGCCGACGAGGCGGGCCTGCCCGCGAGCCACCGCTACGCGGTCGGAGCGGTCGCCGGTTTCCACCCGTACGCCGAACTCCTCGGCGGACACCCCACGCAGCCCCCGGCGGACCGCACCCTGGGCTGGGTGATGAACTACACCTCCGGCACCACCGGACGTCCGCGTGGCATCCGCCGCCCGCTGCCCGGCAGGCTCCCGGAGGAGACGTACCTCGGCGGCTTCCTCGGAATCTTCGGCATCCGCCCGTTCGACGGCAACGTGCACCTCGTGTGCTCCCCGCTGTACCACACCGCCGTCCTCCAATTCGCCGGCGCCGCCCTGCACATCGGGCACCCGCTGGTCCTGATGGACCGCTGGACGCCGCAGGAGATGCTGCGGCTGATCGACGCCCACGCGTGCACGCACACCCACATGGTCCCGACGCAGTTCCACCGGCTCCTCGCCCTGCCGCAGGAGACGAAGAACGCGTACGACGTCTCCTCGATGCGGCACGCCATCCACGGCGCCGCGCCCTGCCCGGACCACGTCAAGCGAGCGATGATCGACTGGTGGGGCACGTGCGTGGAGGAGTACTACGCGGCCAGCGAGGGCGGCGGTGCCTTCGCCACCGCCGAGGACTGGCTGAAGAAGCCGGGAACCGTCGGCAAGGCCTGGCCGATCAGCGAACTCGCCGTCTTCGACGACGACGGGAACCGGCTGCCGCCCGGCGAACTCGGCACCGTCTACATCAAGATGAACACCGGAGGGTTCAGCTACCACAAGGACGAGGACAAGACGAAGAAGAACCGCATCGGCGAGTTCTTCACGGTCGGCGACCTCGGGCTGCTGGACGAGGAGGGCTACCTCTTCCTCCGCGACCGCAAGATCGACATGATCATCTCGGGCGGGGTGAACATCTACCCGGCCGAGATCGAATCGGCCCTGCTCACCCATCCGGCCGTCGCCGACGCCGCCGCCTTCGGCATCCCGCACGCCGACTGGGGCGAGGAGGTGAAGGCGGTCGTCGAACCGGCCGAGGGCTTCGCGGCCGGGGACGCCCTCGCCGCGGAGATCCTGCACCACTGCGAGCGGCAGCTGGCCGGCTTCAAACGGCCGAAGTCGGTCGACTTCATCGAGACGATGCCCCGCGACCCCAACGGCAAGCTGTACAAGCGGCGGCTGCGCGACCCCTACTGGGAGGGCCGCGAACGCGCCATGTGAGCGCCCCGAGTGTGGCGGACCGGAATCCGAGTCCCGCGACCCGAGCTCCGAGTCCCGCGACCCGGGCTCAGGGTCCCGCGACCCGAGCTCCGGGTCCCGGTCCGCCACGCCCGACATTTCGTGAGAAGCGCCACGTCAGAGCTCCGGTCGCGCCCCATGCGCCGCACATCGGGGACACTTCTGGCAAGTTGGCTGATATGAGTACGGCTACCCGCAGATTCCCCCTGACCGACTGGACCGTCGTGGTCCCCGTGGTGGCGCTCCTCGCGCTCGCCTTCAGCTGGGGACGCGATCTGCCCGGATTCGCCGTGGGCCTGGTCGCCCTGTGTCTCGGGGGCGCCGTGCTGGCGGCCGTCCACCATGCCGAGGTCGTCGCCCACCGGGTGGGCGAACCCTTCGGCTCGCTCGTCCTGGCCGTCGCCGTCACCATCATCGAAGTGGCCCTCATCGTCACCCTGATGGCCGACGGGGGCGACAAGACCGCCTCCCTCGCCCGGGACACCGTCTTCGCCGCCGTCATGATCACCTGCAACGGCATCGTCGGGCTGTCCCTGCTCGTGGGCGCCCTGCGCAACCGGGTCGCCGTCTTCAACGCCGAGGGCTCCGGGGCGGCCCTGGCCACGGTGGCGACCCTGGCCGTCCTCAGCCTGGTCCTGCCGACGTTCACCACCAGCAAGCCGGGGCCGGAGTTCTCCACCGCACAGCTGGCCTTCGCCGCGGTGGCCTCGCTCGCCCTGTACGGGCTGTTCATCGCCGTCCAGACGGTCCGTCACCGGGACTACTTCCTGCCCGTGGACACCGCGTCCGCCGCATCCGGCGCTTCAGGCGCGTCCGCCGCGCCCGGAGTGTCCGCCGCGCCCGGTCCGAAGAAGGCGGACGGCGGGGACGGCGACGGGGGGCACGCCGCGCCGCCGACCTCCCGCGCCGCCCTCGTCAGCCTCGGCCTGCTGCTGGCCGCGCTCATCGCCGTCGTCGGGGACGCCAAGGCCGTCTCGCCCACCATCGAGGCGGCCGTGGCCGGTGCAGGCCTGCCCAACGCCGTCGTCGGTGTGATCATCGCCCTGCTGGTGCTGGCCCCCGAGACCCTCGCCGCCGTCCGCGCCGCCCGCCGCGACCGCGTTCAGACCAGCCTCAACCTCGGCTACGGCTCCGCCATCGCCAGCATCGGCCTGACCATCCCCGCCATCGCGCTGGCCTCCGTCTGGCTGTCCGGCCCGCTGCTGCTGGGCCTGGGGCCGGTCCACATGGTGCTGCTCGCCCTGACCGTCGTGGTCAGCGCCCTCACCATCGCCCCCGGCCGGGCCACGCTGCTCCAGGGTGGTGTCCACCTCGTGGTGCTGGCCGCGTACCTGTTCCTCGCCGTCAGCCCCTGAGCGCGCGCGGCGGGTCCGGACCGACCGGACCCGCCGCACACCGTCCGGTTCCGCTCAGCGGCGCTCGTGCGGCCGGACCACCTTCAGTTGCGGCGAGGTGAGGATGTCCCGCTCGCAGAACCGCGAGGTCACCCACCGCTCCTGAGAGAACAGCCGGGTCTGGTCGGCGTAGTGTGGCGAGGCGGGGTCCGACGACTGGCCGTACGTCAGCAGCGTGCGCGCCACCGGACAGCGGCTGCCGTCCCAGCCGACCGCCTGGATGTGGCTGGAGCCGTGCACGACCTCTGGGTAGCCCCCGGCCGCCGTGTTCCACGGCGCCTCCACCTTGTTCCACACGCCCAGCGCCTCGGTCCCGCCCGGGACCGGCAGCCTCTGGCCGCCGCGCACCACGAACTGGTGCTCGCCGAGCGGCGCGTCCGGCGCGATCCCGGCCGCCGTCAGCTCCGCGACGGTGTCCGCGAGCGCCCGGCCGATCCCGGGTGCCGCCCGGTTGAGCGTACGGGGGGTGTGGACCGGATCGGCCGCGGAGAACGGCACCAGCCACAGGTCCTTGGCCGCCGTGCCCGCCGTGAGCCTGCGCCAGAACCGGTCGAAGAGCAGCGCGCCGCGGCTGCCGGTGTCGGCCGTGCGGTCCCAGCCCGCCAGCACCGGGCAGGCCGCCGAGACGTCCACCGTCCGGCCGTCGCTCGCGGTCGCCGCGCCACCGGGCAGAGCCGCGCAGGCCCTCGCCGCGTCGGCCGCGGCCAGATCGCCGGCGGGGACCCGGTTCGCGAACTGCTGCCTCTGCAGATCGGCCACGGTCAGCCGGCCCTTCGCGGCCATCGCCGCGACGTCCTCGACGGCGCCGCGGGTGCGCAGCGACCGCGGAGCGCCGGCACTGCCCCAGATCCGCTCGTACCCGGTCAGCGGCCGGTCGGCATTGGCCAGCCAGGCGCTGTCGTTGGAGTTCTCCGCGTACGGGGCGTCGCGCAGCGTCGGTGCAGCGGCCGGGCCGAACACCCCGGGCTGTACCGCGTCCGGGTCCGAGCCGAGCGCGCAGTCGCCGCGCGCGCCGTCGAGGACCGCGAGCCCGGACGCCGGGTAGGTGGCCCTGCCGAGCGGGGTGGAGCAGCGGGCGGCGAGGTCGTCGGTGATCCGGGGGAGCACCTGGGACTGGGTGAACAGCGTGCCGCCGGCCGAGTCCGCGGCGATCGTGTTCACCCAGGGCAAGCCCTGGGTGCGCTTCAGCGCGTCCTGGATCCCGGCGACCGAGCGGGCCCTGCCCATGGCGAGGGCGGTGTCGGAGCCGCGGAGGTTGGCCGCGTTCGGGTCGTTCAGCGCGTACGCCGTGGTCGCCGTCCAGGGCAGCGGGAGCCCGGGGCCCAGGCCGGTGATCACCGGCCCGTAGCGGGTCCACCACTGGGTGCGGGTGACGGGGGCGCCGCCGGCCACCTGGACGCTGACCGTGCGCTGCGTCATCCTCTCCGGCGCGCCGTCGACCAGATAGGTGGTCGGGTCGGCCGGGTCCAGGGTGAGCTGGTGCAGGTTGACGGGGGTGCCGGTGGCCACGGTGTGGCTCCAGGCCACCTTCTCGTTGAAGCCGATGTTGACCACGGCGGTGCCCAGCAGGGAGCCGCCGGAGACGTTCAGTTCGCCCGGTATGGTCTGCTGCGACTGCCAGAACCGGCGGCCCCCCTTCCAGGGGTAGTGCGGGTTGCCGAGCAGCAGTCCGCGGCCGTTCGCGGTGGTCGGGCCGCTGAACGCCACCGCGTTGGAGCCCATGTCGTAGCGGCTCGTGTCGAAGAACGCCCGGGCGGCCTCGGCGGCTGCCGCCGGGTCGGTCCCGGCGGCAGGCCCGGTACGGGCCACGGCGCCACCTCCCGCTGCCGCCCCGGCCGGCGGCCGGGCCGCGGCGATGTCGTCGACGGCGCGCCCCTGGCCGCCGAGCACCGAGACGGCGAACCCGCGGGAGGCCACGTCGAGCGTGGTCACCGGGCGGACCCAGCCGGCGCCCTTGCAGGCCGGATCGGTGATCTTGTTCTGGGCGAGCCAGGCGTTGTACCCGGCGGCCCAGCCGCGCATCAGCTCCCTGAGGTCCCGGCTGGGTCCGGCCGGGGCGGGCATGGCGAGGAGCCTCTCGACGGTGCCGGCCTCCCGCACCCCCTTGAAGTACAGATCGCTGGAGAGGTTCCCGGTCGCGGAGGACAGCGAGCCGTCGGGCGCCGCGCCCGCGCCGAACCAGCGGGAGCGCTCGCCGGCGACGGTCACGAACCCGTCGGCGAGCACGCAGACCTGGTCGGCTGCCTGCGCCCAGCCCGTGCCGAAGCCGAGGTGGGCGTAGTCCTGGGCCAGGATGTGCGGGATGCCGTTCTCGGTGTACCGGATGACGGCGGACAGGCCGCCGCCGGACGGCCCGCGGTCGGCGGCGGCCGTCGCGGCCGAGGCCTGCGGGGCCGCGGCGGTGACGGCGAGCAGGGCCGCGCCGGTGAGCGCGGCGCGGCGGAGCAGCGGGCGGGTGCGGGAATGTCCGTGGAGTAAGCGCAACGTGCCTCCCAAGTGGCCTGCGACGGGGCGTGGTTGCCCCGTGGTGCAGGAGGTGCTTGCGTGCCCCCACACTCGTGCAGCCGGTCTGATGATCTGTCAACATGCCGTTTGGTATCCGGTCGTTGTGGTCCTTGACCCCGGGCGCGCGCTGAGACGAGGATCGCGCCATGACGGCAACGCAGTCGGGGCGGGCAGGGCGGTCGGTGCGGGGGAACACGGTCGACGGGCTGGTGCGCGACAGCGCGCTACGCGTCCCCGGCCGGCCGGCCGTCCACTACCGGAACCGCACCTGGACGTACGCGCAACTCGACGCCGCCGTCTCCACCGGGGCCGCCGTGCTGCGAGAGCGGTACGGGCTGTCCGCCGGCGACCGGGTCGCGGCCTTCGCCCACAACTCCGACGCCTACCTGCTGGCCTTCCTCGCCTGCGCCCGGGCCGGGCTCACCCACGTTCCGGTCAACCAGAACCTCACCGGCGAGGACCTCGCGCACATCCTGGACGACTGCAGCAGCGCGCTGGTCCTCGCCGACCCCGACCTGTGCGGGCGGATCCCCGGGGGCCACGCCGTACGGCCGCTGCGCGACGCCCCCGGCTCCTTCCTGGCGGAGCTCGCCGATCCGCGGCCCTTCGCGGCGGACGGCGATGCGGACGCCGTGGTCCAGCTGCTCTACACCTCGGGGACCACCGCGCTGCCCAAGGGCGCGATGATGACGCACCGGGCGCTGGTCCACGAGTACGAGAGCGCGATCGAGGCGCTGGACCTGGCCGAGGAGGACCGGCCGGTGCACTCGCTGCCGCTCTACCACTCGGCGCAGATGCACGTCTTCCTGCTGCCCTACCTGGCGGTGGGCGCGCAGAACACGATCCTGGACGCGCCGGCCGCCGAGGAGATCTTCGGGCTGGTGGAGCAGGGGCGGGCCGACAGCCTCTTCGCGCCGCCCACGGTGTGGATCGCACTCGCGGGCCACCCCGACTTCGGGCGCCGCGAGCTGGGCGCGCTGCGCAAGGCGTACTACGGGGCCTCGATCATGCCGGTGCCCGTACTGGAGCGGCTGCGGGCGAGGCTGCCCGGACTCGGCTTCTACAACTGCTTCGGGCAGAGCGAGATCGGCCCGCTGGCCACCGTCCTGGGACCGGACGAGCACGAGGGGCGGATGGAGTCCTGCGGGCGGCCCGTCCGCCACGTCGAGGCCAAGGTGGTCGACGAGGACGGGGCGGAGGTGCCCGACGGCACGGCCGGCGAGGTGGTGTACCGCTCGCCCCAGCTCTGCCTGGGCTACTGGAACGACCCCGAGGCGACGAGGAAGGCCTTCAGGGACGGCTGGTTCCGCTCCGGTGACCTCGCGGTGCGCGACGCCGAGGGGTACTTCACGGTCGTCGACCGGGTGAAGGACGTCATCAACTCGGGCGGGGTACTGGTGGCGTCCCGGCAGGTCGAGGACGTGCTCTACACCCACCCGGGGGTTGCCGAGGCGGCGGTGGTGGGCCTGCCCGACGAACGGTGGATCGAGGCGGTCACGGCCGTCGTGGTGCCGCGCGGCGAGGTGACGGAGGCGGAGCTGCTGGCGTACGCGCGGGAGGGGCTGGCGGGTTTCAAGGCCCCGAAGCGGGTCCTGTTCGTGGACGCCCTCCCGCGCAACGCCAGTGGCAAGATCCTCAAGCGGGAACTGCGCGACCGTTTCGGGCAGGAGCCCCGGCCCAACCCCTGAGGCCGCGCCGCGGCGCCGGTCCGGCGAGGGCCCGCGCGCGTCACTCGGGCGGCAGGCCGGTGTCCCGGAGGCGGCGGGCCGTCAGGTGTTCGTGGACCAGGCGCCCGACGAGGGCGCCGCCGTAGACGACGAAGCCGACGCCCACCAGCCAGGACTGGACGACCAGCAGCGTGCCGAACGGGCCGTACGTGACGGCGTTGGACGCGATCAGCGGGGAGAACACCAGCTGGGAGAAGACCCGCAGTCCGAGCAGGCCCAGGCTGGTCGCCACGGCCCCCGGCAGCAGGGCCCGCCAGCGGACCCGGCCGCCGAGCAGCAGCCGCTGGGAGCCCCAGAAGAACAGGCAGGTGCCGACGAGGTCGCCGGTGGTGCCGAGGATCGCGCCGATGGCGTCGTCGGACGGCGCGCGGATCCCGACCAGCAGCCCGAGGTAGCAGACCAGCAGGGCGAGCCAGACGACGTGCCGCCACATGGTGTGCCAGCGGGCGGTGGGCAGGTCCCACACCTTCTCGTACCCGGTCTGCACGGCCGAGCCGAACGTCAGGCCGAAGACGGCCAGGGCCGCGAGGCCGAAGGCCGTGGTCCGTTCGAGGGCCAGGTCGGCCGCGCCGAACAGCATCTCGACCCGGGCCCGTGACGACGCGGTGACCCCGAGGGCCTGGCCGAGCCAGCGCCCGAAGCCGGACCCGCTGCCGGGGGCGGCGGCCGCGACGACCACCAGCAGCGGCACCAGGGTCAGGAACCCGAGGGCGGCGAAGCCCATGGCCCGGTGCATGAGCTCCATCTCCCGCCCCCGGCTCCACGCCAGCCCGGCCGGGGAGGCCTGGAGCCGGTCATGGAGCCGGTGGAAGATCGAGGTCACGCCTCATGGACTACCCGGAGGCGCCCGCCGGGTCCCGGAGGCTCCCCCGAAGTAGGCCCGAAGGGGTGGTTCCGGCGTCCCCGGGGAAGCCGCCCTGGGCCTACCCCGGGGAAGCCGCCACGGGCCTAGTGCGGCGGCTACCCGGCCCCTCTGAGGTCCACCATCCGCTTGATCTTGCCCACCGAGCGCTCCAGGGTCTCCGGCTCGACCACCTCGACGGCCACGGAGACCCCGACGCCCTCCTTGACCGCGCGGACCACGGCGGCCGCCGCAGCCTGCCGCTGACCGGGGTCCGCCTCCCGGCGGGCCTCCACCCGTACGGTCAGGGCGTCCATCCGGCCCTCGCGGGTCAGCCGCAGCTGGAAGTGCGGGGCCAGGCCGGGCGTGCGCAGCAGGATCTCCTCGATCTGCGTCGGGTACAGGTTGACGCCCCGCAGGATGATCATGTCGTCGCTGCGGCCCGTCACCTTCTCCATCCGCCGGAAGGCCGGCCGCGCCGTACCCGGCAGCAGCCGGGTCAGGTCCCTGGTCCGGTAGCGGACGACCGGCATGGCCTCCTTGGTCAGCGAGGTGAACACCAGTTCCCCGGACTCGCCCTCCGGCAGCACCTCACCGGTGAACGGGTCGACGACCTCCGGGTAGAAGTGGTCCTCCCAGATGTGCAGACCGTCCTTGGTCTCCACGCATTCCTGGGCCACGCCCGGCCCCATCACCTCGGACAGCCCGTAGATGTCCACCGCGTCGATGCCGAGCCGCTGCTCGATCTCCCGGCGCATCTCCTCGGTCCACGGCTCCGCGCCGAATATGCCCGTCCGCAGCGAGGTGCTGCGCGGGTCGATCCCCTGGCGCTCCATCTCGTCCAGCAGCGTCAGCATGTACGAGGGGGTCACCATGATGATCTCCGGCCGGAAGTCCTGGATCAGCCGGACCTGGCGGTCGGTCATCCCGCCGGACGCGGGGACGACCGTACAGCCGAGCCGCTCCGCGCCGTAGTGCGCGCCGAGCCCGCCGGTGAACAGGCCGTACCCGTACGCGATGTGCACCGTCTGGCCCGGTCTGCCGCCCGCCGCCCGGATGGACCGGGCCACGACGTCCGCCCAGGTGGACAGGTCCCCGTCGGTGTACCCGACGACGGTGGGGCGACCCGTCGTACCGCTGGAGGCGTGGACGCGGCGCACCTCGGAGCGGGGCACCGCGAACATGCCGAAGGGGTACTGGTCGCGCAGGTCGGCCTTGGTGGTGAACGGGAAGAGGGACAGGTCGGCGAGGGAGCGGCAGTCGTCGGGGTGCACGCCGGCCTTGTCGAAGGCCTGCCGGTAGTGGGGCACCCGCTCGTAGGCACGGCTGAGGGTGGCGCGCAGCCGCTTCAGCTGGAGCGCGGCCAGCTCGTCGCCGCTCAGCCGCTCGCCGTCGTCGTGGACATCGCCGTACGCCGTCATGCCGTCACCCCATCGTGAGCGTGGTCCGGGCCTGCGCCCGAGCCCGGCCCGCCTAGAACCGACCGATCATTCGGTAGATTGCCCCAGCGCGGCGGCTAAATCAATGACTCGAACGAGTGATCGCATGATGGGATGGCCTCATGCCGATCTTCACCTCTTACGACGGAACCGAGCTCGCCTACCACGTCAAAGGTGAGGGCGAGCCGCTCGTCTGCCTCCCCGGCGGCGCCATGCGGGCCTCCGCCTACCTGGGCGACCTCGGGCGGCTGACCGCCGGACGCCGGCTGGTCCTCCTCGATCTGCGGGGTACGGGCGACTCGCAGGTCCCGGCCGACGAGTCCACGTACCGGGTCGACCACCAGGTCGCCGACGTCGAGGCGCTGCGGATCCACCTCGGACTGGAGCACATGGACGTACTGGCCCACTCCGCCGCCGGCAACCTCGCCCTGCTCTACGCGGCGGCGCACCCGGCCCGGCTGCGCCGCCTGGCCCTCGTCACTCCGACCTGCTGGGCCGTGGGCCTCGACTCGACCCCGGAGCAGCGCCTGGAGGTGGTCCGGAAGCGGGCGGGCGGCGAGCCGTACGACAGCGCCATCGCCGCCTACGAGGAGATCCTCGGCGTCCTCGCGGCCGGCGGCGCCCCCGCCCCGGCGGACTGGAGCCGGACGATGCCCCTCGCGTACGGGCGCTGGGACGCGCAGGTGCGCGCCCACATCGACGCGAGCGACCGCGAGAAGAACGCGGTGGCCTCCGCCGCCTTCGCGGGCCCCGGCGCCTTCGACCCGCCCGCCACCCGGGCCGCCCTGCGGAGCGTGAGCGGCGCAGTGCTGGTGCTGGCCGGGGAGCTGGACAGCAACCCCACGGCCGGCCTCGCCGCCGAACTCGCGGCGCTCTTCCCGCGGGGACTGGCCGACGTCCAGCCAGGCGGCGCGCACTTCCCGTGGCTGGACGACCCGAAGTGGTTCGCGGCCCGTGTGGAGCGCTTCCTGGCCGCCGGAGTCTGAGCGCCGGG
Source organism: Streptomyces sp. NPDC086989 (assembly GCF_044745505.1). NCBI lineage: Bacteria > Bacillati > Actinomycetota > Actinomycetes > Kitasatosporales > Streptomycetaceae > Streptomyces > Streptomyces sp. NPDC086989. Next base: position 90,561 of record NZ_JBIVAL010000005.1, read on the forward strand.
GGCGCGCAGCACCCCCGGTCCCGGCGGCCGCGGCCGCGGCGCGGTGCGCGGCGGTGGGCGGGACCGGGCGGACCCGGCGGGATCCGCCCCCCGCCTGCCGCGACGCCGCCCGTCAGCGCCCCGTGTCCGCCTCCGTCGCCACCGACTTCGCCCAGCGGTAGTCCGCCTTGCCGCTCGGCGAGCGCTGGATGGCCGGCGCCACCACCAGCTGGCGCGGGATCTTGTACCCCGCGAGCCTGGTCCGGCAGTGCCGCTGGATGTCGTCCAGGGTCGGCTCGGGCGCGCCCGCCCGCACCTGCACCACCGCCGCCACGTGATTGCCCCACTTCACATCCGGCACCCCCGCGACCAGGGCGTCGTACACGTCCGGATGGGACTTCAGCGCCTGCTCGACCTCCTCCGGATACACCTTCTCGCCGCCCGTGTTGATGCACTGCGAGCCGCGCCCGAGGACCGTGACGATGCCCTCCTCGTCCACCGTCGCCATGTCCCCGAGCAGCACCCACCGCTCGGAGCCCTTCCGGAAGAAGGTCTCGGCGGTCTTCTGCGCGTCGTTGTAGTAGCCGAGCGGGACGTGGCCGCGCTGCGCGAGCCGCCCCGGCACGCCCACCGGCACCGGCTCGTGCGTCACCGGGTCCACCACCTGCGTACGGTCGTTGACCACGAGGCGGAAGCCCCTCTCCGGGCCCGAGTCGTCGGCCGCCCTGCCGTTCGACCCCGACTCCGAGGAGCCGAAGTTGTTCAGCAGCAGCACGTGCGGCACGAGCCGCTGGAACTCCGCCCGGACCGTCTCCGACATGATCGCCCCGGACGATGAGACGCTGAACAGCGAGGACAGGTCGGTCCCCTTGAGCGGGCCCTTCAGGGCGTCGATGAGCGGCCGGAGCATCGCGTCGCCCACCAGCGAGACGCTCGACACCTTCTCCTTCTCGATCGTGCGGAGCACCTCCTCCGGCGCGTACTTGCGGTGGATGACCACCCGCTGGCCGTAGTTGAAGGCGATGAACGAGGTCAGCGTCGACGTTCCGTGCATCAGCGGGGGAGCGGGGAAGAAGGTCAGCCCCGCGCCCTTCGCCGCCACCCGCTCGGCCAGCTCCTCGGGCCGCTTCACCGGCTCGCCCGAGGGCTCGCCGCCGAACAGCCCCGCGAAGAACAGGTCCTCAGCGCGCCACATGACGCCCTTGGGCATGCCGGTGGTGCCGCCCGTGTAGATGATGAAGAGGTCGTCGGGGGAGCGGGGCGCGAAACCGCGCCCGGGTGAACCGGCCGCTTCGGCGTCCGCGTACGCGACCGGGGTGAGCGACGGCTCCGGCGCTCCCTCGGGTACCGGCCCGACGCGGATCAGGTGGCGGAGCTTGGGCGTCTGCGGCAGGGCGGCGGCCACCCGGTCGGTGAACTCGCCCTCGAAGACGAGCGCGGCGAGGTCGGCGTCGTTGTAGAGGTAGACCAGCTCCTCCTCCACGTACCGGTAGTTGACGTTCACCGGTACGAGGCGGGCCTTGAGGCAGGCCAGGACGGTCTGGAGGTACTCGATCCCGTTGTAGAGGTGCAGTCCCAGGTGCTCGCCGGCCGTCAGCCCGCTGTCCAGCAGGTGGTGTGCGATGCGGTTCGCCGCGGCGTCCAGCTCCGCGTACGTGAGGCGGCGCTCGGCGCCGGTGCCGGGGTGGTCCACGTACACCAGGGCCTCGCGGTCCGGGACCACGTCGACGACCGACTCGAACAGGTCGGCAAGGTTGTACTCCACCGTTCCTCCTCACCCCCGAGGTATCCCGTTTCCGGGCCATGGCCGTGCAGCCCGGCGGTCATTAGAGCGCCGCTCAGCCCAAGTGGGAAGGGTGCGGCCCAAAAATCTGACTGTGTGTCAGAAAACTATTGAACTGCACCCTGCCCTCCTGCAACCTGTTCTAGGTCTTGAGACGGGAGGACGGCAATGGGTGGGACCGAACACCTGACCGTGGAGCGCCACGGCGCCACGCTGGTGCTCACCATGAACAGGCCCGAGGCGAAGAACGCGCTCTCGCTGCCGCTGCTGGTGGGGCTCTACGACGGCTGGCTGGAGGCGGACGCCGACGACACGGTCCGCTCCGTGATCCTGACCGGTGCGGGCGGCGACTTCTGCGCCGGAATGGACCTCAAGGCGCTGGCCGGCAAGGGGATGGCGGGCGACGAGTACCGGGACCGGCTGAAGGCCGACCCCGACCTGCACTGGAAGGCGATGCTCCGCCACCACCGGCCGCGCAAGCCGGTGATCGCGGCCGTGGAGGGCTACTGCGTGGCCGGCGGGACCGAGATCCTCCAGGGCACGGACATCCGGATCGCGGGCGAAGGCGCCACCTTCGGGCTGTTCGAGGTCCGGCGGGGCCTGTTCCCGATCGGCGGCTCGACCGTACGGCTGCCCCGGCAGATCCCGCGGACGCACGCACTGGAGATGCTGCTGACCGGGCGGCCCTATTCCGCCGAGGAGGCCGCCCGGATCGGGCTCATCGGGCGGGTGGTCCCGCAGGGGGGCGCGCTGGAGGCGGCGTTGGGGATCGCCGAGCAGGTCAACGCGTGCGGGCCGCTGGCCGTCGAGGCCGTCAAGGCCTCCGTCTACGAGACGGCCGAGATGACCGAGCGGGAGGGGCTGGCCTCCGAACTGGTGCGGGGGTGGCCGGTCTTCGACACGGCCGACGCGAAGGAGGGGGCGCGGGCGTTCGCCGAGAGGCGGCCCGCCCTGTACCGGCGGGAGTAGCCGCACCCCCGGCCGGCCCCCCGTCCCGGCCCTCGGACCCCCGTCCCGGCCCCCGGCCCCCCCTGTCCCGGCCCCCGGATCCCGGACGGACCTGTACGTGTCGTGTCGTGACCGTCGCGAGTACTGGAGAACCTCTTATGACAGCAGCCGCGTCCCCACCCGAGGTGCTCCGTGCGCCCCTCGTCGTCGAGTTCCCCTTCACCCGGTCCCTCGGGCCCGTCCAGAGCGCCTTCCTCACCGGGCTGCGTGAGCGCGTCGTCCTCGGCGTCAGGACCACCGACGGGAAGGTGATGGTCCCGCCCGTCGAGTACGACCCCGTCACCGCAGAGGAGATCCGCGAACTCGTCGAGGTCGGCGCCACCGGGACCGTCACCACCTGGGCGTGGAACGGCGACCCGCGCCCCCACCAGCCCCTTGCCACGCCGTTCGCCTGGGTCCTCGTCCGGCTCGACGGCGCGGACACCGCGATCCTGCACGCCCTCGACGCCCCCGGCCCCGAAGCCGTCCACACCGGCATGCGGGTCCGCGTGCGGTGGGCCGCCGAGCGCTCCGGCGCCATCACCGACATCGCCTGCTTCGAACCCGACGGTGCGGGCACGCCCGAACGGCAAGCGCGCCCGCACGACGGGCGGTTCGCCGACACCGTCACCGGCATCGTCGCCGAGGCGCGCCTCGACTACACCTACAGCCCCGGGCGCGCCCAGACCGCGTACATCAACGCCCTCGCCGAACGCCGGACGGTCGGCGAGCGCTGCCCTTCGTGCCACAAGGTGTACGTCCCGCCGCGCGGCGCCTGCCCCACCTGCGGGGTCGCCACCACCGAGCAGGTGGAGGTCGGACCGGCCGGCACCGTCACCACGTTCTGCATCGTCAACATCAAGGCGAAGAACCTGGACATCGAAGTCCCCTACGTCTACGCCCACATCGCCCTCGACGGAGCCGACCTCGCCCTCCACGGCCGGATCGGCGGCATCCCGTACGACCAGGTCCGCATGGGCCTGCGCGTCGAGCCCGTGTGGACCGAGGGCGGCCGCCATCCCGACCACTACCGCCCCACCGGCGAGCCGGACGCGGACTACGACGCGTACAAGGAGCTCATCTGATGCCCAGGACGAGCAGGCACGCACGCGACGTGGCCGTCGTCGCCTTCGCGCAGAGCGACCACCGGCGGCGCACCGACGAGCTCAGCGAAGTCGAGATGGTCATGCCGGTCCTGCACCAGGTGCTGGACCGGACCGGTCTGAAGGCCGGCGAGATCGGCTTCACCTGCTCCGGATCCAGCGACTACCTCGCCGGCCGGGCCTTCTCCTTCACGATGACCCTCGACGGGGTCGGCGCCTGGCCGCCGATCTCCGAGTCCCACGTCGAGATGGACGGCGCCTGGGCCCTGTACGAGGCCTGGGTCAAGATCCAGACCGGCGAGGCCGACACCGCGCTCGTCTACGCGTACGGCAAGTCCTCGCCGGGATCGGTACGGGACGTCCTGACGAGGCAGCTCGACCCCTACTACCTGGCGCCCCTGTGGCCCGACTCGGTGGCCCTGGCCGCCCTCCAGGCGCAGGCGCTGATCGACGCGGGCGGGACCGACGAGGACGCCCTCGCCGCAGTCGGCGCCCGCAGCCGTGCGGCCGCCGGGGCCAACCCGCACGCCCAGCTCGGTGGCGCCGTCCCGCAGGGCGACTACCAGGTCCGGCCGCTGCGCACCGGCGACTGCCCGCCGATCGGCGACGGTGTGGCCGCCGTCGTCCTCGCCGCGGGCGACGCCGCCCGCAGGCTGACCGCGCGCCCCGCCTGGATCACCGGCATCGACCACCGGATCGAGGCCCACGGCCTCGGCCTGCGCGACCTCACGGACTCCCCGTCCACCCGGATCGCCGCCGAGCGGGCCGGGTTGTTCGAAGCCCCCGTGGACACCGCGGAGCTGCACGCGCCGTTCTCCTCCCAGGAGGTGGTCCTGCGCAAGGCGCTGGGCCTCGGAGCGGACGTCGTCGTCAACCCGTCCGGCGGGGCGCTCGCCGCCAACCCCGTCATGGCCGCCGGCCTGATCCGCATCGGCGAGGCCGCCGCCCGCATCCACCGCGGCGAGTCCGACCGGGCCGTCGCGCACGCCACGTCCGGCCCCTGCCTCCAGCAGAACCTGGTCGCCGTCCTGGAAGGGGACCGAGCATGAGCACATCGCGCACTCCGGGTGCGCCGGGCACCGCGGGGGCCCGGGGCAAGGAGCCCGTGGCCGTCGTCGGCGTCGGCCAGACCAAGCACGTGGCCGCCCGCCACGACGTCTCCATCGCCGGACTCGTCCGCGAGGCCGCGGTGCGCGCCCTCGCCGACGCCGAGCTGACGTGGGCGGACATCGACGCGGTCGTCATCGGCAAGGCCCCCGACTTCTTCGAGGGCGTGATGATGCCGGAGCTGTACCTGGCGGACGCCCTCGGCGCGGTCGGCAAGCCCATGCTCCGCGTCCACACGGCCGGATCCGTCGGCGGGTCCACCGCCCTGGTCGCCGCCAACCTGGTGGCCGCCCGGGTTCACCGGACCGTGCTGACGCTCGCCTTCGAGAAGCAGTCCGAGTCGAACGCCATGTGGGGCCTCTCGCTGCCCGTCCCCTTCCAGCAGCCGCTGCTGGCGGGCGCCGGCGGGTTCTTCGCCCCGCACGTGCGCGCGTACATGCGGCGCACCGGCGCGCCCGACACGGTCGGCTCGCTCGTCGCGTACAAGGACCGCCGCAACGCGCTGAAGAACCCGTACGCGCACCTGCACGAGCACGACATCACCCTGGAGAGGGTCCAGGCCTCGCCGATGCTGTGGGACCCGATCCGGTACTCCGAGACGTGCCCCTCCTCGGACGGGGCCTGCGCGATGGTCCTCACCGACCGGGCGGGCGCGGCCCGTTCGCCCCGGCCGCCGGCCTGGGTACACGGCGGGGCCATGCGCAGCGAGCCGACCCTCTTCGCGGGCAAGGACTTCGTCTCCCCGCAGGCGGGCAAGGACTGTGCCGCCGACGTCTACCGGCAGGCCGGGATCACCGACCCGCGGCGGGAGATCGACGCGGTGGAGATGTACGTCCCGTTCTCCTGGTACGAGCCGATGTGGCTGGAGAACCTCGGGTTCGCCGAGGAGGGCGAGGGCTGGAAGCTCACCGAGGCCGGGGTCACCGAACTCGACGGGGACCTGCCGGTCAATCCGTCGGGCGGGGTGCTGTCGACCAACCCGATCGGCGCCTCCGGCATGATCCGCTTCGCGGAGGCGGCGCTCCAGGTGCGGGGGCTGGCCGGCGAGCACCAGGTCCCGGGAGCCCGCCGGGCCATGGGCCACGCGTACGGTGGCGGCGCCCAGTTCTTCGCGATGTGGCTGGTGGGGGCGGAGCAGCCGGCCTCCTGAGCCCGACGGCTCCTGCGGGTGGCCGCGCGGCGCGGTGACGGACCGGCCGCGGGTGACTCACCGTGGCCTGTGCGGCACCCGCTGCGATGGTTACTCTGGCCCCCGGACGACGTACCGGCAGTACCGGGAGGAGCACGCACGTGGCCGAGAGCATGATTTCGCAGCCTCTGGCCGGCTGGGACAAGCCGGACCTCGATCTCAGCGAGGCGGACTGGCAGTCGAGCAGCCGGGGAGCGGGCGACGTCCAGATCGCCTTCGTCGAGGGGTTCATCGCGATGCGCAACAGCGAACGCCCCGAGAGTCCGTCGCTGATCTTCGCGCCGGACGAGTGGCGCAGGTTCGTGATGGGCGCGCGGGGCGGGGAGTTCGACCTCACGTAGCCCTCCCGGATGGACGGAGGGACGGACGGACGGAGGGGCGGGCATCCCCCGGGATGGACGGCCCCTCCGTCCGCCCGCGCCCGCCGTGGCCGTCGGGCCCCGTGGTCAGGCGTCCGTCGGCAGGTGCCCCAGCAGGACGCGCGGCCAGCACGAGCAGCCAGGTCAGTTGTACGGCGGCGGCCTCGTGGGCCAGCGCTCCGGCGAGGAGCACCACGGCCAGCGAAGGCCCCACGAGGAGCACCGCGGTGCCGGTCCCGCGGGCCGAGGCAAGCGCCGCCACCCCGGCGATGGCCAGGTACACCGCGAGGCTTCCGCACAGCAGCCACCGCACCGGCTCCGGGGCCGGGTGGTCCGTGAACTCCACGGCGTTGCCGAGCGCGGCCGCCAGGGCCGCGACCGAACCCGCGACGAAGCAGTGCAGCGGCAGCACCAGTCGCACCGGAAGGACGTCCCACGCCAGCAGCGGCACACCGTCCGCGCCGTGGCGCAGCGACAGTGACCAGAGGAGGAGCAGCAGGAGGAACGCGGCGACGCCGACCCCGTAGAGGGCCGCGTCCCACTCCACCTCCGACGCGGAGGCCACCACCTGGGCGATCGCCTCGCCCAGCACGATCAGCTGGAACAGGCCCAGCCGCTCCCCGAGGTGCGGGGCGTCCATCGGTGCGGCCACGAGCCCCGGCGCCGTTCGCCGCCGGCGCGCCTCCAGGCGCTTGCCCGAGACCGCGAACATGACCGCGAGGTCGATGGCCAGCCCCAGCGCCCACAGCGCGTACCGGGCCGTCCCGTCGAACCACATCGACACGATCCACGGCGTCAGACCCATCCCCAGCTGCGTGATCGGCAGATCGGGTACGTACTCCCCGCGCCGCTCCCACGCCTTGCCGGCCAGCGAGCGCACCAGGATGTAGGCCAGCGCGAACGCCCCCGCCCGGTCCTCCCGCACGCCGTGCACCGATGCCGCCATGACCGCCATGCCGAACATCCCCGCCAGCACCGTCCACGTCCGGGCCTCGTCCCCGCTGACGTTCCCGTACACCGTGAACAGCATCCAGCCAGTCCAGAACGCCAGGAACATCACCGCGTACAGCGCGACGTCGTTCCAGCCGGGACTGCCGTGCAGCAGGTGCGCCAGCTGGGCGACGCCCGCCACCGCCGTCAGGTCGAAGAACAGCTCCAGCCAGGAGGCGTGCCGTTCCCCCTCCACGAAATCGGTCATATCGGGATGATAGGTATCTGTGGGCGTGTGTGGCGGTCGGTAAGGGGCCGTTCACAAGAATTCCGGTCCTTCCTGGCCAGGCCTTCCCGCGGGCGTGCGCGGGCGTAACCTGAGGGCCCGAACGGGCCTGAGGGGTACCAGCCATGACGGAACGCCGGACCCGTGGACGGCGCGAAATGTTCGAACGCGAGGTCGAACTCGCCGCGGTGGACGAAGCCCTGGCCCGGCCCTCGGCCTCTGCGCCCCCGAGCAGGGCGCACCGCCCGACCTCCAGGGCCTGCGCGACGGACTCGACTGGGTCCTGACCCACCTCGTCGTCACGCGCGCCCCCGTCGCCCTCGTCCTCGACGACGCCCACTGGGCCGACCCCGAATCCCTCACCTGGCTCGCCGCGTTCGCCTCTCGCGCCGAACACCTCCCGCTGCTCCTCGTCGTCGCGTACCGCCCCGAGGAACTGCCCGCGCACGCCGAGGCCTTCCGTACGCTGCCCGGCCGCGCGGGACACCGAACTGGAGGCCGTGGACCGCAGGCTGAGTCCACGCGGCATCCAGAACCCGTCCTGGTGCCCGTGGCGGCTGCACCTGGCCCGGGCCCTGGCGGCCGAGGACCCCGAGCGGGCCCGCGACCTGGCCGACGGCGCGGTCCGCAGGGCCCGGGCCTTCGGCGCCCCCTCGGGCATCGGCCAGGCGCTGCGGGTCGCCGCGGAGGTCGCACCCCCGGGGGAGCGTCCGGCGCTGCTGACCGAAGCGGTGTCCCTGCTGTCCGAGTCACCCGCGGGGTACGAGCTGGCGCTCGCCCTCGCCGCACTGGGCACCGAGCTGCGCGACACGGCCCTGCTGACCAGGGCGGCGGTGATCGCCCGCGAGTGCGGCGCCGATGGCCTGGAGCGCAGCGCGGTGAACGCCGTGCGCGCGCTCGGCGGGGGACCGCCGTGCGCCGCGGCCCCCGAGGGCGCCCTCACGGAGGAAGAGGCCGGGCTGGCGCGGCGGGCCGCCGAAGGCGACCCGGCGGTGTCCGGGCCGGGCCTGTCGGCGGTCTGCCGGAAACTCGGCACGGACCGCACCGGTCTCCGCGAGGCGCTGGAGGTGTTCGCCCGCAGCTCAAGGTGATACGGGCGGTGACCGCGGGGGCAGGGTGGACCCATGGACCCCATCGACCACTCGACGAGGCTCTCCCATTTCCGCAACGAGACGGCGGCCTTCGAGAGGGCCGTCCGGCGCGCGATCGACGACGTCGGCGACACCCCGGTCCCGCTGGTGCCGTCCTGCCCCGGGTGGTCGGTCGCCGACCTGGTCGGGCACCTGGGCTCGGTGCACCGGTTCGTGGCCCGCATCCTGCGCGAGCGCCTCTCCGAGGCCCCAGACCACACCGATCCCACGATCTACGACCTCCCGCAGGACCCGGCGGTACGGGCGGCCTGGCCGAAGCTGGAGGGCGTACCGAACCCGGGACCGGTGCCGCAGGCGCTGACGGAGTGGTTCGCGCAGGGCGCGCGGCGGCTGGAAGCCCTCTTCCGGGAACTCGGGCCGGACGTGCCGGTGTGGACGTGGTCGGCGGATTCCGCCGACCGCACGAGCGGCTTCTGGCTGCGCATGCAGACCATCGAGCTGGCCGTGCACCGGTGGGACGCCCAGTCGGCGACCGGGGCGCCGGAGCCGGTCGACGCGGCGATCGCGGCGGACGCGGTCCCGCACACCTTCGAGACGATGGCCCCGTTCCGGCGGGCCGCCGCCGGGGCCCCGGCCGGGGCGGGCGAGCGGTACCGCTTCCGGCGGACGGACGGACCCGGGTCCTGGACCGTCACGTTCTCCGGGGACCTGGTCCAGGTGGAGCACGGGGCCACCGGCACGGTGGGCGTGGAGGCCGCGGGCACGGCCTCGGACCTGATGCTGTTCCTCTGGCGGCGGATCCCGGCGTCCGCCCTGTGCGTCAGGGGCGATGCGGAGCTGCTGCCGCACTACTTCACCCTGGTCCCGCCGGTGTGACCGCCGCCCGGTCCGCCGCCGTGACCGCCGCCCGGTCCGACCCGGTCCCTCCCCGGCCCCTCCCCGGTCCCTCCCCGGTCCCGGCCGCCCGGCCGCCCGGCGCGCCGGTTCGGCCACGGGAGCGGTGCGGTGGGCCCGGGGCCGGAAAACACGGGCGGGCACGTACCATGGCGGCATGTCCTTCCTCCGCCGCAACCGCGCCGCCACACCCGCCGGCCCGGACTTCGACGTCCTGGCCATGGACCCGGGGGACTGGCCGGGCAATCTCGGGGCCGGGCTGCTGCCCGCGCCCGACGGCAGCTGCCAGGGCGTCTTTCTCCGCTACGACCTGTTCGGCGGACGCGGCCCCGCGATGATCATCGGCAACCTCCCCGAGGGCTCCCCGGCCCGGGAGCTCGCCGACGGCCAGGTCCCCTTCGAGGTGGCCCAGCTCCTCGACGCCCTCGAGAACGACGAGGAAGTCGAGGTCACGGGCATCGAGGACTGCCCCGTCATGCAGGGCGACAACCTCCTGATCGTCCGCAAGGTCAAGCTCTCCGAGGGCCGGATCAGCTGCGTGCAGTTCGACCGCAGCGACAACGTGCTGGTCACCATCGCCAGCTGGGACCGGCCCATCACCGACGACCTGTACGCCCTCCTGAAGCCGCTCCCCGCCGAGCTCTTCCAGCAGGGCTGAGCCCCACCCCCCTCCAGACGTCACGCGTCCGCGATGTCGTTCGCCGCCACGTAGCCGAACGTCATCGCGGGACCGATCGTCGATCCCGCCCCCGCGTAGCTGTGGCCCATCACCGCCGCGCTCGCGTTGCCCGCCGCCCACAGGCCCCGGATCACCGACCCGTCCGGCCGCAGGGCACGGGCCCGGGCGTCCGTGACGATCCCGCCCTTCGTGCCCAGGTCACCCGGCACGATCTTGAAGGCGTAGAACGGCGGGGCCCAGACGGGGGCCAGGCACGAGTTCGGCTGCACCCCCGGGTCCGTGTAGTAGTGGTCGTACGCCGTGTCGCCCCGGTGGAAGTCGGGGTCCGTCCCGTTCCACGCCTGTGCGTTGAACCGGTTGAGGGTGGCGCGCAGGGCCCCCGCCGGCACGCCGATCTGTCCGGCCAGCGCGTCCCAGGTCCACGCCTTCTTCGCCGCCCCCGCCTCGTACCAGGCGTCCGGGAAGAGGATCGTCGGCAGGACGTCCTTGAACAGGTACTTGTTGCGGTAGTTCTGGTCCACGATCAGCCAGGCCGGAATGTGCGAGCCGACCGCCCCACGGTCCTTCTCGTACATCACGTGCACCACATCGCTGTACGGGGCCGCCTCGTTGACGAAGCGGGCGCCGTTGCCGTTGACGATCAGCCCGCCGGGCAGGGTCCGCTCGGCCAGGCAGAAGTACGGCTCGCCCGGCAGCGGGATCGACGGCCCCCACCAGGCGTCCTCCATCAGCGCCAGCGCCGCCCCGGCCCGCTGCCCCGCCCGGATCCCGTCGCCGGTGTTCTCCTTGGCGCCCACCGACCACTGGGTGCCGATCGGCTGCTGCTGGTACTGCGCCCGCATCTGGGCGTTGTGCTCGAACCCGCCCGAGCCGACGACCACGCCCCTGCGGGCCCGTACGACACCCCGCGCGCCGTCCCTCTCCACCACCACGCCGGTGACGGCGCCCGCCTCCTGCACCAGGTCGACCAGCGGGCTGTTCAGCCACACCGGCACGCCCGCCTGCATCAGCCCGGCCCGCAGCCCGGCCGCCAGCGCCTGTCCCATCGTGAGCGGCTTCTGCCCGCACAGCGCGGCCTTGGTGCCGCGCGCCAGGCACTCCGTGGACACCGCCAGGCCCCTGGCGTTCACGGCCGCCAGGTTCAGCCACTTGTAGTCCTGGCTGAACACCACCATCCCGGCCGGCACCGGCATGTACGCCGGGTTCAGCCGGGCCAGTTCGCCGCCCAGGATGTTGCCGTCGATCTGGTCGGGCTCGATGGACCGGCCGTTCGGCATCCCGCCCGGCAGGTTCGGGTAGTAGTCGCTGTACCCGTCCATGTACCGGAACCGCAGCGGGCTGTTGGCCATCACGAAGTCCAGCATCCGCGGACCGTTCGCGAGGAAGGCCGCCTGCCGGTCCGCCGGGGAGCCGTCGCCGACCACCGCCGCCAGGTAGGCGGCCGCCTTCTGCGGGGTGTCCGGCACCCCCGCCGCCAGGATCACCGAGTTGTTCGGCAGCCAGATCCCGGCTCCGGAGCGCGCCGCCGAACCGCCGAACGTCGGTGCCTTCTCGACGACCAGGACGCTCAGGCCCCGCTTGGCGGCGGTGAGCGCGGCCGTCATCCCGGACGCCCCGGACCCGACCACCACGACGTCGTACTCACCGAGCGGAACCCCCGCATCGGCCCGGGCTCCGGCCGGCGGCAGCACGGCCGCGGCGAGCACCCCCGCGCCGGCCCCGGCGAGGACCGTGCGGCGGGAAGGAGAAGGAGGGCACGCGGACGCTGCGCTTGCGGACATGGGCGGGCTCCAGCGGAGTGGGGACGGCGGGGACGGCGGCTCCAGGGATTCTGATGCCAAGTCAGAAAAGGTGTTCGCGGGATCATGTGATGTCAAGACATGCGCAGGGGTGGCGAGACGGCCCTGAACGCACGAAATCCCGTGGTACGCACATCAAGTGCGTACGACACGGGATTTTCGTACGGGGTACGACCGCCGGGTCAGCGGGTTCCGACCGCCGCGCGTACCGCCCTGCGGGCCATGCCGCAGTCGTCGTGCAGCCGGCGGAGCAGCAGCCGCTGCTCCTCGCCGGAGGACAGCGCGCCCGCCGGCAGGGGCTGGCTCGGGGCGGTCGCCAGCATGGAGCGCTGGACCGCCGTCTCACACATCCGGATCTCCCGGGTCAGCACCAGCATCAGGTTGACCAGGAAGGCGTCCCGCGACGCCGGACCCGCCGACTGGGCGAGCCGGCTGATCTGGCTGCGGGCGGCCGGGGCGTCGCCCAGTACCGTCCACAGCGTGGCCAGGTCGTACCCGGGCAGATACCAGCCCGCGTGCTCCCAGTCGAGCAGCACCGGCCCCGCGGGGGACAGCAGCAGGTTCGACAGGAGGGCGTCCCCGTGGTTGAACTGACGCTGTACGCCCGCCAGTTTCAGCCCGCACAGCAGCTTCTGCAGATCACCCAGATCCCGGTCGGTGAGCAGCCCCAACTCGTGGTACCGCGCCACCCGCTGTGCGTAGTTCAGCGGGTCCCCGAACAGATCGGCCGGCGGACGCCACTGGTTCACCCGGCACACCGCCCCCAGCGCGGCCCGTACGTCGGCCCGCGGCGGAGCCTCCACGGGGTGCCGCTGCAATGCCGCGACCCGGCCCGCCATCCGTTCGACCACCAGCGTGCAGTTCTCGGGGTCCGCGGCGACGAGCCGCGGCACCCGGACCGGCGGGCGGTGCCGGACGAACGTCCGGTACGCCGCTATTTCGTGCCGGTACCGCTCGCGCCATTCCTCTGAGTGGTCCAGTAAAACCTTCGCGACGGCGGTCATCCGTCCCGTCGTCCCGACCAGGAGGACCGATCGGCCGCTGCGCCGCAGCACCTGCACCGGCGCGAACTCCGGGCAGATCCGCTGCACCGAGGCGAGCGCGGTGCGCAGCTGCGCGCCCTGCGGCCCCGAGAGGTCGATCCTGCCGCTGAGCGGCTGCGATCCGGCCCCCGGCATCCGCCGCGCCCGTACGGCGCCCTGCGCCGGAGCCGCCTGGCGGCCGGGGTCGAGGTAGGGGCCGCCGCCAGCCTGGAGCGTGCGGTGCGGCCGGACCGGGGCGGACACGGAGGACGTTGCTGCGTACATGGCGTTACGGATCCCTTCGTGCGCCGACGAGTTGCGTACGCCACCCCGCCGGTCCCGTACTTCACCCTGGGGAGTTCCGCCCGGAGACCGGGTCGGGGAGGCGCATTCCTACCTGACACCCGGCCGTGGGTGGCGGACCACGAAGCGTGCCCTGGCGAAGCCTGGCGAATATGCACGGGGCCACTGACGGAGGGCTACTGTCAATTCAGCCGAGAACCTGGGGGCTTGACGTGAGCAAAGGACCAAACACCCGCCTGAACGACTTGTTCGGCCTGGCCGGCTGGTCGAAGGGTGAGCTGGCGAGGATGGTCAACCGGCAGGCGGCGGCCATGGGCCACCACCAGCTGGCCACCGACACCTCGCGGGTACGGCGCTGGATCGACATGGGGGAGACCCCGCGCGAACCGGTGCCCACCGTACTGGCAGCCCTGTTCACCGAGCGGCTCGGTCGTGTCGTGACCATCGAGGACCTCGGGTTCGTACGGCAGCGGCGCACCACGAAACGGCAGCCGGACGGGGCGAAGGAGAACCCCGACGGAATGCCCTGGGCGCCCGAACGCACAGCCGCGGTCCTCACCGAATTCACGGGAATGGACCTCATGCTCAACCGACGCGGTCTGATGGGCGCGGGTGTCGCGCTCACCGCAGGCTCCGCCCTCGCCCACGCCATGAACGACTGGCTCCACACCGATCCCGCCCCCGCCAAACCCCCGCAGGCCTTCGGTGACTCCTACCAGGCCGACCCGATCGGCTACGACCGCTACGAGGCCGCCCCGATCGGCTCCCAGGAGATCGAGGCGCTGGAGCGCTCCGTGGAGGTCTTCCGAGCCTGGGACGCCTCCCGGGGGGGCGGACTCCAGCGCAAGGCCGTGGTCGGCCAGCTCAACGAGGTGGGCGGCATGCTCGCCTACCACCACCCCGACCACCTCCAGCGGCGGCTGTGGGGGGTGGCGGCCAACCTGGCGGTGCTCGCCGGCTGGATGTCCCACGACGTGGGGCTCGAACCCACCGCGCAGAAGTACTTCGTCATCGCCGCACACGCGGCCCGTGAAGGCGGGGACCGGCCGCGGGCAGGCGAGGCGCTGTCCCGGGCCGCCCGCCAGATGGTCCACCTGGGCAAGCCGCACGAGGCCCTGGATCTGATGAAGCTGGCGAAGTCCGGCTCCGGCGAGCAGACCCTGCCCCGCACCCGCGCCATGCTGCACACCATCGAGGCCTGGGCGCAGGCGGCGATGGGCAAGGGCCAGGCCATGCGCCGCACCCTCGGCGAGGCCGAGGACCTGTTCGTCTCGGACCGGGGTGACGTGCCCCCGCCCTCGTGGATGCAGAACTTCGACGAGGCGGACCTGCACGGCATGCAGGCCCTGGCCTTCCGCACCCTCGCCGAACACGACCCCTCGGTCGCGCCGATCGCGCAGCGGCACGCCCGGGAGGCGCTGCGGCTGCGGTCCGGCGGTCACCAGCGCTCGCAGATCTTCGACTACATCTCCATGGCGTCCGCCTGCTTCATCGCCGACGATCCGGAGCAGGCCGACCGCTACGCGCGGCTCGCGCTGGTCTCGATGAACGAGACCTCCTCGCACCGGACCTGGGACCGGCTGCGCGAGATGTACCGGCTGACCGGCCAGTACGCCGGGTACGCTCGGATCGAGGACCTGCGCGCGGAGATCGAACTGGCCCTGCCCAACAGCCCGTCGCAGCGCAGCGTCTAGGCCTTGCGCGGGCACCCCGGACCGGCATCCGCCCCGCCGCCGTCCCCATCGCCAGCCGCAGTCGCACGGGACGCCCCCGTACCCGGACGAGAAAGGCCGCGCCGTGCGGCGCGGCCCTGAAGCGGTACCCGTCGGCCCGTCGCGGGAGCTCAGCCCCCGACCCTGGCCACCAAGACGCAGGCGTCGTCCTCGCGTTCACCTCCGCCGAACTCCTCGACCACCATCCGCACGCAGTCCTGCGCCGACCCCGCGGCCGTGAACCGCGGCGCGAGGGCCAGCAGCCGCTCAGTGCCGTCCGCCCGGCTGAACTCGATGCTGCACGGCGTCAGTCCGTCCGTGCGCAGGACCAACACGTCGCCGGGTTCCAGTCGTTCCTCGGCCTGCCCGTACGCCGCCCCGGAGGTCGCGCCCAGCAGGACGCCCTCCGGTGGCTGCAGGGAGCGGCCGGAGCCGCCGCGGAACAGCAGCGGGGCGGAGTGGCCCGCCTGCGCCCAGGACAGTACGCGACGCGCCGGATCGTAACGGCAGCAGACGGCCGAGCCGAGCGCGGGCTGTACGGAGGCCTCCAGCAGCTGGTTGAGCCAGCCCATCAGCGGGCCCGGCTCGATCCCGGCCATGGCCATGCCGCGCAGGGCGCCGAGCATCATCGCCATCCCGGAGGTGGCCGTGACACCGTGCCCGGTGAGGTCGCCGACGGTCAGCAGCGAGCGTCCGTCGGGCAGGTCCAGCGCGTCGTACCAGTCCCCGCCGATCAGCGCGCTCGTCGCCGCGGGCAGATAGTGCGCGGCGACGTCGAGGGCGCCGGTGGTGTGGTGCGGGAACCGCAGGGAGCCGCGCCACGGGGGGAGCACGGCTTCCTGCAGCTCGACCGCCAGCCGGTGCTCGGTCTGCGCGATCTCCTGCCGGCGCTGCAGCGAGTCACGGGACTCGCGCACGGCGCGCTGGCTCCGGCGCAGTTCACTCACGTCCCGGAACACGGCCCACATGGAGGCCGTGCAACCGTCGGAGTCGAGTACCGGCTCGCCTCGCATGTGCAACGTCCGGACGCGGCCGTCGGCCCGGACGATGCGGAACTCGCCGTCGATCGGTCTCCCGTCGACCAGACAGGCCGTCACCATGGAGGTGAGCAGCGGCTGGTCCTCGGAGAAGAGGGTGGACCCGAGTTCGTCGAGGGGCAGCGGGCCGGCCTCGGGCGAGCGGCCGAAGATCTGGAAGAGCTCCTCGGACCAGTTGACCTCGTCGGTGAGCAGGTTCCACTCGGCGCTGCCGACGCGCACCTGCTGCGCCTCGGGCCCGGCGTCCGTCCCCGCGTCGTCGTCGGGGAGCTCCCTCAGATCGGGGGCGACGGGCAGGCCTTCCTTGAGCTGGCCCAGGTGTTCGCCCAAGTCGTCGAGCTGGTGGACGGCGAGGTCACACAGGGCGCGCTGCCAGCGGCCCTGGGCGTCGTCGTCGTCCACGGCGGTGTCACGGCGCACCGCGTCCACCTCGCCGCGCAGCCGCCGGGTCTGCGAGATCAGTGCGTCCACCGACCCCGGCTCGGGCGGCTGCGCGGGACGGTCCGCGAAGAGGTGGGACGGCATGAGAACTCCGATACAGGCGGCGCGGTACGGCCAACGTCTGAAGGAAGGACCGGTTACGACTGTTGCACAGGCCGCCACGGCCCGTAAGGCGTTTGGCAACATCCGTACAGGCCTTGCTTCGGGCATATGCCTAGGGCCTCCCCGGCCCGGCCAAGCCTGTACGAACGATTCCGGACAGCCCTTCCGGGCCCGCCCGGAAGGGCTGTCCGCGGCCGCCCCCGGTGTCACACGACGATCGGCACCGCGTGGATCTCGCTGGCCGGGTGTCCGGTGCGCTCGTGGATCCGCATGACCGCCTCCGCCGAGGGCGCCTCGGACAGGCAGTACACCGTGCCGGACACGGGGTCGGCCCAGGCGCGCTCGAAGTGCACCTTCTCGTCGCCCTCGATCGCCAGGTCCGCGTTGTGGGCGGCCATCAGCTCGGCTTCCGTGATGCCCTTCATGCCGTGGTGGACGTCCATGTACATCGTCACCGCCGCACACCTCCTCCTGCGTTTCGGCGCATGCGGCTGCCGGCGTGGCGCCGCTCCTGCTCCCATCGTCCTCCCGCGGCCGGAAACCGGCCCTCCGGAGGAGGCGGATCGATCGTACGGACGAGGTGTGCGAGTCCTCGGGCCGCAAAAACGGCACCGCGGCCGGTTCGGCGCCCCCGCCGGGTTACCCCCCGAACGAAGGACCCCGTCCGCGCACGGCAGTGACGACGCTCCGCTTCCCACCTCACCCGGTGATCGCTACGCTACGTGCCGGTAACGACTCGGGGAGGCCCGCGAAGGCGGGCCCGCGCAGGGCGGGGACACAGCAACATGACCGGGCAGAGCCGCCGCTCCTTCCTCACGCACCTCGTCGCGGCGCCGACGCTCGCCCTCGTCACCCGGGCCGGCGCCGACGCCCTCGCCCCGCAGTCCGCCCACGCCGTGGTCCCGACCCTGCCCGCCCCGGCCGATCTGGTCGACCTCGGCGACCTGTTCATCCTGGCCGGCGCGCCGACCTCCGCCCTGCTGGCGCTGTCCGTGGAGACGGACGGCACCGTCCGCTTCCGGCTGCCGCGCGAGGAGGTCGGCCAAGGCCTCACCACCGCCGTCGCCATGCTCGTCGCGGAAGAGCTCGACGTGCCGCTGGCCTCCGTCCGCGTGGAACTGGACGACGCGCGACCGGAGTTGCTGTTCAACCAGCTCACCGGGAGCTCCAACTCCGTCCGCTCCCTCTACGGCCCCGTCCGGCAGACCGCCGCCACCGCCCGGGCCCGCCTGGTCGCCGCGGCCGCCCGCAGGTGGAACCTCGCCGCCTCCTCGCTGACCACCGCCGACGGCGCCGTACGGGCCCCCGACGGCCGCACCGCCGACTACGGCGGCCTCGCCGCGGCCGCCGCCGACCCCGCCCTGACCGTCCTCGGCGCCGTCCCGAAGAAGGCGTCGACGCACACCCTCGTCGGCAGGGCCACCGGCCGCATCGACGCCCGCGCCATGGTGACCGGCGCCCAGCAGTACACCCTGGACCTCGACGTGCCCGGCGCCAAACCCTGCGTGGTCCGCCGCCCGCCCACCCTCGGCGGAAGCGTCACGTCCGTCGCCAACCTGGCCGCCGTCCGCGCCATGCCCGGCGTCCTGCACGTGGTCACCGTCCCGACCGGGGTCGCCGTCGTCGCCGAGACCTTCGGCCAAGCCCTCGACGCCAGGGCCGCCCTCCAGGTCACGTGGGGGCCGGGTCCCGCGGACCGGCTCTCGGACGCGGAGATCCGCGCCGCACTGCGCGCCGCCACCCCGCCGCTGCTCGTGCCGCCGCTGCTCACCCCCTACGTGGACGCCGAGTTCGACTTCGCGTTCGTCAGCCACGCCCCCATGGAGACCAACTCCGCCGTGGCCGACGTACGGGAGGACCGCGCCGAGATCTGGTCCGGGCTCAAGTCCCCGATCGTGGCGCGCGAGACGATCGCCGCCGACCTCGGGCTGCCGCTCGACAAGGTCACGGTGCACGTCGTCCAGGCCGGCGGCTCCTTCGGCCGGCGGCTCTTCTTCGACGCGGCGCTGGAGGCGGCCCGCGTCTCCAAGGCCTGCGGCCGTCCCGTACGGCTGATGTGGACCCGCGTCGACGACACCCGGCACGGCCGGATGCGCCCCGCCACGCACCACAAGATCCGCGCCACCCATCTGCTGGGCGAGGTGCTCTCGTTCGAGCACCGGGTGGCCGCCGCCGAGACCGACTTCCGGCACGGGCTCGGCGAGATCATCACCGCCACCGCGGCCAGCCTCCCGCCCGGCATCGGCAACGCCGCCCTCGCGCAGACCCTCTTCCACACGACGATCAAGTCCCCCTACCACTTCGGGCTCACCACCCACGGACTGAGCGAGGTGCCCACCGGCATTCCGACGGGGTCCTGGCGCTCGGTGTACTCCGCCAACACCCGGGGCGCCGAGGAGATCGTGGTCGACGAACTCGCCGCGCGGACCGGCAAGGACCCGTACCGGTTCCGGCGCACCTTCCTGAAGACCGACGCCCAGCGCGCCGTGCTGGACAAGGCGGCGACGGAGGGGGAGTGGGGACGGCCGATGCCGGCGGGCTGCGCGCAGGGCATCGCCTTCCACGAGGAGTACAAGTCCCGTACCGCCTGCCTCGTCGAGATCGACGCCCGCGACCGGGAGCACGTCCGCGTCACCAAGGCCGTCATCGCCGTCGACGTGGGCCTGCCCGTCAACCCGCGCGGACTGGAGGCCCAGATGATCGGCGGCCTCACCGACGCGATCTCCACCACCCTGAAGGCCGGGCTCCACCTCGACAAGGGTCTCCCGCTGGAGGGAAGTTACAGCCAGTTCCACTGGGCGCGGCAGCGCGACACCCCGCGCGACGTCCGGGTCTTCGTGCTGCCGGCCACCGGTGAGGAGCCCGGTGGCGCGGGCGAGCTCGGCGTCCCCGCGGCGGTCGGCGCGATCGCCAACGCCTGGGCCAGGGCCACCGGTGCCAAGCCGCGCAGCTTCCCCCTCGACTTCGACGTCGACTTCACCCCCTACCCCCGCTAGCCGACAGCCCGGTTCAGGAGAGTCCGCCGTGCCCTCGCACACCTTCACCGTCAACGGGCGGAGCGTCACCGTGGACGCGCCCGACGATCTGCCCCTGCTGTGGGTCCTGCGCGACCTGCTCGGCGTGCGCGGCCCCAAGTACGGCTGCGGCGTCGACGTCTGCAAGGCCTGCACCAGCCATCTCGACGGGGCGGACATCCGCCCGTGCGTGGTGCCCGTCTCCGCGTGCCACGGGAAGACCGTGACCACCATCGAGGGACTGGCGAACGGCGACGAGCTGCACCCCGTGCAGGAGGCCTGGCTCGAACAGGACGTCTCCCAGTGCGGCTTCTGCCAGCCCGGCCAGATCATGGCCGCGGTCGCCCTGCTCAAGCGGACGAGCACGCCCACCGACGAGGACATCGACGCGATCGCCAACATCTGCCGCTGCGGCACCTACTTCCGCATCCGTGAGGCCATCCGCAGCGCGGCCGCCCGGATGTGAGCGAGAGGGGCCCCGGCGACTCCCCCGTCGATGCCGGGGCCCGACCGCTCGTGGTCAAACGTAGGCGGGCGCCGGCCGGTCCGCAGGGTCCGCCCTGCACAGCGACCGGGCGGTACGGGTAACACTGGGCACAGTGTGTGCGCCGCGTGACCGAGCGCGGAAGCGACCCGGACCGGAAGGAGCCCGTCATCTCGCACCAACCGATCCCGCCCGCGGCGGCGCCGTCGTCCGCGGACCGCTCCCGCAGCCGGTCCGAGGACGTCCTCAAGCTGCACCGGCTCGCCCACTCCGGCGGCTCGGCCGCGGTCCTGGAGTGGCTCGCCGCCCGGCTGGGCGGCTGGACCGGCGTGGTCGAGGCCGGGGGTACGGCCGGTCCGGAACTCGCCGTCCGCGGGGCCGCGGAGCTGAGCGCCCGCGGCGTGCGCTCGGCCGTCCTGCACGGCGAGCGTTCGGCCGCGCTGCTGTTCGCGCTGGACGGGAGCCGCGCCCTGGCCGCGGTACTCGACCTGCCGCACCGTCCCGGGGCGTCCGCGCTCCTCGGGGACGCCGCCGCGGTGCTGGCCCTCGTCCTGCGCGCCGAGGAGGCCGAGCGGCGCGAGGAGCGGGCCGAGCGCGCCGAATCGCGGGCCCGCGAGGCCGTCCTGCACCTGCTGATGAACGGCGGGCTCTCCACCGCCCACCAGATCGCCGAGGCGCTGAGCCCCTCGCTGCCCGATCCGCTGCGGATGTACGTCGTGGAATGCCGGGCCGGGGCGCGCGGTGAGGTGGCCCGGCTCTTCGCGGAGCTGACGGGCGGCCGGGCCTGGACCGTGCGCTGCCCGGTGTACGTGCGCCACCTCATCGCCCTGGTCCCCGCCGGCCCGGCCGGCGCCGGTGGCGGGCACGACCCCCTCGCCGAGGCACTGGTGGGGCAGGCCCGGGAACGCGCGGTCGGGGTCAGCGGGCACCTGCGGCTGCGCGAGGCCCCGGCCGCCTACACCCAGGCCTTCCACGCCCTGGCCGTCGCCCGCGGCCGCGCCGGGCGGAACGCCCGCTTCGGCCCCGGGCCGGAGCTGGAGCTGGCCGCGCACGCGGCGGGCAGCCGCTGGGCCGAGGCGCTGCTCGCGCCCCTGCACGCGTACGAGCCGCGCCGCCCGCAGGACCCCGGCGCACAGGAGCTGCGGGCCACCGCCCACGCCTGGCTGAACTTCGGCCCGCACGCGACGCGGCTGCTGAAGGTCCACCGCAACACCCTGGCCAGCCGGCTGCGCCTGATCGAGGCGGTGCTCGGCACGGACCTCGCCAGGCTGCCCGAACAGGCGGCGCTCTCGCTCGCGCTGCGGCTGACCCCGGGCGGGGCGGACAACTCCCCGGGCGGCGCGGCCGGCGGTCCGGACGGTCCGGGTGCGCTGGACGCCGTACTGAGCCACCCCGACCTGGCGAGCTGGGCCCGCGCCCACCTGGAGCCGCTGACCGGGCCGGACGCCCCGCCCGGCGCCCGCGACACCGTGCGGGTCTGGCTGCGCAACGACGCCCACCTGGTTCCGGCGGCGGCCGCACTCGGCATCTCGGTGCCCGGCACCCGCAAGCGGCTGACCCGGATCGAGGCCCTGCTGGAGCGTTCGCTGCTGCAGTCGCCGAGCGCCCGCCACGACCTGTGGCTGGCTCACCGGGCCGAGGAACTGGCCGGGTCCGCGGTATGACACAGCCTCAAAAGGGAACATAGTGCATGAAATATGCACGATCATGCCGGGATGAGGCGTATCAATCTGAAGCGCGTGCTGGTGGGTGAACCGCTCGACACCGCACGACTGGGCGAGACCCTGTTGCCCAAACGGCTCGCGCTGCCGATCTTCTGCAGTGACCCGCTCTCCTCGGTGGCCTACGCCACCGAGGAGATCCTGCTGATCCTCGCCCTCGGCGGTGTCACGCTGCTCCACCTCGCCTGGTACGCGGCCGCCGCCATCGTCTTCCTGATGATCGTGGTCGTCGCCTCCTACCGGCAGACCTGCCACGCCTATCCCGGCGGCGGCGGTGCCTACGTCGTCAGCTCCGAGAACCTCGGCCAGACCGCCGCCCTGACGGCCGCCAGCGCACTGCTCGTCGACTACGTGCTGACCGTCGCCGTCTCCGTCGTCTCCGGCGTCGATGCGATCACCTCGGCCGTTCCCTCCCTCAGTGACCACGAAGTCGCGCTGTCGGTGGGGTTCGTGGTGCTGCTGATGCTGATGAACCTGCGCGGCGTACGGGAGTCGGGACGCATCTTCGCCGTACCGACCTACGGCTTCGTCCTCGTCATCTACCTCATGTTCGCCGTGGCGGCGGCCCGGCTCGCGACCGGTGAGACCATCCACGCCGAATCCGCCGACCTCCCGATCACCCCCGAGGGCACGTTCACCGGCCTCGGCCTGGTCCTCCTGGCCATGCGGGCCTTCGCCTCCGGCTGTACGGCCCTCACCGGCGTCGAGGCGATCAGCAACGGCGTGCCCGCCTTCCGCAAGCCCAAGAGCCGCAACGCCGCGAACACCCTGGCCGCGATGGGCGCCCTGTCGGTGACCATGTTCCTCGGCATCACCGTCCTCGCCATGGTGTACGAGGTGCACGTCGCCGCCGACCCGACGGAACTGGGCCTGCCGCCCGGCACCCCGATGTCCACCGCGCTCGCCCAGATCGGCCGCGCCACCTTCGGGAACTGGCACTTCCTCTTCTACCTGCTCCAAGCAGTCACCGCGGGCGTGCTGATCCTCGCCGCGAACACCGCCTTCAACGGCTTCCCGATGCTCGCCTCCATCCTGGCCAGGGACCGGTACGCGCCCCGCCAGCTCTTCAACCGCGGCGACCGGCTCGTCTACTCCAACGGCATCGTGCTGCTCGCCCTCGCCGCCATCGCCCTCATCGTGGCCTTCGACGCCCAGCTGACCCGCCTCATCCAGCTCTACATCATCGGCGTCTTCGTCTCCTTCACCCTCTCCCAGGCGGGCATGGTCCGGCACTGGCGACGGGAACTCGCCGCCCCGGACACGCCCCGGGACCAGCGCATCCACATCCACCGCAGGCTGGCGATCAACGCGGTCGGAGCCACCATGACCGCCGTCGTCCTCGTCATCGTGCTGATCACCAAGTTCACCCACGGCGCCTGGCTGGTCGTCATCGCGATGCCGGTGCTCTTCCTCGGCATGAAGGGCGTCCGCCGCCACTACGACCGGGTCTCCGCCCAGGTCGCCGTCGCCCCCGGGATCAAACCGCGCAGACCCTCCCGCCACCACGTACTCGTCCTGGTCGCCAACGTGCACGCCCCCACCCTGAAGGCGCTCGGCTACGCACAGGGACTGCGCCCGGACACCCTGACCGCCGTCACCGTCGCGGCCGACGAGGAGGACGCGCGCCGGCTGCGCGAGGCCTGGGCGGAGCACGACCCGGGCGTCCCGCTGAAGATCATGCACTCCCCGTACCGGGAGGTGGTCGGGCCCGTCCTCGCCCACGTGCAGGAACTGGCCGCCGCCGAGGGCACGGACGTGCTGTCCGTGGTGATCCCCGAGTACGTGGTGGGGCACTGGTGGGAGCAGCCCCTGCACAACCAGAACGCGCTCCGGCTCAAGGCCCGGCTGCTGTTCACCCCGGGGGTGGCGGTGATCGACGTACCGTACCTGCTGGAGTCGGCCCGGCGGGCCGTACCGCCCGAACCGGCGCAGGCGACGCAGTAGTCCCCCCGTTCACCCGCTCCGCCGCGCGCCCCGGCCGGCCGGCGGCTTCGCGTCGCCCGGTACGCCCGGCGCGGCGGATGTGGCCGGTGCGCCCGGCGCGGCGGATGAGGCCGTCGCGGCCGACGCGCCCGCTGCCCGCTGGAGCACCGCCGCATGGGCCAGCGCCAGCTCCACCACGTGCGCCGGGTCCGACAGCGTCCGGCCGGTCAGCTGCTCCAGGCGGCGCAGCCGGTTCGAGACGGTGTTGCGGTGGCAGTACAGCCGCTGGGCGGCGTACGTCGTCGAGCCCCGGCAGGTCAGCCAGGTGCCCAGCGTGGTCAGCAGCACCCGGCGGTCCTCGGCCGGCAACGCCAGTACCGGTCCCAGCACCACCTGCCGCAGCCGCCCCGCCAGTTCGGCCTGCGAGGCGACCAGCGCCGTCGGCAGCCGCTCGTCCAGCAGGGCGGTGCACGGACCGCCCGACGCCGGGACGGTGCGCAGCGCCAGCGCGGCCAGCCAGCGCGCCCTGGCCAGGTCGCCGGGGGCCTCCACCACCGGGCTGACCCCGGCCCGGGCCCCGAGCGGGCCGAGCAGCTCCCGTACGGACTCCAGCGGATGGTGGCCCAGCTCCAGCAGCCCGGTCTCCCCGTCGGCGCGGATCCGCCACAGCACGCGCGGGCCGTCGGCGCCCGGCTCACCGCCGATCCGGCCGGCCCCGCCCGCATCCGCGGTCCCGCCGGGGCCGGCCGTCCCGCCGGGGGCGAGGACGACGACCGCGAACCGGCCGCGCTCGGGAAGGCCCAGCTGCGCCGCAGCCTCCGAGGCCGCGGGGCCGTCCGAGGGGCCCGCACCGTCGAGCAGCGCGTCCAGCAGGGCCGCCCGGCGCTCCCGGTCGCGGTCGCAGCGCGCGGCCTGCGTGCGCCGGTACGCGTCGGCCACCGCGTCCGTCAGCTGGTCCAGTACGTCCCACAGCACGGCGGCGGCCGGCAGCAGCCGCGGCAGCGCGGCCGGGTCGTGCACGGCCACCGCCTCGTGGAGGTCCTGCCACACCAGGCGGCCGCCGCGCCGGTAGGTGCGCAGCAGCGAGGCGAGCGGCAGGCCCTGTTCGGCCCGGAGGACGCCGGTGGCCCGGGCGTCGGCGAGTTCCACGGGCAGTCCGCGGATGCCGCGGACCAGGCCGTCCACCGACTGCCGCAGGTTGCGGTGGATCCGCTCGCGCAGCTCGGCCCGCCCGAGCAGCGCGGCGTACGCGGGATCCTCGGCCAGCGTCCGGTCGGCGAGCCGGTCCGCCGTCACCGCGATGCGGCGGGACAGGTCCTCTCGTATCTCCTCGATGATCCGCTCCATGACGGGCAGAGTGACACGGGGGAGGGCGCGGTGGGGAGGGCCCGGACCGTCCCGCCTCCGCCGGCGGGCCCGGACCACTGCCTGCGGAGCGGCTCCAGCGCCGCGCTGCGCCACCGCCCGACACCCGCCACCCCCGCCCCCGGCTCACGCCGTCAGGGAACCACCCATGGGCCAGAACCCGGAGCGCCGTCCCGCGCTGCTCGACCCGTATGCGGGGGAGGGGCTCGTCGCCGCGTTGGTCGAACGCCTCCTCCCGGAGCGCCCGTGCACTGACTATGGTGCCGCCGGGGGAGTACCGGCACGACGCGAGGGGGCGGAGGAGACCGTGGAGACGACCGAGGGCACGCGCGACGGCATCCGGTGGCTGGCGGACTGGGACGGCTGGTACGTCGGCCTCACCTTCGCCCGGGGCGTACCACCGGGTGAACTCGCGCTGCGCCTCGGTGCGGTGCCGGGCGTCCGGCCCGGCCCGCTGGGCGCGCGGGACGCCTGGAGCCTGGCGGGCGAGACGATGGACGGCGACGGAGTCGCCCGGGTCGGGAGCTGGGCCGGCTGGTCCTTCGCCGTCGAGCACGGCCTGCCGGCCGGCGCGGAACGACTGGCCGAGGTCTCCCGGTCCGGCGCCGAGGCCGTCCACCTCGACCCCCAGCCGGACCACCCGCCCCGGCAGTTCGCGTACGCCCGCGACGGCGAGGTGGTGTGCTGCTTCGGCCTGGGCGAGGAGTGCTGGCGCGGCGGCCGCCAGCCCGACTTCCTGCTCCCGGAACTCGTCGCCGCCGGGCTCCTCGAACCGGACGGGACCCACGCCGGCCCCGAGGACGAACCCGGGGCGGAGCGCGACCGCCGCACCCTCGCCGTCCTCGAACACCGCTTCGCCCTGTCGCTGCCGCGCCGCCTGATCGAGGAGACCCCGCTCCCGGCCTTCGTGACGTGCACCCGGTAGCACCCGTGCCCCCGGCCCGGTCGCGTCCGGAGGGAGCGGGGACGGGGGCGTCGGTGATCTCATGTCCGGATGTGGCGAGTCAACTGGGATTGCGGGCGGTGAGCGACTTTCATGGGGGTGCCAGGACTCGCACCGGAGCAGGGGGAGTATGCATGGGCACCGACGGAAGCCAGAAGGACAGCGCACCCACCCTGATCGGTTCCGTGCAGCGGGCGCTGCGCCTGGTCGAGGCGATGTACGCCGAGGGCGGGGCGACGGCGAAACGGCTCGCGCGGGTCACCGGCATCCCCCTGCCCACCGTGTACCACCTGCTGCGCACCCTCAGCCACGAGGGGTACGTCGAGCGCGAGGGCGGCGCCTTCCGGCTCACGGACCACCTTCCGCTTGCCTCGTGAACTCCCGGTGCGCCCCTTGCCCGGCCGACGGCCGTGATCATCATTCGTGATCAGAAGTCGACTGGTTCCGGCCAAGCTGCCGCGCTGTTCCGTGCATGTTCCCGCGGAAAATGCCAGAAGCCCCTTCCGCGCTGGGGAACGTGAGTAAGTTCCCTCCTGTCGCGCCGTAGACCGTGCACTTCGCACGTCTGGCCGGGAGGGGAGCCCGCGTGCCCGGGATCGACGAATGCCTGCTCGAAGCCATGGCCCTGCCTGGTGCGCGGGGGGCCGCGCTGGTCGACTGGAGCAGCGGACTGGCCCTCGGCACCGCCGGGGACTCGCCCGTCGGAGACCACGAGACCACCGCTGCCGAGACCGCCGAGCTGGCCCGGGCGGCCGCCGAATACGAGTCCTTCGCCCAGCCGGGGACGGACACCGCACCGGGTGAGCTCCTGGGCCAGCCCGTGGAGGACCTGATCGTCACCACCCGCACCGGATACCACGTCCTCCGCTTCGTCGAGACCAGCTTCGACAGCAGCGTCTTCCTCCACCTCTGGCTGGACCGCGCCGACGGCAACCTCGCCCTCGCCCGGCACAGACTCCGTGCGCTCGCCGAGGAGCTGGTCCTCAGATGAACGGCACCCAGGTGGGTGGCCTCGCCACCGTCGCCGTCTCCCCGCTCCTGACCCGGCTGGCCGCCGAGCGCGCCACCGGCGCCCTGCTCCGCGACCGCGGCACGCTCTTCCTGGAGGACGGCCGAATAGTCCACGCCGAGAGCCCGGCCACCCCCGGCCTCGACGTCCTGCTCACCACCGGCGGCGGGCTCGCCCCCGAACGCTGGCGCGAGGCCGTGGACCGGGCCGGCGCCCGCCGCCAGGTCGCCCGCTTCCTCGTCGACAGCGGGGGCCTGGCCGGAGGCGAGCTGGAGATCTGCCATCTCGCCGCCATCTTCGACGCCGCCTTCTTCGCCCTGTCCCCGGGGACCGGGCCCTCCCGCTTCCGCCGCGGCGCCACCCACTGGATCGGGTCCGTCCGCTCGGTCCCGGCCGCCGCCGTGGAGCGCGAGACCCGCCGCCGGCGGGAGCTGCTCGACGCGGTGTGGCCCTACCCGCTGCTGGACACCTCCCCCGTGGTGCCCCGGGCCGCCGCCCCCGGCCAGACCGTCACCGCCCGCCAGCGGACCCTGCTGGCCCGCGCGAACGGGGTACGGACCCCCGCGGACCTCGCGTGGGTGCTGGGCCGGCCCGCGTTCCACACCCTGCTCGACGTACGGCGCCTCGCGGCGGCCGGACTGGTCGAGACCCCGCACGAACCGGCGCCGACACCGGTCGAAACGTCCCTGCCCGACTGGATGACCCAGACCCAATCCCCGGACGTGGCGCTGCTTCGCCGGTTACGCGACGCACTGGAGGCAAGCCTGTGAGGCTCCCGCTGCGACCGGCTCTGCGCTCCGAGCGCGCCGACCGCTCCGAGCGGAGGCAGCCCGAAAGGAGAAAGGCCGACATGAGCACGGCGATGGTGCCCCCCGAGGCCGAGGCCGACATACTCGCCGAGCTCCGCAGGCTGCGGGCCCGGGTCCCCCAGCTCACCGGCGCCCTCGCCGGCAGCGCGGACGGCCTCGTGCTCGCACAGGACAGCGCGGCCACCGAGGTGGAGTCCGTCGCGGCCCTGACCGCGGCCGCCCTCGGCGTGGCCCAGCGGCTCAGCGACACCACCGGCCAAGGCGGGTTCCGCGAGCTGCTGATCCGCGGCGAACACGGATACGTGGCGACGTACGCGGCCGGGGACGCCGCCGTCCTCACCCTCATAGCGGAGCCCCGCGTCAACGTCGGCCGGCTCCATCTGGAGGCCCGCCGCTCCAGCGTGCGGATAGCGGAGCTCATCGACCACATCCTCGGGCGCCGCGGACCCGAGGTGCCGCCCGTCCCGCCGCTGCCCCCCGTACCGCCCGTCCATCCCGGCGCGGACCGGTAGCCGGTCCGCGCACCCCGCCGGATCCGCCGGGGAATCCACACCCATACGAATCAGCCCACACCAGCACGCTTCATCTCACACCGTTACGTAACCACCCATATCAACCCGTACAAGCGGAAGAAGACAGAGGAGCCACTCATGGCCAACGTGGAGACCGCACTCAAGGAAGCCACCGCCACCATCGACGGCGCGATCGGTGCCGCCCTGGTCGACTACGACAGTGGCATGGCGCTCGGCACCATCGGCGGCGGCAAGGAACTCGACCTCCAGGTGGCCGCGGCCGGCAACACCGACGTGGTCCGCGCCAAGGTCCGCACCATGGACATGCTCGGCCTGAAGGAGGAGATCGAGGACATCCTGATCACCCTCGGGACCCAGTACCACCTGATCCGGTTGCTGAAGGGGCGGGGGAGCAAGGGCTTCTTCCTCTACCTCGCGCTCGACCGCGGTCGAGCCAACCTCGCCATGGCCCGACACCAGCTCAAGAAGATCGAGAACGAGCTCGAAGTCTGAGCGGACGTTCGGTCAGACCCCGACCTCCAGGTGGCGGGCGGCTGAATTCTTTGCCGTCCGCCTCGGGGCTGCAGGCCCTTATGTCCAGGATGGGGGGACTTTATCATCTCGTTACCGAGTAGGATGCTCTCATCACCTGATCATCGAAATAGCTTGAAACGCTGGAGAACTCGCTACCCATGCCCCCGCGCCTGAGCATCGTCGTCCCCGTCTACAACGTCGAGCTCTATCTCGACGAGTGCCTGGAGTCCATTGCAGCCCAGACGTTCGCCGACTTCGAGTGCATCCTCGTTGACGACGGGTCCACCGACACCAGCGCCGTCATCGCCAAGGCCTTCGCCGCGCGGGACAAGCGTTTCCGGGTCGTCATGCAGGAGAACGCCGGCCTCGGCGCCGCCCGCAACGTCGGCGCCCGCCACGCCTCCAAGGACAGCGAGTACCTGGCCTTCGTCGACAGCGACGACACGATGCCGGACTACGCTTACGAGCGCATGATCGCCGCACTCGACGAGACCGGCTCGGACTTCGCGGGCGGCAACGTGAAGCGCTTCCGCTCCGTCGGCATGCAGCAGTCCTGGGGCCACCGGGCCGCGTTCGCCAAGACCCAGCTGAAGACCCACATCTCCAAGTTCCCGGCGCTGGTCACCGACCGCACCGCCTGGAACAAGGTCTACCGGCGCACCTTCTGGGACGAGCACGGCTTCCAGTACCCCGAGGGCATCCTCTACGAGGACGCCCCCGTCAGCATCCCGGCGCACTACTTCGCCTCCAGCGTCGACATCCTCAGCGACTGCGTCTACCACTGGCGCGTCCGCGAGACCGGGGAGCGCTCCATCACCCAGCGCTCCACCGACCCGGTCTCCCTGATCGACCGCGTGACCTCCGTCCGCCTGGTCCGCGAGGCCCTCAAGGCCAAGGAGGGCGCCAAGTACGTCCGCTACCTGCGCGACTACGACTACAACGTGCTGAGCGAGGAGCTCCCGCTCATCTACAAGTACGTCGGCGAAGGCGGGGCCGACTTCCGCGCCGCCTTCGTCAAGGAGGTCGGCGGCCTCGTCCGCGAGATCGGCACCGGCCCCTGGTCCGACCTGACCGTCGCCGACCGCCTCAAGGCGTACCTGGCCGGCGAAGGCCGCGTCGAGGACTTCATCGCCCTCACCCAGCACCAGAGCGACTACTCGTACAGCGTTCCGGTCAAGGGCCTGGCCCGCCCGCAGGCCGACTACCCGTTCCTGCACGGCCGTCCGCCGGTCCCCGCCAAGATCCTCACCCTCGGCCCGCGCGAGCGCCGCGTCGTCAGCCGCCTGGAGCAGGCCGTCTGGAGCGACGGCAAGCTGCTGCTGCGGGGCTACGCCGTACCCGGCCACCTCGGCGCGGAAAGCCGCCTCGGCTCGCGCAAGATATTGGTGTTCCGTGAGGGCGGCAAGCGACGCCGCACCGTCGTCAGCACTCGCACGGTCGCCTCCCCGATGGCCACCGTCAACGCCCCGCACCTCGCCCTGCGGCACGCCGACTGGGCCGGCTTCACCGCCGTGGTCGACCCCACCGTCTTCCAGTCGGGCGGCAAGTGGACCGACGGCATATGGACCACGTCCATCGCCGTCACCGGCGCCGGCGGCCTGCACCGCGCCCGCCTCAAGGGCGGCGAGTCCGACAGCGGCCAGAACCCGCCCGCCCACTGGGTCGCCCCGGACGTCCGCATCGTCCCGAACTCCACCGGTGCCCTCACCATCCAGGTCGAGACCGTCCGGGCCCGCGCCCTCGACGTCCGGCCGGCCGGCGACGACGCCGTCGAGGTGATCGGCGAGCTCTCCGCCGAGATCGGCGCCGGCGCGACCCTGCGCGCCGAGCACGTCTCCACCGGCACCGTCCTCACCCTCCCGGTCGAGACCGACGCCGCCGTCGCGGGCGGGCGGCTCCCGTTCACCGTGCGCGTACCGCTGGCCGACCTGGCCGCCGTACCGGACGCCCCGTGCGAGCCCGGGCAGTGGACCCCCGAGCCGTGGAGCATGACCGTCGTCGCCGCGGACGGTTCCGAGCACCGGCTCGCGCACGACGAGCGCGGCGGCTTCGCCGGCCTCGTCGTGCCCCTGACCGGCGGGGAGACCGGCCGCTCCCTCTTCGCCAAGCGCGGCAACACCGGACACCTGACCCTCTCTGTGCAGCCCTCGCCGCCGCTGGTCGACTCGGTCGCGAGCCAGGACGGCACCCTCACCCTGAAGGGCCGCTTCGTCGCGCCCACCGACGAGCCCTACGAGCTGGTCCTGCACGACGCGCACGGCACCGAGTTCAGCTACCCCGTCACCCGGGACGGCGACCGCTTCGAGTCCACCTTCGAACCCGTCCTCCCCGAGCCCTACGCCGGCCGCACCACGCTGCCCCAGGGCCGCTGGTGGCCCACGCTGCGCCCGCTCGCCCAGGGCGGCACCACCGCGGGCCTGCTCGGCGTCGACCGCGGGGCGCCGGTGCAGTTCGCACCCACCGCCCTGCACGCGGGACCGCACGCCCTGACCGTGCTGGGCCGCCGGATGCGGGTCGAGGCCCGCTTCTACGACCGCATGGTGCTCGTCGCCGACCCGATGCTCAGCCCGCACGACCGGACCCGGTACGCGCAGCGCGTCACCCGGTACGAGACCTACCCCGCGCAGCGCGCCCTGCCGGTCAAGGACATCGTCGTCTACGACACCCACCAGGGGAACGGCGCAGGCGACTCGCCGCGCGCCATCCACGACGAGCTGGTGCGGCGCGGCGAGAAGCTGGACCACGTCTGGCTCGTCCGCGACGGCCGTGCCGAGGTCCCCGCGACCGCCCGCGCCGTCCAGTACGACAGCGCCGAGGCCTGGGAGGTCCTGGCCCGGGCCCGCTACTACGTCGTGAACGACAACGTGCCGCGACGCTTCGAGCGCCGCGCCGGCCAGATCGTCGTCCAGACCTGGCACGGAACGCCGATCAAGGAGATCGGCCACGACTTCATCCACGACTACTACACGAGCCCCGACGTCCTGGAGGGCCTGGAGCACGACAGCGCCCAGTGGTCGCTGCTCGCCTCCCCGAGCTCCTACGCGACGCCGATCCTCAAGCGGGCCCTCGGCTACCAGGGCGAGGTCATCGAGTCCGGCGCCCCCCGCGCCGACGCGCTCGTCAAGCCCGACGCGCAGCGGATCGCGGAGGTCCGCCGCCGGCTCGGCCTGCCCGAGGGCAAGAAGGTCGTCCTCTACATGCCGACCTGGCGCGAGAACCGCGAGGGCTGGTCGGGCGGCTACAAGCTCGACCTCCAGATCGACCTGGACGCGGCGCGGCGCGAGCTCGGCGAGGACCACGTCCTCCTGGTCCGCGGCCACCACCACGTGACCGAGCAGGTCCGGGACAACGTGCGCGACGGCTTCGTCGTCGACGTGTCCCGCTGGCCCGACGCGACGGACCTGCTGCTCGTCGCCGACGTGCTGATTTCGGACTACTCCTCGGCGCTGTTCGACTTCGCGCTGACCGACCGGCCGATCCTGCTCTTCACGTACGACCTGGAGCACTACCGGAGCACGCTGCGCGCCTTCAACTTCGACCTGACGGAGAAGGCTCCCGGCCCGCTGCTGTACGACTCGGCGAGCCTGATCGAGGCCGTGCGGGGCGCGGACGCGGTCGGGGCGGAGTACAAGGAGGCCCGTGCCGCCTTCCGCGCCGAGTTCTGTGACCTGGACGACGGCGCCGCCGCCGAGCGCGTCGTCGACCGGATGCTCGCGATGGGGGCCAAGCCCTCGGCGTAAGCCGTTGGAGTGCATTCAGGACGCGTGACGCAACGGCCCCGGGCCCACCGATGAATTTCGGGCCCGGGGCCGGTCTGTATGGGGGAGCGGGCGGTGCGCCACCGCCCGCACCCGACCACGCACCCGCCTGGAGGCAGTCATGAGCAGCAGCAGCGGATTCACCACGTGCCTGTGGTTCGACGGCAACGCGGAAGAGGCCGCCGACCACTACCTGTCCGTCTTCAAGGACGGGAAGATCGGGCGGATCGGCTACTACAACGAAGCCGGACCCGGGCCGGCCGGCGAGGTGATGGTCGTCGAATTCGAGATCAACGGCCAGAAGTTCATCGGTCTCAACGGCGGCCCCCAGTTCCCCTTCACCGAGGCGATCTCGTTCCAGATCCACTGCGCCGACGAGGAGGAGGCGGACTACTACTACGACGCCCTCACGAAGGACGGCGGCGAGGAGTCCGCCTGCGGCTGGGTCAAGGACAAGTTCGGGGTGTCCTGGCAGGTCATCCCGCCCGGCGCCATCGACCTGATCTCCGACCCGGACCCGAAGCGGGCCGCCGCCGCCACCGCCGCCATGATGAAGATGAAGAAGCTGGACGCGGCGGAGATGCGACGGGCGGCCGACGCGGCGTAGCCCGAGCAGGGCCGGACACGGGTCTCAGGCCGGGCCCCGGCCGGCGATGCGGGACAGCAGCGCCGGGAGGGCGGTTCCGATCGGCTCGCGGATGACCTCCTCGGCGAGCGAGTCGTACGGGGTCTCCTCGGCGTTCACGATGATCAGGCGGGCCCCCGCCTCGGCGGCCATCGCGGCCAGTGAGGCGGCGGGCTGCACCTGGAGCGTCGTCCCCACCGCGATGAACACGTCGCAGCCCTTGGCCACGGCCACGGCCTGCCGCAGCACCTCCGGATCGAGCCGCTCGCCGAACATCACCGTCGCCGACTTGAGGATCCCGCCGCAGACCGAACAGGCGGGATCGGGCTCGCCCGCGGCGACCCGGGCCAGCGCCTCGTCCATTCCCGACCGGGCGTGGCAGGCCGTGCACACCACCGCCCGGGCGGTCCCGTGCAGTTCGAACACCTTGCGCGGCGGCATCCCGGCGAGCTGGTGCAGTCCGTCCACGTTCTGCGTGATCACCCGGACCGGGGTGCCGCCGCGCTCCAGTTCCGCCACGGCCAGATGCGCGGCATTCGGCCGCGCCCCGAGGGAGCCGATCTCGGCACGCATCAGCCAGGAGCGGCGCCGGACCTCCGGATCCGCCATGTAGTACGCGTACGTGACGAGCTTCTCCGCCTCGGGATCGCGGCGCCACAACCCCTGCGGCCCCCGATAGTCCGGAATCCCGGAATCGGTGGACATCCCGGCCCCACTGAACACTGCGACGAGCGGCTTCCCCATGCCCCGACCCTACGTACCGGCGGGCGGGAGCCGCGAGCGAATTGGCCGCGGCGGGGGCGCGGCCCGCCCGTCCGGCACGAAACCCCGCGTCTCGTGCGGTGAATCCCGCCCCCCACAGGAGTGAGATCCACGCTCCACACCCGCCCACGCGGACGCCGGGCGGTTACACATCCCGCATGAAGATCACGCCGTACAGCCTCGGTGCCCTGCTGCTGCCCCTGCTCGCGCTGCCGGCTCCGACCCCTGCCGTCGCCCACCCCACCCCGGTCGCCGCCCACCACCGGCACAGCGCCGCAGCCATCAGCGCCTTCCTCACCTCCTTCTACGGCCACCACGGCCCCTCCGACCTCGACCGGGAGTTGCGCATCTCGCAGCAGCTCAAGGACAAGCAGGCTCACACCCCGCTGTCCGACGTCCTGCTCTGCGCGCAGAACGAACCCGAGGACATCGCCATCGGCACGGTCACCGTCGCCCAGGCGGCCGGCGTCGGCTGGGCGACGGTCACCACCCACTGGGGCGACGACCGCACGGACACGTTCACCGCGTACGTGCGCCTCGACTCCCGGCCGATCAAGCTCGATGACGTGATCTGCGCGGGCTGACCCCCCGTACGCCGTCTGGTACAACACCGGACATGACGGTATTCGAGATCACCGGCGCGAGCATCGCCGACATGGAACTCATCCGTACCTGGGCCGACGAGGAGGGGTGGAACCCGGGGGACTCCGACCGCTTCGCGTTCGCCGTCGCCGATCCGGCCGGCTTCCTCGTCGGCCGGCTCGACGGCGAACCGGTGGCCTGCGTCTCGGCCGTGCGGTACGGCTCCGGCTTCGGTTTCATCGGCTTCTACATCGCCCACCCGTCCGTCCGCGGCCAGGGTTACGGGATACGGCTGTGGCAGGCCGCCATGGAGCGGCTCGAAGGGCGGCTCGTCGGCCTGGACGGGGTCGTCGACCAGCAGGACAACTACCGCAAGTCCGGTTTCCGTCCGGCCTGGAACAACGTCCGGTACGAGGGCGTGCCGCGGGCGGGCGGCACGGGCCCCGCAGGAGCGGGCGCCGGAGCGGGCGCGGGCGGGTTCGAGGTGGTCGACGCCGCGTCGCTGCCGTTCGCGCTGCTCGCCGCCTACGACCGCCGGTTCTTCCCCGAGACGCGCCACGCCTTCCTGGCCGCCTGGATCGGACTGCCCGGCCGCACCGCCCTCGCCGCCGTCCGCGGCGGGCGGATCGAGGGCCTCGGCGTGATCCGGCCCTGCAGCGGAGCCTCCCGGATCGGCCCGCTGTACGCCGCCACCCCCGAGATCGCGGCCGCCCTGCTGCACCGGCTCGCGGAGCACACCCCCGACGGGGTGGTCGCCGTCGACGCGCCCGACGCGAATCCGGCGGCCACCGCCCTGCTGGCCGGACTGGGGCTGGTCCCCACGTTCGAGGCCGCCCGGATGTACACGGGCCCCGCCCCGGAGGTCGAGCTGGCGGAGCTGTACGGCGTGGCGAGCCTCGAACTGGGCTGACGGGCTGACGGGCTGACGGGCGGACGGCCCGCGGGATGCCGGGCGGCGGTCGCACGACGCCGCCCGGCCGGTGGCGTCGTCGCGGGTCAGAAGCCGAACAGCGCGCCGCTGGTGTGCCGCAGGCCGCAGGGGTTGCCGAAGGTGTAGGAGTAGCTCATTCGCCGGCCCTGCCACACACCGACCGCGGACACCGTCATCGGATTCCACTCCCGGGTACAGTCGACGCCCGCTCCGGGTGCGGCGACGGCATCCAACTGGGTGGCGTGGGACCTCAGTTCGGCACACGCGGCGGCCGGGGACGGGTGCGTCCCGCCCGGAGCCGGCGCACACACGAGCGTCACCGCGCGCAGCACCGTGCCGTGCGCGGCGTCCTCCCCGGCCGTGACGCTCAGCACGAGGGCGGACGGTGCGTACAGGCTCTCCGCACCGGACGGTGCGGCGTCGGCAGCTCCGGGCCAGGCCAGGGCCGTGAGGGCGGTGAGCGCCATGGCGGCGGAACCGAGGCCGAGACCCTTTGCGATGGACCGCATTTCGAACTCCCTTGAGTGGTTGTTTCGGATAGCGGACAGGAGTCTTGCCGACACGGACCGTGAACGCCCGTTCGTACCCTCATTTCTCGTCACCGATCGTGAGCGAATGTATGCAGACCGCAGCGGTGCGGACCGTGCTGACCTGTGGGGGAGCGGATCGGCGAATCGGCCGAACACACGCGCTGAAACATGCCCCGGGGCGGCTCCGGCCCCGCCCCGGGGACTGCGCCGGCCCTCCTAGCGGGTGGTCGTGATGCGGGGCGCGTACAGGTCGATCAGGCGGGTGCGGGTCTGCTGGAGGCGCAGCGCGAGCACGCGCCCGACCCAGTGGCCGATGGCGGAGCCGAAGGCGGGGTCGGCGTCCATCAGCATGCGGACGGCGGTCGCGTCGAACTCGTAGGAGCGCACCGGGGTCATCGCCTCCGCGCTCAGCTGCCAGACGTACGGAGGAAAGAGCCAGGACCAGCCGACCAGTTCACCGGGGCCGAGGTTCTCGACGGGGGCGGGTTGGCGGCCGGGCAGCGGGACCTGGAGCGTCACCGTGCCCGAACGCATGATCCAGAAGGCCTCGGCGCGCGCACCCTCCTCGAAGATCCTCGCGCCCTCGGCGAAGTTGACCTCGCGGGCCTGCGACATGAGCCGTCCGCGATGTTCGGCGGAGAGCACGGCGGCGATGCGGATGGGGGAAGGTGTGCTCACGACGGCCTCCGATCAGGGCCCCCCGCTACCCCCAGTGTCGCCGACATCCGCCCGAATCCGAGCGCGGCGCATCACCCGGTGTCCGGAGTACACCACGGGCGGCCCCGCACACCGCCGCCGGGGGCACCGGCACCGACTCCCCGACCTCCGCAGACGGGATCGGCCCTCGGCGTCAGTCCTCGGCGTTGGCCTCCAGGCAGGCCAGCTCCATCGCGTCGAGGACCGCCTCGTGGCTGCGCCGGCTCAGCTCGGCGACGTTCTCGATCTGCGCCGTGGCCCAGGCCGCCAGGGTCATCACCAGGACGCGCAGCCCGTCGGTGCCGTGCTCGGCCAGGATCGCGTCGGCGACGATCATCGCGTCCTCGGGCACCTGCTCCGGCGGCTCCAGTCCGGCGAGACCGCGGAGCATGGTGAGGGTGCGGCGGGAGATCTCCGGCGTCATCCTCGCCAGCCGCATGTCCTCTTCTTCGTCCATCCGCCCCACCCTCCCGTGCGTTCCCGGCCCCCTCAGGGCACGGTAGGCGCTGACGGCCCCGCGCGGGGCGGTTTCCTCAGGGTGGGCGCACGCGGGTCGGGGCGGCGGCCGGAAACTCGTCGGGGGCGTGGGTTCCGTGGTCGGCGACCGGCCGGTAACTTGTCCGCGGCATCCGTCCGTTGCCCGACCAGCCGGACGGCCCGACCCTCGGCAGGAGCGATATGAAGAGGCTCATCCGCGCGCTGTCCGGCGCCCTCGTGCTGCTGGTGGCGGTCCCGCCGGCCGTGGCCGCGCCGGTGCCCGCGCCGGTGTCCGCCGCGACCGGCCGGACCGCGACCGGGACCGAGGCGTGGACCCCGCCGCTGTCCACGCGCGGCCGGTACATCGTCGACGCGCAGGGCAACCGGTTCCGGCTGCGGTCCGGCAACTGGGACGGCGCCCAGGGCTCCTGGAACGGCAGTGGCGACCGCAACGACCCCGCGACGCACCACGCGGGCCAGAACTCCTCCGGCATCCCGATCGGCCTGGACCGGGTGCCGCTGCCCACGCTGCTCGCCGACTTCCGGGCCCTCGGCCTCAACAGCGTCCGGCTGCCCTTCTCGAACGAGATGCTGCACACCACCGCCCCCGTCCCGGACGCGGCCGTCGCCGCCAATCCGGCCCTGCGCGGCCGCACCCCGCTCCAGGTCTACGACGCCGTCGTCGCGGCGCTCACCGACGCCGGGTTCGCCGTCATCCTCAACAACCACACCGTCACGACCCGTTGGTGCTGCGGACTCGACGGCAACGAGCGCTGGAACAGCGGCCGGTCCACCGCCCAGTGGGCCGACGACTGGGTGTTCCTGGCCCGCCGCTACCGCGACAACCCGCGCGTGGTCGGCGCCGACCTGTACAACGAGGTCCGCCGCGACCTGTTCGACGACCCCAACTGGGGCCTGGGCGACGGCCACGACTGGCAGGCGGCCGCCCAGGAGGCCGGCGACCGGATCCTCGCCGAGGCCAACCCGAACCTGCTGATCGTGATCGAGGGCATCAACTGGACCGGCATCCCCGCGGACGGCCTCCCGCACGGCCGGCCCACCCTCACCCCCGTGCGCACCCTGTCCCACACCCTCGTCGTGTCCGGCAAGCTCGTGTACTCGGCGCACTTCTACGGGTACACCGGCCCCCGGCACAGCGGCGCGACCGGCCTCGGCGAGACCCATGACCTCCGCTACCAGGACATGACCCGGGAGCAGCTCGAACAGACCCTCCACGACCAGGCCTTCTACGTGTCCGCCGAGACCGGCACCCACTTCACCGCGCCCGTCTGGGTGAGCGAGTTCGGCATCGGCGCCGACGAGAACGGCGCCGCACCGCGCGCCTGGTTCCAGAACCTGACCGGCTATCTGACCAAGGCCGACGCCGACTTCGCGTACTGGCCGCTCGTCGGCTGGAGCACCACCGCCCAGGGCGCCCCCGGCGGCGACTCCTGGGCCCTGCTCCGCTACGACGCCTCCGGCCGCCGCTCCGGCGTGCTCGACGCGGCCGACTGGCGTACGCAGCCGTGGACCGCCCTCGCCGGCGACGCCGGGCGCACCGGACCGATCCCCGCCACCCCGGCCTGGTACCAGCTGGACACCGACCACCGGGACCACAACGCCTCGCTGCGCACCCTCGCCGCCGGGGACTGGGACGGCGGGGCCCGCAAGGCGGTCTGTCCGGACGGCGCCCGCCTGGCCGGACTCGGCCACACGGGCGGGCGCGGCCTGTGCTCCACCTCCGACCTGCGGGCCCCGACGGGCGGGCACACCGTCGTCCGCGACGAGTCGTACGTCCCGGCGGGCGGCGACTGGGCCACCGGCTACACGAAGTTCCAGTGCCCGGCCGGACAGTTCCTGATCGGATACAGCCTGCGGGGCGAGCGGGTCTCGGCGGCGCTGTGCGCGCCGGCCCGGACGGCGCTGCCCGCGGGCGGGCGCACCCTCTGGTTCGACCGCGGCGACAACCGGCCCTCCGGAGCCCCCGGTGGCGAGTTCGCGTACGGCGACTACAAGGGCCAGTGCCTTCCCACCGAGTTCGCGGCGGGCATCGCGTTCACCACCCGGGTGGGCTCCCGCCCGGGCCCGGCGGCGCTCCTGTGCCGCCCCCTGCCGGCCGCCTGACCGGGCCGGCGGGCGCCTTCCCCGGCGGTGGCCTTCCCCGGCGGTCCGGCTCGCTGCCGATCCTGCCGGGGAGGGCGTGCCCGCGGGGTTCAGCGGCCGCCGCCGACCACGGCCCCGGCCGCGGCGAGCAGACCCGGGAGCTCGCGCATGTCGGTGAACACGACCGTGCCGGGTCCGGCGAGCCGGTCGGCCGGGGTCAGGCCGCCCGCGTAGCCGAACGAGCGCATGCCCGCCGCGCGGGCCGCCTCGACGCCCGGGCGGCTGTCCTCGACCACCACGCAGGCCGACGGGTCCACGCCCATGCGGGAGGCCGCGTACAGGAAGAGGTCCGGGGCGGGCTTGCCGTGCGCCACCTCCGTCGCGCTGTGGATGCGGCCCGCGAACCGCTCGTACAGGCCGGTGCGGCCCAGGGTGTGCCGCATCTTCTCGTGCGTTCCGCTGGAGGCGACGCAGGTCGGCAGGGTGATCGCGTCGAGTGCCCCGGGCAGTCCGTCGACCGGGGTCACCCCGGCGTCCACCGCCTCCGCGTGCATCCGCACGAAGCGCTCCTCCCACTCCCGGGCGGCCTCCGCGCCGAGCCGGGCGGCGATCTGCTCCCGGTTCGAGGCGCTGGAGCGTCCGATGAACAGGCGGATCACCTCCTCCTCGGTGAGCGGCCAGCCGAGCTCCGCACCCAGGGCGACGTTCACCCGGGCCGCGATGCGCTCGGTGTCGACGAGCACCCCGTCGCAGTCGAATATGACGAGTTCGATCGGTTCAGTGGAAGTGATCATGGCGGGAAGAATATGCGGCCGCAGGCTCCGCGAATTTGGCATCTGATGCGTCAAGTGGGCTGAACGCGTCCGCGAAGGGGCCTAAGGTGCGCCCGTACGCAGGGTCGCGAACGGCTGTACGGCTGTTTTCGGCCATCACCGCACAGTCATACCGAACTGGGGGGCTCATGCGTAGAACCAGAGGGCTGGCAGCCGCTCTCGCCCTGTCCCTGGCCGGAACCGGCGCGGGCGTCGGCCTCGGCCTCGTCCCGCAGGCGGCGGCCGTCACCCCGCCCGTGGCCTTCACCGCCGATCCGCTGTCCACGTGGCAGCCCAACGGCGTCGTCTGGGCCCTCGCCGAGGCGGGCGGCACGGTGTTCGTCGGCGGCACCTTCTCCGCCGTACGGCCTCCCGACGGCGCCGGCGGCGCCGAGCAGTCGGCCGTGAACTTCGCCGCGCTCGACGCCGCGACCGGCGCCCCGACCTCCTGCCGGCTCTCCTTCACGGTCGGCGGCGGCACCGCGACCGTCCGCGCCCTGACCCTCTCGCCGGACAAGAAGACCCTGTACGCGGGCGGCTACTTCGGCGCCGTCAACGGCACCGCGGTCTCCAGCCTCGCCGCCGTCGACGTGGCGACCTGCACCGTCAAGACCTCCTTCCGGCCGGCGTTCGCGGCCACCGTGCGCGCCCTCGCCGTCACGGGTGACACGGTCTACGCGGGCGGCGACTTCCTGACCGTCGCCGGCCAGCAGCGCGAGCGGTTCGCCGCCGTCGACGCGGCCGACGGCGCGCTGCGGCCCTTCCGCGCCGACGCCGACGAGCCGGGCCGCGCCGTCGAGGTCACCCCCGACGGCGCCCACGTCCTCCTCGGCGGCGACTTCTTCACGCTGGGCGGCACGGACACGCACGCGCTCGCCGTCGTCGACGCCACCAGCGGCGCGCTCACCAAGGCCTACCCCGGCTTCATCGAGACCAACTCCGTCGTCAAGGACATCGCGACCGACGCGACCGGGTTCTACACCGCCAACGAAGGCACCGGCGGCGGAGTCTTCGACGGCCGGATCGCGCTCAACCTGAGCGATTTCAACCAGCGCTGGCGCGACACCTGCCTCGGCGCCACGCAGGCCGTGCTCCCGTACCAGAACGTGCTGTACAGCGCCTCGCACGCGCACGACTGCTCCAGCGTGGGCGAGTACCCGGACGGGCAGCGCCACCACCTGCTCGCGCAGCCGACCACCGGCGTCGGCAAGCTGGGCTGGGCCCCCGACACCAACGACGGCATCGGCGAGGGCATCGGCCCGCGCGTGATGGCGGTCGGCTCCAAGGGCGGCGTCCAGTACCTGTGGGTGGGCGGCGAGTTCACCACCGTCAACGGCTCGGCCCAGCAGAGCCTGACCCGGTTCGCGTCCACCG
Organism: Streptomyces sp. NPDC086989; assembly: GCF_044745505.1. NCBI lineage: Bacteria > Bacillati > Actinomycetota > Actinomycetes > Kitasatosporales > Streptomycetaceae > Streptomyces > Streptomyces sp. NPDC086989. Next base: position 132,328 of record NZ_JBIVAL010000005.1, read on the forward strand.
GCGACACGGGCGCGCCCACCGTTCCCGTCGCGACCGCGGCGAGCTTCAGGCCCGGTGAGGTGCAGGTGCGCTGGCGCACCAGCCTCGACCTGGACGACAGCGCCCTGACCTACCGCGTCTACCGCAACGGGGCCGCCGCGCCGATCGCCACGGTCACCGCGGACTCGCTGTTCTTCAAGCGCCCGCAGGCCTCGTGGACCGACACCACCGTCACCGCGGGGCAGTCGTACACGTACCGGGTGACGGCCACCGACGCTGCCGGCAACACCAGCGCCCTGTCGGCGACCGCGAGCGTGACGGTCCCGACCTCGGTCGACGCGTACCCGAGCCAGGTCCGCGCGGACGGCGCCCAGCTGTTCTGGCGCTACGACGAGTCGGCCCTGCCGAACGTCGCCGACTCCTCCGGCGGCGGCAACCAGAACGGCGTGCACCTGAACGCCCCCGCCCTGCGCCAGGCGCCCGGAGCGGTGACCGGCGCGAGCACGGCGATCGGCTTCAACGGCACCGACACCCGGGTCTACGGTGACCTGCGCCAGAGCATCGGCAGCAGCTACACGATCGAGACCTGGTTCAAGACGAACACCACCCGGGGCGGCAAGCTCTTCGGCTTCGGCAACAACCAGGTGCGCGGCAGCAGTCAGTACGACAAGCACATCTACATGACCAATGACGGGCGGCTCGTCTACGGCGTCTACACCGGAGCCACCCGCACCATCACCACGGCCACCGCGTACAACGACGACCAGTGGCACCACGTCGTCGCCACCCAGGGGCCGGGCGGCATGGTCCTCTACGTGGACGGCGCCCCGAAGGGCACCCTCGCCGTCACCACCCACGAGAACTACGCCGGATACTGGCACGCCGGCGGCGACAGCCTGGGCGGCTGGCCCGACCGTCCCGCCAGCGAGTTCTGGGCGGGCCAACTCGACGAGACCGCCGTCTACCCGACCGTCCTGAGCGCGGCGCAGGTGCAGAACCACCACGCCCTGGCCTCCGCCCCCGCCGACACCGTCGTGCAGGTGCAGGCCGCCGAGGACACGTACGCCAACGCCGGGGCCCCGGACGGCAACTACGGGACCTCGGCCTCGCTCGCCGTCCGCGGCACCTCGCTGTACACGAGCTACCTGCGGTTCAACCTGCCCGCCGCGCCCGCGGGCACCGTACTGAAGTCGGCCGCCCTCAGCGTGAAGACCAGCACGATGAGCGGAGCCGGTACGGCGGACACGGTCTCGGTGGTCCCGGTCACCGGCACCTGGACCGAGTCCGGGACCACCTACGGCAACCGCCCCGCCACCGGAACCCCGGCCCTCGGCAGCTTCGCCGGCGTCCCGGACGGCTCGGCGGTGCACACCACCGGGCTGAACACGGCCGCCCTCGCGGGCGCGCTCGGCACCGGTTACAGCCTCGCGCTGACCAGCCCCGGTACGGACGCCCTGTGGCTGTGGTCCTCCGAAGCCCCGGCGAACGAGGGCACGCCGCAGCTGACGCTGACCTTCGGCGCCCCGTAGAGCGGGCCGAGGGACGCAGACGACAGGGGGCGCGGGCCCGAATGGCCCGCGCCCCCTCCCGTACGGCCCCGTCAAGCGATCGTGTAGCCGAACTCGTACGCGACGGACGTGTCGCCCGCGCGGTACGTGAACGAGCCGGAGCCCGACAGTCCGGCCAGCTCGCCCGTCGCCGAGCCGGGGACCACCTCGAAGGTGCACCGGGTGCCGGAGCCGTCGAAACTGCCGCGCTGCTCCAGGACGAAGGCGCCCTTGCGGCCGTCCACGGAGCCCGACAGCAGCTCCAGACCGGTGAAGGCCCCGACGCCCTCCCCGGTGTACGTGAACGTGTACGCGGCGCTGGTCGCCCCCGCCTCGATCCCGCCCGCGAACGCGTTGACGACCGTCGAGCGGGCCAGCCGCGGCGTGGCGTCGGCCGGGCCGACCGGCTGCTCCTCCCAGTCGGCGAAGGTGAAACGACCGGTGGTAACGGTGGGGCCGGTGGTACGGGCGGACATGGCGGGACCTCCTGGTTCACGGCCGGCGGGCTCGGTCCCCCCGGCACGGGAACAGCCTCCCCGGGGTACCTGACACCTCCTGTCAGGTACCCCGGACAATGTCCGCATGCGCGCCGACCGGATCCTGTCCCTGCTCCTGCTGCTCCAGAGCCGCGGCCGGATGACCGCACCCGAACTGGCCGCGGAACTGGAGGTGTCGGTCCGCACGGTCTACCGGGACATCGAAGCCCTCGGCGCCTCCGGAGTCCCGGTCCACGCCGATCGCGGCCCCGCCGGCGGCTACCGGCTCATGGACGGCTACCGCACGCGGCTCACCGGCCTCACCGACACCCAGGCGGGCTCGCTCTTCCTCGCCGGTGCGCCCGGCCCCGCGCAGGAGCTGGGCCTCGGCGCCGATCTGGCCGCCGCCCAGCTCAAGCTCCAGGCGGCGCTGCCCGCCCCCCTCGCCGAACGGGCCCGCCGGCTCCAGGACCGTTTCCACCTGGACGCCCCCGCCTGGTTCCGCGACGCCGACCCCGTGCCGCACCTCGCGCGGATCGCCCAGGCGGTCTGGGACCAGCGCGTACTGCGCACCCACTACCGCCGCTGGAACGGCGAGGAGCGGGCCGGGCGCCCACTGCACCCGCTCGGCCTCGTCCTGAAGGGCGGCATCTGGTACCTGGTGGCCCGGGCGGCCGACGAGCGCGTACGCAGCTACCGGGTCTCGCGATTCCTGGCCGTGGACACCACCGAAGAGGACTTCGAACGCCCCGAAGGCTTCGACCTCGCCGCGTACTGGACGCAGTCCGCGCGCCGGATGGAGGAGGCGTGCCGGCAGCAGACCGCCCGGCTCCTGCTGTCCCCGCGCGGCCGCCGGCTGCTGCCGATGCAGTTCGGTGCGGCCGGCGTACGCGCCCTCGCCGGCGCCGTCCCGGCCGCCCCCGGAGACCCGGAGGGCTGGACCCGCGTCGACCTCGACGTCGAATCCGAGGCCGTCGCGGTCGGGGACCTGCTCCGGCTCGGCAGCGAGGTCGAGGTCCTGGGGCCGCCCGAGCTGCGCCGGGCCCTCGCGGACACCGTCGCCGTGCTGGCCGAGCGGTACGGCTGAAAAAGCGGGCCGTCAGGGGCCGGACCGATCACGGGGGTCGACCGCCACCAGGTCACCGTCCGGGGTGAGCCGCGCGAGGGCGCCCGTACGGAACCAGCCGTCGGGGGTGAAGGAGCGGGCGTCCTCGTCCGGTGCCCGGTAGTAGCCGCGCACCGTGTACGGACCGCGGGCGAGGAGTTCGCCGGGCTCCCCGCCGGGCACGGCCTCGCCGTCGGCGCCGGCCAGGCGGACCTCGTCGTCCGGCGAGAGCGGGCGGCCCTGTGTGGTGAGGACCGTCTCGTCCGGATCGGTGGGCCGGGTGAGCGTGACGAGCCCTTCGGCCCTGCCGGACACCTGCTGCAGCCGACAGCCCAGTTCGGGGCCGATGCGTTCTGCGGTCGCGCGCGGCAGGGGAGCGCCGCCGACCTGCAGGAGCCGCAGACTGCCCAGGTCGGCCCGGACGGCGGGAAGCGCGTCGAGCCACTGCCGGGCGGTGGCGGGCTCCACCGACGTGAGGGTGACGCGTTCCCGTTCGATGAGCGGCAGGCACGTTTCGGGCTCCGGGCCGTCGGCCAGGACGACCGTACCGCCGACGGAGAGGGTGCCGACGATGCCGGGGCAGCCGAGGGCCAGGCCGGACTCGGCGGGCAGCGCGGCGAGGTACACGTCGTCCTCGGTCAGCGACACCAGTTCGGCGGCGGCCCGCGCCTGGTAGGCGTAGTCGTTGTGGGTGCGCGGGACGAGCCGCGGGGGCGCGGTGGAGTCTGCGCGGGAGAGCAGGAGGAACGCCACCTCGCCGGCGTTCTGCACGCGCGCCGGCGCGGGCGGCGCGTCGATGGAGCCCAGCGGGAAGTAGTGGCAGCCGGCCGGGTCCGTGGTGAACCCGCCGTACGGGGACGAGGTGTCCGGGGCCTCCAGGGTGAACACCCGCCGCAGGAAGGGACCGCCGGCCGCGATCCCGGCGGCCATCGCGGTGTGGTCGAACCCGTCGTGGGTGGAGGGGCCGACGTAACCGCGGGCCTCGGTGACCCGCACGAGGTGGGCCACCTCGGGCGCGCGGAGCGGGAGCGGGCAGAGCACGGGGACCGCGCCGACGCGCATCAGCGCGAACACGGCGACGACGAACTCGGGCACGTTGGGCAGCTGGACGACGACCCGCTGCCCGGGCCGCAGGGCGAGCAGCCCGAACCCGGCGGCCATGCGGTCCACGCGCCTGTTCAGGGCCGCGTACGTGAGGCGGGTGGACCCGTGGACGAGCGCGGTCCGCGGCCCGTACTCGACGGCCAGGTCGCGCAGCATGCTGTCGAGCGTGGTGCCGCGCCAGTGCCCGGCGGCCCAGTAGCGGTCGACGAACGCCTCGGGCCAGGGCGTGCAGCCGTCGAGCAGGGGTCCTTTTCGCATGGATTGATCCAAATCCCCGGGTGTCCGGCACGCAATGTACCGTCCGAACCATGGGCGCCGTCCTGCCTCGGCGGATCGTCCAACGGGACAGTCCTCAGGGCAGGTACTCCCAGCGGACCTCGCCGTCCTCGCGGTGCGGGGTCGGGGTGAAACCGCAGGCCGCGGCGACGGCCGCCGAGGCGTGGTGGTCCAGGTGGACGTGCGCGACCAGCCGGCCCACAGGCAGTGCCGCCAGCCACGCGGTGACGGCCCGCGCCGCCTCGACTGCGAACCCCCGGCCCTGCCAGGGGGTTCCGACCACCCAGGCGACTTCGGCGGTGTCCGACGCGGGGGTGACGGTGGCCTGCACGGTCCCCACCAGCCGCCCGTCCCCCCGCTGCCGCAGCACCCAGTTGCACCACACGACCCCGGGATCGGGCGACCCGGACTCCAACCGGACATAGCGCTCCCGCAACGCCTCCGCCGAGAGGGGAACGCCGCCGATGAACCCGTGCAACGCGGGATCCCCGAGCACGCCCGCCATCTCCCCGGCGTACTCGACCCGCAACGGCAACACCTCAAGCCGCCCGGTCCCGAGCTCCCCCGCACGGACGGTGGGGGGCGCGGGCCGCCGGACCTTGGCGGCCGCACCCGGGCGGGGCACGCCGTCCACGGCGAGGCAGATCCCGAAGACGCGGTCGTAGCCGGTCCAGCCGTTGACCCGGCCCCGGTTGTTGCTGATCTGCACGCGCCGGCGCTGGGGGTCCACGGCCGAGACCAGATGCAGGTACACGGTGCCGCAGACCCGGGCCAGGACGATGTCGCCCGGTTCGACGAGCGTCGGGTCGACCGGGGCGACCTGCACCCGCTGCCTGCTCCGGACGAGCGGCGTCATCGAGTCGTCGGTCGGCCGGAACTCGGCGGTCGCCCCCCGGCCGATGAGGTCCGCCATCGCGTCGAGCATGCCCATCGGGCGAGTGTGCCTGCCGGGCGCGGGTTCCGGACAGCGATTTTCCCGGGCCGGCGCCCGGCCCCGACGGTCAGGGCGGGGGTTCGACTTCCAGGAAGCGGCGGTGGCGGGGGCCGCGGTAGAGGAGGCAGGTCCAGCCGAGGGGCTCCAGGGCGGCCGCACAGGCCGTCAGGCCTTCCTGCTCCGCCTCGGCCGCGCCGCCGCCCGGCGGGCCGACCCAGGTCACCTCGACCCGGCCCTCCCGGGGCACCACCCGGTACCCCGTCCGGGTCCGTCGGCCCTCCGCATCGGCCGCCGACGACGTCAGGCCCGCCGCCTCCAGTACGATCGCCACCGCCCGCGGCATCTGCCGCAGCTCCCACGGCGCGGGAACCGCCGCGCCCGTCCGGCCGTTCAGCATGCGGCGGATCTGCAGCAGGCCCTCGTACGCCGTGCGGACCTCGGCCTCCCGCGCCGCACCCGCGGCCGGCTCCGGTCCGTCGCCGGTCGCGGGTTCGAAGCCCTGCCCCGGTCCCGTCACGCCCACCACCCTCCCTCGGTCTGAGTACCCCACACCCAACGACCTGAGTATCCGCCCCGATTCCCCGCCCGTCCGCCGCTGATCGAATGGGGGCATGACCTCCGAAGCCACCGCCGCCCGCACCGCTGGGCACCGCCCGCGCCGCATGCAGCACGTGACCACCGCCGGCTCCGCCCTGGCCGTGGCCCTGGTCCCGCTCGTGGTCGGGGTCCTGGTGGCCAAGGGGATAGCCGCCGACCCGCACGCCCCCGTCAACGCCCTCATCACCGGCGGCGGTCAGCGGGCCGGCCTGCCCCGCGCCGAATGGCGCCGGCGCGGCCACGCCACGATGCGCCGGCTGCGCACCGCGCGCCGGCAGACGGCCCTGCGCTGTGCCTCGGTCCGCGCCCGCCGCCGCCCCGCGTCCTGAGACGATGTCGCCGCTCGGCCCGCTCGGCCCGCTCGGCCCGCTCGGCCCGCTCGGCCCGCTCGGCCCGCTCGGCCCGCTCGGCCTGCGCGGCCTGCGCCGCCACCCCGCCGAGGCGGAACGCGACCGGCGCCCCCGGATCACCGACGGCGACCCGCTGGGGCTGTACCGGCGCGAAGGACGCGACATCGCCGGAGCCGTCGCCGACCCGGCCGTGGTCGACGCCGCGTACGCCGACATGGAACGCGAGCGGGCCGCGACCGACGCCGCCGTCGCCGGGCACGTGGACCTCGGCGAACGGGCCGGCCGGGAACGGGTCGCGATCCGGGAGCTCAATGCGCACCGGATCGATGCGTACGCACGGCACTGCGGACACGCCGACCTGCCGCCCGAGTGCGCCGACGGACGCGTGAGCCGGTGACGGACCGGTCCTAGCCGGCGGGCGCGAGCGGTTCCTGGAGCTCCGTGACCCACTGGTCCCGGTCCTCCGGGCAGGCCAGGGTCAGCTCGCGCGCGTACCCCGCCGAGCGGTGGCCGTTCCCGTCGATCCACCGCGCGAGCGCCTGGGCGGTCGGCAGGACGCCGTCCATCGAACCCCGGTGCACCACGGTCGCGGCCCGCTCCACCGCGGGCAGCTCGACCACCCGGACCGCGCCTCCGAGGTCCTCGGCACGCACCGAGGCACCCACGGGCAGTCCGGCGTGCACGAGGACGGCCCCGGCCCCGGCCCCCGCCCCCGACGCGTCCTCGTAGTACGCGATCCCCGGGCCGGTCGGGACCACCCCGGCGGCCTCGACCCGACGGCACAGCTCGTCGTAGAGCGGGCCGATGACCGGCCCGATGTCCTGCGGCTCGTAACTCCCCGCGACCCCGGTCAGTTCGACGAGCCGGACGGGCGGAAGGCTTTTCACGACGACGTCCACTGCGGACATGGATCCCTCGCTCTCGATGGTCCGGAGCCTCGCCTCGACCTGCGTCAGCCGGGCCGCCGCGGCGGCCATCGCCGACTCCAGTTCGGCTCGGCGCAGCCGCAGCATGCCGCGCAACTCCTCCGCGCCCAGCCGCTCGTCGAGGATGGACCCCACCTCGTCCAGACTGAAGCCGAGCTCTTTGAGTGCGATCACACGGTTGAGGCGGGCGAGCTGCCCGGCCTCGTAGTGGCGGTAGCCGCTGACGGGGTCGACACGCGCCGGGCGCAGCAGTCCGATGGCGTCGTAGTGACGCAGCATGCGGACCGATACCCGGCCGTGCTTGGCGAAGTCTCCGATGGTGTACATGACGCCTCCCAGTGCAGGCCCTGACACGGTGTGAGGGTCAAGTTCTGAGCGATACCCGCTGGTCAGTGGCCATACTGCCGGATGCACAGGTCCACGATGGACGGCGGTACGGATCCCTCGGCGGCCGCGCACGGATCGTCCGGAGCGCTCGGCGGGGCCAGCTGCCGCGGGGTGCGCGGCGGCGCGGGCTTGGCCTGGCGCGCACGACGCGGGGCCACCGGCGGTTTCGTGCCGGGCACGGCGGGCGCCGAGCTGCCGCGCGCGGGCTCCGTGTCCGGGGCCGGAGCCGTCTCCGGGCCCGTGGAGACGCAGCCGGCGCTCGCGAGCAGCGCGACGAGGGACAGGGGCAGGGCCCGGCGGAACCGCACCCGACCACCATGCCGTAGCGCAGGGCGGCTCGGGTCCCGCGCTCACGCGTCCGGGTGACGAGGCCGCGGAACCGGGCCCGGGGTGCCGCCGGCGCCGGCCCGGGTTGCGGCGGCGCGGACCCCGGGCCGGGCCCGCGCCGGCAGGCGTCTTCACGTCCGGCCATCGCGGCGGGCGCGTTGGCGGGCGGCCCCGCCGTCGACCGGATCGGGGCTCCGGCGGCCCCCGCTCACGGGGCGCCCTGATGCTCCTCGCGGCGGTCACGGTCACCCTCACCGTCACGGTCCGGATGCCGACGGCTACCACGGCCGACCACGGGACCGGATGGATCGGGCAGTTCGGACACCCGGTTTGACCCGGGCCATCCCGGCAGGAAAGAGTGCGCCCGATCAAGCACTCGAGAACCACCGCATGAGCTGCACCTCGGAGACATCCCCATGTTCATATCGGTCCGCTCTTCGCTTGACCCCGTGACCACCGCAGGCGTCCCCGTACCCGGTGCCGGGACGGGCACGGTCCTGGTCGCGCGGCGGCGCAGGGCCTGACCGGCCGGGTGGGGGCCGACACCGCACCGCCGCGCCGGTCCCCACCCCCACCGGGAGACAACGTGTCCCACCACTCCGATGAGAGCGCCGCCGTCCCCGACGACCGCCTGCTCGTACGCCCGTACGTCGCCCCCTCCGGGACACCGGCCCGGTCGACGGCGACGCCCGCCTGGCCGCACACCGGGCCCGTCCCCGTCTCGCTCCGCACGCCCGAGGGCCGGCGCGGCGACTCCGAGCGCACCCCCGGCGCGGAGCCGGCCGCCGCAACCGCCGCCACCGCAACGGGCGCTGCGCACGGAGCCCGCGCCGCCGGGCGCGAGCGTGGCAGCCGGCTTCCGCTGGCGGTCCTCGCGCTGCTCGCCCTCGGCGGTGCCGGTTCACTGGTGTGGCTGCTGACCGGCCCCGAGCCGCAGCCCGGCCGCGCCGTGGTCCGGCCGGACCTGTCCGTTCCGATGCTCCCGGCACGCCCCGGCGCCGGGGGCGACACCGACGAGCCCTCGCCCGCAGGGTCCGTACGGGCCTCCGTGCGCTCGACGCCCCCGCCGACCGCACCGGCGTCGCCGTCGGGGCCGTCCACGGCGTCGGGCCCGAAGCCGACGCCGCCGCCGGGGACCCCGGCCGGACAGCCGTCGTCGGCGTCGTCCGGGACGCTGCGGATGGGCGACCGCGGGCCCGAGGTGAGCACCCTCCAGCAGCGGCTCCACGGGCAGGGGTTCACGTACGTCTCGGTCACCGGCGTCTACGACAGCCAGACCAAGCGCGGGGTCGCGCAGCTCCAGCGAGACCGGGACATCAAGGGCGACCAGCCGGGGGTGTACGGCCCGGCCACGCAGGCGGCGTTCGGCGGCTGACCGGCGGCTGATGCCGTCGGCCACCACCGCTCAGCGGCCGCCCGAGACCCGCAGGACGGCGCCCGTCGTGTACGAGGCGTCCGGGGACAGCAGCCACGCGACGGCCCCGGCGATCTCCTCGGGCTGTCCGGCCCGCCCGAGCGGAATGCCGGCGGCCGCCCGGGCCGGCCGGTCCGGGTCGCCCATCGCGGCGTGCATGTCCGTCTCGATGATGCCGGGCGCGACCCCGTTGACCCGGACGCCGTCCGGGCCGAGTTCCTTGGCCAGCCCCACCGTCAGGGCGTCGACGGCGGCCTTGGTCGCCGCATAGTGGACGTACTCGCCCGGGCTGCCGAGCGTGGCGGCCGTCGAGGAGACGTTCACGATGGCCCCGCCGCCCGCCTGCGCCATGTCCCGGGCCGCGCGGCGGCAGGACAGCAGGTACCCCAGCAGGTTGACCTCGACCACACGCCGCAGGTCCTCGGTCGAGGCGTCGGCGAGCCGGCCGAGCGGGCCGGTCACCCCGGCGTTGTTCACCAGGGCGGTCACGGCGCCGAACTCGGCCCCGGCGAGGTCGAAGAGCCGCTCCACGCCGTACTCCTGGGAGGTGTCGCCCCGTACGGTCAGACAGCGCGCGCCGGCCGCCCGTACGCGTTCGGCGACGGACGCGGCCGCCGCGTCGTCCCGGAGGTAGCCGAGCACGATGTCATGGCCCTCGGCGGCCAGCCGCACACAGGTCGCGGCGCCGATGCCCCGGCTGCCCCCGGTGACGACGGTGACGGGACGGCGCGGCACGGGAACCTCCGGGGGCGGCGGCAAGGGGAAGGGGAAGGGGAAGGGGAAGGGAAGAGCGGGTCAGGCTAACACCGTGATTTCCGCTGGACCAGCAAAAATAGCGGCCCGCAGAGTGGACGCCGTCGTATCCGACACCACCACACACCACACCGTCACACACGGCACCGTCCCGTCCCAGGAGTTGCGCCCATGTCGACCTTGCGGGTCACCGCCGAAGAGCTGACCGTCCACGACCATCCGAACGCCGACGCGCTGGAGCTGGCCCAGGTGGGTCTGTACCGCGCCGTCGTCGCCAAGGGCGCTTACCGCACCGGCGAGTTCGCCGTCTACATACCCGAACAGGCCGTGCTGCCCGCCGCACTGATCGAGGAGCTCGGGCTGACCGGGCGCCTCGCCGGCGGCGACGCCGACCGGGTCAAGGCCGTCCGGCTGCGCGGCGAACTGTCGCAGGGGCTCGTGTGCCGGCCGCGTGCGCTGGCCGGAGTGGACCTGGCGCGGGCGGCGCAGGAGGGCACGGACTTCGCCGGACTGCTCGGGATCACCAAATGGGCGCCGCCCGTCCCGACGACGATGAACGGCGAGGTGGAGTCGGCGCCCGACCTGCTGCCGTGGGTGGACATCGAGAACCTCCAGCGCTACCCGCACCTCTTCGAGCCCGGGGAGCCGGTCGTGCTCACCGAGAAACTGCACGGCACGGCCTGCCTGCTGACGTACGTCGCGGACGACGGGCGCGTGCTCGTGTCCTCCAAGGGATTCGGGGCCAGGGGACTGGCGCTCAAGGAGGAGGAGCGCAACCTGTACTGGCGGGCCGTACGCGGCCACGGCGTCCCGGAGGCCGCCGCGAAGGCCGCCGCCCGGCTCGGCGCCACCCGGATCGGCGTGTTCGGCGAGGTGTACGGCGCGGGCGTCCAGGACCTCGGCTACGGAACCGACGCGCGCACCGCCGCCCGGGGGCCGGGGTACGCCGTCTTCGACGTCTCCGCGGAGATCGACGGGCAGGTGCGGTGGCTCGATCCGCAGGAGGTCTTCCCCGACGCCGAACTGCCGCTCGTGCCCAGGCTGTTCGAGGGGCCGTACGCGCTCGACACGGTGCTGGAGCTGGCCAGTGGCCGGGAGACGGTATCCGGCAGGGCCGTGCACCTGCGCGAGGGCGTCGTGATCCGCCCGGCCGTGGAGCGCCACAGCCCGGTCGTCGGGGGACGGGCCATCGCCAAGGCCGTCAGCCCGGCGTACCTGACGCGCAAGGGCGGTACGGAGTACGAGTGACCGTGCCGAGCCCCTGCGGAGGGCACACCCGAGGCCGTCAACGTGGCGTCGGCCGGCCGAAGGGCGGGGCCGCCGGGCCCCGCCGGCCAGACGGGACCTCGGCGGCACGACCTAGGCCCTCCGGGCGACGACGGGAGTTTGACGACAGGGCCTAGCTCCGCCGCGTCAAGGACGTCTGCCGGCCGGGTCGTTCCGGGGTGGCGGGCGGGGCGGGCCGGCGGCCGCCGGTGGTGAAGAAGGCGGAGAGGGGCAGCGTGGCCGCGCCCACCGTGACCGCGTCCGGGCCGAGGGAGCCCAGGTCGACGCAGACCCGGGCGGCCGGGTGGCGCAGGGAGTAGCGCGCCGCGTGCTCCCGGACCGCCGGGAGGATGTGCGGGCCCAGCAGCAGCCCCGCCCAGCCGCCGACCAGGATCCGCTCCGGCCGGAACAGGTTGATCAGGTCCGACAGGCCCGCTCCCAGGTACTCTGCGGCCTCGTCGAGGACGTCCCGGGCCACCGGGTCGTCCGCGACGGCCGCCGCCAGCAGGGCCGCGAGGGCCTCCTCCTCGTCGACCGGGTCCGCGGAACCCGCCGCGTCCGCCAGGGTGCCCCCGGCCCCGCCCCGCTCCGCCCAGCGGGCCAGTAGTGACTCGGCCCCGGTGTAGGCCTCCAGGCAGCCCAGTGCCCCGCACCGGCAGCGCCGGCCCCCGACCGACACCGTCACGTGGCCCCACTCCAGCGGGGTTGCCGTCGTGCCGGCGCCGTTCGGGGAGCCGTCCGTGATCAGGCTCGCGCCGACCCCGGACCCGAACAGGACCACGACGGCGTCCCGCGCCCCCCGTCCGGCCCCGAACCACATCTCGGCCTGGCCCAGCGTCCGCGCGCCGTTGTCGATGAGGTACGGGACCTCCGGCGGCAGCGCCCCCGTCGCGCGCAGCAGGGCCTCCAGAGGCACGGCCTCCCAGCCGATGGTCTGCCCGTGCACGACGGCTCCGCCCGGGGCGGTGCGGTCCACGATGCCGGGGACCCCCACTCCCACGCCCAGCAGCCGTTCCGTACCGACCCCCGCCCGGGCGAGCACCGCCTCGATCCCGGTGCGGACGTGGTCCACGACCGGGTCTACGTCGTAGCAGCCGCGCGGCAGCAACGGCATCTCCGTGCGGGCGAGTTCGACCAGGGTGAGATCGAAGAGCCCGACGCGGACGCGCGTCTCGCCGACGTCGACCCCGATCAGGTGGGCGCTGCCCGGGGCCACGCGCAGCAAGGTGCGCGGGCGGCCGCCGTCGGAGTCGACGACGCCGGCCCCCTCCAGCAGTCCGTCCGTGAGGAGTTCGCCGACGACGTTGCTGACGGATCCGGAACTCAGCCCGGTGGCGGGCCCCAGCTCCTGGCGGCTCAGCGGTCCGCCGAAATAGAGCCGCTGGAGTACGGCGCCGCGGTTGCCGCGCCGCAGGTCCCGTACCGTCCGGCCGCCACGCGCTGTCGTCATCCGGCGTCTCCCGCATTGCAGTTGGCCGCAACATACCCCTGCGCGAGCTCTTGACGCGAGCCTTTCACGGGCCTTTGCTCACGTCCTGAATCAAGGCCTGGACGAGTGGGCGCCGCTCAGGCGCCCCGGCCGGAACCGCCTGCCGGCCTTCCCCCGGCCCCTGCCGAATGGGGCCGATCCGCCATGCGCGCCTCGGTGGGCCTACGGCCATGACAAGCGGTTCGTCCTCGTCCGCGTCGACCACGCCACGCAGCGCCGCACGGTCAAGACCAGCGGCCGCCGCCAGGCCGAGGTCATCGTCGAGCACCGGGCCGTGCGAGAGCGCGGGCCCGCGCGCCGCGCCGTGCCCGCCGCGCTTCTCGGGGCGGGCACGGGATTTCGTGATGGGATGGGCCGTGACGGCTCATGGCACACGGAGAGGTCGGGTAGATGTCCGAGGACACCATGCGGGCGATGGCGTACGAGACGTACGGCGGGACGGAGGTGCTCACCGAGACCCGGCTGCCGATGCCCAAGGTGGCCCCCGGTGAGATCCTCGTCAAGGTCAAGTGCGCCGGGGTCAACCCCGTCGACTGGAAGATCATGGCGGGCGGTCTCGACGCCCTCATGGACGTGGTGTACCCCGTCGTCCCCGGCTGGGACGTCGCGGGCACCGTCGAGCGGGTCGGCATCGACGTGCCCGAGTTCGCGGTCGGCGACGAGGTCATGGCGTACGCCCGCAAGGACTACGTGCACGGCGGGACCTTCGCCGAGTACGTCAGCGTCCCCGTCCGCGCCGCCGCGGCCAAACCCGCCTCGCTCGGCTGGCACGAGGCGGCCGGCCTGCCGCTGGCCGGGCTCACCGCGTACCAGCTGCTCACCCGGCTGGCCACCGGCAAGGACGACACCGTCCTCATCCACGGCGCCGCGGGCGGCGTCGGCTCCTTCGGCGTGCAGATCGCCCGCGCGCTGGGCGCCCGGGTGATCGGCACCGCCTCCGCGCGCAATCACGACCGGCTGCGCGAGCTCGGCTGTGAACCGGTCGAGTACGGGGACGGCCTGGTCGAGCGGGTGCGGGCGCTCGCCCCCGACGGGATCACCGTCGCCGCGGACTTCGTCGGAGGCGTCCTCGACGTCACCCAGGCGGTCCTGGCGAAGGGCGGCCGGCACGCCTCCATCGCCGACCACACGGTGCTCGGCGCGGGGGGCCAGTGGATGTGGGTGCGCCCCGACACGGAGGCGCTGGCCGAACTGGGCCGGCTCGCGGACGGCGGGCAGCTCACGGTCACCGTCGCCAAGACCTTCCCGCTGTCGGAGCTCGCGGCGGCCTTCGAGCTCAGCCGGACCGGGCGCACCGCCGGGAAGATCGTCGTGGAGGTCTGAGAGCACCTCAGCTCGCGTCGACGGTGGGCATGTTGTGGAGCCCGACCATCGTGCGCACCGCCGGGGGCAGCCAGTCCCCGGCCGGCTCCTCCTGCCCGCGGCCCAGGTGCTCCAGGATCTGCGCCGGGGCCGGCCGGGCGGCCGGGTCGGCGGAGAGGCAGGCCGTCACCACCGCGGACAGGTCCGGGGCAGCATCCGAAGACGCGTCCACGACCTGCGCCGTGTGGAAGCCGCCGACCCGTCGTACGGAGTCGGTCTCGCGCGCGAACCGCTGCCGGAACCCCGGGTCCGCCGCCAGGTCCGCCCGTACGACCTTGACCGCCACGCGCCGCTCACCGGGCGAGAGCCCCAGGTAGACCGTTCCCATCCCGCCCTCGCCGAGCCGTGCGGTGAGCCGGTACCGGCCGACTCCCCGGGGGTCGTCGGGCAGCAGCGGATCGTGGCGTACGGGCCGTGAGGGCATTGCGGCCGGCCCCGCCGCCCCCGCGGCCCGGCGGTGGACCTCCGCTGCCGCGACCTCGCCCTCCATCCCGAGCGGGGAGGCGCGGAACGGCCGGAAGCCGTCCGCGCCTCCGTGGGGTCAGGGGTAGGAGACGACCGTGGACGGGGTCGTCGACGTGCCCGAGGTGGGCGCGCCCGTCGTGTTGATGACGTGCTCGTACTGGCCCTTGCCGCCGAGCGAGACGACGAGCAGGTCGTGGAACTTCACGCCCGGCCTCGCCGGCGCCTGGAATCCGTGGTCCTGACGGATCGTCGGGTCGACGTCGTAGTAGCAGTAGCTGCCCAGGCCCCAGCCCTCGTGGGCGTTCACCGAGTCGGCCACCCTGTAGGCCGCGTAGCCCTTGGTGGAGCCGTTCTGGATCGCGGCCTGGTTCGGGGCGTCGTACGCCTTCTCGTTCTGGAAGAAGACCGTGCGGCCGCGCTCCCCGTTCCACTCCACGTCGTACTTGTTGAAGTGCTCGACGAACAGCCCGGTTGCCAGGACGTCGTCGCCGTTGACGCGGAAGCCGTAGTCGGCGCGGTTGGTCTCCCAGCCCACGCCGTCCCCGTGGTCGGCGCGCCAGATCCAGGTGTGGTCGACGATCGTGTCGTGGTTGTTGATCACCATGCCGACGGTGGCCTTCCCGGGGCCGGCACCGCCGACCCGGATGAACACGTCCTGCACGGTCGTCGGGTTGCCGCCGTGGTCCGTGCTCGTGCCGGCCGGGCCGACCTCCAGCAGGCTGGGTGAGCTGACCGGGCCCGCGTCGATCAGGAACCCGGCGAGCCGCACCCCGTCCACGTCGGCGACCTGCATCGCGGTCACCCCGTTGTCGGGGACGATCGTGGCCAGGCCGAGGCCCAGTACGACCGTGTCCGCGCGGTCCACGCGGATCGTCCGGTCGACGTGGTAGACGCCCGGGGTGAAGAGCAGGTGCAGGCCCTGGGCCAGGGCCTGGTTCATCGTCGCCGCGGTGGTGCCGGGCTTGACCACGTAGAACCGGCTCAGCGGGAGCGAGGTGCCCTGCGGTGTTCCGTTGCCCCATGAGGTGCCGCGGGCGCCCACCCGCTTGGCCGGGACGAAGACCTTGTACTCGGCCCCGTCCAGGTACAGGAAGGGCTTTTCCCGGGAGACGGGCGTGGAGTCGAGCGTGGTGTACGGCGGGTTCGGGAACGACTGGGCGGGCGCGCCCTGCACCCCGGAGAAGACCTGGTTCCAGACGCCGTTGCCCCAGCCGCCGATCGCGCTGTCGCGCGTGTACCACTGCTGCTGCGAGTAGTTGCCGACCTGGCCGTCGATCCTCGAGTCGGCGATGTAGCCGCCCGAGGCCCAGCCGAAACCGTCGGGCGCGAGGTTGAGGCCGCCCTTGACGTGCATGCGGCGGAACGGCGCGGCCTGGGACACGGCCCAGCGGTCGGTGCCGTTCACCGGGTTGAGCGCGAGGTTCTCGGCCGAACGCCAGAAGTTCTGGGTGGCGTTGCCGCCGAACCAGCCGGCGTCGACGGTCACGTCACCGTTGATCGTGGTGTCGTCGGGGCTCAGGCCCAGACCCGAGACGGAGGTGTAGAAGCCGATCTGGGCGTTGAGGCCGTTGTACGTGCCCGGCTTGAACAGGAACTGGTAGCGGCCTGCGCCGAACTGGGCCGACTCCTGCTGCCGGAACACCTCGTCGAGCCTGGCCTGGATGCCGGGCGTCGACGGGTCGAACACGATGACGTTGGGGCCGAGGTCACCGCCGCCGGGGAGGGTGGGGCCGCCGCCGGAGGTGCCGAAGACCTGGAACTCGTAGAGCGAGTAGCCCCACGGGGTGGCGCGCTGGGTGCCGTTGACGCGCACGTAGCGGGCGGTCCCGGTGAGGTCGTGGGTCCGCACTCCGCCGGTTCCGGCGGTCGTCGAGTAGGCGGTGCTCCAGTGGGTTCCGTCGTCGGACAGCTCGATCCGGTACGCCGTCGCGTACGCGGTCTCCCAGCGCAGTACGACCTGGCTGACCTGGGCGGGGGCCCCGAGGTCCACCTGTATCCACTGCGGGTCGGCGAACTGGCTCGACCAGCGCGTGGTGGTGTCGCCGTCGACGGCGGCGGACGCGGGCGTGCCGCCGTTCTCCTGGCTGGAGGCGGTGGCGGGTCTGCCCTGGGAGAGGAGCACGGGCGCGGCCTGGGCTGCGGTGCCCGGCAGCAGAACGAGGAGGGCCGCGACGAGGGCGGCGGCGAGGGCAGCGACCGCCGGTCGCGGGGGATGGTCCGGGAGGCGGGGCATGGGGGCTCTCCTGACATCGGGGATCGATCCGGGGGGACCGAAGCGTGAGTGAACTGCCCGTCAGGTGGAGCGTCAAGGGTTTCAGCGTTCATGAGTTGAAGACTTGAGGGGGTGTCAATTGCCCAAGGCGCCCGTGAACTCAGGGTTTCTTCAATCCTTGTGAAAAGTGTTGACGAAAAAAGGTGGCCGCAATCTTCTGAGTCGCGTGACCGCTCTGTCGCGCCGTGCCCGCTGGGCGGGACGGAGCGCGTCACGACGCGTCAGTGTTCGGAGAGTGGTTCCGATGGGACGGTCGGAGCCTCCATGCGTTCGTTACTTGGCGTCAGGGAGGGTGGGAGCCGAGAGGGTCGGAACCGCGCCGCATTCCGCCAGGGCGACCTCGACGCCCGGGAGGCCGGCGGACCAGCGGTTCGACAGCACGGCGAGCCCGGCCGCGTCCGGCGGGGCGGATCCGAGGCCGATCGCGTACCGGGCCGAGGTGGCGCGGACCGCGAAGGGCCGCGGCCAGGCGTGCGCCTCCAGGACACCGGCCTCCGCCAGGGCGCCGAGCAGCGCGCGCATCCGTCCCCGGGCCCGGCCCAGGCGCTCCTCGAACTCGCGCGGTGTGTCGGCCCGTACGGTCACGACCGCCCAGGCGGCGTGCCGGCGGTGCAGTGGCGCAGCCCCGCGGCCGGCTCCGCCCTCCTCCCACGTGCGGTACAGCTCCCGCACCAGCAGGTCGAGCAGGGCCGGGCCGACCTGCGGCGTGCAGCTGCGGACCGGCGCGCAGGGGGTGAGGACCGTGACGGGCGCGGGGGCGGAGCCCGGGTCCGCGTCCGGCCTCCCGTCGGGCGGCGTCAGGGCGACCGGGTCGCGCCAGTCCCAGGCGGCCCAGGTCCCGAAGAACTCCTGGAGCAGGGCCGCGGGGGACAGGTCGACGGCGTCGCGGACCGTACGGGCCGCCAGCACCGCCCACGCCAGGCTGGGCAGCCCGCCGAACGGCGCCGAGTCCAGCCCCCGGGCCCGGGCCCACGCCTTGACCTCCCGGGCCAGCCGGGCGAACTCCGCCTGCCGTTCAGGGCCGACGGACTCCCGTACCGCGTCGGCGTCGCTCACGGCGCTCAGGGCGATCGAGGCGGCCTCGCCGAGCTCCGCCCGCCGCTCCACCGCCTGCGCCGGATCCACCGCACCCGTGGCGACGACCACCAGGTCGACATCCAGTCCGGCGATGCGCAGCCGCAGCCCCGGAACCCGGGCGCCGACGACCTCCCGCATCCGCTCGGCCTCCGGAAGCGCTGCCGCGACCCGCTCCCGTACCTCCGCGATCCCGGGCGCCCCCGGCAGGGCCGCGACCAGATCGACGTCCGCGCCGGGCAGGGCGCACCCCATCCGCCGGGATCCCGCGAGGTGCACCACCCCCTCGCCCAACGCCCCCGCGATCCGCGCCCGCACACCCTCGGCCGCGGACCCGGCGCCGGCCTCGGCACCGGGCCCGGCCCCCGCCGGGGTGGGCGGGGCCGGTGCTTCCGAGGCCGGGGCCTGCGGAGTCGGTGCCTCCGGAGTCGGGGCCTGCGGAGTCGGGTACGTCTGCGGCTCCGGTGTCCACCGCCAGGCACCGGTGCCGAGTTCCACCGTTGCCCGGACCCGCATCGGCTCGTCCCCGCGGCGCGAGAGCACCGCGAGCTCCCCGACCCGGACCGGCGTCCCCGCGCCGGACCCACCGAGCCGCGCGGTGAACTCCGCCCGGGCCCGCTGCGGATCGCGGCTGCGCCCGAGCGTCAGGTGCGGGGTGAAGCCGTCGCGGCCCCCACAGCCCGGGAACCGCTCGGCGAGGGCCCTGCGCAGCTGCCGCCACGGCGCCTCACCGGCCGCCGCCGGGTCCAGCCACAGCGTGGCGTCCTCCCGGTGGCCGAAGTCGTGCACCCCGGCCGGCCGGGCCGTGAACGGCGCCGTCTGCGCGGCCGCCTCGGCCAGCAGCGGCAGCGCCGCCTCGAACGAGGACTCCGGTACGAAACCGAACAGCAGGTTCACGTGCGCCGGCCAGCGGTCGACGGCCGGGTCGTGCGCGCGGCGCAGCTCCTCCACCACCGGATCGTGCGGCGGAAGCCAGGCCACCGCCGTCCGGGCGGTCGCCGGTACGTCGAGCACCACGCGTCCTTCGTCCCTTACCCCGAAGTCCACCACCGCCTCGACGCCGAAGTGATCGGAGATGAACAGCCCTTCCGGGCCGGGAGTGTCGCCGCGTAGCGCGGCGTCCCGCACCCGTGCGTCCGCCGAGCGCAGCAGGACCCGGTCCAGCCGGGCCGCCCGCCCCGACAGCGAGCCCACCGCGGCCAGCGGATTGGCCACCGGGTCGAAGGTCGGCGTGGCGTCCTGCGTCCCGTGCACCTCGCTCCAGGCATCGCGCATGCCCAGCGCCGCGGCCGGCCCCCGCACTCCGGAGCGGCCGTCGTTGAAGTCCCCGAGCAGAGCCACATCGGCCTCGATGCCGCTCAGCCCCTCGGCGATCCGGTCGAGTTCGATGCCGCGGCGCCCGGAGCCGTTCTCGGTGTGATCGCTCGTCAGATGGACGCAGGCCACGACCATCGGACCGCTCGCGCCGTCCACCGTCACCGCGGCGACCGCCTTGTGCGGCCCCAGCAGGTGCAGCCCCGCCTCCCGGACGGGCAGCCGGCTCAGCACCAGCAGTCCGCTCGCGGCGACGTCCTTGCCGCGCGGATCAGTGCCCACCGTGTATCCGGCGCGCACCCACGGCTGTGCCAACAGCATGTCGAGCAGCGCCGGTTCGACCTCCTGGAGGGCGATCACATCCGCGTCGGCGGCCGCCAGGTCGGCCAGCAGCATCGGCCTGCGCCGGGCCGTGTCGATGTGCGGGGCGTCGTACCGGTCCCACAGCGTGTTCCAGGTCAGCAGCCGTACGCGCTGCGGCCCCGGGCCGGGGTCCGGTGTCACCCGTCCGGTCCCGGCCGGCCGCCAGGCGCCCCCGTCCGCCGGATCCCAGGCGTGCGGGGTCCGTGCGGTGAAGAACGGAGCCCGCAGCAGCCGCGGTGCGCTGACCCGGCCGGCCCGCGTGGAGTCGACGAGGTCCACACCGCTCGCCCGGTCCCACACCAGCTCACCGTCCGCCTCGACGAACAGCACCCGGTGCCACGGGATGTCGCCGCCGGGGACGAACGAGTGCAGCGGGATCCGCTTCGGCGGCGCCCCCCGCTGGTGCAGCCCGAACACGAACCGCGCCGGATCGAACCGGGGGTCCCAGCGGACCTGGTGGTAGAGCTCCTCACTGGTACGCATCAGCCCTCCTCGCCCACTGCCGCCGGGGCCGTCGGCGCCGGTGCCGTCGCCGTCGCCGCGCCGAGGGTGCCCGCCGTGTCCTCCACGGTCCCGCCCGCGCCGACGTACCAGGTGCGGTGCGCCGGCCCCTGCCCCGGATACGGCGGACTGAAGCGGTGCAGCTGCGCCGCCAGCACCTGCGCCGGTACGGGGTGGGGGCGGACGGCGTTGCGCCGGACCAGCTCCGCCTCCTCGACCAGCACCACGGCCTGGGTGACGAGCGCGTCGTGGCGCTGCGCGACCGCGCCGGCCAGACCCCGCTGCTGCTCGGTGAGGCAGGTGGCGTCCCACACGACGGTGCCGCCCGCGGCGAGCGCCGCGTCCAGCCGGTCCAGGCCCTCGCGCAGCACGTCCCCGTTGGCCCGCTGATCGGCCCGGGAACCCCGGGCCGTGCGCAGATCGTCGAGACTGATGTACGCGGACACGCCCGGCAGGCTCCGGGCGTACGTGCTCTTCCCGCTGCCCGAGGGCCCGCACAGCTGCACCAGCTGCGGGAAGCCGCCGTCGCGCCACCGCCAGGTCGCGGCCACCGCCTCCTGCGCGGTGGAGATCCCGCCCCGCCCGAACGCCTCCCGGGCTTGCGCCCAGCACCGGTCGGCCGCGTCCGCGTCGAGACCCGCGAGGGCCTCCCGCAGCCCGGCGCGCAGCGGGCCCAGCGGATCGGGGCCGAGCAGCCCCGCCTCCTCTGCGTACAGCGCGGACCACTCCACGCACTCCCGCGCCCCGGCATCCCCCGCGGCCGCCGCCCCGGCGAGCGCGTGGAGCACCCCGAGATCGGCGGCGACGGCCATCCGGACCAGCCCGGCCCGCCGGCCCGCGTCCGGGAACGGACGCTGCAGACGCGGGTACAGCCCGACCAGGTCGGCGACCCGCCGGGCCGTCGGCATGCCGAGCGGCCCCGCCGCCAGCCGTGCCCCGGTCCGGGCCCGCGGCGCGCGGTGCAGTACGGCGGCCAGTACGCCGGCCAGCCGGGCCTCCCCGGTGCGGCCCGACGCGTCGAGCCGGCCCGCCACCTCGGCGACGACCGGCTCGACCGCAGCGCCCGGGGCCGGGTCCGCACCGAGGGCCGCCGCCAGCTGCGCAGCATCGGGTTCGGAGCCCGACCGCACGTCCCACAGCGCGGCCTGCGGCCCGAGCCCGTTCGGCACCACCTGCGCGTACATCCAGTGCGTGTCGGTCTGCACGTGCCCGCCGCGCACCCACTTGGCGACGCACCGCCCGAAGTCCGCCCGCTCGAATCCGGCCACCGTCCGGACCACGTAGCCCTCCTGGCGTGCGGTGTCGAGCCGCAGCCTGCGCAGCGCGCGCTCGTCGAAGACGCCCCGCCGGAGCACGCGCGGGGTGGGCACCCCGAGACCGTGCAGGAAGCTCACGGTCCGGTCCCAGTCGAGGCAGTGCTCCCCGTCCCACACCGAGAAGCCGTAGAACCAGCTGTCCAGGTCCTCGTAGGGCAGCGAGTGGCGGGCGTACAGGTTCTCCCCGCACACCCGCCACCCGGCCGGTATGCCGGCGCCGATCCGGCTCTGGAGCCCCTTGACCCAGGCCCGCGAGGGATGGTGGCCCGAGTCCAGTGAGCGCGCGTGGAGGCCGTCCGCGTACAGGGTGGTGTTCTCCCCGTCGAGCTTCTCGGTGACCACGACCTCGCGGCCGGCCAGCCCGGCGAGTCCGAGGGCACGCACGTCGTCCGCCGCCGCCCCCGGCGACCAGGGCAGATGCGGGGTACGGGGATAGTGCGTGCGCATGACCGGCTCCTGCTCGACGACGTGGTGCATCGTCACTCTAGGTATCCGGAGCGGGGCCATCCACCCAATAACCGCTCAGCGTGACGGCCTCAGGGCCGGCGGCCCGCCCACGCGACCAGCCGGTCGATGGCCGGGGCTCCCGGGTCCACGGTCACGACCTCGGCGAACGGGATCCGGCCGCCGCGGGTTTCGGCGGGCAGCGCCTTCGTCACCACGGCGCGCACCCGCTCGATCAGGGCCGGGTCCCACTCAGGCTGCTGGCCGGTCGCCCGGGCCAGGTCCCAGGTGTGCACGACGAGCTCGTGCGTGTAGACGGCCGCCGCGGCCGCACCCGGCAGGACCCCCATCGGCAGACGCAGCTCGCGGCCGAGGATCTCCGGGTCCGCCCACACCTGCGCGACGTCGCGGGCGCCCGGCTCCCAGGCCGCCGCCCACCCGCCGTCGGCGATCTCGTCGGCGAAGGACGGGACGCCGAACGGGTCCTCACCGCGCCCGATCACCGCGATCCGGCGGACCACGGCCACGAGGTGGCTGGAGAGCCGCCGTACGTCGAAGTCGTCACAGGGAGTGGGGGCGTCGTACTGGTCGGACCGGACGGCGGCAAGGGTGCGGCCCGCGAGCGCGACGGCCGCGGCGAGGTCGGTCCGCGGGTCGAAAGAGGAGGGGGAAGAAGAGGACGGGGCTTCGGTGAGCTGCGTGGTTTCAGTCATGAGTACATCCTCAGAGGCAAAGTGGCCACCTTCTGGCCTGTTTTCCGAAGAGAATTGCGACGAACGGAAACGACGGAACCCGCCGCGGCGGGAGAGGGCGGGCAGATGAGAGCCGACCGGCTGGTGGCGACCCTGTTGTTCCTCCAGGAACGCGGCCGGGTCACGGTCGGCGAAGTGGCCGCCGAACTGGAGGTGTCCGAGCGCACGGCCCGGCGTGATCTGGAGGCCCTGGCCGCGTCCGGCATCCCCGTCTACTCGCAGCGGGGCCGCGGCGGCGGCTGGTCGCTCGTCGGCGGGGCGCGGACCGACCTCACCGGGCTGACCGCCGAGGAGATCCGGGCGCTGTTCCTCGTCACCGGGCCCCTGACGGCCACGCCCGAGCTGCGCACCACCCTGCGCAAGCTGGTCCGGGCGCTGCCGCCCACCCTGCGGGAGCAGGCACAGGCCGCCACCCGGGCCGGGGTCGTCGACGCCACGGACTGGTCCCGCAACGCCGTCACCGCGGACGCCGCCCACCGCTCCGCGCTCCAGGGCGCCGTCGTGGACGGGATCCGCGTCCGGCTCGGCTACGCGGGCCCCGGCAAACCGGCCGGCGAGCGCACGGTGGACCCCCTCGGCCTCGTCGCCAAGGCGGGGGTCGACTACCTCGTGGCCGGTACGGACAAGGGGCTGCGCACCTTCCGGCTCAGCCGGGTCCGCTCCGTCGAGCTCACCGGCGCACCGGTGGTCCGGCCGCCCGGCTTCGACCTGGCCACCGCCTGGCGGGAGTTGTCCGGGGCCTTCCAGGAGGGCATGAACGCGGTGTCGGCGCGGGCCCGTGTCCATCCGGGCACGCTGGGCCTGCTGCAACGGTTGCTCGGCGGCCGGGTGCGGGTCGGCGGTCCGCTGCCCGACGGCTGGACGGAGGTGTGGGTCGACGGCCCGGCCCCCAAGGCCCTGGCCGGCCACCTGGCCGGGCTGGGGGCGGGGGTCGAGGTCCTGGAGCCGCCGGAGGTGCGGCAGTGGCTGGCCCGGCTCGGCGCCGAACTCGTGGCGACGTACGCGGCGGACGCGCCGGGCGCGCCGGCCGTGGCGGCCGTGGACGGGGCCGAAGCGGCGGACATGCCGGGCGGGGTTGACGTACGCCCCGTTCAGCAGCCGGTTCGGTAGCGGTTCAGTAGCCGATGGTGAACCGCTTGCCCGGGTGCGCGTCGCGCTCGATCTCGTCGACGAGGGCCACGGCGTAGTCCTCGGCCGAGATGCGGCTGCCGCCGTCCTCGTCGGCGACCAGGTCGTCGAGGGCCAGCCGGTACGTTCCCGTGCGCTCGCCCGGCGCCATGTCCGCCGCGGGACTCAGACAGCTCCAGCGCACCTCCTCGACGGGCACGGTGCGCAGGAAGTCCAGGGCCTCCCCGTGGGCGTGCATGAGGGCCCGGACCGGCTCCGGGACGCCCGCCGCCTCCCAGACCAGCGGGCCGGCGGGGGTACGGAGCGAGCCCGCCCCGCCCACGACGAGCACACGGGGCCGGGCGTCCTGGGCGAGCGTGCAGACGCCCCCGATCAGGGACTTGGCGGCGGTCACGAGAAGCCCCGGGTCCTCGGACCCGGGGCCGACGGCGCTGACGACCACGTCCTGGCCTGCGGCCGCCTCCGCGACGGAGTGCGGGTCGAGGACGTCGCCCTGCAGCACCTCGGCCGCGGAGTCGGCGACATCGGCGGAATCCGCGGAATCCCCGAGCCTTTCGGGGTCGCGGACGACGACGGTGACCTGGTGGCCGCGGCCGACCGCCTCGTGGAGCACGCGGGCTCCGATGGTGCCGGTCGCGCCGAACAGGGCGATCTTCGCCATGGCGACTCCCTGGGATGGGGGCGGTGCGGGCCGCGGTCGGACCCGTGCCGTCCATCCAAGCGAACCTGCCCCCCGACACCCGGCAGCCGGGCCGGGTCCACTCGGATGATCCGGTCCGCGCCCCACCGAAAGGCGCTCCCTCAAAGGCGGGCCCTTAGCGGCAGAGGGCCACGATCTCGGGGGAGACCATGCCCTTGGCCGCCTCGCACAGGGCGGTCATGTCGTAGGCACGCGGCGGCGCCGGCCGGGGTTTCGGCCGGGCGGGCGGCCGCTTGCGGGGTCCAGGCGCCGGGGCGGGGCGTGCGGGGTGTGCCCGCCCGCCGGGCGCGCCGTCGTCGGTGCGCCGTGGCGTCCTGCGTCCCCCGGGCGGTCCGGGTTCCGCAGCGGCCGCGGGCGGGGCGGGCGGGGGCTCCGACGTCGGCAGGCGGCCCAGCGGCAGGGCCTCGACCGCTGCCTCCCCCACCGCCGCCGTCCGGTCCGCCCCCGGAGCCGGACGGCCCGGCTCCGGGGGCCCGTCCGGCCGTACGGTCACGCACCCGGCGGTCAGCGCCAGCGTGGCGAGCATCAAGGGCAGGGGCACGGCCACCCGGCGTAACTGCATCCGCCCAGCCTGCCGTACGGAAAGGGGCGGACGTACGCGCCGTCACGCGAAAGAGTGATGCGAGGGCCGGCAGGTGTCGGGAGCGGGCCCGTGACGTGGTCGGACCGGCGGTTCTCAGGCCGCCAGTCCGCGAGGCGAACGTACCAGCGAAGACGTAACAAGGTAATAAGCAGGTATGGGGACGGTAAAGCTGAGGTCACCGGTCCGGGACACCCGGCCGGCGTAACCCGCGGGCCGTACGGGCTGTTTGCACGGGCGGAAGGCCCATCCACGGTGAACGGAGTCCCGATGCCGCAGCTGACCGACGAGGCCGTGACGGACGACGGCGATGGCGGCGGCGGTGGCGGCGACGGCGGTGGTGGCGCGCCGGGCACGTGGATGACCCCGCAGGAGTACGGGGCATCGCGGGCCGCGCTCTGGACCGGAGCCGTCGTCCTGATCACCGACACGGAGGGCCGCGTCCTCGTCCAGAGCGTCGACTACCGCACCGACCAGCTGCTGCCCGGCGGCGCCGTGGACGCCGGCGAGGCCCCGGCCGCCGCGGCGGCCCGCGAGGTGCGGGAGGAACTCGGCGTCGACGGCAGCTATCCGCACGCGCTCGCCGTGGACTGGATCCCGGCGGACATTCCCGGATTCCCGCCCGAGATGCGCTTCCCGGGAGAGATCCTGTACGTGTACGACGGCGGCACCTGGACCGCCGACCGGATCGACGCGATCCGCCTCCCCGCCCAGGAGATCACCGGCATCCACTTCGCCGAACCGGCCGACCTGCCCGCCCTCATGGACCCGGGGGACGCCCGCCGCGCCCTGTCGGCGCTGCGCGCCCGCATCAACGGCGGCGGCCCGGTCCTGCTGGAGGACGGCCGCCCCACCGTGCCGACCGCCCTGGACCGGCTCGGGGTGCCGGGCGCCCGCCGCACCCGGCTCCACGGCACCTGGCACTGCGGTCCGGTCCCCGCGGAGCTGCCCGTACGGGAGCCCTCGGCCTGGCTGTTCGCCCCCGACGGCCGGGTCCTGCTCCTGGTCTCCCGGACCACCGGCGCCGTGCACCTCCCGCCCCCCGCGGCGGGCTCCGCGCCGCTCGGCTACCGCTGCACCGGCGACGCCGCCCATCCCCGCACCGTGGCCCGCCTCACCGGCCCGCCCCCGGCCGCGGACCCGCAGTACGTGCACCTGCTGGCCACCCCGGAGCAGGTCCGCGAACTCGCCGACTGGGGACCGGCCGGCCACGCCGAACTCGCCGCGGTCCGCACGGCCCGCACCCGCCTCGGCCTCCCGTCCCCACCCCGCACCCCCCTCACCGAACTCCCGGACGATTCCCCGCACCGGTGACCGCCCCGTGCGCCGTCAGTGGTGCCTCGTAGCGTGATCGTCATGGGATTCACCAGCGCCTGGTCGATCAGCAGCCACCCCGATTCCACCATCGCGGAGCTCACACCCCGCCTCGCTCCGGCCCTGCGAGCCGACCGCGCGCATCCGGCGGCGCGCAGCCGCTGGGAGGCCTGGCGGCGCGCCCCGCTCCCGGACCACCGCACCTGGTACGCCGACCGGGCGTACGACGCGGCGGTCGACTCCTTCCGGACCCTGACCCGGCCCGGCGAGCACGTCGACGAGGTCTGCAACGGCATCACCGACCCCGCGTTCCACGTGATGGACGACATCTGGGAGCCCGAACCAGACGCCGCGGACATGTTCGTCTCAGTACACCGCAAGGACTACGCCGTGACCGCCCTGTTCCACGCCGTGGGGCCGGCCCGGGCCGCTCTGCTGCCGGGCTGGTGCGGGAACGTGCTCCTCACCGCCGCGGAGGTCCGCCGGAGACTGCCGGACGTGGAGCGGGCGCTGACCTTCACCCGGGAGGAACGGGCCCGCGTCCGGGACCAGGACCGGCTGGACTACGGCTGCCGCGACGAGCCCGTCACCGACGGCCCCCTCCGCGTCTGGCGGAGCGCCGCAGCCGCGGGACGCGGGATCTGCGCGGTCGCACTGCACATCGACTGACCGGCCGGCCCCGCCGCGGGGCGGTCGGTCCCCGGTCCGCGGGGGGCCGGGCGGCAGGATGGGGGCATGAGCGACAGTGCGATCACCTACACCGTCTACATCCAGGCCGATCCCGCCCGGGTCTGGGAGGCCCTCACCGATCCCGCCCTCACCCGGCGGTACTGGGAGCTGAGCTTCGAGACCGACTGGGCGGTGGGATCGACCATGGTCTGGGTGGAGCGCGGGGCACGGACCGGTGATCCCGAGCAGGTGGTCCTCGAATGCGTTCCCGACCGCCGGCTCTCGTACACCTGGCACACCTTCACCCCGCAGTGGGCGGCCTCCGTGGGGGTCGCCGAGGAGCTGCGCGCCGAGCTGGCGCAGGAGCGGCGCACGAAGGTGACGTACGAGATCGAGCCCGTCGGGGACACCCTCACGCGGCTGACCGTCCTGCACGAGGGCTTCGAACCCGGCGGCACCCTGATCGGCATGTGTAGCCAGGCGTGGCCGATGCTCGTCTCCAGCCTCAAGACCCTGCTGGAGACCGGCGCTCCGCTGTCCGGGCAGGAGATTCCCGAGGCCCACGAGGCCTGAGCGCGGCAGCCCACCCCGCCGAACGGTCCGCCGGCGCACCTGAGATCATGTGCAGCGACCACCTATCCGGGAGTGTTGGCATGGACTTCGGGCACCACCGCGTCGTCATCACCGCCGCGGGCCGCGACTTCGGGCGCACCCTGGCCATCGAGTTCGCCGCCCGCGGCGCCGAGGTCCACCTCTCCGCGCGCACCCTGGAGGCCGCCGCCCGTGTCCGGGAGGAGATCCTCGCGCAGGGCCACGACGGCGGCCGCGTCCACGCGTACGCGTGCGACCTCGCGGACCCCGCCTCCGTAAGGGAGTTCGCCGCCGCGGTGGCCGCCCGCACCGACCACGTCGACGTGCTCCTCAACAACGGCTCCCGCTACCAGCACGGGCGCGACCTGCTCTCCGCCTCCGACGAGGACGTGGCAGACACCCTGGCCTCCGGCGCCACCGGCACCGTCCTCGTCACCAAGGCCTTCCTCCCGCTGCTCCTGGAGTCCGCGAAGCCCGACATCGTGACGATGATCTCCGGCTGCGGCGAGACCGGCAACCACCGCTCCGACGCCCACGACGCCTTCTACGCCGCCAAGTCCGCCCAGTCCGGATTCACCGAGATCCTCTCGCGCCGGCTGCGGGACCGGGGCGTGCGCGTCATCTCGCTCTACCCGCCGGACTTCGACAACCACGATCCGCTGTCCCCGCAGTGGGAGGACGCCCCGCGCACGGCGAAGGACCCGCTGACCGCCCAGTCGCTGGTGGACTGCATCTTCTTCGCGATCGGCCAGCCCCGGGACTGTTTCATCAAGTCCTTCACCTTCGAGCAGGTGTGACGGGCATGGCGGACATGGGCGACACCCTCGAAGACATTCTCGACGCCGTGGCCCGCGGGCAGTTCCCGCCGGCCGACGGGGGCACGACCGTGGTGGCGCAGCCGAGCCCGCGCGACACGGGCGTGATCGCGTTCACCGCACACTCCGTGGTGTTCACCGACGAGGACCCGCAATGGGTGCACGCCGCCCTCGCCGCCGTCGAATGCGACGCCCTGGCCGCCTCGATGCACCCGCGCTTCCTCGGCGCCCTGCTGGACCGCACCGGCCGCACCACCGACACCATCGACCTGCTGACCGTCGCCGGCCCGCTGCCCGGCGACCCGCCGCTGGAGCTGCGCGAGGTGTCCGACGCCGACCACCCCCGGGTGCGCCGGGCCCTGCGCCGCCGCGACGACGTACGGGTCTGGTCGGCCGACGGGGGAGTGCTCGTACTCGGCCGCGGGGTCGCGGGCCGCTGGGAGACGGCGATCGAGGTGGACGAGGGCGTCCGCCACCGGGGCCTGGGCCGGGACCTGGCCCGTGCCGCCCGTCACCTCGTCCCCGACGGCGCACCGGTCTGGTCCCAGCAGGCCGCGGGCAACGCCCGCAGCATCCGGGCCTTCCAGGCCGCCGGGTTCCGCCCGGTGGGCTCGGAGGCCCTGCTGGCACCCCGCACGCCCCCGCAGCAGTCCTCGTACGCTGGCTGACGCGGCCCGGGCACCCCTGCCCACCGGCCCGTCACCGCGGTCGTGTGGAATGGGATGCATGGGGAGAAGCGAGAACCACATACGCCAGGGGGGCGGCCCGGCCCCCCGGCCCGAGGGGACGGCCACCGCGCCCGACTACTGGCGTTACGCCCGCCACCTTGACGCCCTGGCCGCCGCGGCCGGCACGTCCGTGGGACCCGAGGCGGACGCCGTGGCCGCCGTACTGCGCGACCGCGACCCGGTGATGGCCGAGAGCGCGGTGGTCACCCACCTCGGCCGCCGCGCCGCCCGCCTGCTGACCGACCCGGGCTTCCCGGCCTGGGCCCGGGCCATGGGCGCCGCGATCGGCACCCGTGCCTTCCCGGCCCGCAGGCTGCGCGAGTGGACCCTCCTCAAGGAGATCACCCACGGAGAGCCGTGGACGGCGGCCGAGCTCACCGCCGCCTCCGACTGGTGCCAGCGCATCGCCGTCCAGTCGCTGACCTCGTTCGAGGCCCTGGACCTGCTCGCCGCCGCGGGCCGCACCCGACGCGTGCGCAACACCGCCGCCCAGCGCCTGGGCCGCCGCAGCCGCCCCGGCCTCCCCGCCCCTCCCCAGCTCCCGGGCTGAGGCGGAAAATGGCCGGTCCGGGGCCCGGGCCGGGGCCCCGTCCGCGGGAAGATCACGGGGTCAACCGGGAGGAAGACGGGAAATCGGAGCCGGTCGTTCTGTCTGCTGGGTACAAAGTCTCGTCAGACGGCTGTTCGGGGGCTTAAAGTCGGCCTACCCGGCCGGGTATCAGCGTTGATCCGATGCCGTTTCACTGGAGGCTGCTCTCCGTGTCGCACGTTTCCCAAGCTCCCGTCACCACCCCCGACGGCGAGCCGGCTCCGCCCGCACCCACCGCGTACAGCCAGGTCAAGGGGTGGTTCTCGGGCTATGACCAGGTGCTCTTCGACTGGTTCCTGACACGCCGGACCGGCGGGGAGGAACAGCCGGGCGATCTTCTGGAGCTCGGCGCGTTCATGGGGAAGAGCGCGATCTTCCTCGGGGGGTACCTGCGGGAGGGCGAGGAGTTCACCGTCTGTGACCTCTTCGACTCGCCCGCACCGGACGATTCCAACCTCGCGGAGATGCAGGACTCGTACTCCACGCTCACCCGCCGCGGGTTCGAGACGAACTACCTGGCCTTCCGCGAGGCGCTCCCCACGGTCATCCAGGCGCCGACCTCCGTGGTCGCCGACCGGGTGCGCCCGGCGAGCTGCCGGTTCGTCCACATCGACGCCTCGCACCTGTACGAGCACGTCGTCCAGGACATCGCCTCCTCGCGCGTCGTGGCGGCCCCCGGAGCCGTCGTCGTCTTCGACGACTACCGCTCCGAACACTGCCCCGGCGTCGCCGCGGCCGTATGGGGCGCCGTGGCCACCGGCGAGCTGCACCTGATCTGCGTCTCGGCGTCGAAGCTGTACGCGACCTGGGACGACCCGGCGCCCTACCAGGCGGAGCTGCTCACCTGGCTGGAGGGCCGCAGGGACCTGTGGCACGGGGTGGACCTCGTGGCGGGCCAGTCGCTGGTCCGCATAGGTGACGAGGGGGCCGTTCCGCCGGCGCCCCCGCAGCCGCTGCGTCCGGCGCCCGAGGGCGCCGCGCCCGCGCCGGCCGGACACCAGCCCGGTCCCCGTCCCAGGGCCGGCGTCGCGTGGCGCAAGCTGGCCAAGGACCTGCTCCCGCCGGTCGTCACCCGCGCGATCGTGGCCTGGCGGCGCCGTCGCCGGGGCTGACCCCGCGCCGCCCCCCGCGCCCGTACGCACGAACGGCGCCGGCCCCCGTCGCGGGGGGCCGGCACCGTCGTGCCGGAGCCGTGGGCAGGCCGGTCCCGTTCGTGGTCCGGCCGTGCCGCGGGGTCAGCCGCCCCGGCGGACCCGGGCCGCGCGGCGTGCCTCGGCGAGCTTGCGGGCCTCCGAGGTCTTGCGGGACTCCTTGGCGGCCCCCGGCCGGCCCGGACGCGTGCCGATCCCGCGGAAGCCGAGGTCCGAGCCCGAGGGCCGACCCTTGGCGTCGGTCGGCTCGGCGCCCGCCAGCGGCACCCCGGACGGGGCCTTGGCCCCGGTGATCCGGCTCAGCGCGGCCTCGCCGGAGCGGACCTGGGTGGTGGTCGGCCGGATCCTGGCCTCGGCCATCAGCCGGACCATGTCCCGGCGCTGGTTCGGGGTGACCAGGGTGACGACCTTGCCGGACTCGCCCGCGCGGGCTGTACGGCCGCCCCGGTGCAGGTAGTCCTTGTGGTCGGCGGGCGGGTCCACGTTCACGACGAGGTCCAGGTCGTCGATGTGGATGCCGCGGGCGGCGACGTTCGTCGCGACGAGGACCGTGACGGCCCCGGTCTTGAACTGCGCGAGGGTGCGCGTGCGCTGCGGCTGCGACTTGCCGCTGTGCAGCCCTTCCGCCCGTACGCCCATGGCCCGCAGGTGCTTCACGAACTGGTCCACGCCGTGCTTGGTGTCCAGGAACATCAGCACCCGGCCCTCGCGCGCCGCGATCTCGGTGGCGGCCGAGTACTTGTCCGCCGAGTGGATGTGCAGCACGTGGTGGTCCATCGTGCTCACCGAGGCCGCCGACGGGTCGACGGAGTGGGAGACCGGGTCCTTCAGGTAACTCCGTACGAGCTGGTCCACGTTGCGGTCCAGGGTGGCCGAGAACAGCATCCGCTGCCCGGCGTGGTGCACCTGGTCCAGGATCTCGGTGACCTGCGGCATGAAGCCCATGTCGCACATCTGGTCGGCCTCGTCGAGGACGGTGATCCTCACCCGCTCCAGGTGGACGTCGCGCCGCCCGACCAGGTCGCTCAGGCGCCCGGGGGTGGCCACGACGACCTCGGCGCCGGTGCGCAGCGCGCTCACCTGCCTGCCGATCGACAGCCCGCCGACCAGCGTGGCCATCCGCAGGCCCACGGCCTGCGCGTACGGCGTGAGCGCCTCGGTCACCTGCTGCGCCAGCTCGCGCGTCGGTACGAGGACCAGCGCGAGCGGCCGCTTCGGATCGGCCTTGCGGCCCGCGGTCCGTGCCAGCAGGGCGAGGCCGAAGGCCAGGGTCTTGCCGGAGCCGGTCCGGCCGCGGCCGAGGATGTCGCGCCCGGCCAGGGAGTTGGGGAGCGTGGCCGCCTGGATGGGGAACGGCTGGTTCACCCCCAGGTCGGTCATCGTCTTCACCAGCTCACGGGGCAGGTCGAGCTCGGAGAAGGCCTCCACCGGCGGCAGCGCCGGCTCGACCGTCCTGGGCATCGCGAACTCGCCCTGCAGGGGTGCCGTCCGGGGCGTCTTGCCGCCCGGCTTCGCACCGCCCTTGGGGCCTGCCTTGGCTGCGGCCTTGATGCCGAAGCGCCCGTGAACCGACGGGTTCTTCATGCAGAACCTTCCGTGAGACGTGAAAAGGGTGATTTTACCATCGGGGCTACGGCGTGCCGGGGCCGAGCCTCCCGGACCGCACCTCGGCGAGATGGGCGGTCATCTCGACCGTCGCCCGCGCGAACCAGTCGGCGATCACGGCGACCTCGTCGGGGGAGTACTGCGCCAACACCGCGCCGAGCCGGGTGTAGAAGGGCTCGTACACGGCGATGACCCGGGCGGCGGCTTCGGGTACGGCCACGACGCGCACCCGGCGCCGGTCCGCGGGATCCGGCTGCCGGCGGGCGTATCCGGCCCGCTCCAGGCGGTTGAGGACGCCGGTCACGGCCCCGGTGGTCAGGTTCGTCAGCTCCGCGAGGTCACCGGCGCCCAGCGGGGCGTCGCAGGCGCCGAGGATGTGGCCCAGGCAGGTCAGGTCGGTGACGTTCAGCCCCAGGAGCTGCGCCACCTCCTGCTGGCCGATCAGGCCCAGCGCGACGTACCGGTCCATGCGCGACAGCGCCTCCTCGGCCGTGGCCGCGGGGCGGGGCTTGCCCTGCATGCAGATATTCCTTAGTATCTAAGTTACTTAGCTCGTGAGATACTTATCTTGCTCACTAAGACATCTCTGCTCAAAAGCCTACCGCCGCCCGACCTTCCGGGGAGAATCATGAGTGCGCACGGAGACGTCGACCTCGGCCACACCGTGGCCGGCTGGACCGGCACCGCCCTGGCCCTGCTGGGCTGCGCCGGAACCGGCATCGCCGTGTGTGCGGCCTGGACACCCGGCGTCTGGCTCGGCCTGGCCCTCGTCGCGGTGGCGGCGGTGGTCACCTGGGTGCTGCACCTCGCCGGCTGGGGCAAGCCCGGTGGGCCCCGCCCCCGCGCCGAATGGGACTGGCGCACCCGCGACGCCGGCGCCCGTGCCGGGCACGCCCACTGCCTGGGCTGCCGGATGAGCGGACCGCGCCGTGCCGCGGCCGCGGCCCCGGCGTCACGGCCCGCCCTGCCGGTCGGACAGCCGTTCGAACCCTCCCCGGTTGGCCGCGCCCGGGGTGTGGTCCGCGGGACGGACGGGCAGGATCGAGACGGTCGCACCACACGTGCGGCCCGCGTGGAACGTTGAGAAGGATCAGTGCAGATGGCAACAGGCACCGTGAAGTGGTTCAACTCGGAGAAGGGGTTCGGTTTCATCCAGCAGGATGACGGCGGCCCCGACGTGTTCGTGCACTTCTCCGCCATCCAGACGACCGGCTTCAAGGAGCTGGCGGAAGGCCAGAAGGTCGAGTACGACGTCACTCAGGGACCCAAGGGTCCGCAGGCCGAGCGGGTGGTCGGCATCGGCTGAAGCCGCTTCACGAGCCCGGCCCGTGACATGAGCCCCGCCGGTCCGTCCGGCGGGGCTCACGGCTGTCCGCCCGCGGCCGCGCGGGGGGCGGTCACCGCACCGGGCGCGAGCCCGCCCGGTGCAGCGCCAGCAGCAGCGGCCACAGGTGCTCCGCCAGCTCCGTCGGGGAGCCCGGGACGCTGCCGTGCAGCCAGTCGGCCAGGATCGCGGTGAAGGTGGCGGCCACCGCCGTGGCGACCAGGTCGGCGTGCGGGGCGCCGGCCGCCGTCCGTTCGGCGCGGGCCCGGGCGCGCAGCTCCCGGTGCAGCCGCTCGCCGAGCGGGCCGCCGCCCCCCGGCAGGAGCAGGGTGCGGTAGAGGGCCGCGTGCCCGGCGGCCCCGGTGAGGAACCCGGCCAGCGCGGCCGGGGGGCGGGCCGGGGCCTGCGCCCCGGGCTCCGTCTGCCAGGCGTGCAGGGCGTCGACCGCCTCGTGCACCACGTCCGCGCACGCGTCGACGGCCAGCGCCGGGAGGTCCTCGTAATGCAGGTAGAACGTGGCGCGGCCGACGGCGGCGCGGCGGACCACCGCCGAGACGCTGACCTCCCCGAGGGGCCGGCCCGCGCACTCCGCGAGGAGGCTCTCGCGCAGCCGGGCCTTGGTGCGGGCCGTCCGCGGGTCCCCGGGGGTCATCGGGTCCGCCCGCTCACGCGGCCAGCAGTGCCGCGCCCAGGGCGAGTGCGGCGGGCAGGGCCTGGGCGATCAGGATGCGGCGGTTTGCGGTCGCCGCCCCGTACAGCCCGGCGACGATCACGCAGACGAGGAAGAAGATCTGCGTGGCGAGCGAGTCGATGACCAGCGACCAGACCAGTCCGGCGGCCAGGAAGCCGTTGTAGAGGCCCTGGTTGGCGGCGAGCGCTGCGGTGCGGCGGGCGAGCTCCTCGTCGAAGCCCGACAGGGCCCGGCCGGGCGGCCGCTGCCACAGGAACATCTCCAGCACCAGGAAGTACACGTGCAGAGCGGCGACGACGCCGATGAGGACCTGAGCGACTGTGTGCACGGGGCAACCTCCCTTGACCGGATTTCCTGGACAACTGTACAGGAAGTCGCCGTCGGGTCCATGGAGCGTGCACGGATAGGCTGATCGCATGACTGTGCTCGTGTACGAAGACTTCGGGACCGGACGCCACCGCGAGGCCTCCCTGATCCGCCACGCCCTGGGCAGCGCCCACGACGAGGAGCTGATCGCGGGCCTGGCCGGCGGGATCGGCTTCATGTACTTCGTGTTCGAGTACGCCGGCCGGGCGCCCCTCGCGACGATCGTCGCGCAGGCCCACCCCGAGCCCTGGGTGCAGGTCGCGCTGCGGCGCCTGCACATCCCCTACGACGCCACGCGCGCCACCAAGCCCCGCTGGGGCAGGGTGCGTGCCGCGCTCGACGGCGGTCAGCCCGCCTTCTGCGTCGTCGACCGGTCCTCGTTGCCCTGGCACGAGGCCGACGCCGATGCCGAGCTGACGGGCACCGACCCGTACACCGTCGTCATCGCCGGGTACGACGGTGACGACCTGCTGATCGAGGACGGTGCGGAAGTCCCCTACCGGATCGACCGCGAGGAGTTCGGCGCGGCCTGGACCGCGCACCGCAAGGGCCGGCACCAGCTGATCGTGCCCATCGGGCCGCCCGAGGGCGAACCGGACGTCGACGGGGCGGTCGCCGCGACCGCCGCCCGCCTCACCGGACCGGTGCTCGGCAACCACTTCGACGTCAACTTCGGTTTCACCGGGATGGAGAAGCTGGCCGCACAGCTGCGCGACCGGACCACCGCGACGGGATGGGAACGCCGCTTCGGCGGCTCCGCGGAGCTCTTCCGCGCCGGCACCGGGAGGCTGTACACCTGCCTGGAGGAGGAGTGGACGGCCCCCGGCGCCACCCGGCCGCTGTACGCCGACTTCCTCGACCTCGCCGGGCGGCCGGAGGCGGCCGCCCTCCTTCGGGACTCCGCCCTGCACTGGTCGCGGCTGGCGAACCTGGCCCGTACGGCCGAGCCGGACGCCGACCAGGCCCGGCGGCGGGACCTGTTCGACGAGTGCGCCGAACAGGTGGACCGCTCGCTGGACCTGGAGCGCCGGGCCGTCGCGCTGCTCTGAGCCGTACGGATCCCGCGCGGCGGTGGCGGGGGGTTACTCCGCTCGTGCCTCCCGGATGCTGATGGCGGCGACCGGGCAGGCGCGGACGGCCTCGCGCAGCAGTGGGCTGCCGTTGCCGTCCTCCCGGCCCGGGAGGACCTGGCTGAAGCCGTCGTCGTCCTGCGTGAACACGTCCGGCGCCGTCAGGGCACACTGCCCGGCGCCGATGCAGACGGCGGTGTCGATGTCGATGCGCTGTGGCGACATGTCCTCACCATGCCACGGGGAGTTCGACCATGCCCTGAATCGTGTCCCCGGGCCGGAACGGGATGCGGTCCGGCTCGGCCGCCAGCCGCAGCCCGGGCAGCCGCTCGAACAGCGTCCCCAGGGCGATCTCCATCTCGGCCCGGGCCAGGTTCTGCCCGAGGCACTGGTGGATGCCGAAGCCGAACGCGACGTGGTGGCGGGCGGAGCGGTGCCAGTCCAGCGAGTCCGGCTCCTCGAACACCGCCGCGTCCCGGTTGATGACGGAGGTGGAGAAGACCACCCCGTCGTCCGCGCGGATCGTCTCCCCGCCGATCTCGATGTCGTCGGTGGCCACCCGCAGCATCCCGTCCGCGATCGACAGGAAGCGCATCAGCTCCTCCACCGCCACCGTGATCAGCGAAGGGTCGGCGCGCAGCTCGGCCAGTTGCTCCGGGTGGCGCAGCAGGGTGAACGTACCGAGCGAGATCATGTTCGCGGTGGTCTCGTGGCCCGCGATCAGCAGGATCGCGGCCAGGGAGACCAGCTCCTCGACATCGGTCTCACCGGTCTCCAGGCGGGTCGCGATGAGCTCGTCCAGCAGCCCGTCGCCCCGGTCGGTGCGCTTGCGTTCGATCAGATCGGCCAGATAGCCGTTGATCTTGTCCCGGGCGTCCTCGACGTCGGCGAGCTCCGGCCCGCGCAACAGCCGCCGCGACTGGGACTCGAAGAACTCGTGGTCCGCGTAGGGGACTCCGAGCAGGGCGCAGATCACCATCGACGGGACCGGCAGGGCGAAGTCGCTGACCAGTTCGGCCTGCGGGCC
Organism: Streptomyces sp. NPDC086989; assembly: GCF_044745505.1. Taxonomy (NCBI): domain Bacteria; kingdom Bacillati; phylum Actinomycetota; class Actinomycetes; order Kitasatosporales; family Streptomycetaceae; genus Streptomyces; species Streptomyces sp. NPDC086989. The sequence goes on from NZ_JBIVAL010000005.1 coordinate 169,469, forward strand.
CCGGGCGACCATCTCGTCGATCAGCCGGTCCACGGTCTCCTGGATGGCGGGCCGCAGGGCCGCGGTGCGCTTGAGGGTGAAGCTCGGGATGAGCATCCTGCGCTGGGCGTTGTGCTCGGGGTCGTCGACGCCGAGCAGCGCCGTGCGGCGGTTCTGCAGCCCCTTGAACCGCTTCGTGGGGGTGGGGAAGGCCTCGTTGCGCCGGTCGGACGAGAGGCGCCCGTCGGCGAGCAGGGCGCGCGCCTCGGGATGCCCGGTGACCACCCAGACCGAGCGGCCGTCGAAGAGGGTGACCCGGGAGAGCGGCTTGCCCTCGCGGAGGGGATCGTAGGCGGCCGGCGGGTGGTAGGGGCAGGTTCGGTCCTGAGGAAAGGCAACGGTCTCTGACATGCAGCACCTCGTAAGCATGGTTCCGTGGGTCCGTCTCGCCGGAATCCATTACATGCCCTAGGCACCTATCTGACCTATGCCAGTTTCGGCCAGATAGCCCACTTTGGACCCCGGTGGCCCACGGGCCGCCGGAGCGCTCAGAGATGGGCCTCCAGGAACTCCCGGAGCTCCGCGCGGCTCATCGCACCGGCGTGGCTCGCCACGGCGGCGCCCTCCTTCACGAGGACCACGGTGGGCGCGCCGGTCACATCGAAACGCCTGGTCGGCCCGGGACAGCGGGTCATGTCGGTGCGGACGGCCGTCAGCCGCGAGCCGTACTCCTCCGCCGCCTCGGCCACGAGTGCGTCCATCGCCCGGCAGGGCTCCAGGGCCTTGGGCCACGTCCCGATGAAGTAGGCGAGAACCGGCCCCTCGGCCATCCCGAGGATGAAGTCGAACTCCTGGTTCTCCAGTGGCTGGTGTACCCGACGTGCCATGGGCGGTGCTCCTGCTTCGTGTACCGGGTGGTCCGTACCGATCCCTCTGATCCGTACGCGGCCCCCCATCATCGCCGCCGGCACCGCAGCCCCCGAATCCCCGGCCGGCCCGGGTGTCCCCGCTCCCGCTCCCGCGGCGGCCTCGTGCAGCAGCGGCCGGCCCGGGGCGACGCCCTCGCGCGGTACGCAGGGCAGGAGGCCTCCGCCCTGTTCGCCGGGCCGCCCGGGCCGCGCCGGGGGAGTGCGTCGGGCAGCGCCTCCTCGGAGGCTGGGGCGGCCGGGCCTGCCCGTCGGGGCTGCCCCTGCGGCGGGGGCCGTTGCCAGTCAGTGGCAGAGCCACGACCACCGGGACCCGCTACGAGTATCAATGTCAGTGGCGGCTGTGAAGCTGGGGGGTATGGACGACAGGATGCTCCGGCGCCGGGTCTACGGCGCCGACCACGACGACCCCGATCCCGGCCCGCGCCCCGGCCACGTCTACGGCGAACTCGTGGGCGGCCCGCTGGACGGACTCCTCCTGGACATCACGGGCTGGAGCCCGCGCCGGCTCGCCGAAGAGGCCCGGCTCCCCACCGAGATAGGCCGCTACGGATCCGGGGGCCGCGCCCACTACCGCCGCCGGGCGGCTGAACCGGACCGCTGGGACTGGTCCGGCGACAGCCGGTGACCGGGGTGGCGGAGCGTCAGCCGGCGGCGCCCCGGCTCACGTTCCGGGCCCACAGGACCAGCGGCACCTGAAGCGGCAGCCGGGCGAGCGTCACGGCCCGGGTGGCGGGGGAGCGGCGGCGCGCGTCGACGGCCATCTTCACGTTCGCGGGGAACACCCCGACGAAGAACGCCGCCGCGGCCAGCGCCGCCACCCGGCGGGTCCGCGGATGCGCGACACCCGCGGCGAGCGCCAGCTCGGCCGCGCCGCTCGCGTACGTCCACTGCCGGGCGGTGCCGGGCAGCGCGCTCGGGACGGTCGCGTCGAACTGTTCCGGTATCAGCGCGTGCGCCACGCCGGCGCCGGCCAGCAGGCCGGCGAGCAGCAAGGGGGAGGAAGGGGTGCGCGGCATCGGGGACGTCCTCTCGCAGGGGCAGGGGCCCGCGATCCTACTCCCGGGTAGCGGATCCTCGGGAGGGTCCGGGTGTCGCTGCGGACCGGCGACCCGGCGGTCCGGAAGATTCTTCGAAGAATTTCCCGGGGAGCTGTCGATCCGGCCGTCTCCCGTTCGACGCAGGGGTGAGAGGCGGGGACAGCCCCCGCCCGTCCGACCGAGGAGTCACCGTGCCGCGCTTCCTTTCCATGATCCGTATCGACGAGCAGAGCCTTCCCGCCGACACCGAGTTCCCGCCGGAGTTCGGGCAGCGCATGGGAGCCCTGCTGGAGGAGATCACCAAGGCCGGGGTGATGCTCGACACCGCCGGGCTGCTCCCCACCGCCGAGGGGACCCGCGTGACCTGGTCCGGCGGCAAGCTGAGCTACACCGACGGGCCCTTCACCGAGACCAAGGAGGTCGTCGGCGGCTACGCCATCCTCCAGGCCAAGGACAAGGCCGAGGCGCTGGAGTGGACCAAGCGGTTCCTGGAGATCCACCCCGTGGAGTGGACCGTCGGCGCCGAGCTGCGCCAGATCGACGAGGGCTGACCGCGCCGTATTTGCCCTGCCTCGTCACGGCTGCTCTGATGGGTGGCCGTGACGGCAGTGAGTACGGCCCAGGCGGTCGAAACGGTGTTCCGGATCGAATCGGCGCGGATCATCGCCGCCGTCGCGCGCATCGTGCGCGACGTCGGCATCGCCGAGGAGATCGCACAGGACGCGCTGGTCGCCGCCCTGGAGCAGTGGCCGCAGTCGGGTGTGCCCGACAGGCCGGGCGCCTGGCTCACGGCCACCGCCAAACACCGCGCGATCGACCTCGTCCGCCGCAGGGAGACGTACGCCCGCAAGCTCGCCGAGGTCGGCCGGACCCTGGAGGACGTGCCCGCACCCGCCGAACCGGCCGCCCCGGACGACATCGACGACGACCTGCTGCGGCTGATCTTCACTGCCTGCCACCCCGTGCTGGCCACCGAGGCCCGGATCGCGCTGACCCTGCGCCTGATGGGCGGGCTGACCACCCAGGAGATCGCCCGCGCCTTCCTCACCTCGGAACCGACCGTGGCCCAGCGCATCGTCCGGGCGAAACGGGCCCTGGCCAAGGCGGGCGTCCCCTTCGAAGTGCCGTACGGCGCCGACCGCGAACAGCGGCTCGCCTCCGTCCTGGAGGTCATCTACCTGATCTTCAACGAGGGGTACTCGGCGACCGCCGGCGACGACCTCGTCCGCCCCGCCCTGTGCGAGGACGCCCTGCGCCTCGCCCGGGTACTGGCCGCCCTGATGCCCGAAGAGCCGGAAGTGCACGGGCTGGCCGCGCTGCTGGAGTTCCAGGCCTCCCGGATCTCCGCCCGCACCGGACCCGACGGCGAACCGGTGCTGCTCGCCGACCAGAACCGGTCCAGGTGGAACCGGATGCTGATCCGCCGCGGCGCCCTGGCCATGCAGCACGCCGGAAGCGGCCCCTACTCCGTACAGGCCGCGATCGCGGGCTGCCACGCGGAGGCCGTCCGCTACGAGGACACGGACTGGGCGACGATCGCCACCCTCTACGGGCGGCTCGTCGAGCTGGTCCCCTCACCGGTCGTGGAGCTCAACCGGGCGGTCGCCGTCTCGATGGCCGAGGGCCCCCGGGCGGCGCTCCCGCTCGTCGACGCCCTGGCCGCGGAACCGGCCCTGCGCACCTACCACCTGCTGCCGAGCGTCCGGGGCGACCTGCTGGAGCGGCTGGGCCGCGGGGAGGAGGCACGGGCGGAATTCGAACGCGCCGCCGCGCTCACGCACAACGCGCGGGAACGGGTCCTGCTCCTCGGGCGTGCCGCCCGCGCCTGAGCACGGGCGGCCGGCGTCGTCAGCTGCGGCGGGCGTACGGGGCGGTGTCGAGCGGCGCCCCGAGGGGGCGGCGCGGCGCGGCGAGCGCGACCGGGCGGCGCAGCGAGCCGTGCCGGGCGATCTCCCGGACCGTCTGCCGCAGCGCCTCCTGGAAGTCGGCCATGGTGCGGCGCGCCGCGGGCGTGTCCACGTAGATCGAGTTCATGTGCAGTCCGTCGGCGTCCCGCTGGAACCACGAGCAGGCGCCGTTGGCGCGCGCCGACCACACGTGCGAGGTCGGCCGCCAGTCCTCGTGCCGCTCGGCGCCCGGGCACTTGCGGATGTCGATGTACGAGAAGAAGTTGACCGGGTACGGCCAGGAACGCGCGGCGAACTCGACGGGCGCCAGCAGCTGCCAGGCCCGCACGAACGGCACGTCGATGTGGTCCATCATCTCGCCGAAACCGGCCCGGACCGCCGCCATGACCTGGGCGAAGTCCCGGCCGGGCGAGGCGTCGAACTCGATCGGCATGGTGTTGACGAACCAGCCCACCGAGTTCGCCCAGCCGGCCCGGCCGCGCTCGCTGACCGGCATGAACCCCCGGTACACGCCGGGCCCCCCGGCCTCGCGCAGACAGACCGCGACGGCCGCCAGCACCCCCATGAACGGCTTGCCCTCCACCGCCCGGCAGGCCTTCTCGAACACCTCGGCCTCGGCGGCGTCCAGCAGCGGCGAGGCCTCGTTGACGATCGGGTACATCCGGTCCGGCTCCACACCGAGTTCGAGCGGGAACCGGGGGAAGAACTCGCCCCCGCCCCGCGCCATGAACGCCTTCCAGTAGCCGAGGCGCGCGTCGTCGGCGTCGATGGAGAGGTAGCGCCGGCGCTGCTCCTCGGCGAAGTCAAGGTAGCTCGGCGCGGCCGGCAGATCGATGTCCTCGCCGCGCCGCAGGGCCTCGTACGCGCTCTGCACCTCGTGGACCACGATCGGCATCGACAGGCCGTCGCACACGATGTGGTCGAAGGCCAGGTAGACGGTCGAGGAGTCCTCGCGCAGCACGGCGCCCATGGTGAACAGCGGCCAGGACAGCGTGTCGATGCTGCGCTTGAACCGGTCGACGAGGAAGCCGCGCAGGGCCTCGGAGGAGTCGAACGCCGCCACGGGGACGGCGTCGAGGGCGAGTTCGGCGGCATCGATCGGCTCGCACGCCAACTCGCCCGCCAGACGCCGGAACTCGCACCGCAGCACCTCGTGCCGGCGTACGAAGGCCAGCAGGGCCCGGGTCAGAGCCCGCTCGTCCAGCGTGCCCGCGACCTCGAAGGTCACCGCGATCCAGGACGCGACGGGGTCGTCGGCGCCGCGGCTCTCCTCCGCCACGGTGAAGTGCTTGTCCTGGTTGAACGAAGCCCTCCTGCCCGCCGCATCACCCGTGCCGTCGGTGTCCGCCGCCGCGGCGGCCGTGGACCGCAGCCGCCATTCGACGACCCGTCCCGGTGCCATGTCGTGCGTCTCCAGAGGAAACTGCCGCATTCCGTCATCCCTTCGCCCCCCGAGTCAACCCCGAGGCCCTAACGACACCCGCCCCACGGAAGTGACGCCCACCAGGTCGTCCACCAGGTCGTGGCAGCGCGCGGGCCGCGGCGGCGCCCGCGTCAGACGGGGTCCTCCGCGGAGTCGGGGCGCACCTCGATGTGGTCCGCGGCCAGGTCCACCGCCACGCGGTGCTCCATGCCCAGCGCCTGGAGGAACTTGTACGGGAGCTGCACGCGGCCGGTCCGGTCCAGCATCACGTACTCGCGCTCGCTCACCGACTCCGCGCCGTGCTCGTCCGTCACCGTGCGGCGCAGCACCTCGCTGCTGGTGCGTCCGTCGCGGATCGCGACCGTGCGGCGGACCTCGCCCGCGACGAGCGGGTCGTGGGTCACGATGACCACGGTGGCGCCGAGCTCCCGGTTGACGGTGCGGAAGGCCTCGAAGATCGCCGCTCCCGTCTCGGAGTCGAGCTCACCGGTGGGCTCGTCGGCGAGCAGGACGGCGGGGTCGTTGGCCATGGCCACGGCGATGGCCACCCGCTGCTGCTGCCCGCCGGAGAGTTCCGCGGGACGCCGGTCCGCGAGATCGCCGATCTCCAGGGCCTCCAGGAGACGGGTGACCTGCGCCGCCCTGCGGTCGGCCGTGCCGCGCCCGCGCCGCCCCCGCAACTGCATCGGCAGGGCGATGTTCTGCGCCGCGGTCAGGAAGGGCAGCAGGTTGCGCGCGGTCTGCTGCCAGACGAAGCCCACCGCCTCGCGCCGGTAGCGCAGCCGGTCCCTGGCCGACATCGTCAGCAGGTCGTAGCCCTCGACGGTGGCCGAACCGGCCGTGGGCACGTCCAGTCCCGCCAGGACGTTGAGGAGGGTGGACTTGCCGCTGCCGGAAGCGCCGACCAGGGCGACCAGGTCACCGCGCTGCACCGTCAGCTCCAGGCCCTGCAGGGCCTGCACCTCGACCCCGTCCGCACTGAAGATGCGGACCAGGCGGTCGCAGACGATGGCGGTGTCCGCCCGCTCGATGAGCGGACCGGAGGCGGCCAGGGCCTGCCGCCGCAGCTCCTCGTACGTCGGCTGGTCGCTGTTCAACGCTGGTCTCCCGCTCTCAACTCGGTGGTGATCTGGCGCCGTCCGGATATCGCCGCCTCGGCGAGCACCGCCAGGGTGACGAGGACGGCCAGCCCCAGCGCCTGGGCCAGCACGGGCAGCGCCGTCAGGCGGAGCCCCGTGGGCACCGTCGAGCCGACCAGGGCGGACAGGTCCATGGCCGGCCCCAGCAGGGCGACGGCCGCGGCCGCGACGAGTGCCCCGCCGAGGGTGGCGGCCAGCGCCTGCGGCAGTGCCTCCGTCAGGATCAGCCGGAAGCCGTCCCGGGGCCGCAGTCCCATCGTGCGCAGGCGCGCGAGCAGCGCGGCGCGTTCGGGCGCCGCCCGTACCAGCGTCAGCAGGACGGCCAGCAGGGCGAAGCCCGCGGCCCCGGCCACGGACGCCCAGAACAGCCGGCCCGCCGAACGCTGGAGCGGGTCGCTGCCCAGCTCGGCGGCGGTGGCGGCGCTGGTGCGGACGGTGAACTGCCCGGCGGCCGCCGCCGGGGCGGTGGCCCGGACGGTCTCCCGCAGCCGGGCCCCGTCGACCTCGCCGGTCGCGAACCACCGGTCGGGCTTCCCGGTCCGCGGCACCAGGGCGGTGGTGGGTCCGGCGGGCAGGACGACCAGGGCACCGCCGGTTCCGCCCCTGGCCGGGGTCCCCTCGACCACGCCGACCGAGCCGATGCGCAGTTCGTCCCCGCCGCTGAGGCTCAGCCGGTAGGTTCCGCCCGACGCCACCTTGGCGAGGCCACTGCTGAACAGCGCGGGCAGCGGGGCGTCGGCGGAGGCGGGGGCACCGGCGGCACCGCCGCCCGCGGCGCCCGAGAGCAGGGCCGCGTCGAACGGCCCGCGCCCCACGGTCCGGGCGAGTTCCGCGTACGCCGCGGGCTCCGCGACGATCACCGTGACCTGGGTGGAGCCCTGGTCGGTGCCGAACACGAACGCCTGGTCGTCCGTCCACACCCCGACCGACGTGCGGACGCCCGGCAGGGCGGCGGCGGCCCGCACCATCTCCGGGGGCAGAACGCCCCCGTACGGAGCCGAGATCTGGACGTCGCCGCCGACGGTGAGGCGGGCCACCCGCAGCCGGCCGGCGTCCACCGCGTCGAGCACCGTGGACCCGAACCCGCCCGTGGTGACGGCCAGCAGCAGGGCGATCAGCGGCAGCACCGAGGGGCGGGCCCGGCCGCCGGTACCCCGAGCGGCGCGCGCCAGACCGAGGAAGCCGACCAGGCCGGGCCGCCGCCCCGCCATCCGGGCCAGAGCCCCCACCAGGACCGGCTGGAGCCGGGCCAGGACCAGCCCCCCGCACAGGGCGAGCAGCAGCGGGGCGGCGACCAGCAGCGGGTCCAGGCCCTCACCGGCGGGCGCGACCCCGCGGCTGCGGACCTCGAAGACGGCCGCGGCGGTGGCTGCGACGACCAGCAGTTCGGCGACCAGCCGGCGCCGCGGGGCCGGCCCGCGGCGCCGGGCGGACAGCAGCGCGGCGGCCCGTACCGGGAAGGCCAGCAGCGCCAGCAGGGTGACGGCGCCGGCCGCGAGCAGGGTGGCGGTCCACCGGGGGGTCGGCAGCAGCCAGGTCGCGAGTCCGGTCGCCAGCACGGCGGCGGGCAGGACGGTCACGGCGCCCTCGCCGAGCAGCCGCCCGACGATGCCGCCCGGCGAGCCGCCGCGGGCCAGCAGCAGCCGCAGCTCCGACTCCCGCCGGTCGGCGGTGAGGGCGGCGGCCAGGCAGAACACCACGGCGGCCACCCCGGCGACGCCCGCCGGGCCGATCGCGGCGAGCGGCGCGGCCGCCTGCTGCCGGGCCTGTGCCCGCTTGAACAGCTCCGGCAGCCGCGAGGTGACGCGCAGGTCGCCGCGCAGGGTGGCGCGCCGCAGACCGGAGGTGGTCGGGCCGCTCACGTACGCGGCGATCTCGGCGGCGACCTCGGGCAGCCGGTCGGCGCGCAGCCGGCCCGTGTCCACCGGGAGCCGCCAGAAGTCCTCGGCGCCCTCGCCCCACTCACCGATCCGGCCGAGTGCGTCGGGTCCGACGAGGGCGGCGGTCTGCCAGAACCGCAGCGGCGGAATCCCGGGGGTGTTCTTCTGACAGGCACGGGTGAGGCAGGGGAGCCCGGTCCAGTAGACGTCGGCTTCGTCGGTGGCCCGGTAGAGGCCGACCACCTCGGCGCTGATCGGCGTGGAGAAGCCGCCCGCGAACGTCTCCAGGACCGTGCCGATCCGCACGCCCAGCGTCTGTGCGGCCTGCTGGGACAGCGCGACGGGAACGGGCCCCTCCCGGCTGCCGCCGCCGGGCCAGCGCCCGGCCACCAGCTCGGTGTGCGCACCGGCCTCCCGCAGGTACAGCAGGTCCAGCTTGGGCGGAACGCCGTCGGGGTTCGGCAGTTCGGGATTGGCGAGGTCGCGCGCCTTGACGGCCTGGGAGCCGTGGACCGGCCCCGCGGGGGCGACGGCGAAACCGCCGCCGGTCCGGGCGACCAGCGCGTCCCGTACGGAGTCCAGCTCGTCGACGGACTCCTTGCCGTACCGCGCCTCGGAGGTGGCGAGCAGACTCGTCGAGGCGGCCCCCCGGTCGTCCAGGAACGAACGCAGCGCCTGATCGGCACCCCGGTCCACGGCGCGTGGCAGGGCGGCCGCCAGCAGTACGGCGACGAAGGCGAGTGCCGCGGCGAGCACGGCACTCGACGGCGCCGACCGCAGCCGGGTCCGCACCCACGGCGCCGACCGGCCCCCGGCTCCCCGGCCGTCGCCGGTCGCGGCCGCGGACGTGTGGTCCGGCGGGCCGTCCGGTGTCTGTGCGGGCCTGGTCACATCTCCTCCACGTGCCGCAGCCGGGCGGCCGCGTTCGAGACGTTGCGGTCGCGGCGGCCGCCGAGCACCGCCGACAGCAGCGGTACCGCGGCGACGACGGCGGTCAGCAGCAGCGTCGTGCCGCCGGGCAGGTCGACCAGCACCTGCGGCACGGGGCGGCGCGCGGCGGGCGTCAGCACCACCAGCGGCACCACCAGGTGGACGATCGCCGCACCGAGCCCGACCCCGACGGCGCTGCCGAGTCCCACCAGCAGGCAGCTCTCCGCGGCCGCCGTCCGCGCCAGGCTCCGCCGGGACGCCCCGAGCGCCAGCAGGACCGCCGACTCGCGGGCCCGCTCCCGGGCGCCCGCCGCGGCGGAGGCCGCGAAGCCGATCGCCGCCAGTACCGCGCAGGCCGCGGCGAGGGCGGCGAGCGCGCTCTGCGGGCCCGCGCTCAGCGGGTCGTCCAGCAGTCCGGCGGCGACCTCCTCGCGCAGCCGTACCTGCTGCACCCCGGCGCCGGCCCGCAGTTCGGCGGCGGCACGGGCGGGCGCAGTGTCGGCGGCGGACTTCGCGGGCAGCCACCACTCCGTCGGCGCGGGCAGTTCCCGTACGCCGCCCGCGGCCAGCAGGCGTCCCACGGCGTCCAGATCGACGGCGAGCGCGGTGTCCCCGGCGACGGGCAGCGAGCCGACCGCGGCCGTGATGCGCACCGGCACCGACACGCCGGCCAGCGGGACGGGAACCAGGTCGCCGACGGCCGCACCCACCCCCGCGAGATAGGTACGGGTGGCGACGCCCGCCACCTCGGCGACGGTCCGGGCGCCCGGCGGTGCCAGCGTCAACTGGACTCCGCCCGCGGCCCTGTGACCGCCCCGGTAGCGCAGCCGCACCAGCTCGAAGCCGTCCTGCGCGCCCGGCAGCAGTTCCGCGGCGGGGGAGCCGCCGGTGAGCGCGGGCGCGGTCAGCGTCCAGCCGCCCGGGACGCCCGCGCCGTCCGCGGCGGAGGCCGGGACCGCGGCGGCCGGGACGGCCACGGGTTCGGCCCGGCCGCCCGGCGCCTGCGCGACGGCCAGCCGGCGTACGGTCAGCTCGCCGCCGGCGTCGGGCGGCTCGGGCACGCTGAAGTCCGAGGAGCCGTACTCGCCCGGCACGTACGACACCGCGAGCCCGGCGAGGGTCAGCGGGGCCGCGGCCGAACCGAGCGGCGCGCCGGTCAGCCCGCCGAGGTCCACCGAGACGGTCGTCGCACCGCCCGTGGGCAGCTGGGCCATCGGCGCCCGGTAGGTCAGCCCGAACCGGTCGCGCAGCAGCAGCCCGAGCGCGGTGTGGCCGTTGTCGCCGCCGGAGGCCCGCAGCTCCACGTCGAGGTCGATGCGCTGCGGCCGCCCGGGCAGGGCGATGCCGGCGGCCGGGGCGGCGGGCGGCAGGGACAGCGGCGCGAACAGCTCCCGCATCCCGCGCCCGTCGCGCAGGTCGGCCCGCAGCGGCACCCGTTCGCCCACCGCGGCCGCATCCAGCGCGAGTACCTGCGCGATCCGGCCGCCCGGCAGCTCCTGGGGTTTGCGGATCACCGGGATCACCGCTTCGCCGCCGGGCAGCGCCGCGTACCGGCCGCCCTGGCCCATCGCGGGCAGGTCGCTGCCGGAGATCCGCAGCCCCCCGGCGGTCGCGAACTCGGCCTGGTCGCGCTGGGAAGCGGACCAGGCCGTGTGCTGGCCCAGGGCCAGGACCCCGCTGGAGACGGCGAGTACGAGCAGCAGTACGGGCCCGGTGGCCCGCCCGGGCCGGCGGGCGAGCTGCCAGCCCACGAGCGCGGGGCCCAGCCCGCGGCCCCGCGCGGCGATCCGTCCGCCCAGCCGCGCCGCGAACGGCAGCAGCCGCAGCACCAGGAGGGTGCCCGCGCACAGGGCCAGCGTCGGCGCGGCCACCAGCACCGGATCCACGCCGAGCCGCCCGCCGGGAGCCGGCGTACCTGCGGTCGGTCCGTCCTCGCCGTGCTGGGCCAGCTGCTGGTAGGCGAGGCCGGCCAGCGCCAGCAGTGCCAGGTCGGCGCCCGAGCGGGCGGCCCCGGCGACCAGCGCCTGACGGCGGCCGGTGCGGCGCAGGGCGGCGGCCGCGGCGCCGCGCAGTACGGCGGGCAGCGCGGCCAGCAGCACGCAGGCCAGGGCGCAGCCGGCCGCGACCGGCCACAGCAGCCAGGTCCCGGTGGTGCCCAACGGGACCCGGGCGAGCGGCCCGAACCCGCCGAGCAGGCGCAGCAGCGGCGGGGTGAGCAGGGGAGCCAGGACGGCAGCCGGCAGGGCGAGGAGCAGCGACTCGGCCGCGCTCAGCACGCCGAGGCGGCGGCGGGAGGCGCCGCGGGCGGTGAGCAGGACGCGCTCGCCCTCCTGACGTTCCGTCAGGAGGTGGGCCACGAGCAGCAGGGCGGCCGCGGCCAGCACGGCGAGCTGCAGCGCGCCGATGAGCAGGGTCGACCGGGCGACCAGCTGCGCGGACGCCAGTTCGCCGAGGAACTCCGGCAGTTCGGTCCTGGCCTGGAGGGACCTGGTGCGCTTCAGCGCCTCGGCGGCCGCGGGCGTACGGTCGCGGACGGCGTCCGTGTCGGAGCCGTGGGCGCCGGAGAAGTCCGGGGTGAGGAGCGAGCCGCGGTTGTTCTGCACCAGGCCGCCCGCGGTGAAGGCCGTGTCGTCCACGAGCAGCGGGCCGTACGTGGTGAAACTGCCGACCTGGAGCTCCCGGCCGCCGAGCGGGTCGAGCCGCCAGTAGGGCGCGTCGGGATCGGCCGCCCGGTACACGCCGGTGACCAGCACGGTCAGCGGGGCGCCGCCGTACCGGTCGTCGAGCCGGACCTCGGCGGGCAGGGCCTGCGCGCTCAGCCCGAGCCGGGCCAGCGCCGCCCGCGGCACGGCCACCGGCAGCCGGCCGCCGGGAGCGCCCACCGGCTGCGGCCACTGCCCGGCGAGCAGCCGTACGTGCCGCCGGTCGAAGGCGGCGAGCAGGGTCAGGTCGGCGTCCTTGCCCGGGGCGTGTGCCCCCGGCAGCCCGAACGAACGGCTGCGCGCCACGCTCTCGACGGCGACGGGCAGCCGGCCGAACAGCCCGTCGGCGAAGGCGCGTACGGCCTCGTCGTCCGTGCCGCGGTCGGGCGCGGCGTGCTCGCCGGTGACGAGGACGGTCGTCCGGATCCGGTCGGGGCCCTGGAGCGCCTGACGCAGCCCCGCCTCGCCCACGTCGCGGGTGAACGCGGACAGCGCGGTCAGCACCGTCGTGGTGATCAGTACGGTCAGCAGTACGGCGGCGGCGAGCGGCACTCGCCCGCGCAGCCGGCGCACGACGAAGCCGAGCATGTGCCGTGTTCCTCCCCCATCCGGACCGCTGGTACCGGATAGCGGACAATGCTGACAGATTCGAACGCGCCACGGAAGGGGCTTGCGCGAAGGGCGGGACGGATGAGCAGAATCGAAACGAAGCGATGGAGACGACCGGGGTGAGGGCGGCGCGTGCGAGCGACCGCAGCGGTGGTCGTCGGCCGATTCCAGGGGGAGCCACACCATGACGCAGGATCAGGACGCCACGGCGGCGACGCCCATGGTGGTGGTGGAAGACCTCCACCGCAGTTTCGGCAGCGGCAGGCGCGCCGTACACGCCCTGCGCGGAGTGTCGTTCGAGGTGGAAAGAGGAGTGCTCACCGCTCTCAAGGGCCGGTCCGGCTCGGGCAAGACCACCCTGCTCAACCTGGTCGGCGGACTGGACACCCCGAGCGACGGCACCGTCGTGCTCGACGGCACCGATCTCGCCGGGCTGGACGAGCACGGACTGCTCGCGCTGCGCCGCGACCGGATCGGTTTCGTCTTCCAGTCCTTCGGCCTCCTCCCCGTCCTCACCGCGGTCGAGAACGTCGGCGTCCCGATGCGGATGCGGGGAATACCGGCGAAGCAGCGCGAGGAACGCGCCCGCACCCTCCTCGCCCTGGTCGGCCTGGCCGAACACGCCGAGCAGCGCCCCGGCGAGCTCTCCGGCGGCCAGCAGCAGCGGGTCGCCGTGGCCCGCGCGCTGGCCAACGAACCGGCCCTGATCATCGCCGACGAGCCCACCGGCCAGCTCGACTCCGAGACGGGCCACTCGATCATGCAGCTCCTGCGTGCGGTGGTCCGCAGCGAGGGGGTCACCGTCCTGGTGGCCACCCACGATCCGGCGTTGATCGAACTCGCCGACCGGGTGGTGGAGTTGCGCGACGGCCGCATCCACGCCGAGGCCCCGGACGCGCCCCCGCCCGGTGAGCCCCTCGTCACCCCGTGAGCAGTCCGGCCATCACGCCGACGGGCAGCGCGGGGTTGGCGGCCGCCGCCCGGGCCACCTCGGGGTCGGTGTCCCCGAGCAGCCCGACGAGGACCTGAACGGGCAGCGCCGGGTGTCCGGCCGCCCGTGGCCGGGCCCTCGGATCGGCGAGGCAGGGCAGGAGCGCCCCGGCGGTCGCGTTGCGGTGGCCGGCGATCGCGCGCAGCGCCCGTCGCACCGGCGGATCGTGGCGGGCCAGTTCCTCCAGCAGTCCCGGCGGGGCATCCGGGTTGGCCGCTACCCGTGCCATGACCGGTACGCCGTGCAGCGCGACCATGGCGCGCAGCCGCTGCCCGGTCAGGCCGGGATGCGGGGCGACGGCCTTGGCCACCGGGGCATCCGGATCGGCGGCGAGGGCATCGCGCAACTCCGGGGGAAGGTCGTGCCGTTCCGCGACGAGCATCCGCAGGCGGGGGGCCGGCGCCCCGGCCGCCTCCCTGAGCTCGGCCGGCTCGGCGGCGGCGATCCTCGGCAGCAGCGTCGGGCCGATCCGGGTCGCCGCCGCCAGCTGCGCCAGCACGTCGAACGGCACGCGCGGGTGCCGGGCGAGGCTGCGCGCCGTCCCGTCCTCACAGCCTCCGGCGGCCAGTGCGCGGATCAGGGGTTCGCCGATCGCGGGATTCCCGGCCGCTTCCTCGCGGACCGCCGGCACCGGGTCGGCGGCGAGCCGCGCGTACAACTCCTGCGTCAGGTCGGACCGTTCGGCCAGCGCCCAGCGGATCAGCATCGAAGGATGGACGGCGAGGGAGGCCGCGGCAGCGGCAGGTGTCGCCGGGTTCCGCGCGGCCTGCTGCAGGATCTCGTGCACGGTGGACTCGTGCCCGCCCGCGCAGGCGGCGCCGCCGCGCAGCGTGCAGTCCGTCCGCGGGCAGTGCGGATCGTGCGCGAAGGGGATCTCCTCGCGGTCGCAGACCAGGCAGGAGCGGGCCGGTGCGAGCCCCTCGCCCGTGATCAGCGCGGCCAGCGCGGCCGCCGGCACCACCTCGTTGGACGCGGCGCCCCGGCGCACCTCGGCGTGCGGGTGGGCCGCCAGGCGCTCGGCGACCGATGGATCGGTCGTCCACAGGGCCAGCTCCGCCACCACCTCGACGTCCGGATCGGCGGCCAGCGTCTCCCGTACGTCCAGCGGCAGCCCGGGGCACGAGGCCAGCGCCCCGCGGATCCCCCGGTCCGGATGGGCCGCGAGCAGGCGCGCCCACTCGGGCGGTCCGGCGCCCTCGTCCAGCAGGGCCAGCGCCACCGAGGGGCGGGCCACCGGGTCCACGTCGGCGACGTCCAGCACACCCGCGCGGGCGAGCCGGACCGCGATGTGTTCGTCACGCGCGGCCAGCGCCGCCGCCCGGACCGGCCCGAGGTCCGGGCGCTCGCTCAGCGCGTCGGCGAGCTCCGCCTCCCCGTCCCGGTCCGCGACCGCACGCTCGACGAGCCGGTCCAGCAGATCGCCCGGCAGCGCGGGGTTGGCGGCGAGGCCGGACCGCAGGGGGCCGGTCATCGCTGCACCGTCCCCGTCCCCGTCCCCGTCAGCGCCGCGGTCAGGGCCCCGGCGTACGGGTGCGGGCGGCGCAGGCGCGGGGTGACCACCCCGATGTGCCGGGCGGGACGCGGAGGTTCGATCCGTACGACTGCGAGCGATGCCTCCGGGGCCAGCGACACGTCCGGGACCAGTGAGACGCCGACCCCCGCGGCGACCAGGGTCTGGGCGAAGAAGTAGTCGGTGGTGGAGGCCGCCACCCGCAGGTCGAAGCCGGCGAGGCCGGCGTACCGGTGCAGGAAGGCCTCCGTCTTGAGGCAGCCGAGCACCCAGCGCTCCTCGGCCAGTTCGGCGAGGCCGAGCGAGGCACGCCCGGCCAGCCGGTGCTCGCCCGGCAGGACCAGCCACAGCGGATCGTCGGTCAGCGGCGTCCAGTCGAGCCCGGCCCGCAGGGGCAGCGGCCCGTCGAAGTGGTAGGTCAGGGCGAGGTCGGCATGGCCGTCGCGCACCATCGGCACGGCCACCTCCGGTTCGGCCTCCCGTACGGTCAGCTCGACGTCGGGGTGTGCGGCCACGAACCGGGCCAGCGCCGGCGGCAGCAGCCGGCGGCCGCCGCTGGTGAACGTGGCGACCGTGAGCCGGGGCCGCTCCGCCGTCAGCCGGTCGATGGCCAGGCGGACCTGGTCCAGCTCGGCGGAGATGGTCTCCGCCGCCTCCACCAGCAGCCGCCCCGGCTCCGTCAGGGTGACCCCGCGGGTGCTGCGCACCGCCACCGGGTGGCCGAGGCTCCGCTCCAGCGAGGCGATGTGCTGCGAGACGGCCGAAGGGGTCAGCAGCAGGGCCCGCGCCGCCCGGTTGAAGCTGCCGTGCTCGGCGACGGCCCGCAGAATGCGCAGCCGCTGCACATCGATCATCGGTTTTCCTTCGTACCCGTTCAGCAGGTGATCGGTCCTGCCCGGGACGATACAGCCGCGCGCCCGAGCCCTCACCCGTCGCCCGTGCGGCGCTCCAACGGGGTGGCCACCGCGGAGTTGCTCACACTGAACGTGACGCTGCCGGCACGGTAGCGGTCGTCGCTCCACTCGATCGGGCGGCCGGTGGAGGTGGCCGAGACGTGCCGCTGGCGCAGCAGGGGGCTTCCGCGCCGGACCTCCAGCAGCCGGGCGTCCTCGCTCCCGGCCGCGAGGGCGTCGATGAGGTGCTCGCCGTAGTGGGCGACGATCCCGGACTCGTTCGCGAGGCCGTCCATCACGGACCGGACGTCCTCCGGCATGGCCTCGACCGCGGCCGCGGCCCAGTCCGCGTACGCGGTCCGCTCCACCATGGTCGGCTCCCCGTCCAGGAGCCGCAGCCGCAGGACGGCCAGGATCTCGGTGCCCGGCGCGAGCGCGAGCCGGTCCGCCTCCTCGGCCGTGGCCGGCCGGCGGGTCCGGGCCAGGAAACGGCTGGTGACCTCCTGGCCGAGCCCCTCGGCCCACTGGGCGAAGCTGTTCAGCTCCCCGAAGCTGTGCCGGCGCTCGTGGCGCAGGACGATCCTGCGGGCGCCCTGCCGTGACCCGATGAGGCCCTCGGCGGCGAGCGTGGCCACGGCCTGCCGGACGGTTCCCCGCGAGGCGGACCAGCGCGCGGCCAGATCGCTCTCCGAGGGCAGCTGGGCGCCCACGGCGTACTCACCGGAGAGGATCGCCGTGCGCAGTGCCTCGGCGATCTCCAGATACCGGACCGTGCCCATGCCGTGCCGCCCCCTTGCCGTCGCAGCCGTCGCAGCCGTCGCAGTCGCGCAGCCGTCACGGCTGCTCGTGTGTCCCGTCACCCTAGGCGCTGAAGATCATTGCACCGGTCTTGTCACGACTGCTTTCGGTCATTCTCGTCTCTTCGTCGAGTCGTGCCCCGCGGTCCAGTCCCCGTTCACCGTCCGTACAGCGGGGCCGGGCGAACTGGAGCCAACTTGTTCAGACAAGTCGACCCCCGTCAGGAACCCGTCTCCGGGAGAGACCGTGCTCAGTTCCTCCGCCCGCCGTGGTGCGGCCGTACTCCTCAGCGCCGCCGTCCTCACTACGCTCAGCGCGTGTGGCGCCGCTCCGGACCAGGCCGGCGGCACCGCCGCCGACGGCAAGTCCAAGAAGCAGCCCGGCGCCGCCACCTCGGTCGCCGACCTCGGCGGCATGGACGCCCTCGTCGCGGCCGCCCAGAAGGAAGGCCAGCTGAACGTCATCGCGCTGCCGCCGGACTGGGCGAACTACGGCGAGATCATCAAGGCGTTCGAGGCCAAGTACAAGGTCAAGGTCAGCAGCGAGAACCCGGACGCCTCCAGCTCCGACGAGATCGCCGCCGTGAAGTCCCGCAAGGGCCAAAAGCGCGCCCCCGACGTCATGGACCTCGGCATCGCCTTCGCGCGCAGCGGAGCCGACGAGAACCTCTTCGCCCCGTACAGGGTCGCCGCCTGGGACAAGATCCCCGCCGGCCAGAAGGACGCCGACGGCCGCTGGTACAACGACTACGGCGGCTACGTCTCCATCGGCTGCGACGCCGCCAAGATCCCCAACTGCCCCGCCACCTTCGCGGACCTGCTGAAGCCCGAGTACAAGGGCAAGGTCGCCCTCAACGGCAACCCGACCAAGTCCGGCTCCGCCTTCGGCGGCGTCTACGCGGCCGCCCTCGCCAACAAGGGCTCCTTCGCGGACATCCAGCCCGGCATCGACTTCTTCGGACAGCTGCGCAAGAGCGGCAACTTCATCCCCGTCGAGTCCACCCCGGCCACCGTAGAGAAGGGCGAGACGCCCATCTCCATCGACTGGGACTACCTGAACGCCGGCTACGCCGAGCAGTTCAAGGACAAGGGCGTCGACTGGAAGGTCGCCGTCCCCACCGACGGCGTCTACGCCCAGTACTACTCGCAGGCCATCAACAAGGAGGCCCCGAACCCGGCCGCCGCCCGCCTGTGGATGGAGTTCCTGTACAGCGCCGAGGGCCAGAACCTGTGGCTCAAGGGGCACGCCCGCCCGGTCCTGCTCCCCGTCATGACCCAGGACGGCACCGCCGACAAGGACGCCGCCGCCAAGCTCCCGCAGACCCAGGGCACCCCGGCCTTCCCCGCCTCCCCGGAGCTGGACAAGGCCAAGGCCACCCTCGCCGAGAAGTGGGACAAGGCCCTCTCCTGATGTCCCCCTCCACCCCCACCTCCCACCCGGAGGGGACCGCCGGCGGCAGCACCGGCCGCCGCCGGCGGCGCGGCCCGCGCACCTGGCTCGCCGCCCTCCCGCTCCTCGCCTTCACCGCGCTCTGCTTCGGCGTCCCGCTGGGCGCCATCGCCTTCGGCGCCGTCACACAGACCGACCCGGCGACCGGCGCCACCCGGCTGACCGGCGAGCACCTCGCGCGCTCGCTCCAGGGCCCCTACCTCGGCTCGCTCATCGGCAGCGTCCAGCTCTCCGCCCTCACCGCGACCGTGGGCGGCGTGCTCGGGGTCCTGATCGCCCAGGCCGTCGTCACCTCCCGGTCCCGGGCCCTGCGCAGTGCCACGCTGACCGCCTCCGGCGTCCTCGCCAACTTCGGCGGCGTCCCGCTCGCGTTCGCGTTCATCGCCACCCTCGGCATCTCCGGGGTCGTCACCCGGCTCGCCGATCTCACGGGCCTCGGCTGGAACCTGTACTCCTTCACCGGCCTCACCGTGGTCTACCTGTACTTCCTGATCCCGCTGATGGTCCTCGTGATCGCCCCGGCGCTGGACGGACTGCGTCCACAATGGCGCGAAGCCGCCCAGAACAACGGGGCCACCGGATGGCAGTTCTGGCGCCACGTCGGCCTGCCGGTCCTGACCCCCTCGCTGCTCGGCGGGTTCGTACTGCTCTTCGGCACCGCCTTCGCCGCGCACGCCACGGCTGCGGCCCTCGTCGGCGGCTCCGTACCGCTGGTCACGCTCAAGATCGCCGACGCGCTGTCCGGCAACGTGCTGACCGGACAGGAGAACGTGGCGCTCGCCCTCGGCCTCGACATGATCCTGATCGCCGGCCTCGTCATGGCGGTCTACCTGCCCCTCCAGCGACGGAGCGCCCGATGGCTGCGATGACCCCGACGCCCGCACCGACCGCCCCGGAGACCGGGGCGGCCGCGTCCGGCACCGCCCCGGCGGCCACGGCGGCCCCGACGCGCCGCCGCCCCCGTCCCCGGGTCTGGCGCGCAGCGGTACTCCTGCTCGCGGGCGCCTACTTCCTCGTCCCGCTCGTCGCCTCCTTCGTCTTCACCGTGCACGTGCCCGGTCAGGGCATCAGCTTCGAGGCGTACACGCAGCTGCTCTCCGCCGACGGGTTCACCGAGAGCCTGCTGCTCTCCCTCGGGCTGGCCGCCGCCACCATCGCGGCGTCGCTGCTGCTCGCCGTGCCCGCGCTGGTCGCCGTACGGCTCGGCTCGCCGCGGCTGCGGCCGGTCGTGGAGGTGATGTGCATGCTGCCGCTGGTGGTCCCGCCGATCGCGCTGGTCACCGGCATCACCACCGTGCTGCGCTGGGGCCCCGAGCACCTGTCGCGGACCCCGCTGTACCAGACCTTCCTGGCCGTCCAGAACGAGCAGTTCCCCGTCGTCCTGGTCCTCGCGTACACGGTGCTGGCCCTGCCCTTCGTCTACCGCTCGCTCGACGCCGGCCTGCGCGCCATCGACGTGCCGACGCTGGTCGAGGCCGCCCGCAGCTGCGGCGCGAGCTGGCCGTACGTGGTCCTGCGCGTGCTGCTGCCCAACCTGCGGGCCTCCCTCGCCGGCGCAGCCTTCCTCACCCTGGCCCTGGTCCTCGGCGAGTTCACCATCGCCTCACTGCTGGGCTTCAGGCCCTTCGCCGTGTGGATCGTCACGATCTCCGGAGCCCACGCCCGGATGTCGGTGGCCGTCTCCATCCTCAGCCTCCTCATCACGTGGCTGCTGCTGCTCGTCCTCTCGCGGGCCGGGACCAACCCCGCCACGGTGTCCTCCGCCCCCCGCACGTCCTCCACCTCCCGCAAGGAGTCCTGACCCACATGTCCACCACCCTTCCCGCGGCCAGGAAGCCCGAGCAGTCCGCGTCCCCCGCGGGCGCGCGCGTCGAATTCCGCGGCCTGCGGCGGGCGTTCGGCTCGACCGTCGCCCTCGACGGGCTCGACCTGACCATCGAGCCGGGCGAACTCGTCGCCCTGCTCGGCCCGTCGGGCTGCGGAAAGACCACCGCGCTGCGCGTGGTCGCGGGTTTCGAGCAGCCCGACTCCGGTGAGGTCCTGGTCGACGGCGAGGACATCACCCGCGTACCGGCCAACCGGCGCGACGCCGGGATGGTCTTCCAGTCGTACAGCCTCTTCCCCAACCTCAGTGCCCGCGACAACGTGGCCTTCGGCCTGCGCGTGCGCAAGGCCGGGGCCGCCGAGCGCCGCGAGCGCGCCGCCGAACTCCTCGACCTGGTCGGCCTCCCCGACCACGGCGACCGGTACCCGCACCAGATGTCCGGCGGCCAGCAGCAGCGCGTCGCCCTGGCCCGCGCCCTCGCACTGCGCCCCCGCGTCCTGCTGCTCGACGAGCCGCTGTCGGCGCTCGACGCCAAGGTCCGGGCCAGCCTGCGCGACGAGATCCGCCGGCTCCAGCTCTCCCTCGGCATCACCACCGTGTTCGTCACGCACGACCAGGAGGAGGCGCTGTCGATGGCCGACCGGGTCGCCGTCCTGAACGCCGGGCGCCTCGAACAGTGCGCCGCCCCCGCCGAACTGTACGACCGCCCCGCGACGCCCTTCGTCGCCGAGTTCGTCGGCACCATGAACCGGCTGCCCGGACAGCTCACCGACGCCGGCCTGGTGGAGGTGGCCGGCGTCCGGCTGCCCGTCGACGGCCCGGCGCCCACGGGGACGCGGGAGGTGGAGGTGCTGGTCCGGCCCGAGAACGTCACCGCGACCGCGGACGCCGCGGGCACGGCCACCGTGGTCTCCGCGTCCTTCTTCGGCGCGGTCACCCGGCTCCACCTCGAACTGCCCGGCGGCACCACCGTCAAGGCGGACCTGCCCTCGCGGGACGCCGGCGAACTGACGCCCGGTGCGCGCGCCGCCGTCGGCCTGGCCAAGCGCCCGGTCCTCGTCGTGGCCCGGTCCGCGTGAGCGCCCTCGCCGCCGTCCTGTTCGACATGGACGGCACCCTCGTCGACACCGAGGTGCTGTGGTGGCGGACCGCCGAGCGGATCGCGCAGGGCCTCGGCCACGAACTCACCGGCGCGGACGCGCCCGAGGTAGTCGGCCGCGCCGTCGAGGACACGGCCGCCCACCTGGTACGGGTCTGCGGAGGGGGAGACCCGTACGAGGTGGCGCGCGCCCTGACCGAGGACTTCTTCCGCCGGGTGGAGGCCGGGGCGCCGATGCGGCCCGGCGCCCAGCGGCTGCTGACCGCGCTGGAGACGGAGGGCGTCCCCTTCGCCCTGGTCAGCGCCTCGCCGCGGCTCGTCGTCGACTCCGTGGTCGGCGGCTCGCTGGCCCACGTCCCGTTCGCGTTCACCCTGTCCGCCGACGACACCGACCGGACCAAGCCGCACCCGGACCCCTACCGGACGGCCGCCGGGCGGATCGGCGCCGCGGTACGGGACTGCGTCGCGGTGGAGGACTCGCCCGACGGCGCGGCCTCCGCCGAGGCCGCCGGATGCGCGGTGCTGGTGGTCCCGTCACTGCTGGAGGTGCCCGCCTCGCCCGTACGCACCTTCGCGCCCTCCCTGGAGGACGTCACCCCGGAGCTGCTGCGGCGCTGCGTCGAGGCGGCCGCCGCCTCGGGGCTAGGTCGTCAGGAGGCCAGGCCGAGCAGCTCCACGACACCGTCCACGTAGGCGGCCGTCGGGCTGCCCGGAGCGGCGTCCGCCGCGCGGTGCAGCGAGGGCAGACAGGCCCGGACGAACGCCGCGCACTGCCCGTACAGCCCGGCCTCGTACGCGGACCCGTCGTCCTCGCTGCCCAGCAGGGACAGCACGGTCCACAACAGCGCCTCGCGGGTGGCCAGCCGCGGTGGGCCCGCCGACCAGACGGCCATCAGCACCCCGCACACCGCGGGGGCCGGCGGATGCAGGCGCCCGGAGAGGAAGGCGTGGCCCTCCAACGCCCGGAAGGCCGCCGGATGGCCCTCGGCCGCAGCCCACAGGGTGTCCACCAGATGCCCCGCGCCGCGGCCGCAGCCGCACGTCACGGTCTCCCAGTCGTGCCGGCCGATCTCCGCCCCCACCGCGTCCGGCACCAGCGGGCTGCTGCGCGGCTTGTCCGTCCCTCTCATGCGAGCAGTATGGGCATCGGCAACTGCCCTGACCAGGGGGTTCCGCGAGTCGGAACGGCCCTGTGACCAGGGGGCGACGACGGTGGCCGGAACCGGATCACAGGGGTCCTCGTCTGAGACCCCGTGTGGATGAAACGAAGAATCGCCGCCCTCCTGCTGGCCCTGCTCGCGACGCAGCTGGGATCGCTGATCAGCCCGGCGTACGCGTGCGGCTGCGGCGCCATGATCCCCCCGGGCTACGCCCGGATCGGCGTCGAACGGGAGACCTCCGTCGTGCGGTTCGACGGGCGTACGGAGCAGATCGTGATGGGGTTCGTCGTCCGCGGGGACGCCCCGCGCGCGGCCTGGATCATGCCGGTACCCGGACGGGCGACGGTGGAACTGGGCGACGGGGAGGTGTTCCGGCAGCTGACCCGGCTGACCCGGCCCGAGTTCAGGACCCGCGGCTACTTCTGGCCCCGTGACCGGGACTGGCCCTTCTCCTGGGGCACGTCCGACTCCGCGGGCGACGCGGCGCCCCGGGCGGGCGCACCCTCCGTCGGCGTCGTCGGCCGCGAACAGCTCGGTGACTTCGACGTCGCGCGCCTCACCGCGACCGACCCGGACGCGCTGCGCAACTGGCTGGAGACGAACGGCTTCACACTGCCCGACGGCCTCGCCGCCGAGCTGAAGCCGTACGTCGACCGGAAATGGGAGTACGTGGCCGTACGCCTGGCGCCCCGCGAGCCGGGCAAGACCCTGACCGGCACCCTCGACCCGCTGAAGATCCGTTTCGACAGCGACCGGCTGGTCTACCCGATGCGGCTGTCCCGGCTGGCCAAGACCCCCCAGTCGCTCGGCCTGTACGTCCTCGCCGACCACCGGATGGAACCCGCCTCCCGGATCGGCGGCGCCGAGCCGAAGGTCACCTTCGCCGGCGAGGTCACCCCCGAGGGCGCCCTCGCCACGCTCACCGGCGGCAAGCCCGCCTTCCTGACGGCGATCGACCAGGAGTTCCCGGAGCCCGGCCGCATCGACGGTGATCACGAACTGCGCGCCACGGCCGCCGACACGCCGTACCGGAAGGTCATCTACCACGGCGAACTGCTCACCGTCGGCGGCGTCCCCGCCTGGCTGCTGACGCTCACGGCCGTCCTCGTCGCCCTCGCGGCGGCGGTGTTCACCCGCCGCCGCCGGACATCGCGTACGCACTCCGGCTGAACGGTCCCGGCCCGGCCCCCCGGACCGGGGCGGCCGGGGGGGGGCAAGCGCGGTCGTGTGGGCCGTCCCGGCGGGGCGCGCCGGCGTCAGGGCGTGTAACGCCCACCCCGTCCGCTCCCACTGCCACCCTCGGGTCCGTGGACGTCAAAACCTTCTACGCGCTCTTCTCCGCCACGTGCTTCACGCTGGTCGGCCTGTGGTGGAACGTCGTCCAGAACCACGCGGACTGGATGCGGGACCCCGCGCTGCGGCGTCTCGTCGGCGGGATCTACCTGTCCTTCCTGCTGCCCGCCCTGATGGGCCTCTTCGCCCAGGTCGGCGGCACCCAGCAGCCGCAGATCTGGCGTGCGGCCTTCATCGCCCTCGCCGTGGTCGGCTGTGCGTGCACCCTGCGGCTGCTGGCCCGCACGCGGGGCGACCGCTTCGTCACCTGGCAGCAGGCCGGCGCCGCACTCCTCTACGCCCTCATCGCCGTCGTCGGCGCCTTCCCCGAACTCGCCGGCCACATCGGCCTGCGCCCCATCCAGGCCGAGGCCCTGATACTGATCGGACTGATCGTCCTGGGGCACGCCCTGGTCTGGCGTTTCATGGCGGGAGAGGGCCGCGCCGACGACTGAACCGCGTCCCCCGCGCTCGTCCCGCGCCCCGATGCGGCCGGGACCCGAGCCCGCCGCATGACCCCCGCCGCCGGCGCGCGTCTCAGCCGAAGAGCAACGGCACCTGCCTCTCGACGCAGAAGCGCAGGACGTCGGCCAGGCGGCGGGCGTCCTCGAGGTGCCGGTGGAGCAGCGGGCCGTCGTCGTCCTGCGCCCACGCATGGGTGATCGCCTCCAGCCGGGGCAGCATCACCGCACAGTCGTCGGGTGACAGGTCGTCACCGCACACATCCGGATGATCGAGCAGTGGCTCCAGCACGGTGGACACCCCGCTCCACGGCCGATCGCCGCCGAAGCCCCACATCCCATCGAGGTCGAACCCCTCGGATCGGGCCAGGCGCCTGCGGAACGAGTGGAAGCGTACGCAGGACCAGGTGGCGTCCGGACTGCTGTTGTCCCCGTCGCCCGGGTAGAGGATCAGCCCCATGTTTTCTTCCTGTTTCCGTGTGCCGAGCACACAGGATCGACGGGACCGCGCCGCCTCGGCAACCGGGTTGATGCCCGAGCTTGCGGGGGAGAGGCTCGATATGATCACGGCCGCGCACAACGGAAGGCGATCATGTCGGACAGCCCCCTCAGGCCCAGCTCGCTGATCACCACGGTCTACGGAGCGTTCCTGCGCCGCCTCGGCGGCTGGATCTCCATCGCCGACCTGATCACGCTGATGGATGAGCTGGACGTCGACGGACCGGCGGTGCGGTCGGCGATCTCGCGGCTCAAGAAGCGCGGCGTCCTCGAACCGGAGCGCCGGGGCGCCAGCGGCTACCGGCTCAGCGAGACCGCGCGCCCCGTCTTCGACGAGGGGGACCGCCGCATCTTCGCCAGCCTCGAACCCGCCGACCTGGCCGACGGCTGGGCCATGGCGGTGTTCTCCGTACCGGAGTCCGAGCGCTCCCGCCGCTACCAGCTGCGCTCCCGGCTGACCTGGCTCGGCTTCGGCAACATCGCCCCCGGCGTGTGGCTGGCCCCGGGACGGCTCCTGGACGACGCCCGCGGGATGCTCGTACGGCTGGGCCTCAGCGAGTACGTGCACCTGTTCGCCGCCGACTACGCCGCATTCAGCGACCTGGCTCAGACCGTGGGCGACTGGTGGGACTTCCCGGCGATCCAGACCCAGTACGCGGCCTTCACCGACACCTACGGCCCCGTCGCCGAACGCCTCGCCGCGCAGGGCGGACCCGGCCCGGCGGACGCGTTCCGCCACTACGTGCCGCTGCTGACGCAGTGGCGCCGCCTCCCGTACCTCGACCCGGGCCTGCCGACCGAACTCCTGCCGCCCGACTGGAACGCGGTGGAGGCCCGCCGGCTCTTCCAGCAACTCCACACGATCCTCCAGACCCCCAGCCTCCACCACGTCCAGGAGATCACCGGCCTGACGGAGGGCACGGACGGGACCTGACTAGGCGAGGGCCGCCGCGAGCGGGGAGCGGGGAGCGCGTCCCAGCAGACGGCGCAGGTCACCGGTGGTGCCGGACAGGAATCCGGCGGCGATGGCGGAGTACGTGCCCACCAGCATCGGCACCTGGAAGAGCTCGGCGCCGGAAGCGGCGATGTGCGACCGGGCCGCGGCGAGCGTCCCGGGCTCGTACGTGACGTGGGGCCCGTGTGCGCGGGCCAGATCGGCGCCTCCGACGGCCTGCTCGCCGACGAGTTCGTAGACGCGCCCCGCATGGGCGGGCGCCTCCACCGCCACCCGTACCGCGACGTCCGCCAGATCCGCGCGTGCGACGGCCGCCAGTCGGCCCTCGCCGAGCGGTGCCGTGATCCGGCCGTCCGGCGACGGCGCCGCGATCGCGCCGAGCAGCTCCGCGTAGAGACCGTTGCGCAGGACCGTCCAGTGCATGGCGCTCTCCCGGAGCCGGCGCTCGGTCCAGCGGTGCGGCAGGGCGTAGGGGAGGTGATCGCCGCCGGAGGCGAGGCTCGTGTAGACGACCTGCCGGACACCGGCCCTCTCGGCGGCGTCGACGGCGGCGCCGTGCCGGGCGATGACGGTGTCGTCCTCGCCGTAGCCCGCGGAGACCAGCAGCAGCACGTCCACGCCCGCGAAGCCCTCGGTGAGAGTGGCGGGGTCGTCGAAGTCGATGCGGCGGACCGGCAGCGAAGCCCGGACCTGCCGGGGATCGCGCGTCCCGAGGACGGTGTCGTCGCGGCCGGACAGCCGTTCGGCGATCAGCGAGCCCAGGGCGCCGGTGGCGCCGGTGACCAGGATCATGAGGATCTCCCGTTCCGGTAGGTTCTCTTCGGTAACCGGGTTCATCCTGCGGGGTCGCGCCAGGGGGCGTAAGGAGGCACTTGCATGTCAGCAGGGCACACGGCGGTAACCACCCCACCCGTCGTCAGCTGCGGCGACGAGCACGAGGACTGTGGGATCCGTGACGTGCTCGACCGGATCGGCGACAAGTGGTCGGTCCTGGTCGTCGTCGAACTGGCCCAGGGCGTACGCCGTTTCCGGCAGCTGCAACGCGCCGTGCCCGGTATCTCGCAGCGGATGCTCACGCTCACCGTGCGGCGGCTGGAGCGCGACGGGCTGATCACACGGACCGTGCACCCGACGGTGCCCCCACAGGTCGAGTACGAACTCACCACGACGGGCCACAGCCTGACGCATCTGGTGAAGGCCCTCGCCGACTGGTCGGCGCAGCACCGCGATGCCATCGCGAGGGCGCGCCGCGCATGGGACACCGCACATCCCGACGCCGGAATCCGCTGACCCGGCGGCCCCGAAGCCCTACGGCAGCGGCGCGATCGTGTAGGTGGGGATCGAGGGGTCCTTGAGGTCGGGCTTCCACGGCGTCCAGTTCGGCGTCGGGACGTGCGTCGGCGCCGGTGGCGGGTTGGGTCCGCGGTTCGGGTTCTGGGGGACCCTCGAAGCACCCGCCGGGGGCGGGGACTTCGGGCGGGCGCCGGGCGTGGCCCCCGGGTCCGGGGTCTCGTCCGGCTCCGTGGAGGCGGCGGGCGGCGTCCCCGTGGGCGCCGGGGTGGGGGCCCCGGGGGCCGGTGACGCGGGCGGCGTCGGGCTCGCGGTCGGCGCCGGCGGGTGTGCCGGCCCCGGCGCCGGGGACGCCCCGGCGGAACAGCCGGTGAGCAGCAGGGCCCCCGCCAGCAGCGCGGTCACGGACATCGGCACTCTGCCGTGAGGGCTGACGCCCACCGGCCACCTCCTGGAACGATGATCTGGTCAATGCGCCGTGATCGTAGCCCAGCCCTGCGGGCCGGCCCCCAGGAGGGACGATGCCCCCCCCGCACCCGGGGTCGTGCCCATCGCGGTGACGGCCTGGGGGGCCTGGCCGGTCGTGGGGGCCGCAGCGCTCCCGGGCCGTACGGCTGCGGCATCGGGGGGCACGCGTGGTCCGCCCTGCCGTGGCGGCCCGGGAGCTGCGGCTCCCGGCCGGTCAGGGGGCGCCCGTGCCGGCGCGGGCGAGGGCCACGACGCCCGCGCAGATCAGCGCCACGCCCAGCAGCTGCGGCAGCAGCCACCAGCCCGCCCGCAGATGCTCCTCGTACAGGGCCACGCCCAGCGCGATGCTGACGCTCGCATCGCCCAGGGTCAGCGCGGGCTGCGAGGCGACCAGCGGTCCGCCCTGCATGGCGTGTTCGAGGAGCAGCAGGGCGCAGACACCGGTCGCGCCGAAGGCGTACGTCTGCCATGCCGTCAGGAACCCGACGATGCCGTTCTCGGTCAGCACGTACACGGAATGCTTCATCAGGGCGGCCGTGAGCGCGTAGCAGACGGCGGTGGCCGCGCCCAGGCAGCCGGCCCGGGCGCGGCCCGGCGGGCGGCGCAGCCCGGCCACCGCCAGGCCCGCGACCACGGCCGCACACACGGCGAGCGCCGGGACCCACCGGTCGATCGGCACGTGCGTCCGGTTCCCGGCGGGTGCGGCCGCGGCCAGCGCCACACCGAGCCCGGCCACCACCCCCGCCACGGCCAGCCACAGCGCCCCCGGCAGCCGCCGCCGGGTCAGCAGTGAGGCGATCAGCAGCGCGAGCGGCAGCTCCAGGACGAACAGGGGCTGTACGAGGACCAGCGCGCCGGTGGCCAGCGCCGCGGCCTGCCCCACCCCGGCCGCGATCACGGCCAGGATCCCGGCGATCCACACGGGACGCCGCAGCAGGTCGAGGACGAGACCGAAGCGGAAGCCCTTGCTCTGCGGCACGGTGAGCGCGGCCCGTCGCTGGAGCACGGTGGCCAGCGCATTGCTGAGCGCCGCGAACAGCGCGAAGAGGACCGGCAGCACGAAGCCCATCCGCCGATCCTCACGGCGTCCGCCGCCGGCGCGGCCCGCCGACACGCCCCGCGGCGCCGATACCGCACGTCCGGGCCCCCGCCGGGCGCGACCGGTGCCGGGCGGGCCTCCGCCGGGCGGGATCAGCGGGCGGGATCGGCGGGCGGGATCAGGCGGCCGGGATCAGCGGGCGGGGCCGGCGGGCGGGATCAGCGGGGGCGGGCGGCCCGGTCGAGGGCGAGGGCCGCCAGGGCCTTCGGCGCGCCGGCCTGGCCCCGGATGCCGGGGAAGGCGTTGACGTCGACGATCAGCGGGGTGCCGTCGCCGGTGTCGACGAGGTCCACCCCGTACACGTCGAGCGCGAACACCTCACCGGTCCGGCGGACCAGGTCGGCCCAGCCCGGCGGCAGTTCGGCGAGGGACAGCGGCCGCGCCGGACCCCGTACCCCGGGCGCGAGCTCGGAGCGGCGCAGGGCGGCGAAGACGCGGTCCCCGACGGCCCACAGCTTGTGGTCCCAGCCGCTGTTCGGCGCGAACTCCTGGACCACCACCGGCTCCTGCGGCCAGTGCGCGGCGAGCTCGCGCAGCCGGGCCCCGTCGTCGACGAGGGCGACGAGGTCGTGCCGGCGGCTGTGCCGGCTCTTGACCACGAGGGGCGGACCGGGGAGCGGCTCCGCGGCCGCCCAGGCGGCGAGGGAGCCGTACGTACGGGTGCCGGCGAACGGCAGACCGGCGGACAGGGCGAGCTCCGCCATCGCGGTGCGGTCCTGGCAGAGCGTGGTCGCCGCCGCGGAGTTCAGCACCGGGGCCCCGCGGCGCTCCAGTTCCCGCGCGAGGTCCAGGGCCCGCGGTGTGCGCGCCTTGAGCAGGTACACGTCGGCCGGGTCGGCGGGGGCACCGCCCGCCGCGCCCGGGTCCAGCGACTCCACCCGGTGCCCGGCGGCCTCCAGCAGCGCCGTCGCGCCGGCCAGCAGCGGATGGCCGGGCTCCGGGGTGACCAGGCAGACCCTCACAGCGCCACCTCCCCGGTCCGCGCGGCCGCCGCCCCCTGCGCCGGGATCGACACCGGCAGGCCCTGGGCCCGGGGGTGGCAGGCGGCTGCCGTCGCGCTGCCCGCGCTCGCCAGCCCCAGGACGGCCCGTGCCACCCGAGCCGCCGCGTCCGGGACCTGACGGAAGCTCGGGAAGTCGTTCACGTCCACCACGACCGGCCCGTCGGGGCCCAGCAGCACGTCCACGCCGTACAGGTCGAGCCCGTACACCGCACCCACCTGCGCGGCGATCGCCGCGACCTCGGCCGACAACGGCACCCGCCGCTCCCGCACCGCCGGATCGGGGTGCAGCGGCGAACAGCGCTCGGTGGCGAACAGCTCCCCGCCGACCGCGTACACCTTGATGTCGGTGCCCGAGTTGGCCACGTACGGCTGCGCGATGAGCATGTGCTCGCCCGCGAGCACCGGCAGCACCGCTTCGAGCTCCGCGGGCGACGACACCAGGTGCACGGCCCGCCCCGAGCTGCCGTCCGCGGGCTTGACGACGAGCGGGTACTCCGCCGCCGGTATCTCCCGCAGCAGTTCCGGCTGCGCCGCGGCGTACGTCGGCGGCATCGGGAGCCCCCGGGTCCGCCCGATGGCCGCGGCCAGCGCCTTGTCCCGGACGCCCCGGATCGAGCGGGCGTCGTTGACGGTCGTCATACCGGCCGCGGCAGCGGCTTCGAGCAGCGTCAGCCCCGGACCGCCCGACACGGTCTTGAGCACCCAGGCGTCGTGCGTGCCCGAGGCCACGGCCTCATTCATCCGCAGCAGCGAACCGCCCGGCCGCACGACGTCCACGCGGTGTCCCCACGCCGTCAGTTGCCGGATCACCTCGTTCGGCATGCCGTCGTGGCGGTAGTGCTCCTCCACCAGGAAGCAGAGCCTCATCGACCTTCCCCATATTTCCCGGACGTCCGCCGATCCCGTCCGGCGAGTTGTGACGTCACAGGATGTCATGAACCGCAATGTGATGATCGGTCCGGATGGGGTGTGGGACCCCGAGCCGTCGGAGGGCCGTCACTCGTGGTGCGTGACCGCCACGAGTGCCGCGTCCCGTACCTCCGTCTCCGCGTGTCTCGTCAGCCCCCTCAGCAGCTCCCGCCACTCCGGCGGCCACCCGAGACGCCGCCCCACGGCCGTGGTGAGCCCGACCGCGAACCGGCCCGCCACCCCGGCCCCGTCCTGCGCGAGGGCGCGTACGGCCTCCAGGACCACCTCCGGATCCCCCACCCGGTCGCCGTGCAGGCTCCCGTCGCGCAGGGCGTTCGCCGTCGAGGCCGCGAGACCGGGCCGGCCCTCGCGGGCGGACACGAGGTCGTCCAGGGCCGCCCGCAGGACCGCAGGCTCCGCGCGCAGCTCCACCGCACGCCGCGGCAGCGCCACGCGCCTCGTGGCCAGGGCCGGTTCGCCGACGAGCAGTCGCACCAGCGCGTACGGCGAAGAGCCCGGGCGGCCGTCACCGGCCGTCCGGGCTCCCCGGAGGTCGCGCCGGCTACACCGGCATGGGCACGGACACGAACCGCTTGCCCGCGTCGTTCTCGACCACGACCTCCTTGACGTTGGCCGGGTCCACGGCCGCCGAGCCGTCCAGCGAGGCGCCCTTGCCCTCGCCGTTCTGGCTGCCGACGACCCAGCTGCCGGCCGGCGTCCGCTTCCCGTCCCGCCCGACCACGATCAGCATGCAGCGCTCGCCCGGCGCAATACCCGCCACGGCCGCGTGCACCCGGACCCACTTGGCGGCGGGCGTGACCTGGACGGTCATCCGCGCCCCGGTGCTCGCGTCGGTCGCCGCGGCCACCTTCGTGCCGGCGACCGGGGGCGACGGGGCCGCCGTCTGCGTCGGCGTGGGCTGCGGAGGCAGGGCGACCGGCCCGGCGTCCGCGGAGCCCAGCTGGGCCCCGGCCCAGAACACGGCGGCCAGCGAGGCCGCCGCGGCCAGTCCCGCGACGCTCCAGCGCCGGCGCCGGTCCCCGGCCGCCTCATTGCGCACCTGCCGCAGCGTGCGCTGGAGCAGCAGGTCACCACCTTGCGGCGGCCCGTCGAGGAAGGCCTCCGCAGGCACCTCGCCCAATGCCGCCTCCATCTCGCGCAACGCGGCCACCTCCTCCCGGCATTGCACGCAGCCGCTCATGTGCTCCTCGACCCGGCGGACGTCCTCCGCCTCCAGAACGCCGAGAACGTACGGGCCGAGCAGTTCCTCCTCGTGCCGCTGCCGGTTCATGCCACCACCTCACGCAGTCCGGCGGGCCGCTGGGGCGGCCTGCCCATTCGATTGCCCTCCTTGGTACTTCCTTGTCGGAACACCTCGCGCAACGCCTTGAGCGCATAGTGCGCGCGGGATTTGACCGTCCCCGCCGGGATGCCGAGGCTGTCGGCCGCCTCGGCCACGCTCAGCTGGCGGTAGTACAACTCCTTCAGCACGTCCCGGTGCTCCGGGGAGAGCTGGTCCAGGGCGCCCAGCACGGTCATCGTGTCCACGATGGAGTCGGCGTGGTCCAGTTCGACCGGCGGAGCGGCGGCGGCCCCCGAGACCTCCGCGGGGCGCGCGGCCTTGGCCCGGTAGCGGTCGGTGATGATGTTGCGGGCCACCGTCAGCAGCCAGCCGCGCACCGATCCCTTTCCGTTGACCAGCACCTCGGAATGCCGCCAGGCGCGGATGAGCGTCTCCTGGACGACGTCCTCGGCGGTGGCCCGGTCCCCGGTCAGCCGGGTGGCGTAGGCGAGCAGGGCGTGGCCGTGCTCCTCGTACACCGACCTGATCAGTGCCTCATCGGTCGAGCCCCGCCGCGTGCGGGGCCACAGTGGTCCGGCCATCTCACCCTCTCCGTCTTCCTCGCCCATCTGGTGCGGACAGAACACGCGTCTGCGGAGCGAGCGGTTCATGTGACCCGCGTCACACGGGCGGTGGCGCTCAGGTGCGGCAGGTGCGCCCCTCGTTCAGGCAGCCGACGACGGCGGCCATCTGTGCGTCCGTCATGGCGTCCACGAACATCGCGTGGTCCGTCTTCGGGCTGTGCCGCTGCTCGGGGAAGGAGTCGACGGCGACCGGCGCCCCCGGCGGCACCTCGTACGCGAGGGAGATGCGCAGCTGCGGCACCGCGAAGGTGCCCTGCGGGCAGACGCCGTTGGACGCGGGGAAGAGGAGGTGCGAGCGGTGGCCCGGGCTCTCGGTGTCCAGCCCGTTCCAGCAGCTGGGGAAGACGAGCGTACGGGTGAGGCGTTCCCCGGCGGGGCAGCGCGGGTAACGGGTGGTGGACCGGTCGGGCGTGCCGGAACAGCCCCAGCGGGCCCGGACGTCGGCGTCGCTCGCCGCGGTGCGGGCCACCGCGTCCCCGGTCATCGCGCGCAGGAAGCGCGGCATCGGTACGACCTTGCCCACCGGGCTGCCGCGGAACTCCACGGACACCGCCGCCTCGGGCAGGATCGGGCCCACGTTGCCGTGCCCGGCGGAGCCCTCCTGCGGATGACCGCCCGCCCGGTCCGGCCGGCGCAGGACCGGCCAGTAGTACGTCGAGCGGTCACCGCCGCGGCAGCTGGTCGCCGCGGCGGCCAGGGAGGCGTCGGTGGACATCGCGTCCGTGGACAGGTTCCCGACGTACGCGTGGGTGTGGTGGGCGCCCGAGCGCAGCCCGGGCGACACCACCAGGTTGTCCTCGTTGTAGTGGCGCTCCTCGTTGCGCCCGCAGTCCACCGTCACGGTGCCCGTCGAGGCGTCGGGGCCGGCCGGCGGCTCGCCCGGGCCGGAGGGTACGTCCCGTATGTCCACGTAGTCACGGGAGTTCGTCCCGGAATGCGGCTTCCCGTCGGGGCCCGCTAGCCGGGTGGCGCCCAGCACGGCGGCCGTCAGCCCGATGCCGAGCACCAGGCAGACGAGCAGCGTGAGCAGACGGCGTTCGTTCCCCATGCCGGTCACGGTCGTCGGTGCGCGCCGCATCGTCAACTCCGAGTCCGCATGTCGGCCAGGCCCCCGCCCGGCGGGTTGCCGAGCCGGTGCGCGGCCGCGCAGAGTACCGGGCATGACACCCGCTGAGCTCCTGCACGCGTTCGCCCGCACCCGCGCCTCGCTCGACGGCACCGAGGTGACCTTCTGGTGGACCGGGGACATCTACTCCTGGGCCCCCGAACAGCCCTACCGGCACGTCTTCGGCTTCGAAGGCCTCAACGTGGCCCGCCTCGTCGAGGACTCCGAGGGCGGCGGCTTCCAGCTGCTCACCAGGGAGGCGGGGTTCTACCTGGACCCGCGGACCCGGGAGATCCTGGACACCTGGGAGGGCAAGCCGGTGGTCCACATCTGGAACGATCCGGCCAACCTGCGGCTGCGGCCGTTCCCGGTCCCCGTGACCGAACTCGGCGACCAGGTCTGCTTCAGCCTGGAGATCCCGATCGCCTACCCCTCGCCGCTGCCGGTCGCCGAGTACCCGCTGAACTCCGCCGACGACACCTACCGGGCATTGGAGCTCTTCCAGTTCTTCGCACCCGGCGCGGTGTTCACCACCGACGCACCCGGCGTGCCGTGCACCATGTCCTGGATGCGGATGTCCCCCTGGCTCCCGTGGATGGAACAGGGACAGCGTCCGGGCGGCCTCGCCTTCCACTGCCGGGGCCGCAAGCTCGGCTCGTACACGGAGGTCCCGGAACACCTGCGCACGTACGTCGCGGACCGCCACCCGGAATACGCCCACGCCCCGGAGAAGTGGACCGAACCGAACGAGACGAGCTGGACGTACTTCCGCACCCACCACGGATCCCCGCCGCGCTAGGCCCTGTCGGGTTCGTCCCAGGTTGCCCGGGGGTCGGCCGGTCGGCCGCGCCCGGCGGTGGCGCGAAGGGCGGTCCGCCTTCGCCCGGGCGGGTAGCCCGGGGGCGTCGGATCGGGGCAGGGGCGAGGGCAGGGACTGGGGGAGGTGCAGGGGGGCCGTCAGGGGGCGGACAAGGGTTTTCCCCGTATCGGGTTCATCCCCCGGTTGCCTACTGTCTGCCCACCGGCGATCTCTTCCGTCCCGGACGGACCCCGCACCAACCCCACATGGTGTGAATCCGTGCGGCCGGGCGATCGCCCGCACCGCCGTCGTCCCAGCCCCGCCGAAGCGGCCGGGACGACGCGGCGAGCAGCGGTGGCCGGGACGGGCATGACCAACCCGTCCTCGGCCCCGTGGCCGCCGGTTCACCTCCCACACAGCTCCAACCGCCCGCTCCGGCTTGCCCGGAAACGGCCCGCGAAGGGAACACCGTGCACGCAACGAGACGCAGGCTCATATCCGTGGTGGCGATGTCCGTCACCCTGCTCGCCGGCTCCGCCACCGCTTCCGTGGCGCTGACCGGCTCGGAGCCCGCTCCGGCCCCCGCCGCCGCCACCCTCCCGGCCGCCGGCGCCCCCGCGACCCCGGCAGCCGCGCCCGTGCAGAACCTGATCGTCGGCTACAAGGCCTCGGCGACCGAGGCCAGTTCCAATGAGGCCGCCGCCGACGACGCCGCCGCCAAGGGCAAGAAGGCCGGCAAGAAGGCGAAGTTCGACCGCCGCCTCGGCACCGGCGCCGCCCTCGTCAACCTGGGTGGTGCGACCGCCCCGGCCGACGCGGCGGACGTGATGGCCCAGTTCCGCGCCGACCCGGACGTCGCGTACGTCGAGCCGGACGCCCGCGCCTACGCGATGGCCACCCCGGACGACACCGAGTACGCCAAGCAGTGGGACCTCTTCGAGCCCACCGGTGGCATGAACGTTCCGGCAGCCTGGGACAAGACCACCGGTTCCGGAGTCACCGTCGCAGTGATCGACACCGGCTACGTGGCCCACTCCGACGTGGCGCCCAACATCGTCGCCGGCTACGACTTCATCTCCGACTCCACCGCCGCCCGTGACGGCAACGGCCGTGACAACAACCCGGCCGACCAGGGCGACTGGAGCGCGGCCGGCGAGTGCGGCACCGGCTCCACGGCCAGCGGCTCCTCCTGGCACGGCACCCACGTCGCGGGCACCATCGCCGCCGCCACCAACAACGCCAAGGGCGTCGCGGGCATCGCGTACAACGCGAAGATCCAGCCCGTCCGCGTACTCGGCAAGTGCGGCGGCACCACCTCCGACATCGTCGACGCCATCACCTGGGCCTCCGGCGGCACCGTCGCGGGCGTCCCGGCCAACGCCACCCCCGCCAAGGTCATCAACATGAGCCTCGGCGGCTCCGGCGCCTGCACCACCAGCTACCAGAACGCGATCAACGCGGCCGTCGCCCGCGGCACCACGGTCGTGGTCGCCGCCGGCAACAGCAACGCGGACGCCGCCGGCTTCTCGCCGGCCAGCTGCAACAACGTGGTCGCCGTGGCCGCCACCAACCGCACCGGCGACCGCTCCTTCTACTCCAACTACGGCGCCAAGGTCGACGTCGCCGCCCCCGGTGGTGAGACCCGCCGCGCCACCGACACGCCCGGCACCGTCACCACGCCCGAGAACGGCATCCTCTCCACGCTGAACAACGGCACCACCACCCCGGGCTCCGAGATCTACAAGCCCTACCAGGGCACCAGCATGGCCGCCCCGCACGTCGCGGGCCTCGCCGCCCTCGTCGTCGCCGCCAAGCCCTCGCTGACCCCGGCGCAGGTCGAGGCCGCGATCAAGGCCAACGCCCGCCCGCTCCCCGGCACCTGCACCGGCGGCTGCGGCACCGGCATCGCCGACGCCGCCGCGACCATCAACGCCGTGACCTCGACGCCCCCCACCCCGGGCTTCGAGAACACCACGGACGTGAACATCTCCGACAACACCACCGTCGAGAGCCCGATCACGGTCAGCGGAGTCGCGGGCAACGCCCCGGCCGCCCTCAAGGTCAACGTGGACATCAAGCACACCTACATCGGTGACCTGAAGGTCGACCTGGTGGCTCCGGACGGCAGCGTCTACACGCTGCACAACCGGGCCGGCGGGAGCACCGACAACATCAACCAGCAGTACACCGTGAACGCCTCCTCGGAGGTCGCCAACGGCACCTGGAAGCTCCGCGTCAACGACAACGCCGGCGGCGACACCGGCTACATCGACGCCTGGAGCCTCGCCTTCTGAGGGCCCGATAGTACGGACCATTGAGCCCCGCGGACCTGCCAGTACACCTCGTACCGGCAGGTCCGCAGCCGTTTCCGCACAACCGACTGAATTCTGCGTCACAATCCGTGTCCACCCGGCACCCGACCTCGTATTGTCGCCTCTCACAGGAGAGGCACAGAATGGGGACCGAGAGGCTGGTGGCTGTGCGTGGTGGCGGCGACGGGGAACGCTGACACGACCGTCGGGCACGGTGAACTGATCAAGGCGGTCGAACGCGCGCTGAACACGCACGGGCGGGCGCTGCTCACCGGGCCCGCCGGCGCGGGCAAGACCGAGGCGCTCGCCACGGTCGCGGCCGCGGCCTCGGCCCGCCACGAGACCGTGCTCCGCCTCACCCCCGAAGCCGCGGACCAGTGGATTCCGGAGGCCTCCGCCGCCGCACTCCTCGCCTCCGTCCCCGCCGCCGCGCTGGAGCGGCTCTCCGGACCCCAGCGCACCGCCATCGCCCTGCTGTGCCGCGAGACCGACGCGCCCCGCGCCGGCCGCGACCACGTCGCGCTGCGCCTCGCCGTCGTCGAGGTGCTCCGCACCCTCGCCAGCGCCAACCCCGTCCTGCTCGTCCTCGACAACGCCCAGTGGCTGGACGCCGAAAGCACCGATCTGCTCCGGTTCGCCCTGCGGCTCACCCCGCCCCGCGTACGGGTCCTCGTCGCCGAATGCGTCCAGGGCGGAGCCCCGGTCGGCGGGCCCCTGTGCGGCCCCGGCACCCCCGCCATCCGCGTCCCCGCACTCGGCGCCGACGAGATAGCCGAACTCCTCGCCCGCCACGGCCTGCCCGCCCGGCTCGCCGGCCGCATCCACCAGGCCAGCGGCGGGAACCCCCGCCTCGCGCTCGCCCTCGGCCACTCCCTCGCCGAAGCCGCCGAGGCCCGCGACGGCAGCGCCCACCACGCCGATCCGCTGCCCCTGTCCGGCCAGGCCCGCGAAGTCGCCCGCCGGCTCCTCGCCGAAGCCCCGGCCCAGGCCCGCCGCACCCTGCTCCTGGCCGCCCTCGCCGCCCGCCCGACCACCGCCCTGCTGCGCCGGGCCGGCCGCCCCGACGCCGAGGCCGAACTCGCCGAGGCGGAACGGGCCGCGCTCGTCACCGTGGGGGAGGACGGCGCGGTCGCCTTCACCGCCGGAGCCCTTCCCATGGCCCTGGCCGCCGACGCCCGCTGGCCCGAGCGCGCCGCCGCACACGCCGCGCTCGCCGACGCCGTCGACGACCCCGTACAGGCCGTGCGCCACC
This sequence comes from Streptomyces sp. NPDC086989, assembly GCF_044745505.1. Classification (NCBI taxonomy): domain Bacteria; kingdom Bacillati; phylum Actinomycetota; class Actinomycetes; order Kitasatosporales; family Streptomycetaceae; genus Streptomyces; species Streptomyces sp. NPDC086989. The sequence continues at coordinate 207,138 of NZ_JBIVAL010000005.1, forward strand.
GGGCCCTGGCCGTGGACACCCCCGACGAGTGGCTCGCCGCCGAGATCACCGAGGCCGCCGCGTCCTGCCGACGGCGCGGCCAGCGCGCCCTGGCCGCAGAACTCGGCCTGCTCGCGGCCGAACGGACGCCGAGCAACCGGGCCGGGGACGAACTGTCCCGCCTCGTCGCCGCGGCCGAGGACGCCGGCTGGGCCGGCCGCGCCGACCTCGCCCGCCGCGCCACCCGCGCCGTACTGGCCCGCGACGCCTCGCCCGCCGACCGGGTACGGGCCCGCCTCGCCGTGATCGACGCCGCCGGACAGGCCCTCGCGGACCTCGACGAGACCTTCGCGTACGCCATGGACGACGCCGCCGCCGACCCCGCCCTCCGGGCCGCCGTACAGCTGCGGATCGCCACGAAGTACAACCTCAGCGACGGCGACCCCGTCCGCTCCCGCGACGCCGCCGCCGAGGCCGGCCGCCTCGCCGCCCTGGGCGGCGACCAGGTGGCCGAGGCCATGGCGCTGACCGTACGGGCCCGGATGGGCCGCATCCTCGGGGACCCGGACGCCGAGGACATCCTCGCCGAGGCCCTGGCCCTGCCCGCCCCCGAGGTGCCGCTGGGCATGCGCAACGCACCGCAGTACCTGGCCGTACGGCACGCCCTGTTCGACGACCGCCTCGCCGACGCCCGCCGGCAGCTGCTCGTCCTGCTCCCCGCCGTCCGGCGCACGGGATCCGCCGAGGACGTCTTCGAGGTCCTGCGCAGCCTCACCGAGGTGGAACTGCGGCGCGGCCGCTGCGCCCTCGCGTCCGCGCACGCCCGGCGCGCCCTCGAACTGACCATCGAGGCGGGCCTCTCGCCGGGCCCCGCCTGGTACGCCGCTGCGATGGCCGAGGCCGTGGGTGGAAGCTTCGCGCGCGCCGCGGCGTACGCCCGGCGCGGCATTCAGGCCTCCGAGGAGGAACACGACCAGGTGTTCCTCTCGCGCAGCCTGTACGCGCTGGGCCTGACCGAACTCGCGACGGGGGAGGCCGCAGCAGCAGTGGCCACGCTGCGCCGCGTGGCCGAACTGGAGGAGGCCCAGCAGGTCGTCGACCCCTCGATCCTGCGCTGGCACGGGGAGCTGGCCGAGGCGCTCGTGGCCGTGGACGCGCCCGACGAGGCCGCCGAACTGCTCGCCTCCGTCCGTACGGTCGCCCTTCGCCTCGGGCGCACCGCGGTGCTCCCCGCACTCGACCGGGCCCGCGGCCTGTGCCTGTCCGCGCAGGGCGACGCCGACGCCGCCGTGGACCTGCTGGCGGCCACGGCGGACCGGTTCGCCGCGCTCCAGCTCCCGGTGGAGCGCGGCCGTACGCTGCTCGCCCTGGCCCGCGTGGAGCGGCGCCGGCGCCGGCGCGCACCCGCCCGTGCCGCGCTGGGCGCCGCGGCCGAGGTGTTCGCCGCGGCCGGCGCGAAACCCTGGGCCGAACTCGCTGAGGAGAACCGGGACCACACCCCGGCCGCGGCCGCGGGCGGTCCGGCCGTGGCCCTCGCGGCACTGACCGAGGCGGAGGCCCGGCTGGCCCTGCTCGTCGCCGAGGGCGCCAGCAACCAGGAGGCGGCCGCGAAGCTGTTCGTCAGCGTCAAGACGGTCGAGGCCCGGCTGACCCGGATCTACCAGAAGCTCCGCGTGCGCTCCCGGGCCCAGCTGGCCACCACCCTGCGCACCCCGTGAGGGAGCGCCGGGCGGCGGCCCGGCCGGTCAGCAGCCGAGGTTGTCGCCCGGGGTCACGCCCAGGATCTGGGTGAAGCTCTGGTACGCGTTCACCCGGCTCTGGACCTGGGCGGGGTTGCCGCCGTTGCACTCCAGGGACCCGTTGATGGAGCGGATCGTCTCTCCGAACCCGGCGCCGTTGACCATGGCGGCGTGGGCGGTCATCGTCCCGGGGCCGTTCTGGGTGTTCCAGTACCACAGGGCGGTCTTCATGGCGACGGCCGGATCCTGCTCCACGAGGTACGGGTTGGCGAGCAGGTTGATGCCGAGGGCGTCGCCGGCCGCCTTGTAGTTGAAGTTCCAGCTGAGCTGGATCGGGCCGCGCCCGTAGTAGGCGGCCTGTCCGGCGGGACAGCCGTACGGCTGTCCCGCGTCGCAGTAATGGGGGTAGTTGGCGGTGTTCTGCTCGACGATGTGGACGAGGCCGCCCGTCTCGTGGGAGACGTTCGCCAGGAAGGCGGCGGCCTCGCGCCGCTTGACGGTGTCGTCACCGGTGTTGGTGAAGGCGGGGTACGCGGAGAGGGCCGAGACCAGCCCGTTGTACGTGTAGAAGGGGTTCCGGTTCGGGAACATCCGGTTGAACTGGGCCTCGGACACCACGAATCCGGACGGCGTGCCGGGATCCGGGTCCTGGCCGCCACCGCCGCAGGAGCCGAGGTCGGACCAGACGCCCCACTGCCCGGTGGTGCCGGGCGTCTCGCCCTGCGTCCACCACTTGGCCTGCCAGTTGTGCCCGCTGTACGAGGCGCTCATGCCGTTGGTGTAGACGGCGGACGAGGCCCACGGGGCCGCGCAGGCAGCGGCCGCGGAGGCGGGGGAGGCGGGGAGGGCGACCGCGAGGCCGAAGGTGGCGGCCGCGGCGGCTGCCAGGGCGAGCGCGCGGCGGCGTAGCACACGTATCACGTAAGGGCTCCTTCAGTGGGGGGAGTTGCCGTGGGGGGCGAGTACCGCCACTGAAGCGAAACTGGTCTGGACCTGTCAAGGTCTAGACCAGCTTTCATCGTCTGGGAACAAACGGACGGGGCCCGTACGCGCCGATGCGCGTACGGGCCCCGCCGTTCGCCCGCGAGCGGTCAGCTGCCGGCGGAGACGTTGCCGGAGAGGATCGGGATGTTGCTGAGGATGTGCGAGGCCGAGTCGTCGCCCTTGGCCTGGGTGGAGTTCTCGGTGCACTGCTGGTTCATCGGGTTGTGCAGGACATTGATGTCCTGGACGCCGATGTTGGCGATGAGCGCGACCAGGGACTGGGCGTTGACCTTCGCCGGCAGGCCGACGCAGAGCTTGTTGAGCGAGCCCTGGACCAGGCTGAGCTGCGGGCTCATCGCGCCCTCGGTCTCCTGGTTGCCGTAGATCTGCGAGGAGTCGTTGCCGTTGACCGTGTTGACACCGTCGTCGTTGCCGATCGCCATCGCCGGGGCGGCTACCGCGGCACCGAAGCCCAGCACGGAGGCGGTGACCGCAGTGGTGGCCATGAACTTCTTCAGCATGAGGTGGTTCCTTCTGTCGCACTGTTGCTTGGGATGGCTGCCCCCGGCGGGACGAGCTGATCAACTGCCAACGGCGCGCTTGGTTATTGCGTGTCACCCGAGTGGCCCAGTGCACCGGCCGTGAGAAGGGGTACGCGAAGGGGGTACGCGAAGGGGCCGCCTCCCGCTCGGTGAGCGGGAGGCGGCCCCTTGTCCGACCTCTTCAGGGCATCGCCGGGAGAGACCGCGGCCGGCGGTCAGCCCGTCTTGCGGCGGGTCTTCTTGTTCTTGCCGCCCGCGCCACCGCTGGCCCCCTGGATCTTCGCCCGGCTCTGGTGGGACTGCTGCGCGTGGGCACTGCGGGCGTTGCGCTCGAGGGCTTCCCGGAACTTGCGCTTGGCCTCCTCGGCCGGCGATTCGTCCTGCGGGGTGTCCGACTCTTCTGACATGTGTCCTCCTGGGTTGACCTGAAGCGGCCTCAGTCTGTCACCCGTCGTTCCCCCTGACCAGCGGGTTCCGAGCCGCGGCGGGCCGGGGCGGCGGATCACGGGCGCAGCCGGTGCTTCGGTCCGGGGAGGGCCGTCCGCCGGCCCGGCGGCCGACCCGGACGAGGGTGGGCGGCCCTGGGGCGGGGAAAAGCGCCGGGGACACACGAAGGCCCGGGACTCGCGGGGAGTCCCGGGCCTTCGCTGGTGCACTTCGCTTGACCGCCGTGTTCAACGACGGACCGCGCCGGAGGTCACCCCCCGTCCGGGTGGCGTTCCACGCGCCGCTGGTGCACCCGGAGCTGCAGGGTGGCGAGGTCCAGCAGCGGGGTGGGTACGGCGAGCGCGCGGGCCCGGCCGACCAGGTCGCCGAAGAGGTGCTCGACCTCCGTCGGCCGGCCGGCGATCAGGTCCCGGTACAGCGACGGGGTGAGCGGGGAACCGGGCGTGGTCACCGTCCGGGCGGTGAAATCGAGTTCGGCGTCCGGCACCGGGTGGCCCGCCGCGGCGGCGACGGCCGCGCCCTCCGCGAGCACGGCCGGCCCGAGTCCGGCGCCGCCGGGCACGGCGACGGCTTCGCCCACGGCTCCGCGCGCCAGGCACGTGACGGCCGCCAGGGTGGTGATGAAGACCCACTTGTGCCACATCGAGGCGACGACGTCCGAGGTCCCGGGGCTGTCGACGCCGGCCCCGGTCAGCAGGGCGCGTACGGCCTCGACGCGCTCGGAGGCCCGGCCGTCGAGTTCACCGGTGATCAGGGTGGACGGCGGGGCCATGCGCACGATGTCGCCGTGCTCGTTCAAGGTGGTGACCACCTTGGCAACGCCGCCGAGGACCGGCCCGGCGCCGAAGTGGCCCCTGAGGTGGTCGAGGTGGGCCATGCCGTTGAGCAGCGGCACGATCACGGTCCGCGGCCCGACCGCCGGGGCCAGGTCCTTCGCCGCGCGGCCGAGCGCCGTGGACTTCACCGAGAGCAGGACGAGGTCGTACGGGTGCGACAGCGCGTCGGCGGTCACCAGCCGGGGGGTGAGGGTGAAGTCCTCGCCCAGGCCCGTCACCCGCAGCCCGCGCTCGCGCAGGGCGGCGGCCCGGTCCGGGCGGACCAGGAAGGTGACGTCCTGCCCGGCCTGCGCGAGGCGGGCGCCGAACCAGCCGCCCGCGGCTCCGGCACCCACAGTCAGGATTCTCATGCGGGAGAGCCTATGCGCGGGGACCGGCCCGGAGGTTCGGATCGTGAAGGTCCGCGGGACGGACTCCTGCTGCGGTGTGCGCGGGCCGGCCGGACCGCGTGGACGGGTCAGCCGGGCGAGACGCGCAGCGCGTCGCCGACGAGGCGGACGGCGCGGGAGAGCCGGCCCAGCTGCTGGAGCTCGACGGCGTACATGCGGATCGAGTTCTCGATGACGGCTTCGGCCACGCCCATCGAGGGCAGTTCGGCCCGGCTGGTCTCCAGCGCGACCCGGACCGCCCGCATCTCGTGCTGGAGCTGGAGCTGGGCGTGCCGGCTGAGGAGGACGGGGCTGCGGGTCAGCGTCGAGTAGCTGCCGTAGCGGGCCGGGAGCAGATCGCGCAGCCATCGCATGGCCGTGCGTTCCCAGTCCTGGGTGCCGGGGGCCTTGACCTGACAGGGCCAGTCCGGGCTGAGCGTGGTGGAGGCCATCTGGCGCATGCTCGTCGCTTCCGAATGGTGTCGAACTCTGATCGAGACGTTGGTGGGCGGCCTCGGCCCAGGGGTTGACCGAGGCCGCCACAAGCGCTCTGGTGGATCCCAGTGCCGGGAACGGGCAGCGAGGCGGGGCGTGAGGAGGAGCGTCCCGCGCGGGATGTTCGTTCTGGGAGGGCGTGGGGTCGCTCTCCTTGGCGTCTGGTGGATCCGGCGCGCTGCTCAGTAAACATATATACCGTCGAGTAAACAAGAGAATGAAAAATTACATACGCCTCGACGGCATGAAAGTGGACTGCCTTATACCGGTTGGAAAGGGGCCTTACAGGAAGAATCCGTGCTGGTCGGCGACCTGCTCGTACCCCTCAAGCCGCGCCTGCGTGCGCTCGGGATCCGCGTCGGCCATCGCCTGGAGCAGGGCCGCGGACAGCATCCCGGGCGCCGCGTACGAGTCGAAGACCAGCCGGGCGCCGGTCCCGGCCGTCAGGGCCACGTCCGCCTCGTCCACCAGGGGCCCCAGGGTGGTGTCGGTGATCAGCGCGATCTTCAGCCCGGCGCTGCGCGCGGCCCGCAGCGCCGACAGGGTCTCCTTGGCGTGCCGCGGCATGGCGAAGGCCAGGGCCCAGGTCCCACCGGCCTCCCGGGACTGGAGCAGGGCGTCGTAGGCCACGCTGCCTCCACGTGTCACCAGCCGGACATCGGGATGGATGCGCCGTGCCGCGTAGGCGAAGTACTCCGCCAGCGAGACCGAGATCCGCAGCCCGAGGACCGTCAGCGGCACCGAGCGGGCCAGCTCGCGGCCGATGTCGAGCACCTGGTCGGTGTCGGCGAGCAGCCGCCGTACGTTCTCCAGGTTCGCGATCTCGGCGTCCACGGCCGCCTGGAGCTCGTTGCGGCGGAACTGCTCGCTGGTCTCCGGGGAGCCCGCGACGGCGCTCAGTGCCATCGGCTGGAGGGCGTCCCGCAGTGCCGGGTAGCCGCTGAACCCGAGGGCGGTGGCGAAACGCGTCACCGACGGCTGGCTGACGCCCACCCGCTCCGCGAGCTCGGTGATCGACAGGAACGCGGCCTCGGTGAGGTGGTCGATCAGGTACTGGGCGATCCGCCGCTGCCCGGGGGAGAGCCGGTGGCCGTCGAACAGGGCGCGGACCCGGTCGCCCGGAGCGCGCTCCTGGACCGGCGGCGTCTGCCCGCTCGGCGTGATCGCAGCCGCCTGCGCGCGTGCCTGCTGCCCCGATGACACCGGTGGGCCTCCCTCTCATGTCACTCGTCTTCAAACATAGCTCACGCCCTGTGGTCGGCCGCCCCCGTCGGACGGGGCCGGGCGCGGGCCCGCGCCCGGCCGCATCCCTCGCGACCCCCGGAGGCCGAAACTATGATGTGCTCGGGTCTTTGGCGCACCGCGCGCAGTGAGAGCCGAGAGCAGGGACATATGGATGCACCCGGGAGCGGTCCGTGATCCCGCGCCGTCCCCCGAAGTCGGTGAGCGCCACCGACCTGCTGGCCACGCTCGGCCGGCTGACGGCCCGGGCGAAGGCGGGAGCGGAACTCCAGCAGGCCCGGGTGGAACTCGCCGAGGCCCTCCAGCGCGAGATGCTGCCTGCCTCCCTGCCCGCCCTGCCCGGCCTGCGCAGCGCCGCCCGCTACGCACCCGCCCGGCACGGTCTGGACATCGGCGGCGACTGGTACGACGGCTTCCGGCTGCCCGAGGGCGCGCTCGCGTTCTCCATCGGCGACGTCCAGGGGCACGACGTCGAGGCGGCCGCCTTCATGGGGCAGGTCCGCGTCGGCCTGCGCGCCGTGTCCACCGTCGTCTTCGATCCGGGCGAGATGCTGAGCCGGGCCAACGACGTGCTGCTGGCGATGGACTGCGAACTCTTCGCGACCTGCACCCTGCTCCGTTTCGACCCCGATACCTGGGAACTCGAAACCGCCCGGGCCGGCCACGTGCCCTCCGTCTGGGCCACGGTCGACGGCCGCTACGGCATCAACGAGGAGGAGGGCGGCCCGCCGCTGGGGGTCGATCCGGGCGCCGGGTACGCGGTCACCCGGCGCAGGCTCGACCAGGCGGGCACCCTCGTCCTGCTCACCGACGGCGTGGTCGAAGGGCCGTCCTTCCCGATCGACGTCGGACTGGCCCGCGTGGCCCGGGTGGTCCGGGAGGCGGCGGGCGCCGATCCCGACGAGATCGCCGGGGAGATCATGAAGGTGGCGGATTCCACCGGCCACGCGGACGACGCGGCGGTGCTCGTCCTCAGCCACGACGCGGCAGGACCCCGGACCTGGTAGCGCGTGTCACGGCCCGCCCGGAGGCGGCGGCTGTTGTCTGATGCTGTGGTGCGCAAAGAGGAATGGCGACGTCTGACCGGGACTCTTCTGCAGGTCCTGGCCGTCGCCGCCGCCTACTACGCCGCGGCACGGATCGGCCTCCTGCTGCGCGTGGTGGTCGAAGGCGCGGTGGTCACGGCCCTGTGGCCGCCCACCGGCCTCGCGGTGGCCGCCCTGCTGTGGTTCGGCCCGCGGATCTGGCCGGGGATCGCCCTCGGAACGTACCTCTCCATCCAGCACCTCAGCAGCTTCCAGGTCGCCGACGCCGGCATCGTCGTGGGCAACACCCTCGCCCCGTTGTGCGCGTACCTGCTGCTGCGCCGCGTGGACTTCCGCACCGACATCGTCCGGCTGCGCGACGGTCTGGCCCTCGTCTTCCTGGGCGGGTTCGTGCCGATGCTGCTCAGCGCGTCCATCGGCACCGGTGTGCTCCTCGCCACCGGTGACCTGGCGCCGGACGACTTCCTGCCGGTGTGGTCGGCCTGGTGGGCCGGAGACGCCATGGGCGTGCTCGTGGTGACCCCGCTGCTGCTCGTCCTGACCCGGATCCGGATGCCGCACGACGCCTACCAGGTCGCCGAGGCGGTGGCGCTGACCATCTGCGCCGGTCTCGTCGCCCTCGCGGCCACCCGGAGCTCCCTGTCGCTGCTCTTCCTCGTCTTCCCGCTGCTGATCTGGGCGGCCGTGCGCTTCCAGCTGGCCGGCAGCGCACCCTGCGTGCTGGTCCTGTCCGTGGTGGCGATCTGGGCGGCGACCGATCGCGCCGGACCGTTCGAGGGTCACACCCTCTTCGAGGTCATGGTCAACCTCCAGGCCCTCAACGGCTCGGCGGCGCTCACCGCGCTGCTGCTGTCCGCGATGGTCACCGAGCAGAACAACATCCGCGTGGAGATCGAGCGGGTGTGCGAGGACCTGGCCGAGGTCGTCGAAAGCCTCGCCCCCCGGGGTCCCGGCGACCGGGGCCCGGCGTGACCCGGACGACGGGCCCCGGCCCCGGCCGATGACGCCGATGGAGGCCGTCCGGGGATCCGGGCGCGTTCCGCCCCCGGCCTCCGCGATCCGTGCCGGGTGCCGGCGGTACAGGTCGCAGCCGGGCCCGTCAGCGCACGGCCGTGACCGAGGCTTCGCCGACAGCCTTTGGGGAGTGCAGTCGAAGGAGCGTCGGCCAGACGGGACTTTGACGGCACGACCCAGGTGACGAGGTAACCGGCGGGCGCGTGTGCTTCGGCGGCGACCGGCTTACCATTCCCGGCACGCCGAGCGCCACCACCCCTGCCGCTCTCCACCGGCGCCCGCCTCCGCCGGGCACGCGCCCGCCCGGGCCCGGACGCCACCGCCGTCGTCGTCACCGGGTGAACACGCCGACCAGGGCCGTGAATCGGCCACCGGCCGTCCGTGCCCGCACCGGGCGCGGCCGGGCCGGATTACCGTGGCCGCCGGGCTCGACCACGGAGCCCGGCGCGGCGTGCGGCCGCCGAACCGCCCCACCACCACTGCCTCCCCCCCACCGGAAGGGCGCCATGAACCCGATACTCGACGCGGTCCGCGAAGGCCGCACCGACCTCCTGCCCGGCCTGCTGCGGCCGCTGACGGCATCCGAGCGCCAGGAAGTGCTCGCCCGGCTCGCCCATCTGCGCGCCGAGATGCGCGGCTGGGACTGGAGCCGGTGGCGCGAACGCGACCGCATCCGCTCCGCCCTGCTCGTCGCCGGCGCCGGCTGCCACACCGGCGCGTCCCCGGCGGCCTCCTGGATCGGCGCGCACGATCTGCGCGAGAAGCAGGAGTTCCCCACCGGGCCGCTGCTCGGCGTGCTCGCCGACCGCGACCCCGGCTGGCTCGGCGAACTCGCCCACCGCCTCGCCGAGCGCGCCGGGACCGCCGAGGAGGACTATCCGCTCATCCGGGAGCTGGTGCGCCTTGCCGGCTGCCCCGTGCCGACGACCGACGCGTTCGTCCACGGCTGGGTGCGGTCCATCTTCACCATGGACCGCGCGCGCTCCACGCACAGCCCCCTCTCGATCGCCCTGCGCCAGGACCCGTACGCACGCGAGCTGGTGCCCCTGCTCTTCACGACGGCCGAGTCTCCCGAGGCGCTGCACTGGTGCAGCGATCCCACGGCCCCCAACCACTGGCCGTCCGAGCTGGCCGCGCTCGCGCAGGAGGGGATCGTCGAACGCCGCGTCCTGGTCGACGGCTGTGTCGCGCGCCTGCGGCGGGGCGGCCGGCAGAACCAGCTGAAGTTCTTCCTCGCCATGCTCACGCGCCTCGAACTCACCCCCGCCGAGGAACGGGAGCGGACGGCCGACTGGATCGCCCTGGCCGCCGAGGCGCCGTCACCGCTCGCCGGACACGCCCAGCAGGTGCTCGTCCGGCTCGCCGATGCGGGCGGCATCGCGGCGCAGCGGCTCGCCGAGATGTCGGACGCGGTGCTCCGCCGGCCGGAGAAGAAGCTCGTACGCGCCCAACTGGGGCTTCTCGGCCAGGCCTTACGACGCGACCCCGAGGCCCGGCGCACCCTGCTGCCTGCCGTGGCCACCGCCTTCGGGCACGAGGACACCGCCCTCCAGGAACGCGCCCTCGGACTGGTCGTCAGGTACCTGCCGCCCGGTGACCGCGAGCTGCGCCGGCAACTCGCTCTTTCCGCACAGGCGTTGAGCCCCCTTCATCGGCGCGCCGCGACGGAGCTGCTCGGGTCCTCCACGTCGCCCGCGGCCGGCACCTGCGCGGAGCCTGCCTACCGGGAGGTCCTGCCCCCGCCGCCGGTACGCCGCCGTCTTGCCTGCGGCCCCCTGACACTCGCCGGGACCGTGGCCCTGGTGGCGGCCTCCGACACGGACGGCGAGCCGGCCGCCGCCGCCTTCGAGTCGGCCATGGACGGCCTGGTCCGGCACGCCCACCACGACCGTGCCGCCCTGGCCGGAGCCCTGCGCCCGGCCCTCGCCGGCCGCAGGTGGCATCCGGAGGGCGACCGGCCGGTGGACCCGCAGCAGCTGTCCGGGCTGGACCTGATGGCGGCGGCCGTCCTCGGCCGCGTGCGCGCGCAGGACCTGACGCCGGGTCGGGGCGCACTCGGCGGCGGCTGCCGGCCCGACTGCGTCCACGCCGCGCTGAGCGCCGTGACGGCCTCCCGGCTGGCCGAGGCCGCGCACCGGGTCCTCACCGACCCGCAGCCCTTCCTCCTCGCCACCCCCACCTGGGAGACGGGTTCGCTGGAGCCCGGGGAGCTCGTCGTACGGCTCGCCGCGTACCGGCGGCTCGGCGCGGAGCCCGGCCCCGCCGACTTCGCCCAGGCGCTGCTGCGGGTGCGGCGCGACCCCGGCGCCGTGCCCGCCGCGGCCGCGCTCGGCACCCCCGAGGGGGACCGGCTGGCGGCCTGGCTCGCGGGTGCGGGCGAACCGCCCCCGGTGCGCCGCCGGGTGACGGACCCGTTCCCGGACGCGGTCCCCGCACCGTGCACCGACCCCTTCGCGGACCCCGTCCCGGACCCCGTCCCGGACGCGGTCCCGGACCCCGTCCCGGACGCGGCACCGCAGGCCGGATCCCTGCGGTGGGACCGGCCGCCGCGGCCGTCCGTTACCCGCCGCATCGTGCTGGAGACCGCCGAACGGTGCGTCGTGCGGCGGGAGTTCCCCGCCGCCTTCCGCGGGCTGGGCCGGGCGCACACCGAGCGGTCCCGCAGCTGTTCGCCCGCCTGCGCCGGCGGCCTCGTCCAGGGGGCCGTCCTGCCCGAGGACCGCGAGACGCAGGCGGCCTGGCTGCTGCCCGTGGTGACCGCGGGCGCCACCGCCCGGGAGCGCGCCGCCGGAGCGCCGCTGCCACTGCCGCGCCTCGCGGAGCTGGGCGGACCGGCGGGGCCGGCCCTGCACCTGGCGGTGGCCACCGGTCTCGGCGCCCGCCACGCCGAGGACCGCCGCGCGGCCGTGGACGCGCTGCTGCTCCTCGCCGCCCGGGGCGAGCTGGACGCCCCGAGGCTCGGGCGGGACCTGGCGGAACTGTTGGATCTGGGCACGGTGAAGCCCAGCCGGCTGGCCGAGGCGGCGCGCACCGCCGCCGCCACCGGTGCGTACGCCACGACCTGGGCGGTGCTCGCGCAGGCGCTGACGCCGCTGCTGGCCGGTGACGGGCCGGCGCGGGGCACGGGGGAGCTGCTGGCGGTGGCCGCGGAGTGCGTGGAGCGCTGCGGGGCGCACGGACCCGCCCCGGCGGGTCTGGCCGAGGCCGCGGCCCGGCCGGGCTCCTCGCAACTGGTCAGGCAGGCCAGGCGGCTGCGGGCGGCCCTGACGGCGGCTCCGTAGGGGGCGGCCCCGGGAGCAGCCATCCGCCCTCACCCCCCCCCGTGGCGCCGGGCCGGTTCCTGCTCCTGGCCCGGCCGGCGCAGCGCCTTCATCACCGGCCGGAAGAGCACGGCCGCCGCCACGGCCGTCTCGGCCTTCCCGGCCTCGGAGGGGTACGTGTCCACGAAGTCCAGGTCGCGGACCGCCGCCCGGTGCACCAGCTCGGCGTACGGGGCCATCAGCTCGGCGTGCCAAGGGTGGCCGAGCCGGATGAGCGGGGCCACCGCCACCACCAGGGAGCGGTGCACGGGGGAGAGGGGCCGAGCTCCCGGGCCGTCACCACCGGGATCCCGCCCACCTGGAGGAGCGCGCGGATGGCCGCAGCCCTCACAGGTGTCCCCCGTCGTACTCGGCCGTGGTCGCGCCGACCCTGCGTCCGGGCGCCGACAACCCCTCCGCAAGTGGTACTTGACGGTCGCGGAGGAGACGCCGCTCCGCTCGCTCAGCTCTGCCAGCCGCCCGACCGGCGTTCCGGAGGCCGTGTGTTCGCCGAGCCGATTCGGGGCTGCGTACGCCGGGGCGCCGCACGTGTACCGGTGGAGCGCCGCGGCCGCCGGCCCGTGAAACGCGGCCACCCGGCAGCGGACGGACTCCGCTGCCGGGTGGGAAAGGGAAGAGGGGCGGCCTCAGCCCTTGGGGACCTGGATGACGACGGTGCTGCACACCTTGTCGGCGAAGGTCTGCTTCTTCTCGTCCCACAGCGGCCACAGCCAGCCGATGTAGCAGGGGAGGCCGTCGAGGACGTGGGCCAGCTTGCGGACGAACGCCATGCCGAACCCGAGGAAGGCGCCGTCGCGCTCGCGGCGCAGGCTGATGCCGAGGACCTTCTTGCCGGTCGTCTGACCGGTGGTGCCCTCCTTGTAGAGCTGGAAGAGGGCCATGCCGACCGCGTACAGGACGCCGATCGTGAAGAAGATGCCGGGGCCGGCGGTGGCCGGGTCGTCGCTGCCGGCCAGGTCGATGAACCCGAGGCCGTACATCGGACCCGCGATGATCAGGGCGTCGAGCAGGTACGCACCGACGCGCTGGCCCCAGTGGGCCAGCGGCGGCATACCGGCGCCCGGCATGCCCGGCATCGGGGGCGGCGGGTAGGCGCCGTACGGCGGCGGGGTCTGCTGGGGCTGGCCGTACTGCGGGGGGACGCCCTGCGGGTAGCCGTACTGCGGCGGCACGCCCTGCGGGGCCTGCTGCGGGTAGCCGGGCTGACCCTGCGGGGGCTGCTGGCCGTACGGGTTGTTCGGGTCGCCGAAGCTCATGGCGAAAACTCTCCGATGTCGGAAACGGGGACGTAGCGGATCGATCGGAGGAACGTCACCATCTGACCGGTTTGCCCCCCTGAGCTGCCGCGATCTAGCGCGCATCATCGTGGTCGGTCCATCGACCACTTGTCCAATCCAGCCACGCCCACCCTCCTTTCGGTACGGCAGGGCGAGTCCGCCGCGCCCCGTGGCCGAATCCGACATGTGTGAATTCCCCGCCGTTGTGACGCGGTGGTAACTTCCGCGAGTTGATCTTGCCGGTCGCCCCCTCGCGGCGACGGCGATCCCTCCTGCAAGGAAGTCACCGTGCACCGCCATACCCTTCACCGCCCGTCCGCCGCCGCCGTCCGCACCGCGGTACCGGCGGTCGTGCTGGCCCTGTTCGCCGCCGGGCCGGCCTCAGCCGCCGCCACCCCGGCACCCCACCTCGACGCCGTGGAGCAGACGCTCCGCCAGGTTTCCCCGGGCCTCGAAGGCCAGGTGTGGGAACGCACCGGCGGCAACGTCCTCGACGCCTCGACGCCCGGCGGCGGCGACTGGCTGCTGCAGACCCCCGGTTGCTGGGGCGACGACACCTGCACCGCACGCCCGGGAACCGAGCGGCTGCTCGCGAAGATGACGGAGAACGTCTCCCGGGCGACGCAGACCGTCGACATATCGACTCTCGCGCCGTTCCCCAACGGCGCGTTCCAGGACGCCCTCGTCGCGGGTCTCAAGTCCTCGGCCGCGCGCGGGAACAAGCTGAAGGTGCGCGTGCTGGTGGGCGCCGCGCCGGTATACCACCTCAACGTGCTGCCCTCGAAGTACCGGGACGAGCTCGTCGCCAGGCTCGGCGCCGACGCCCGCAACGTCGACCTCAACGTCGCCTCCATGACGACCTCGAAGACGGCCTTCTCCTGGAACCACTCCAAGATCCTCGTGGTCGACGGCCGGTCCGTGATCACCGGTGGCGTCAACGACTGGAAGGACGACTACCTGGAGACCGCCCACCCGGTCGCCGACGTCGACCTCGCCCTGCGCGGTCCGGCCGCCGCGTCCGCCGGCCGCTACCTCGACGAACTGTGGTCCTGGACCTGCCAGAACAGGAGCAACATCGCCAGCGTCTGGTTCGCCTCCTCCAACGGCGCCGCGTGCATGCCCGCGCTGGCCGGGGACACCGCACCCGCCACGCCCCCGGCCGCCCCGGGCGACGTGCCGGCCATCGCCGTCGGCGGTCTCGGCGTCGGGATCCGGCGGAGCGATCCCTCGTCGGCCTTTCGGCCCGTCCTGCCCGCCGCCTCCGACACCAAGTGCGGCGTCGGCCTCCACGACAACACCAACGCCGACCGGGACTACGACACCGTCAACCCGGAGGAGAGCGCCCTGCGGACGCTGATCTCCAGCGCGAACCGGCACATCGAGATCTCCCAGCAGGACGTCAACGCGACCTGCCCGCCGCTGCCCCGCTACGACATCCGCCTCTACGACGCCCTGGCGGCGCGGATGGCGGCCGGCGTGAAGGTCCGCATCGTCGTCAGCGACCCCGCCAACCGCGGCGCCGTGGGCAGCGGCGGTTACTCGCAGATCAAGTCGCTCGCGGAGGTCAGCGACACCCTGCGCGACCGTATCGCCCTGCTCACCGGCGACCGGGACAAGGCGAGGGCCACGATGTGCTCGAACCTCCAGCTGGCCACGTTCCGCAGCTCCCAGAGCCCGAAGTGGGCCGACGGCCACCCGTACGCGCAGCACCACAAGGTGGTCTCCGTGGACGACTCGGCCTTCTACATCGGCTCCAAGAACCTCTACCCGGCGTGGCTCCAGGACTTCGGCTACGTGGTGGAGAGCCCGGCGGCGGCAGGACAGCTGAACGACGGGCTCCTGGCCCCGCAGTGGAAGTTCTCCCGTGCGACGGCCACGGTCGACCACGAACGCGGCATCTGCCCGGCCTGACGCGCCGGGCCGACGTGCGCAGCCGCCCCCGCCCGGCCGCGGTGCGCAGCCGCCCGACCCGGCGCGGCCGCGCATCCGGCCGCGTCGCGGCCCGGGGACGGCGGAGGCCTTCGCCCCCGACGGCCGGGCCCTCCTGGGGGGCTCTTCCCCGACGCCCCGCGCATGTCCCCCGAGGTTGCCGCGGTGTTCGGGCTGGACCCGGTGTGCCGCAGCTGCCGCAACCCCCTGCGGGGCTGCGGCAGCTGCGGATACCGGTCAGTGGAACAGCATGGAGGCGTCGCCGGCCGCCGTCGTGACCGATCCGGGGCACAGGAAGCTGCCCGAGACCTTGGCCGCGGTGAAGGCCTGGTTGACGTACCGGCGGGTGGCCGCGTCGCGGTTCCACGTGAGGTTCGTGGCCTTGTAGCGGCAGGAGATGAAGCTCTGCTTGCCCGTGATGTCGATGGCGTCCGTCCGGGCGAGACCCGCGGCGTCGTCGAAGGTGAAGGCGGGGTTGTTGTTGAGGGTGGCGGTGATGCTGCCGTTGCAGCTGAGGTTTCCACCCGGGGTGTTGATGGTGGTGCGGTCGACGCTCAGTGCGCTCGGGGGGTCGGCGCTGGTGTGCGCGTTGGTCCAGGTGCAGGTGTTGCCGGCGACGACGATGACGCCGTCCAGCCGCTGGTCGGCGGTGGGGCCCAGGGCCGTCGCCGACGTCGCTCCGCCGACGATCACCGCTGCTGCCAGGGCGGTCACGCCCGGCCATGTCGAGATCTTCATCCTGTCGCTCCTCTTCGCCACGTCCTCGTGGGGTGTGAAGCGGGGCCTTGGGGGGCCTCGCCGGCGTGCGCCCGGACGTGCGGGGCGGTTCCGCAACGGCCGGGGAGAGAGCTTGCGAACACGCTGCGGAAGGTCCCACAGGGACCTTGAAATGTCAGGCCCATGTCAACAGATTGGCCGGAGTTCGCCCTGGCGCCGGCACTGCCGGTTTTCCGGCCGGGTCGCGACGGTGTGGAACGGATCGGGTCCGGTTGCTGTCTAGTCCTGTGCGCCGGCACCCGCGGCGCGGCCGGGCCCGGGTCCGCGCCGACACAGCGTAGAGAGTCTCCCTGATCCGTGAGTCTGACCAGCAGCACGCTCCTGACCGTCGTCGTACTCGCCACGGTGCTGGCCTTCGCGGCCGCCGTGTGGCTGTGGCCCCGGCTCGGCCGGCGCGGCGGGCGGCCGGCGCTGGGCCGCATCGGGGTGGTGCTGGTGCTCCAGGTGCTGCTGCTCTCCTCCGTCGGCCTGGCGGCCAACCGGACCTTCCTCCTCTACGGTTCCTGGGCGGACCTGGCCGGAAAAGAACGGCCGATGCCCACCATGGGCCGGGACGCGGACGCGCCCGGGGGTTCGGCCGTGCGACTCCTCGGCCGGCAGCCGACGCAGATGCGGGGCGGCGGCACGCCGCACCTCGGCGGGGAGATCGAGAAGATCACGGTGCAGGGCGAGCGCTCCAAGGCCGTCGTCCAGGCCTACGTGTACCTGCCGCCGGAGTACTTCCAGAAGGGGAACGAGAACAGGAAGTTCCCCGCCACCGTGGTGCTCACCGGGTTCCCGGGGATGGCGGAGAACCTGCTCAAGCCGCTGCCGTACCCGAAGACGGTGTGGACGCTCGCGAAGCAGAAGAAGATGCCCCCGATGATCCTGGTGATGATGCAGCCCTCGGTGGTGCCGACCCGCAACACCCAGTGCATCGACGTGCCCGGCGGCCCGCAGAGCGAGACCTTCTTCGGAACGGACCTGCCCAAGGCGCTCTCAGGCGCCTACCGCGTCGGCACCTCGCCCTCGAACTGGGCCGTCATCGGGGACTCCACCGGGGGCTACTGCGCGCTGAAGGTCGCCTTGCAGCACCCGGAGAGCTACGCGGCGGGGGTGGGTCTGTCGGCGGACTACAAGCCGGAGATCGACGCGGACTCCGGCGATCTCTTCCACGGGAACGCCGCCGAGGAGAAACGATCCGACCTGCTGTGGAGCCTGGACAACCTGCCCCAGGGGAAGTCCTCCTTCCTGGTGGCCACCTCACTGCAGGGCGAGGGGAACTACAAGGCGACGCAGAAGTTCATCGAGAAGGTGAAGGCGCCGGCCCACGTCTCGTCGATCACCCTCGACCACGGCGGACACAACTTCAACACGTGGAAGCGGGAGATCCCGCCCGCGATGGAGTGGATCGGCGCCCGCATCGGCGCCGAATGACCTCCCGCGCACGGCCCGGGCCACCGGGCACCGGACCCCGCGACCAGACCCCCGCACCGGACAGGGAATCCTTTACGGCATGACCCGGAACGCAGCGACCACCCCCGCGCAGCCCCTCCCGTGCCCGTTCGACGAAGCGTTCGCACGCGACCCGCACGCCGTCCACGCCCGCCTGCGCGCCGCCGGCCCGGTGCACCGCGTCGCGCTCCCCGACGGCTCCCCGGTGTGGCTGGTCACCCGCGCCTCGGACGTGCGGGACGGGCTCGCCGACGCCCGGTTCTCCGTCAACAAGCGTCATTCGACCACGGGGTTCAGCGGATTCAGCCTGCCGCCGGCCCTCGACGCCAACCTCCTCAACGTCGACCCCGAGGACCACCTGCGGCTGCGCCGCCTCGTCGCGAAGGGGTTCACCGCACGCCACGTCGAGTCGCTGCGGGCCGGCATCCAGGACTGCGTCGACGAGCTGGTCACCGGGCTCGCGCAGGAGATCGCCCGCTCCGGCGAGGCCGACCTGGTCGCCTCCTTCGCCAGGCCGCTGCCGCTGCGGACCGTCGGCGCA
Organism: Streptomyces sp. NPDC086989; assembly: GCF_044745505.1. Classification (NCBI taxonomy): domain Bacteria; kingdom Bacillati; phylum Actinomycetota; class Actinomycetes; order Kitasatosporales; family Streptomycetaceae; genus Streptomyces; species Streptomyces sp. NPDC086989. The sequence goes on from NZ_JBIVAL010000005.1 coordinate 225,108, forward strand.
CTGCTGCGCGTACCCGCCCCCGATCAGGAGCGGTTCTCCGGCTGGGTGGCCACGATGCTCGCCCCGCGCACGAAGGAGGAGCTCGTCGCGGCCGTCGGCGACGTCCACCGCTTCCTGAAGGAACTGGTGGAGCAGCGGCGCGGCGCCCCCGGGGACGACATGCTGTCGGGCCTGATCGCGGCCCGCGACGACGAGGACCGCCTCACCGAGGACGAGCTCGTCTCGCTCGCCTTCCTGATCCTGATGGCCGGCAGCGAGACCGTCCAGCACGTCATCGGCAGCGGGCTCCTCACCCTGCTCACCCACCCGGACCAGCTCGCCGTGGTGCGGGCCGACCCCGCCCGGCTCCCCGACGCCGTCGAGGAACTTCTGCGGTACACCGGCCCCCATCAGACGGCGGTCCGCCGGTTCCCGACCGAGCCGGTGGAGATCGGCGGAGTCCGCATCCCGGCCGGCGACACGGTCCTGTTCTCGCTGGCCTCGGCCCACCGCGACCCGGAGCGCCACCCGGACCCCGACCGGTTCGACATCGACCGGGACGACAAGGCCCACCTCGCGCTCGGCCACGGGCTGCACTACTGCCTCGGTGCGCCGCTGGCCCGCCTCCAGATCACCCTCGCCCTGGCCGCGCTCCTCGACCGGCTGCCCGGACTCCGCCCGGCCCGCCCCGTGGACCAGCTCTCCTGGACGACCACCTTCCGCTTCCACGCGCTCCGGGCCCTGCCCGTCACCGCGGACCTCTGAGGCCCACGGAGTCGGGACGGCCGGGGCCGCTCCCTGCGGATGCGGCCCCGGCCGTCCCGGCGGAGGCTGGGCCCATGCACCGTGCACCGATCCTCGTCCACCCGATCGCCCCGGCCGGCGGCCGCCGGGTCTCCCTGCGCGCCCAAGGGCAGGACACGGTCCTGGGCCTGGCCCGCAGCGACGCCGACGTGATCGAGTTCCTGCGCCGGGCCGGCGTACCCGACCCCGACGACGTCGTCCTCGGCGACTCCCGCCTCGTGGAATGGCAGAACGACGAGCCGCACGCCTACGAGGCGGAGCCCTCGGACACCGACATCCCGTGACGCCGCGCCCCGAACCCCGGGAACCCCCGCGCCGGGGCGGCCGGGCAGGCACCATGGAAGGCGGTGGCTGACCCAAGCCGTCCGTTCGGGAGAGAAGGGGATGACGGCATGCTGAAGGCCTTCACCGACCTGTCCACGCCGCTCGTGGCCGACGCCTGCGTCCGTGCCGGCGTGCCGCTGCGCGTCGCGCCGCCCGGCATCGGCGCGGTGCTGCCCGGTCACCGGGTCGCGGGCCGTGCGCTGCCGGTACGCCATTACGGCAGCGTCGACGTGTTCCTGGAGGCGTACGGGTCCGCCGAGCCGGGCGACGTGCTCGTCATCGACAACGGCGGACGCACGGACGAGGCCTGCGTGGGGGACCTCGCCGCCCTGGAGGCCGAATCGGCCGGCCTGTCGGGCCTCGTGGTCTGGGGCCTGCACCGCGACACGCCCGAACTGGCCGAGATCGGCCTGCCCGTCTTCAGCTACGGGAGCCTCCCGGCCGGCCCGGTGCGACTGGACGAACGAGAGCCCGAGGCGCTGGTCACCGCGCGGTTCGGGCCGCATCTCGTGGCCGGCTGGGACTTCGTCTTCGGCGACGCCGACGGCGTGCTGTTCGTCCCCGCCGACCAGGTCGAGGAAGTGCTGGACACCGCGCTGCGGATCCGGGGGACCGAGCGCGAGCAGGCCCGCCGGATCCGCGCGGGCGACACCCTGCGCAGCCAGACCGACTTCGCCGACTACCTGGTCCTGCGCGAGGCCGACCCCTCGTACACCTTCCGCCGGCACCTGCGCCGCACCGGCGGCGCCATCGAGGAGTGACGGCGCCGCCGCCCGCCTCACCCGGCGGTGGGGCGGATCACCGCTGCGCCGCCGGACACGTGGTGTCCCCGGCCGGCAGGGTGCCCTCCAGCAGGTAGCCCTCGACGTGGGCGTCGACGCACGCGTTGTGGTTCTGGAACTGGCCGTGGTCGCCGCCCCCGACGGTCACCAGACGCGATCCGGCCAGCCCCCGGTGCGCGCGCACGGCGGCCTCGTAGTACGTCGCCGGGTCGTTCTCCGAGTTGAGCATCAGCACCGGCGGCAGCCCCTCGCCGGTGACCTCGATGTGCGGCGCCTTGGACCGCGGCCAGTTCGCGCAGATCGACGCGAACGTCAACTCCCGCGCGCCGACCAGTGGATGGGTGCGCGTGGCCTCGCCGCTCTCCTTCAGCCAGTAGCGGGTGTCGCGGTTCCACGGAGTGTCTGCGCAGGTGACCGCGGCGAAGTCGGCGATGAAGTCCGCACCCATGACGTGCCTGAGCTGTCCCGCGACGGCCTTGCGCGTTTGCGCGGGAGCCTCCTGCGGCCGCTCCAGGAAGCCGAGGAGCGAGGCCAGGGCCGCGAACTGGTCGGCGTTGTAGAGGGCGTTGCTCGTCGCCGCGTCGAGGTGGTCGGGGGTGATGACCGTCCCCTCGACCTCCAGCGGCCTGTCGTGCAGGGCGGCCCGCAGCCGCTCGAACGAGGCCTTGGCCTCCTCCGGGGTGCGCCCCTGGTGGTACGTGGCGTCGTTCGCCGCCAGCCACGGCAGGAAGTCCTGCTCGAACCGGCGCTGGAAGCTCATCGGCTGCCCCGTCATGAAGGACTGCCAGTCCCCGGTGAAGTCGATGTTGCTGTCGAGCACGACCCGCTCCACCCGCCGCGGGAACTCGGTCGCGTAGTACGCCCCGAGGAAGCTGGCGTAGGAGGGCCCGTAGTACGAGATCTTCTCCACCCCGAGCAGACCGCGGAACAGGTCCATGTCGTGCACGGCCTGGTCGGTGGTGATGTACGGCAGGAGACCCCCCGAGTTGCGCTCGCAGTCCCGGACGAAGTCCCGGGCGTGGTCGAGGGTCCGCCGGACGGCGGCCGCCGAGCGGTCACGCAGGTCACCGCCGCCGAACATGGCGTCGACCGCGTCCTGGTCGGAGCAGACGACGCGCGTACTGGCGCCCACGCCGCGCTGGTCGAAGCCGACGATGTCGTACGCCTGCGCCAGCTCGGGGCTGTACGAGGCGAGCCGGGCCGGCCGGGAGAGCCCCGAGGCCCCGGGGCCGCCGGCCGCCATCATCAGCACGCCGCGGCGCCTGCCCGGATCCGGCGCGCGGTGCCGGGAGACCGCCACCGTCAACGCCGGTCCGGAGTCCGGGTGGTACCAGTCCCGCGGCACGGACATCGACGCGCACTCCAGCGAACCGTCCGCGCACGGCCGCCAGTCGAGCTTCTGGTTCCGGAACCGGGCGGGCGCCGGCGGGGCCACGGCACCGACGGCCTGGGCGTCCACGCCCGCGCCCACGCGCGAGCCGGCGCCTGCGATCCCGTTCGCGGCGCTCGCCGGGCCGGCTGGCAGGGCCGCTGCGGCGAGCAGCCCGCAGGCGGCGGCCGCGAGCCATCGTGCGGGCTTCTTGAACACGTGCATGTGTGAACTCCCCCTGGGGTCCGTCAGGTCTCCCCGATCGTCCCGCGCGAACCCCCGGGCCCTCGATATCCCTGCCATCCGCATCCGGGGTGGCAGTAGTGCCACCCCGGCGGCGTTCGGCCCGAGGTCCTTCCGCGCCCGCCCGGCGATGTCGAGGATCTGCCGGGCGGGCCGGTGGCGGGGCCGGGGGAGCTGACGCAGGCGGCCGGTGGCGGCTCACGGCCCGCTGCGGCGCCGGCGCCGGTCGCCGGGAGGGTGGCGGCGACCAGGCCGGCAGCACACACCAGGGCCGTCCGGAAGCGAATCATGCCTTCACTGTGCGCCGCTTCCTCCCGGAGGGCAGTTCGGTCGGCGCCCGGGGCCGCCCCCGGCCGCCCGAGGGTGGGCAGCGGTTTTGCCATCAGCCGGGGAGTCCGTAGCAGAACCGATACTTCAAGCCTCTGTGACGTGTATCGCACGCAGCGCTACATTGCCCACGCCCCGTAGCCGCGGGGAGGTGCACGGCCGTGAGGCGGGGGAGGGCATCGAAGATGGGCTCTGGGGTCCTGGCGAAACTGGGCAGTGCGGTCACCGCCAAGACGGCCGCCGTGGCGGCCGCGGGCACCCTCGTGGTGTCCGGCGCCGTGGGCGTCGGCGTCTGGGCGGTCACCGGCGGTCCGCAGCTGACGGTCGTGCAGCGCAGTGTCACGGTGCCGGTCGCGGCCGGCGGGGAACAGGCCGTCGTCGCCTCCTGCCAGGCCCACGAGACCGCGCTCGGCGGCGGATATGCGATCACCGGCACGGGCTTCGCCACGAACAGCCTGTTCATGAGCGGCGCCTGGCTGGCGGCTGCGTACAACCCGGGGGCCGAGGCCGCCGCGCTCACCGCGTACGCCCTGTGCGTCAACGCGAAACCGCAGTTCGAGACCACTGGTTGGATGGAGCGGGTATACGCCTTCCACGACCGGAAGAACAAGATGGCCGCTGCCAGCGACGGCGGGACCATCCACGACCTGTCGACCGACGGGCCGTACGCGGCGGTGGCCCGGGCCCACGACGCCACGCCCGGGTGTGACGGTGACTTCACCGCGGTGGGCACCGAGTTCCGGGCGGAGCGCACCGTCGCCGGCCGAGCCGTCGCGCCGGTCCCCCTCGACGGCCTGACCCCCAAGGGGCCGCCCGGCGACGCCAAGTCCGGTACCTTCGCCGCGCTCAACCCGGGCAGTCGGTTGACCGCCGGCACGTTCCCGATCCCCAGGTCCGAGTTCATCGAGCACCAGACCCGCATCGAGGACCCGCAGCCACCGCAGGCGAACTACGCGGTCGGGGTCCGGGCGATCTGCGTCCGCCTCAAAGCCGTCTCCGTGGTCACCGCCAAGGTGGCGGTGGCCGCCGGCGGCAGCGCGGACGCGGCCGTGTCCTGCCCGAAGGGCCAACTCGTGGTCGGCGGAGGCTTCCGGTTCCCCGCCGCGAACGAGGAAGGTGACGACCCGTCCCCGACGCGGTTCCTCGGCGACGGCTGGTTGTACGCGCCGACCGACGCACCGACGGCCGGCGAGCCCTCGGGCCACAGGGTGACGGCATGGCACGTCACCGGCAGGAACCAGCAGAAGGCCGGTTCCCACTACATGAACTCGGTGTGGATCGAGCACAGCGACCGGGAGACGCTCACCGGGAACGGCTACTTCGACACGCACGGCCGCGGCCCGGACGACCAGGCGCTGCGTGCCCTGCCCGTGCCCGACAGCCAGGATCTGATCGCCAGCGCGGTCTGCGCCAGGATCGACGCCCGGCCGACCGAGCCGGCCAAGGCGGCTCCGCCGCCCGCCGTGATCCACCCTGAGGTGCCGCGCGCACTCGATCCGCTGCCGGGCGGGACCGGCCGCCCGTCCGCCTCGCCCTCGGCCTCCGCCCCCGGCGCCTCGCCCACCGCGAGCCCGACGGCCTCGCCCCGTACGACGCCCACGTCCGGCGGGCCCAACAGCCCGGGCACCCCGGGCACGGGTGGCCCGAACCGGCCGGGCAGCCCGTCACCGAGCGGTTCGCCGACCCGGCAGCAGCCGCAGGCCCCGGCGGTGGCCGTCCAGCAGCCCACCGCCGGCGGTCAACTGCGGCGCGGCTGCGAGGAGTCCTTCGCCGGGACGGCCCGGACCCGCCCGGGCGACCAGCCGGTCACCGACCCGCAGTACACGATCTGGAGGATCAACGGCCCCGCCGGGCCGGTGACGTTGGGTTCGGGCGCCTCGGGCCGCTTCCTCGTCCCGCTGCTGCCCGACGGGACGTACCGCCTCGTCTTCAGCGCCACCGATCCGGCCTCCGGGCTGACCGGCACCGCGGAGGCCTCGGTCAGGATCGTCGGCTGCCTGCGCTGAACTCCCTTCGGGGGAAAGCCGGCACGAGGGTGGCCGGGGCTCCGCACCCGGAGGATCATGAGGGGCGCCGGCCCGCCGGGCCCCGCCCCGCCACCGAGTCCAGGAGGTACGTGTGTCCGCCGCGTCGAGTTCCGCCCCTCGAAGCACCGCGCCGTCGAGTTACGCGTCCGGGGTGTTCGAAGTGCCGCTGCTGGGAGACACGATCGGCGAGAACCTGGACCGGACCGTCCGCCGCTTCCCCGGCCGCGACGCCCTCGTCGACCTGGCCTCCGGGCGCCGCTGGACGTACGCGGAGCTGGCCGCCGACGTCGACGCCCTCGCGCTGGGCCTGCTGGACCTCGGCATCGTCAAGGGGGACCGCGTCGGCATCTGGGCCCCCAACCGGTCCGAATGGACACTCGTCCAGTACGCCACCGCCAAGATCGGGGCGATCCTCGTCACCGTCAACCCGGCGTACCGTTCGCACGAGGTGGAGTACGTCCTGCGCCAGGCGGGGATCCGGCTGCTCGTCGCGGCGGAGCGGTTCAAGACCTCCGACTACGCCGGGATGATCGAGGAGGTCGGGCCGCGCTGCCCGGAACTGGAGTTCACCGTCCTGCTGGAGCGGCCCGAGTGGACGTCCCTGCTGGAGCGCGGCCGTACGGGCGACCCGGACCGCCTCGATCGCGCGGCGGCGGAGCTGAGCCCCGACGACCCGGTCAACATCCAGTACACCTCGGGGACCACCGGCTTCCCCAAGGGGGCGACCCTCTCCCACCACAACATCCTCAACAACGGTTTCTTCGTAGGGGAGTTGTGCCACTACACCGAACAGGACCGGGTCTGCATCCCGGTCCCCTTCTACCACTGCTTTGGCATGGTCATGGGCAACCTCGCCTGCACCAGCCACGGCGCGGCGATGGTCATCCCCGCGCCGTCGTTCGATCCCGAGGCCACCCTCGCCGCGGTCCAGGCGGAGGCGTGCACCTCCCTGTACGGGGTCCCCACGATGTTCATCGCCGAACTGGCCGCGCCCGGCTTCGACACGTACGACCTGTCCAGCCTGCGCACGGGGATCATGGCGGGCTCGCCCTGCCCGACCGAGGTGATGAAGCAGGTCATCGACCGGATGGGCATGCGCGAGGTGTCCATCTGCTACGGGATGACGGAGACCTCCCCGGTGTCCACGCAGACCCGCGCGGACGACTCCGTCGAGCGCCGGGTGTCCACGGTGGGCCGGGTCGGGCCGCACCTGGAGGTCAAGGTGGTCGACCCGGAGTCCGGCCGGACCGTGCCCCGCGGCGAGCCGGGGGAGCTCTGCACCCGCGGCTACTCGGTGATGCTCGGCTACTGGGGCGAACCGGAGCGCACCGCCGAGTCCGTCGACGCCGCCCGCTGGATGCACACCGGCGACCTGGCGGTCATGGACGAGGACGGCTACCTCAGCATCACCGGCCGCATCAAGGACATGGTGATCCGGGGCGGCGAGAACGTGTACCCGCGGGAGATCGAGGAGTTCCTCCACACCCACCCGGACGTGCTGGACGTCCAGGTCATCGGCGTCCCCGACGCCAAGTACGGGGAAGAGCTGATGGCATGGGTGCGGATGCGCGAGGGGGCGCGGCCGCTGACCGCGGCCGCCGTCCGCGCGTACTGCGACGGACGGCTGGCCCACTTCAAGATCCCGCGGTACGTGCACGTCGTGGACGAGTTCCCGATGACCGTGACGGGCAAGATCCGCAAGGTCGAGATGCGCGAGGCGGCCGCCGGGCTGCTGGAAGCCTCTTCGTAGGGGCGCCGGGTCAGTTGCGGGGGGACAACTCGGCCATGGCGCTCCAGCCCTGACCGGGAACCTCGACGTGGATGATCTCCGGCGTGCTGGCGATCGCGCCGGCGAGGGTCTCCATACCGGCCTTGAAGTGGTCGGACGCCACGTGTGCCGCGCCCGCCTCGGCGTCGGTGAAGGCTTCCAGGAGCGTGTACTTGGTCGGGTCGTCGACGCTGCGCGACCAGTCGTAGAAGAGGTTGCCCGGCTCGTTGCGGGTGGCCCGGGTGAAGTCGTCGACGAGCGTGAGCCAGTTGTCGCTGTGCTCCGGACGGACGTCGAACCTGACGGCGATGAAGATCATGCCGACCAGACTCGCAGGCGGCCCCGGCCCGCGCATCCCCATGGCGCCGTATTTCCGGCAGTGTCGCAAAACCGGCGCGACGGGTGTCAGGCGCAGCCCGCCGCAGCCTGCGCGAGGGCGGTACGGATCTCCCGCGGGCGCCGCCGGAACTCCTCGGTCGGCAGCGACACCGACAGGGCGTGCACGGCGTCGCCGGCGCTGTCGCGGTCGCGGTCGCCGCCGCGCCCGCGCGGCAGGGCCACGGCCAGGCAGGTGTACGCGGGGTCGGCCTCTCCGACGGACACGGCGAAGCCCTGCCCGCGGACCCGGGACAGCTCCGCCTCCAGCAGCTCGGCGCTGGTGATGGTGGCCCCGGTCAGGCGGGCCATCCCGTGCTCGGCCAGGTACCGGCGCCGCAGCGGCCGGGGCAGTTCGGCGAGGAGCGCCTTGCCGTGGGCGGTGGCGTGCGCCCGGGTCTCCCGCCCGGGGGCGAACGGGTGCGCCGCGTCCGTGACCGGGGCGGTGGTCTCGACGACGGTGATCAGGCCGCCGCGGTAGGCGGTGTAGTACGCCTCCGCGCCGGTGGTCCGGCGCAGCCGGGCCAGCAGGTCGGTCATGCGCGGAGCGGGTTCCAGATGGCGCAGCAGGCTGTGGTGCAGCCCGGGGATCCTGGGGCCCAGCACGTACCCCTGCGCCGTGCGGACGAGGTACCCGCGTGCGGTCAGCGGGGCCAGCAGGTGGTAGGCGGTGGACAGCGAGCACTCCATCCGGCGGGCCAGCGCCTTGGCGCCCACGGGCCCGGGCGCGTCGGCGACGGCGTCGAGGATCGCGAGGGCGCGGTCGACGGACTGCGGACCGGTGGACGGCATGGCGGAACTTCTCCCGGAACGGTGACAGGACGGCCCCCCGACCCTACGTCCGCGCGAGAGGGCGGACGGACGCGCGGGTCGCGCGTCGCACCCGCCTCGACATCCCGGCGGGTGGTGGCGTTCATCGGACGTTGAGTCGACGCTGAGGCGAGGCGCGCACAGTCGTGCGCATGGACAGCGAACACCTCGCCCCCGTCGAGCCGTACGGTCTCACCGGCGTCCGGGTCGCCCACCGGGCGATCCTGGCCGACGGCGAGCGCCTCGCGGGGCTGCTCGCCGCTCTCGCCGCGGCCGCCGAGCCGGCCGAACCCGCGCGGGCGCGGGCCATCGCCGGGTACGTGCACCGTTACAACGACGCCGTACGCGGCCACCACCGCGAGGACGAGATCCTGTGGCCCCTCGTCCTCGACGCCGTGCCCGACGCGGCCGAGGCGGTGGCCGGAATCGTCCGCTTCGTCGACGACCTCGCGGCGCTCGACGCACTCCAGGCCGACTGCGACGCGGCCGCGGCCCGCTTCGCCGCCGAACCCGGCCGTCACGCCCGGCGGCTGGCCGGCCTCCTGACCCGCCGGCGCGACCTGCTGGCGGCGCACATCGAAGCCGAGGAGGAGCACGTCCTCCCGGTCATCGCTGGCCGGGTGCCCGGAGCGGCCCACGCCGCCGCGCGGGCACGGATGCACGGCGCCGACCGCCCGGCGGACCCGGCGTGGGCCCGGGCCTGGATGCTGAGCCACGCCACCGAGGCCGAGGCCCGGTGCCTGCTGCCTTCCGCCGTCGCGGACCGGGCCGCGCTGGAACCGCAGCTGCGGGCGTACGCCGCCGAGGCCTCGGCGGTGTTCACGGACTGACCGGCGCCCAGGCGCCCGCCCGCCGCCGGGCGAGGGCGAGCGCGGCGAGGGCGCGGGCGGCGGCACCCTCGTACGCACTCTCACGGCGCACCTCGGCGCAGGAGGACCACGGTCCGCTCCGGGAGGAGGGCCGGGCCGAGGGGCACGGGGTGCAGCGCGGTGCGGTCGCGAGGGACCACCGCCACCTGCTCATGTCGGTGCGGCAGCCGAACTGACGACCCCCTCCCCGCCCGGCGCGGCGAGGAGGGCCTCGGCGACGGTGGTGCGGGCGTACAGCACCGAGCGGCCCGCCCGGTGCGCGCTGACCAGACCCGCATCGCGCAGCGCCGTCAGGTTCTGGGACACCCCGGCCGCCGAGAGCCCCGTACGCCGGGCCAGTTCGGTGGTCGAGGCCGGCGCCGCCAGCTCCGCCAGCAGCAGGGCCCGCGAACGGCCGAGCACCGCGGCGAGGGCCTGCGCCCTCGCGGCCGGCGGCCGGGACGCCCACAACGCGCCGACGCCGCGCGCCGGGTAGGCGAGCTGCGGCGGGTCCGGCGGCGTCATCCGGGTCAGCAGTCCCGGCCCGAGGAACACCGAGGGGACCAGCAGCAGGCCCCGGCCCGCCGTCTCCCGGGACAGCGGCCGCGTCCGGCGCAGCAGCCGCAGGGCGTCGTCGTCCCAGCGCACCGCGCTGTGCAGCTCGTTGATGACGCGGCCGGCGCCCTGCTCGGCCGCCTGCCGCGCCCGGTGGAACACGTCGGCGTCCAGCACCGCACGGATCCGCGCCCAGTACGGGGCGAGCGCCAGCTCCCAGTACGCCTCGACCTCCTGCGCCAGCCGCGGCAGGCGCGCCCGCGGATCCGCGTACAGCGACCGCGCGCGGGGCCCGAGCGGGCCCTGGTGGTAGCGCAGGTGGTCCAGATTGCGGCGGACGACGTCGGCGGGGGCGGCCACGAGGGCCGCCAGCTCCTCCGCCGGAGCGGGGGCCGGACCGGCGGGCGCCGGGTTGAGGAAGTGCGGCAGGTACCCCTTGGGCGGGATCAGCTCGGCGAGCCAGCCCCGGTCCAGCCCGGCGGCCGCCAGCCGGGGCCGCACCTGCTCCGCCCAGGGCCGGTACACGGGCGAGGTGGCGCCGTCGGTCAGCAGCCGCCGGAAGCTGGTCACGACCTCCCACGCCGGTGAGACGGCGAACCGCATCTGGGCCAGATCGCCCGCCGAGAACGCCAGTTCGCCCACGAGGACCACCCTCGGATTCACTCATACCTGAAACATTGGCGCCGAGCCTATCGTGCGGAGATCATTCCGGCATGACCTCCCAGACCATCAACGCGGCCGCATCCGGCACGTGGAAGCTCGGCGACCTGCAGGTGAACCGCCTCGGCTTCGGCGCGATGCGGCTGACCCAGGACGGCCCGGCGTTCACCCGCGACTCCGTCCCCAGCGACCGGGCCCGGGCGATCGGCGTCCTGCGCCGCGCCGTCGAGCTCGGCGTGAACCACATCGACACCGCCGCGTTCTACTTCTCCCCGCTGCGCTCCGCCAACGAGCTGATCAACACGGCCCTCTCCCCGTACCCGGACGACCTCGTCATCGCCACCAAGGTGGGCCCAGGCCGGTCCCCGGCGGGCGAGTTCGTGCCCCACGCCACCCCCGGGCAGCTGCGCGGCCAGGTCGAGGAGAACCTGCGCCAGCTGGGCCGTGACCACCTCGACGTGGTGAACCTGCGCATCGTCGGGGACGATTCGATCGCCGAGCGCTTCGGCGCCCTGGCCGACCTGCGCGAGGCCGGACTGATCCGCCACCTCGGCCTGTCCAACGTACGGCCCCACCACCTCGCCGAAGCGCAGGCGATCGCGCCGGTGGTCTGCGTGCAGAACATGTACGGGCTCGGCGCCGGACCCGAGCAGGAGGCGTTCCTGCACACCTGCGCAGAGCAGGGCGTGGCGTTCGTGCCGTTCTACGCGATCGCCGGAACGGGACGCGAAGCGGGCACGGGCGGCGCCGAACACGAGGCGGTGCTCGCCGTGGCCCGCGCCCACGGGGTGGGCGCCGCCGAGATCCGGCTCGCCTGGACGCTGCACCGGGGGCCGCACGTCCTGGCCATCCCCGGGACCGGCAACCCCGACCACCTCACCGCCAACGTGGCCGCGGGCTCCGTGCGCCTGACCGCCGAGGACCTCGCCCTCCTGGACTCCGTCGCCGGCACCGGCTGACCGGTGCCGGCGAGGGCCGGTGGGGCCGTCGGCCCCGCCCCGCCCGCCCCACCGGCCCTGCCCGCCCCGCCCGTCGCGGCGGAGCGGACCGGACCCGACCGGACAGCCCTGGCGCTCCGGGTGGTCCGGACGCCGGTGCGCGGTCAGCGGGCGCCGAGCGGTCCCTTCCCGGCCACGGTGTTGCCGGTGACCGTGCCGTCGGCGCCGGCGAGGGTCACGGCGTGCCGGACCCCGTCGGGACCGAGGACCACGGCCAGCCAGGCGCTGCCGCCGCCCTGCTGGGCCACGGTCCGCAGCGATTCGAGCTTCCCGCCCTCCACGGCGGCCGTGGCCTTCTCCACGGCCTGGGCCGCGGGCAGCGCGGGCGGCGGCACGGGAGCGGCCTTCGCCGCCCCGCCGCCGGGGCCGCGGCCGCCCGGGCCCCACCCGTGCAGGCCGCCCTCGGGCCCGCGGTCGCCGCCGTCGACGCCGGGCTTGCCGCCCTTGCGCGGCTTCGGGCCCATCAGGCCGCCGCCCGGCATCTCCCCGTGGCCGTGCTCGCGCACCTCGGCGGCGAAACCGCCCCGCCCGTGCTCCCGGTGTCCGTGCTCGGCCACCGAGACCGCCGCCGCCCCGCCGCCGATCACGACGACCGCGCCGAGGGCCACCCAGCGGGTGCGCCGCCCGCGGGCCAGCCGGACCAGCCGGCCGCGGCGGCCCGCCACCGCGCCGGTCGTGTCGGCCTTGGCCGCGCCCGGCCCCGCGGGCGGCTCGGCGGGCTGGGGACTGGACTGAGTCATCGACATGCTCCTCGCGTTCTCCGGGCACTCCGCCCGGCTCGGCAGATCCTGCGCGCCCGATGCTGAAGCTGTGCTGAAGCAGGCTGAAGACCTCTTCAGCAAACCGGCGGGGCGACCTGAGAACCTTGTCCCCATGCGCGTACTGGTGGTCGAGGACGAACGGCGGCTCGCCGCTGCCCTCCAGCGGGGTCTGCAGGCCGAGGGCTTCTCCGTGGACGTCGCCCACGACGGCCCGCAGGGCCTGTGGCTGGCCGGCGAACACGACTACGACGCCATCGTGCTCGACATCATGCTGCCCGGCCTCAACGGCTACCGGGTCTGCGCCCGGCTGCGCGCCGGCGGCTGCGAGTCGGGGATCCTGATGCTCACCGCCAAGGACGGCGAGTACGACGAGGCGGAGGCCCTCGACACCGGCGCGGACGACTTCCTCTCCAAGCCCTTCTCCTACGTGGTCCTGGTCGCCCGGCTGCGCGCCCTCATCCGGCGCACCGGCCGGCGCAGCCCGCAGATCATGCAGTTCGGGGATCTGGTGATCGACCCGGGAGCGCAGCGGTGCACGCGCGCCGGCACCGAGGCCCGGCTGACCTCGCGCGAGTTCGCGGTCCTCGTCCACCTGGCCCGGCGGGCCGGGGAGGTCGTACCCAAACGGGAGATCCTGGAGAACGTCTGGGACGCGGCCTACGACGGCGACCTCAACGTCGTCGAGGTCCACGTCAGCGCCCTGCGCCGGAAGATCGACGCACCGTTCGGCCGGGCCGCGGTGGAGACCGTCCGCGGCGCAGGCTACCGGCTGGCGGCCGACGGTGGCTGAACCGCGCACCGGGCCCGCCCACGGGCTCCTCGGCCGCGTCAACCTGAGCGTCGGCTGCCGGATCCGGGGCCTCGCGCGGCGCCTGCGACCCCGGTCCGTCCGCGCCCGGGCCACGCTCGGCGCCTCCACGGTGGTGGCCCTGGCCCTCGGCGCCGCCTCCTTCGCTCTGCTCGGGATCCTCGACGGCAACCTCATGGGCAACGCCCAGGCCGACGCCGAACGGCAGGCGCTGTCCACCGCCGGGCTGGTGGCCGCCGGCCGGTTCGACCCCGTCCTGACCCCCGGTCGCGGCACCGACTTCGTCCAGGTCGTCGACGCGCAGGGCCGGGTCCTCGCGGCGAGCCCCAACCTCGCCGGCCGCCCGGCCCTCTCCCCGGCCCGCCCGGGCAAACCCGGAACGGTCCGCGGGACCTGGAAGGAGGGCCCGGCGCGCGGTGACCGCCGCCACCGCGTCGTGCAGGTCACCACCGTCACCCCGGACGGACTGGTCACCGTCTACGCGGGGACCTCCCTACGGGAGGCCGACACCGCCGACGACGTCATCACCGGCGTGCTCGTCGTCGTCGTGCCGCTGCTCGTGCTCACCGTGGCCCTGGTCACGTGGCGGGTGACCGGCTGGGCGCTGCGGCCCGTCGAGGCGATCCGCTCCGAGGTCGCCGCCATCAGCGACCGCGACCTGCACCGCCGTGTGCCGGTGCCGCGCAGCCAGGACGAGATCGCCCGGCTCGCCGTCACCATGAACACCACTCTGGACCGGCTCGAAGCCGCCGGGATCCGCCAGCGCCGGTTCATCGCCGACGCCTCGCACGAGCTGCGCAGCCCGATCACGGTGCTCCGCACCCAGTTGGAGGTCGCCCGGGCCCACCCCGATCCGGCGCTGTGGGGCGAGCTGGTCAACGGGGCCCTGGAGGACACCGTACGGTTGCAGGACCTCGCCGCCGACCTGCTCCTGCTGGCCCGCCTGGACACCGGGGAGCCGCCGCCGGCCGCCGCGGTCGACCTGGCGGACGTGGCCCGCGAGGCCGCCGGGTCGCGCCGGCGGGACCGGATACCCGTCGACACGGAGATCGCCGCCGAGGCCGTCGTGCGCGGCAGCACGCTGTGGCTGGCGCGCCTCGTGACGAACCTGCTGGACAACGCCCAGCGCCACGCGGAGCGGCGGGTCGGGCTCGTGCTGCGCCTCGACGCGCAGCGGCGCACCGCCGTCCTGGAGGTCCGCGACGACGGGCCGGGCATCCCGGTGGCGGACCGGGAGCGGGTCTTCGAGCGGTTCACCCGCCTCGACGACGCCCGCAGCCGTGACGAGGGCGGCACGGGGCTGGGCCTGGCCATAGCCCGCGACATCGCCACCCGCCTGGGCGGCTCCCTGACGGTCGAGGACGCCCCCGTCGGCGCCCGGCTGGTGGCCCGGCTGCCCCTGGAACCCGCCTGAAGCGGGGCGGACACGCGCTTCTGATTGTTCCCCGTTCTGCTTTTTTCGCACCTGTCCAACTCTGTTCACTCCATGCTTGCTCCGGCTCCTGAAGGGGGGCGTGGCAACGCCATGAGCCGTATCCCGGACAGACACCAACCAGGCGCAGCAGCAGCCAGAGGACGGCGCGATGAGGAACAACCGGATGATCGTCACCGCGGTGGCGCGCTTAGCGACCGTGCAGGTGCCCGGCCGGGACGGGGGGCCGCAGGGATGAACCTCCACTCGGCACCGCAGGACCTCCCCCAGGGCCGGCGCGGCAGGCCCGGCCGGCCGCTGGGCCCGATCACCGAAGGCACCGGACCGGCGCACCGCGCCTGGCTGGAGCCGCTGCGCGATGCCGTCCACGGCAGGGGAGTGACGCTGGACGAGCTCCAAGCGCGCACCGGCCGCCCCAAGGGTCACATCTCCGAGCTGCTGCGGGCCGTCGGACGCTACCCCCGATGGGTGTTCGTCCGTACGGTGCTCCTCGCGCTGGACCGGCCCGGCCTGCCGTACGACACGATGCGGCTGCGCTGGGTGATCGCGGCGGGGGACGCCGGCAAGCGCACCTCGTGGATCAAGGACTGCCTCCACGAGGGCGGGGCCCGCCACCGCACCGCGGCCACCTCGACCCCGCTGGACTTCCGGGCCTTCCAGCAGATGCACCGTCCGCACTACACCGGCTACGCCTCGGCGTTCCTGCGCCGCAGGAGCCTGGTCGACAAGGCGGTCGAAGACGTGTTCACGCTCTTGCTGATGCTGTGGCACGACGCGCTCGCCAGCGACAACCCCGAGCGGTTCGCCTGGCCGATGCTGCGTCAGACGGTGCTCGAACGCGCCCCGAAGGAGAACGGCCGCCCCTCGCTCGTCGAGGCGGCCTTCGACACGGTCGCCCTCGACCTCGCCCCCGACCCGGTGGGACAGGTCGAGGAGTCCATGGCCCTGTTCCGCGCCGTCGGGGGCCTTGCGCCCATGCAGCAGGACGTCATCGTCCTGCTGCACCTGTGCGGACTGCCGGAGGCCCGGGCGGCGGACGCACTGGGCGTCCCCCTGGCGTCCGTACGGTCCACCGCACGGCACGCCGTACGCAACTTGCACGCCGCCCTGTACCCGGACAGCACCGTCGAGGAGGAGGTCTCCGGTGACATCGACCATTGAGCAACTGCTGGACCGCGCCCGCCTGCACACCGCCCCGCACGCGCCCGCCGACATCGCGGACACCGGCGGTACACCCCGGCCGCGGGGCGCACGGGCGTCCGAGCAGGCGGCGGGCGGACCGGAGGAGGACGTGCGGGGAGCCGCGCGCGACCTCCAGGCCCTGTGTGAGACGGCCGTCACGGGCAGCGCGGTGGCCGCGCTCGGCGACTTCCTCACGCACCAGCTGCCCCAGCCCTCAGGCGCCCGTGTGCTGGGCTGCATCCTGCTGCTCACCGGCGCCGAGGACTCCGCCCGCTTCTGGTGGCAGTACGCCGCCGGAGCCGGCGACCCGCTCGCCTCGTACTGCCTGTACCTGCACCACCTCGCGCTGGGGGAGGACCAGGAGGCCGTCTGGTGGCGGCGCCAGAGCGCGCCGCCCGCCCCCCGGCACGCAGCCGCCACCCCGGACGAGCCGGACGCGGCCACGGTGGTGTTCGAGGGTGCCGTGCGGGACCTCGCCGCCGATGCGAGCCTGCCCACCACCCTGCGCGTCCTGCGGGCGCTGCGGCCCGGCGGAACCGCGTCCAGGCGCGGTTCCGGCACCGTCAGGGCCGTCATGGAGTACGTGTCGGCCGCCGTCAGCTACGTCGACGACGACCTCGAACTCCCGCTGCCCGACCCGGACTTCACCGAGCGGATCCGCGCCCTGACGGCCGCGGCCGCCCGGCCGCCCCGGCCGGGCCGGCGCACCCCGCCCCGGCTCCCCGCCCGGCTCCGGGCCACGTGACGAGGAAGGAGCAGCCCCGCGGTCTCCGTATCCATGCGCAGACCTGCGACTCACCGGGAGCGGTTCGGCCACGGCCAGTCCACGATCCGCGTCACCGCCTGATCCGCAGGGGCCGGCCCCGGCTGCCGCCCGGCGGAGACCACCGGGCGGCAGCGGAGGTCCGGGTCAGCGCGAGCCGTGCTCCGGGAGGTCCCGGTCGGCCGGGGCCGCGGTCAGCTCGGGGACCAGGGCGAAGCTGCGCTTGGCGGTGGGGGCGGCCGGCCCCTTCTTCCCGCAGAACGCGCCTTCGAGCGTGCCGCCCAGGGCCGTGTTCGCGGCGCCCCTGTTCGAGGTGTTCGCCACCGCGGCGAGGCTGCGCTTCCCGTCGCGCGTGGCGAAGGCGTACGTGTAGAAGCCCTGCACCGTGCCCGTGTGCCCGTACACCGAGGTACCGCACGACAGGTCGTAGCGGCGCAGGCCCAGACCGTAGAAACGGGTGTTCGTGGCGTCGGTCGGGGTGACGTTGAGCATCGCGTCCAGCATCGCGGGCGCCAGCAGCTTGCCGCCGAGCAGCGCGGACACGAAGGTGTTGAGGTCGGCCGCGTTCGAGATCATCGCACCGGCGGACTGCGCCCAGGACACCGTCTGCTCGGTGGAGTCGACCAGCGGCGCGCCGGCCTCGTCCGGGGTGAGGTAACCGTGCAGGTGCGCACCCTTGATCTGCGTGGAGGGGTGCACGTACGAGGTGTTCTTCAGCTTGAGCGGCTTGATGATGCGGCGCTCGTACTCCTTGGCCACGCCGTTCCCGGTGGCCTTCTCGATGAGCATGCCGACGACCACGAAGTTGGTGTTGGAGTAGTTGTACGAGACGCCCGGCTCGGTCGTGCGCGGCTCGCGCAGCGACAGCGCGACCAGCTCCTGGTAGGTGAAGACCTTGTTGCGGACGGCCTCGAAACCGGGCACCGTCTTGTCGAACATGGCGTTCGTGTAGTCCGCCAGCCCACTGCGGTGGGTGAGCAGGTGACGCACGGTGATCCGGTTGTCCGGCAGCAGGCCGGGCAGGTACTGGTTGACCGGGGCGTCCAGGCTCAGCTTCCCCTCGTTCACCAGCTGGAGCAGGACGACGCTGGAGAACGTCTTCGTGACGCTGCCGATCCGGAAACGGCCGTTCAGGTCCATGGCCGCACCCGTGGTGCGGTCCTGCACGCCCACCGCACTGGTCAGCGGCGCACCGGAACCGGTGATGCGGACCATGGCGCCCGGCGCCCCGGCCGCGGTGGTGTTCTTCAACGCCTGCGTCACGGCGTCGAGATCGGGCGTCGGCGCGGGCGCGGCGGCCGTCGCCGTACCGGTGAGGGGGCTCGCGGCCGCCTGGGCGGCGGTCGCCGGCACCACACCGGCCACCACGGCGAGCAGGGCGGCGCTGAGAGTCAGGCGTCGGTCGAGAGGCAGGCGCACGTTGTTCCTCAACTACGAGATGACGGGAAGGGTTTCGCGTCGCGGACCCCCGCCGTGAAAACGGTCAGGTCCCCGGCTTGCGATCGTACGTGCCGGTCGGACGGGGTCCGAGCCGCGTACCGCCTCAGAAGGTGCACGCAGGGACGTTTTCCAGCCAAGCGGCGCCCTGGACGTAGATGTTGGTGACCCAAGCCCTGTAGTCGGGCAGATAGGACCAGGCGTCGTTGGTGTAGCCGTCGGCGGTGACCTCCTCCGCGTGCTTCTGGCACTGGACGCGGATCGTGGTCGGCCCCGGGAAGGCGTAGACCCGTGCGGACGCGGTCGACGGCTCGGCCTTCGTCCAGACACCGGTGCCCCAGGTCCGGAACACGTGCCCGGTCACCGGGCCCGGGTCGATCCGCACCGCGCCGTGGTAGTCGCCGTCCAGCCGGACGTCACTGACCATCAGTTTCGTACCGGACTGCCGGGCCTCCGCCATCCTCCCCGCCCCCAGGTACACCGCGATGTGGTGCAGGTCCCGCGAGTTCCCCCAGACCAGCAGGTCGCCGGGGAGCAGCGGAGCCGTCCCCTGGGCCGCGGTGAAGCGTTCGGCCGCGTGGTGCGTGTAGTACTGGGCACTGGCGTCCCCGTCGAGGATGTCGGAGCCGGTGGCCCGGGCGTAGGCGTGGCGCACCAGTCCCGAACAGTCGAACCCGAGCCGCTCGGGGTCGTGTTCGCTGGCCGGATCCGTGGGGTCCACCTGCCCGTACGTGGGGCCGGGCTGCGCGCCGTGGCCGCCGCCCCACGTGTACCAGACGCCGGCCGCGACCTGGGCGCAGGCGGCCTCGACGGCCCGCTCGGCGGCGGCGGACGCCCCCGGGGCCAGGACCCGGCACGAACCGTCGGCGGCCGACGCCGACGCCGGGCTCCACAGGAGACAGACCAGGAGTGCGATGAGTGTGCCGATGGGACCGGACCGGCGAAGCATGCGGGAACCTCGATTCTCGTAGCCATGGGAGGGCGTTGCCGGACCGAGCCTGTCGGCCGGGTCCGGCCCGCGTCGAGGTTCCGGCGTCACCCCACTCGAACGGGCAACGGGAAACCCCCGGGGAAACCTCCGCCCGTCAGGGCTGCTGCGTCGCGTGCAGCCGGCCGATCTCCGCCAGCCGGGCCCCGGCGTCCGGGTTCCACAGCCGAACCGTGCCGTCGTTGCTGCTGCTGGCCACCGTCCGCCCGTCGGGCGAGAAGACCACCCCCCACACCGCGCTGGTGTGCCCCGTCAGAGCGGCCCACAGCCGCCTGCCGGCCACGTCCCACAGCCGTACCGTACGGTCGTTGCCACTGCTGGCGAGCGTCCGCCCGTCGGGGGAGAACGCGACGGCGCGGGCGGATCCGGTGTGCCCGGCCAGCACGGCCCCGGCCCCGAACCGCCGGGCGTCCCACAGCCGTACGGTGCCGTCGTTGCCGCTGCTGGCCAGGGTCCGCCCGTCCGGCGCGAACGCGACGGCCCGCACCGCGCCCGCGTGGCCGGTCAGCGTGGCCAGCGGCCGGCGTCCGGACACGTCCCACAGACGTACCGTCAGATCGTCTCCGGCGCTCGCCAGCGTACGGCCGTCCGGGCTGAACGCCACGTCGTTCGCGAAGTCCGTGTGCCCGGTGAGTGTTCCCAGGGCCGTACGGGAGGCCAGGTCCCACAGCCGCACCGTCCCGTCGGAGCCCGCCGAGGCCAGCGTCCGCCCGTCGGGCGAGAAGGCCACCGCGAATACGGTCCCGCCGTGCCCGGTGAGCGTGCCCAGGGCCGTACGGGAGGCCACGTCCCACAGCCGCACCGTCCCGTCGGAGCCCGCCGAGGCCAGCGTCCGCCCATCCGGGGAGAAGGCCACCGAGAACACCGTCTCCGTGTGCCCCGGGAACGCCGCCACCACCCGCCGCCCCGCCACGTCCCACAGCAGGACCGTGTGATCGGCGTCCGCGGTGGCCAGCAGCCTCCCGTCCGGGCTGTACGCGGCGTGCCAGATCTCGGTGAACGGTCGCGGCGTCAGCACCGGCCCGCGCAGGTCCCACAGCACCACCGACTGGTCGAAGGCGGCGGTGGCCAGCATCGTCCCGCCGGAGTCCACCGCGACCGCGAGCACGTAGTCGGTGTGCCCGGACAGCGTCGAGGTCAGCCGGCCGCTGCGCACGTCCCACAACCGGGTGGTGCCGTCGCCGCTCGCGCTGACGACCGTGGCGGCGTCCGGGGTGAAGACGACCGCGTTGACGTCGTCGTTGTGCCCCGCCAGCGTCGCCGTCGTACTCCGCTGTGCCACGTCCCACAGCCGCACGGTCCGGTCGGCGCCCCCGGAGGCCACCGTCCGCCCGTCCGGCGCGAACGCCACCCCGAGCACCTCGCCGGTGTGACCCTCGAGGACGGCGAGCTGACGGGCCGCCACCGGGTCCCACAGCCGTACGGTCCGGTCGGTGCCCGCCGACACGAGCGTGCGGCCGTCCGGCGCGTACGCCAGGGCGTTGACCCGCCCGGTGTGGCCGGTGAGCAGCGCGACCGCCGACCCGCCGTCCTCGGGATCCCACAGGCCGACCGTTCCGTCGGCGCCCGCCACGGCGAGCGTGTGCCCGTCGGGGGAGAAGGCCACGGCCCGCGCGTCCGCCGTCTGCGGCGGGAGCACCCCGAGGAGGCGGCCCGCCGTGTCCCACAGCCGCACCGGCCCGTCCGTGGACGTCGCCGCGAGGCTGCGGCCGCCGGGGCCGAAGGCGATCCCGCGCACCCGGCCCGGCATGGTCAGGGTCGCCGTCGTCCGCCGGTCCGAGACCCGCCGCAGCAGCACCCTCCCGTCCGAACCGGCACTTGCGAGCAGCCCGTTGCCCGGGCCGAACGCCACCGCGTTGACCGGGCCGCCGTGCCCGCCCAGGCGGGCGAGGAACGGCTGGGCCTGCGTACTCAGCAGGGCGCCCCGCGCCTCGGGCGTCGCCCGGGTGCGGTACGCCTCCTCGGCGAGCCGCATCGAGGCCTCGGGCTGACCGGTGGCGAGGGAGGTCGACCGGACCGCGAGGGCCTGCGAACGGGCGATGCGCTCCAGGCCGAGTGCCCCCTCCCGCTGCCGGTACGCCAGTGCCCCCGCGGTCAGGGCCAGGGCCAGCAGGACGACGAGCAGCGCCAGCATCCCCTGCCGGCGCTTGACCTGACGCCGCTCCTGGGCCCGCCGGGCCCCTTCCGCGGCCAGGCTCGCGCCCAGGAAGGCCGCCTCCCGGGGGCTGAGCCGGCTCGTACCGTCCAGTTCCTCGGCCCACACCCGGGCACCTTCGAGCCGGGTCCCGCGGTACAGGACCGACGGATCACGGCCCTCGCGCTCCCACTCCTCGGCCGCCTGGCCCAGCTGCCGGTGGACCAGCAGCCCGTCCCGGTCGGCGTGGATCCAGCCGCGCAGCCGCGGCCAGGCGTGCAGCAGCGCCTCGTGGGTGATCTCGACGGTGTCGCTGTCCATCGTGATCAGCCGGGCCCGGACGAACGCGTCCAGGGCCGGCGCGGCCCGGTCCGCCTCACCGAACCGCTCCATCAGCGCGGTCCGGCCCATGCGCCGCCGGGTCGCCCCGGCATCGTCCGCGACGTGCACCAGCGCCACCAGGATCCGCCGGATCGTCCGCTGCTCGGCCGGGTACAGGCGGGCGAACACGCTTTCGGCGGTGTGCGCGACGGCGCCCTGGATACCACCCGAGTCCTCGTACCCCGCCACCGTCAGGGTGGCTCCGGCGCGCCGCTGCCAGGTCGCCATCAGCGCGTGCGACACCAGCGGCAGCGCGCCGGACGGAGTGTCACCGGGCCCGGCCGCCGGTGCGGCGACCGCACCGGGTTCCGTGCGCAGGCCCGCGTCCCGCAGGAGCAGCGGGACGAGGCCCGGTTCGAGCGTGAGCCCGGCGAGCTCCGCCGGGCGGGTGACGGACTCGCGCAGCTCCGCCACGGACATCGGGGGGAGGACGAACAGCCCGTCGGTGAAGACCGGCGCCAGCTCGGGGAGGTCCAGGCAGCTGCCGGTGAAGTCGGCCCGGACGCCGAGCACCACGACGGCCGGGTCGTGCACTGCCGGCTCGGGCCCCGGCTCCGCGGCGGAAAGGGCGCACAGCACGTGGACGAATCCGCGCCGCTCGTCCTCGTCGGAGCAGAGGGTGAAGAGCTCCTCGAACTGGTCGACGAGCAGAACCGGCCGGACGGTGGGCCGCCCGCCTTCCCCGCCTTCCCCGCCTTCCCCGCCTTCCCCGCCTTTCCTGCCCTCCCGGGCCTCCGCCGGGGCGTCGTCCGCGAGGCCGTGGACGGCTTCGAGCAGCCGCCGCGGCCGCTCGCGCAACTCCCGTACGGTGATGCCGAGATCGCCGCCGAGCACCTTCGCGGTGCAGTCCAGCAGCTCCTGGAGGGGGTGGGCGGTCGGCGTGAACCGTACGATCGGCCATCCGTCGGCGCCCGCCATCGGGAAGCCTCCCGTGCGCCGCAGGGCCGGTACGAGACCGGCGCTGAGCAGGGACGACTTGCCGGCGCCCGACCGGCCGACGAGCACCAGCGGGCCGCTGCCGATCCGTTCGAAGACCCGTTCGGCGAGGGCGGCGGTCACCCGGTCGCGACCGAAGAACCAGCCCGCGTCGCGCGAGGTGAACGCGGCGAGTCCGCGGTAAGGGCACTCGCCCGCCGACTGCGCCCCGGGCTGCGGTCCGGGCTGCGGTCCCGGCTGCGGTCCGGACCCCGTCCGGGCCCGGGGGACTTCCGGATCCGGGACCAGCTGCAAGAGGCTCCCTCCGGCCTCCAGCACCCGGTCGCAGCGCAGGGCGACGTCGTGGGTGACGCGCTTGGCGCCGGTCTCGATCTTGCTCAGGTAGCCCTTGCTGTAGTGCGTCCGCCGGGCCAGATCGGCCAGCGAGAGACCGCGCTGCACCCGCAGCCGGCGCAACTGGACGGGGAAGGACGCGGCGGCGCCTTCGGTGGTCTCGGTGGCACCGTCGGCCCGGTCGGCCTCGGGTGCGTCGTGCTGGTGGTCGGCATTGCGTCCGCGGTCCGGGTCCCCCACGGCATCCCCCATGGCACAGCGAGCCCAGGTTGTGAGATGGAAGGTCCCAGGCTACCGCGGGGGTGGGACGGCCGGGCGCGCGCCGGTCCCGGCGTGGCGCGATCGCGCACGCGCCGCAGCCCTCCGGGGGCGCCGGGGGAGCGGCGGATCCGGAAGGCTGCCAACGTGCGTCCGGCTACGGCCGGTTGAGGGTGATGGAGTTGATCGGCGTGAGGTTGGCGTAGACGCCCCGCTGCTGGGCGATGGGCGCCCCGCAGCCCGCACCGCCCGAGCCGGTGCACAGGCTCGCGGTGGCCCCGCCGTACTGGTTGTTGAGGACCCAGTGGTTGCCGTACTGGTTGCTCAGGTTGTGGGCTCCGTAGCTGGTGAAGATGTGGCTCGGCTTGACGGCCGGGTTCTGGTCCTGCGGGTAGATGCAGACCGACCCGTACGGACAGCCGGCCCAGTCGTCGGCGGGCCTGGCGTCGGCCGCGCCGCCCAGTGCCACGACGGCTGCGGCGGCGGTGGCGAGTGCGGCGGCGCCGCGGAGCATCTTGCGCATCATGTCCCCCTGTTGGGTTGCCTCGATGGGGCCGGTGTGTTGACGTCCTCAGACTTGCCCGGTCCGGCCGGGGGGTCGACGGGTTTCCTGTTGCCCATCGGCCGCCGCACCGGGAAACCGCCCCCGACCAGCCCCGCCGCCGCCGCGGGGTCAACCCGGGGAGCGGTGGGGACCCCCGCACTCCCCCTGCGGGATGTGACCGACGGTCACCGCGCCGCTCCCGTGCGCCGCCGTGATGTCCTCCCTCCCGATGCCGGGCAGAATTGAGGGGGCAGCCCGTGTCCGCCGTGCGGGCGCCGGTCAGCCACGCGCGAGCCGCGCGCAGAAGGGGGCCTGCCGATGCCATCGGACCGGCGGGGGGACGCGCAGGATCCCGGCCCGCTCCGGTCCGAACCGGGGTCCTTGCTGGAGCACGTGGTGGTGGCCGTCCTCGGCTTCGACGACGAGGACCGCATCTGTTACTGGGGCCCCGGCGCACAGAGCCTCTTCGGCCACGAGGCCGCGTCGGTGCTGGCACGGCCCGCCTCCCTCCTCTTCCCCGAGCCGGCCCCCGGTGACGACGGCCCCGGCGCCGCAGCACACCTCGCGGAACGCGCCCGCACCCTCGGCTACTGGCGCGTACGGCTGCCCGCCCTCCACCGGGACGGCAGCGTGTTCGACTGCGGCTTCCGGGTCTTCCCGCTGACCGGGGCCACCGGTGCCTCCGTCGTCCTGGGCCTGGCGAGCCGGGGCGACGAGCTGGACCGGGTGAAGACCAACCTGTCCTTCCTCGACGCCCTCTTCGAGACCTGCCCGATCGGCCTGGTCATGCTGGACGAGGACCTGCGCTACGTCCACCTCAACCAGGCCCTGGCCGACATGGACGGGGTCCCGCTCGACGCGCACCTGGGCCGCCCGATGGCGGACATCATGATCACCTCGGACGGCGGGGAGTACCAGCGCATGCTGCGCACCGTGGCCCAGGAGGGGAGGACCGTGATCGGCGCCCTCGTGGGTCTGCGCACGCCCGGCCGCCCCGACCGCGACCAGGTGCGCTCGGTCAGCTTCTTCCCGCTCAGCGGTGCCGGCGACACCCGGCGCGGCCTGGGCGGACTGCTGCTCGACGTCACCGACCGGGAGCAGGCCATCCTGGAGGCGACGGCCGCCCGGCAGCGCCTCGCCCTGCTCGACCGGGCCGCGGCCGGCATCGGCACCACCCTGGACCTGAACACCACCGCCCGCGAGCTGGTCGCCGCGGTGGTTGCGGAGTTCTGCGACGCCTGCGTCGTCGAACTGGTGGAGTGGATGGACGAGACCGAGGACTTCGACCCCGGACTGCCCCTGATGACCCGACGGATCGCCTCCGGCACCGTCCTCCCCGAACCCGCCGTCGAACTCGTGAGCGGTCTGGAGGAGGTCACGTACCCGCCGGGCTCCAGCATCCACCAGATGCTGGGCTCGGGACGTCCGCTCTGCTTCACGGTCGACGAGGAGTTCGCGACCCGGACCGTCGTCCACCAGCAGCGGGCCAGGCTGCTCCTGGACAGCGGGCTGGCCTGCATCGTCATCGCCCCGCTCATCGCCCGCGGCACCGTGCAGGGCCTCGCCATGTTCGGCCGCTCCGCCGCCCGGCCGGCCTTCGCCGAGGAGGACCTCGGCCTCGCCGGCGAACTGGCCTCCCGGGCCGCCCTGTGCCTGGACAACGCCCGGCTGTACGGAAGGGTCCGGGACATCGCGCTCACCCTCCAGCGGGCCCTGCTGCCGAGCGCCCCCGCGGCCGGCCCGTACGTGGACATCAGCCACCGCTACCTGCCCGGAAGCCGCGGCACCGAGGTCGGCGGCGACTGGTACGACGCCATCGCCCTGCCCGGGGACCGGGTGGCCCTCGTCGTGGGTGACGTGATGGGGCACGGCGTCCCGGCCGCCGCGGCCATGGGGCGGCTGCGGATCACCGCCAAGACGCTCGCCCGGCACAATCCGGAGCCCGTCGCCCTGCTCGAAGAGCTCGACCTCTGCGCCCAGGAGGCCGGCATCGAGTGGGCGACCTGCCTGTACCTGCTCTACGACCCCCACACCGGCCGCGCCCGCATCGCCAACGCCGGCCACCCCCCGCCCCTGGTCCGGCACCGGGACGGGAGCGTGCACACCGTGGGCGACGTGCCCGGCGTCCCGCTCGGCGTGGGCGGCGTCCCGTACCGGTCGGTCGAGGTGGAACTGCCCGAGGGCGCCGTCGTGGCCCTGTACACCGACGGGCTCGTCGAAGTCCGCGGCCAGGACATCGACACCGGCATGGACGCGCTGCGCGAGCAGCTGCGCGCGCCGCTGGGCTCACTGGAGCAGGCGGCCGACCGGATCCTCGCCAACCTGCTGCGCGACACGGCGACCGACGACACGGTCCTCGTCCTCGCCCGGGTCGGCGCCGTTCCCGGCCGTGCGCCCGCCGGGCCCGCGGCCTGAGGGGAACCGGACCGGCGTCCGGCGCGTCGTGGTACGCGCGGCGTCGTGCGGCGTCGTGGGGTGTCGTGCCGGCGTCGTGCGGTGTCGTGCGCCCGTCACGATGCGGGCGGAGCGGGGGAGCGGGGGAGCGGGGCGCGTGGGCGAGCGGGGGTGGCTCCGGCCGTGGCGCGGGCGGGAACGAGGGCGGGGGCGCGTGCTCACCGGGCTCGCGGTCCTCGTCGGCTGCCTGCTGGTATTCCACGGCGCGGTACCCGAGGTGGCGGGCCGCCCCGGCAGCCTGCTGGAGGCGTTCCTGCCCTGGTTCGGCCTGGCCGTCCCGGTCCTCGCGGCCCTGGCGCTGCTGCGCCGCTCGGCCGTGGCCGCCTGCGCGGTACTGCTGCCCGCCACCGCCTGGCTGGGCCTGTTCGGCGGCTTCCTGCTCCCCGGCGACGACCAGACCCCCGATCTCCTCGCCGTCCAGCACAACGTCGGCGACGAGAACCCGGATCCGGTGGGCACCGCCCGCGCCCTGGCCGGGACCCGGGCCGACCTCCTCGCGCTGGAGGAGCTGACGCCCGCCGCCGCGCCGGCCTACGCCGCGGTGCTGGCGCCGCAGTACCCGTACCACGCGGTGCAGGGCACGGTCGGACTCTGGTCGAAGCACCCCCTCGCCCAGGTGATGCCGGTGGACATCAGGCCGGCGGGTGTGGGGGAGGGCTGGAACCGCGGGCTGAGGGCCACCGCCCGTACTCCGCACGGCGACGTCGCCGTGTACGTGGCGCACCTGCCCTCCGTACGGCTCGGCCCGGCGCACGGGTTCGACTCCGTACGGCGGGACGAGAGCGCCCGCCTGCTCGGCGCCGCGATCGCCGCGGAGCCGGCCGGACCCCTGATCCTGCTCGGCGACCTCAACGGCACCGTCGACGACCGGGGGCTGGCCCCGGTCGTCTCCCGGCTGGAGCGGCCGAGCCGGGACTTCGCGTTCAGCTGGCCTGCGTCGCTGCCGCTGGCCCGGATCGACCAGGTCCTGACCCGCTCGGCGACCGTCACCCGGCTCCGGACGCTGCCCGCGACGGGCAGCGACCACCTGCCGGTAGCCGCCCGCATCAGCCGGCGCGGCTCCCCCTGAGCTCAGCCGGCCGTGGCGCGCTCGTGGACGAGGTCGGTGAAGCGCCGCAGCCCGTGCTCACCGTGGCCCATGAAGAGGTTGGGTTCCACGAGCTCCAGTTCCATCACGACCGGCGATCCGTCGTCCGCCGAGGCGATGTCGACCCGCGCGTACAGCGGGGCCGCCGCCCCCGGGACGGCCGCCAGCGCGGCCCCGGCCAGGGCCAGTTCGGCCTCGGACGGCCGGTGCGGCACCAGGTCCGGATGCGGTACGCGGTCGTTGTCGACCACCCCGACGTCGGTCAGCACCGGCCCCTTGCGGATCGCATGGCTGAACACGCCGCCGAGGAGGACGAGTGCCCGTTCGCCCTCGTCGATCCGGGACAGGTACGGCTGCACCATCGCGGTCGAGCCGCCCGCGTGCAGGGCCGCGACGTGCGCGGCCGCCAGGTCGTGATGGTGCTCGGCGTACCGCGCGGTGTCCCGCGCTCCGGCCGAGACGGCCGGCTTGACGACGAACTGGCCGTGCCCCGGCAGGTCGACGGCCTCGCCGGGGGCGATGAACCGGGTCGGCACGACGGGGACGCCCCGCGCCGCGAGCTCCCCGAGGTAGCGCTTGTCGGCGTTCCAGCGCAGCAGCCCGGCGGGATTGTCGAGCCGCGTCACGCCCTGTACCGCGTCGGCCCAGGCCAGGTACTGCGCCCACCGCTCCGGGTAGCCCCAGGTGGACCGGACGACCACGGCGGCGCACGCCGACCAGTCGAAGTCCGGGGCGTCCCAGGGCGCCGCCACCGCATCGAGACCGCGTGCGCGCAGCGCCTCCAGCATCAGCGGCAGGTCGGCGTCCCAGGCCAGCCCCAGGTCCGAGGTGGCCAGTGCCACGCGGGTGGTGACGGTCATCCGCGGCTCCCCCTTCCGTCGCCCGCGGTGCCCGCGGTCGCGCTTCGTGGCCGGATTCCGCATTCCGTTCCGCCCCGGCCGCCAGGCCGCCCAGACTAACCAGCCACGGCGCCCCCGGCCGGAGCCGGGGCCAGACCGTCGGTGACCAGTCCCGCGAGGACCGCCTCGCCCAGGGCGTGCACCGCCGACTGCGGCCGGACCATCACCGTGAACTCCTTGATCCGGCCGTCGTCGGCGAAGTGCAGCAGGTCGATGCCGTGGATCGCCTTGCCGTTCACCGTCGCCCGGAACAGGAGGATCTCCGAGGGGGCGACCGCGCCGTCGACGCTGGTCTCGGCACTGCCCGCGTACTGCCCGACGTAGCGGAAGTCCTCGAAGGTGCGCAGCAGCACCCCGAAGAGGCCGAGCACCATCGGCCGGCCTTCGAACGGCTGGAACTTCACGGGGCTGTACAGGCGCACGTCCTCGGTGAACAGGTCCTCGAGGGCGGTGAGGTCACGGCTGTCGACGGCGGCGCGGAAGCGGTCTGCTGCGGTCACGGCTTCTCCCTGATGTTCGGCTACGGCTACGGCTACGGCTACGACTACGGCTCAGCTATGGCTACTCATCAATGTGATTAGTCAGATTCTTGAGTATCATGCGGAAGGCGTCCGGGAACAGGGGCGGCAGCGACGAAGAGGAGGCGATCCGATGGCTTTGCGCCACGCCGTACTGGCGGCGCTGCTGGACGAGGAACTGAGCGGCTACCAACTGGCCAAGGCCTTCGACCTCGGCGTGGCCAACTTCTGGCACGCGCTCCCGCAGCAGCTCTACGCCGAGCTGACCCGGCTGGAGAACGACGGGCTGATCACGGGCCGCGAAGTGGTCCAGGACGCCCGGCCCAACAAGCGCCTGTTCACCGTCACCGGCGCGGGCCTCGCCGAGCTGGAGCGGTTCACCGCCTCCGCGGCCAAGCCCGCCTCCATCCGCGACGACCTCCTCGTCACGGTCCAGGCCGCCGACCACGTCGACACCGCGACGCTCGTCGACCGGCTCACCGAACGCGCCGCCTTCGCCCGGGCCAAGGTGGAGCTCTTCGGGGGCCTGCTGCGCACCATGCGCGGCGACCGCACCGAGGAGGACTTCCTGCGCCACGGCGAGCGCGTCGGCCCCTACCTGACCTGCCTGCGCGGACTCGCCTTCGAGCAGGGCAACCGCGACTGGTGCGAGCGCACGATCGCCGTCCTGCGGGAGCGGGAGGCGGCCCGTGCCGGACACTGAACACCCGTACCGGTACCTGCGGTACGTCGCCCTGGGCGACAGCCAGACCGAGGGCCTCGGCGACGGCGACGACACCACGGGGCTGCGCGGGCTCGCCGACCGGCTCGCCGAGCAGCTCGCGCTGCACAGCCCCGGCCTGCGGTACGCCAACCTGGCCGTCCGCGGCAGGCTGGCCGGCCAGGTCCGCGCCGAGCAGCTCGGCCGCGGGCTCGCCCTGCGCCCGGACCTGGCCACCGTGGTCGCCGGGGTCAACGACGTGCTGCGGCCCCGGTTCGACGCCGACGAGGTCGCCGGTCACCTGGAGGCGATGTTCGCCGCGCTCACCGGCCAGGGTGCGCGCGTGGCCACGCTGACCTTCCCGGACCTCGCACGGATCACCCCGCTCGCCCGCCCCCTCTCCCCGCGGGTGAGCGCCCTCAACGACCGGATCCGCGCGGCGGCGGGCCGCCACGGGGTGGTCCTCGTCGAGACGGGGCACCATCCGGTGGTCACCGACCCCCGCCTGTGGAGCGCGGACCGGCTGCACGCCAGTGCGCTCGGCCACCAGCGGATCGCCGCATCGCTCGCGCACGCCCTCGGCCTGCCGGGCAGCGACGACTCCTGGTCGCACCCGCTGCCACCCGATCCCGCGGCAGCGCCCACCGTCGCCGCCGACCTGCGCTGGGCCGCCGCGTTCCTCGGGCCGTGGCTGGGCAGACGCCTGCGCGGCCGCTCCTCGGGGGACTTCCGTACGGCCAAGCGCCCGGACCTCCTCCCGGTGGAGCCGGCCGCTGCTCCGTGAAGGCCCCTTGGGGCGGGCGCGGAGGTCAGGGCCGGGGCGGGGCCGCCGCCCCGAGGCGGCGGCCGAGCATCATGCGTGCGTAGAGCAGGTGCGCGACCGCCTCGGCGGCCAGCAGCATGACGAGCAGCCAGGGCGCGAGGTGCCCGGCGGCCCGGACGATGAGCAGCGGGATGCCGACGCCGGGAACGGCCCACACGGCGACCGAGGCCGGCGAACGCCCGTAGCGCAGCGCGATGCCGGCGTGGGCCGCGTGGTAGAGGGCCAGACCGCCGGCGAGGACCCACACCGCGCCGGTCGGCAGATGGGCGTGGTCGGCCTCCTCCACCGCGGTGGCCAGGCCCGCGGCCATGCACAGGACGCCCGCGGTCACGAAGAAGTGCAGGAAGCCGCCGACGTCCCGGGCGAGGAGGTAGGCCTGACGGTCGTCGGCCCTGGAGAGCATCAGCTCGGCCGAGGTCGAGCCGAAGTCGAAGTACGACCACCACAGCGCGGAGAGCAGCACGAAGCCCAGGACGCCGACGGCTCCGGCCCGCAGCGTCCAGGCGTGGTCGGCGGAGGTCACCAGGGCGATCACGGATTCGCCGAGCACGATGATGACGAACAGCCCCACGCGCTCGACGATGTGCCCGGTGTCCAGCCGGCCGGGGAGCCCGCGGCCGCGCGCCGTGAGCAGGAGCGCCATCTCGGCCGCGATGAGCACCGCCCACATCGCGTACTGCCAGGGCGCGGGCACGGCCGCGGAGGCGGCCCACAGCAGGCCCGACGCCAGGCAGTAGCTCAGGGGGCGCCAGGGCGGGACGCGCCGGGGCGCGGGGTACTTCGTGGCCGGCCACCACAGCCCGAGCAGCACCAGCCGGGTTCCCGCGTACCCCAGGGCGTAGACGGAGCCGCGGTCCGTGGCGGCCTCGGGCACGGCGCATGCCATGACGGCGATGCAGAGCATGGCGGACAGCATGAGCAGCCTGCGGCGGGGACTGTCTTCGGGGAAGAGGTTCGCGGAGACCAGCAGGTTGATCCACAGCCACCAGGGCGGGAAGTAGAGGCCGACGAAGACGGCGAAGTCGCGCAGGTCGGGGTCGCCGTGGAGGCCGTGCGAGAGCTGGGCGGCGAGCGCCACGAAGACGAGGTCGAAGAAGAGCTCGAGCCAGTCGGCGTGGCGCCCCTCCTGTGCGTGGCCGCCCCCGTCCGCCCCCGCGTCGGCGCCCGATCGAGGTGTGCCCATGGATCCGCCCGGTCCGTGCCGCCGCCCTCGCGGCCTGCTTCCCCGTATGACATCACGGGACGCCCGGCCGAGGGTGCGTGACGCGAAGGAGGCTTCCCGGGGTTGCCGGCCCCGGATGCAGGGAGCCCGGGGCAGGATGCCGGATGCCGGATGCCGGATGCCGGATGCGCCGTCAGTGTGCGGACAGCGCCGCCTCGACCGCGGCCTCGGCGTGGATCCGTGCGGTGGGGAAGACGGGCACGGGACTGTCCGCGGCTCCGATCAGCAGCTCGATCTCGGTGCAGCCCAGGATGATCCCCTCGGCGCCGGCCGCGACGAGATCGGTGATGACCCGCTGGTAGGCGGCGCGCGACGGCCCGCGGACGACGCCCCGGCACAGCTCCTCGTAGATGACCCGGTGGACGAGGGCGCGCCCCTCGGCGTCCGGGACGCGCACGTCCAGTCCGGCCGCCGAGAGTCGGCCACGGTAGAACTCCTGCTCCATCGTGAATGCGGTGCCCAGCAGCCCGATACGGGTCAGGCCGGCCGTCTTCACCGCGTCGGCGGTGGCGTCGGCGAGGTGCAGCAGCGGCACCGAGAGGCCCGCCTGGACCCGGTCCGCGACCTTGTGCATGGTGTTCGTGCAGATGAGCACCAGGTCCGCACCGGCGGCTTCCAGGCGCTGGGCGGCCGCGGCGAGGAGTTCACCGGCCTCGGCCCACCGGCCCCGGGCCTGGAGCTGCTCGATCTCCGCGAAGTCCACGGAGTACAGCACGCAGCGGGCCGAATGCAGCCCCCCGAGCCGGTCGCGGGTGAGTTCGTTCAGCAGCCGGTAGTACTCGGCAGTCGACTCCCAGCTCATTCCGCCGAGCAGTCCGATCGTCTTCATAAGGGGGAACGGTAGCATCCTCGCCGATCCATAAGGATTGCTTTGGGATGCCCCCTTGTGGGGCCTGTGGGCGCCCGCCGCTGGTGCCCGGATGGCCCCGGATCGCCGGCGGCGGGCACTCGTGTCAGGATTCTGCGGACCCTTCCCGCATGACGTTCTGAAAGGCCGTCATACACGCCATGCAGTGGTGGTCCGTTTCGGCGGTGCCGCCCGGCTGGAGGGGGCGGCCGCACAGGGTGGCCCGGCGGTCCCGGGCGACGACGTGCCATACGAGGCCAGGCCCTGAGGCCGCCTCACCAACCTGCATTTCATACATGAGAGTGCTCCATGTGGTGGACAGCTCTTGTACCCACCAAAGCAGTGCACGGCGCCGAAAGCCTGACGGGTGAGCCGTCCGGGTGACGCGCGCCCGGCCCGCGCGTCGGGCGGTCCGGGTGCCGCGGGGGTCGGCCTAGGGTGGCGCCCCGCGGCCACGGAGGGAGGGCGGGGGACATGCACGCGATCCTGCACGCACTGTCGATCACCGGTGCGATGACCTGGCAGATCACCTGGGCGTTGATCCTGGGGTTCGCCCTGTCCGCCGTCGTCCAGGCCGTGGTGCGGAAGTCCACCGTCGTCTCCCTGCTCGGTGACGACCGCCCCCGCACCCTCGCCGTCGCCGCCGGGCTCGGCTCGGCCTCGTCCTCGTGTTCGTACGCCGCCGTCGCGCTGGCGCGGTCGCTGTTCCGCAAGGGCGCCGACTTCACCGCCGCGATGGCCTTCGAGATCGCCTCCACCAACCTGGTCATCGAGCTGGGGGTGATCCTGGCCCTGCTGCTGGGCTGGCAGTTCACCCTGGCGGAGTTCGTCGGCGGCCCGGTCATGATCATCGTTCTGGCGGTGCTGTTCCGGCTGTTCCTGCGCGAGGGGCTGCTGCGCCGGGCGCGCGAGCAGGCGGAGCGGGGGCTCGCCGGATCGATGGAGGGGCACGCGGCGATGGACATGTCGGTACGGGGGGAGGGCTCCTTCGCCCGGCGGCTGCTGTCCCCGGACGGCTTCACCTCGACCGCGCACATCTTCACCATGGAGTGGGCGGCCATCCTGCGGGACCTGGTGATCGGCCTGCTCGTCGCCGGGGTCATCGCCGCCTGGGTGCCGGACTCCTTCTGGCAGTCCTTCTTCTTCGAGGGCCACCCGCTCGCGGCGAAGCTGTGGGGTCCGCTCATCGGCCCGCTGGTCGCGATCGCCTCGTTCGTCTGCTCCATCGGCAACGTCCCGCTGGCCGTGGTGCTCTGGAAGGGCGGCATCAGCTTCGGCGGTGTCGTCGCCTTCATCTTCGCCGACCTGTTGATCCTGCCGATCCTCAACATCTATCGGAAGTACTACGGGAGGCGGATGGCGCTCTTCCTGCTCGGCACCTTCTACCCGGCCATGGTGATCGCCGGCTACGTCGTGGAGTTCGGCTTCGGGGCCCTGGGCCTCATTCCCGACCCGGCGGACGCGGAGATCCCGATGGAGGGGGTGAGCTGGGACTACACGACCTGGCTCAACATCGTGTTCCTGCTGCTCGCCGGAGCCCTGCTGTGGAGGTTCTTCCGCACCGGCGGCCGGTCGATGCTCCGCATGATGGGCGCCGCGCCCACCCGGTAGGACCCGTCTCCACGCCGTGCCCTGCGCGCCCGACCCGGTACGACCCGGCACCACGAAAAATACCCCGGACCGAATTGACGGCCGGGGTATTCGACTGGGTATATTTGACGTTTCACGCGCTGATGAAAGCAGGGCGTGAAGAAGCTTTACGGGGACATCGTATCGGGTCGGGAGTGGAATTGTCAACCGTGGAATTCCGAAATGAACAGCAATTCATCGACGCGCTCTATGCGCGCCTCGACGACCTGCGCGACCAGGCCGAACGCGCCGTGCAGGACGCACTGGCCGGAACGGGCAGCGGCTTTCAGGCGCGACTGGAACGCGATGTGCTCGTCGCCGAGCAGTCCGGCCTGCTTTCCGCGCTGAACGCCGGCGAGAACGGCCTGTGTTTCGGCCGCCTGGAGTTCTCCGACGGCCGGGACCACCACATCGGCCGCATCGGAATCAGGCAGGACGACGCGGACCGCACCCCCCTGGTCCTCGACTGGCGGGCGGAGGTGGCCCGCCCGTTCTACCTCGCGACCGGCCACTTCCCCATGGGGCTGCGCCGACGCCGCCACATCACCACCCGCGGGCGCGAGGTCACGGCCCTGCACGACGAGATCCTCGACCTCACCGA
Organism: Streptomyces sp. NPDC086989; assembly: GCF_044745505.1. Classification (NCBI taxonomy): domain Bacteria; kingdom Bacillati; phylum Actinomycetota; class Actinomycetes; order Kitasatosporales; family Streptomycetaceae; genus Streptomyces; species Streptomyces sp. NPDC086989. The sequence goes on from NZ_JBIVAL010000005.1 coordinate 259,714, forward strand.
CACCGAGCGCACCGGCCACGAGGGCGCCGACGCGGACGCCGTGCTGCTCGCCGCGCTCGACGCCGCCCGCACGGGCCGCATGCACGACATCGTGCAGACCATCCAGGCCGAGCAGGACCGCATCATCCGTTCGTCCCACCGCGGTGTGCTGGTCGTGGAGGGCGGGCCGGGAACCGGCAAGACGGCCGTCGCCCTGCACCGGGCCGCCTACCTGCTCTACGCCCACCGCGAGCTGCTCGCCAAGCGCGGCGTGCTGATCGTAGGACCCAACCCGGCCTTCCTCGGCTACATCGGCGAGGTGCTCCCCTCACTCGGCGAGACCGGCGTACTGCTGTCCACCCTCGGCGAGCTGTTCCCCGGCGTCCGGGCGACCGGCACCGACCGGCCCGGCGCCGCCGCCGTGAAGGGCCGCGCCCGGATGGCCGAGGTCCTCGCGCGCGTCGTGCGTGACCGCCAGGCGCTGCCCGAGACCGTACCCGCCGGCAGCGGCGAGGACAGTGCCGTGGTCCCCGAACCGGCCCTGGAGATCGACCACGACGACTACGGGACCCTGCTCCTGGACCGCACCATGGCGTACGAGGCCCGGGACCGGGCCCGCGCCACCGGACTGCCGCACAACCTGGCCCGCCCCTACTTCGCGTTCCGGGTCATCGACGCCCTCACGCAGCAGCTCGCCGACCGGCTCGGCGCCGATCCGTTCGGCGGCCCCAACCTGCTGGGCGCCGACGACGTCGCGCAGCTCGGCAAGGAGATCGCGACCAGCGCCGAGGTGCACGCCGCGATCGACACTCTGTGGCCGCCGCTCACACCCCGCCGGCTCATCGCCGACTTCCTCGCCGATCCCACGCATCTGCCGTCCCACGAAGCAGAGTTGATCCGTCGCGAGACGATGGACTGGACCCCGGCCGACATCCCGCTGCTCGACGAGGCCGCCGAGCTGCTCGGCTTCGACGACACCGCGCAGCGCGCCGCCGAGGAGCGGCGGAGGCAGGAGCGCATCGCGTACGCGCAGGGCGTCCTGGACCTGTCCCAGGGATCCGAGTCCTACGAGTTCGAGGACATGGAGAACGAGTTCCTCGCCGCGCACGACGTCATCGACGCGGAGCGGATGGCGGAGCGGTACGAGGAGGCCGACCACCGCAGCACCGCCGAGCGGGCCGCCGCCGACCGCACCTGGGCCTTCGGACACGTCATCGTGGACGAGGCGCAGGAACTGTCGGAGATGGCCTGGCGGTTGCTGATGCGGCGCTGCCCCACCCGCTCCATGACATTGGTGGGCGACCCGGCCCAGACCGGCGACGAGGCCGGGTGCGGATCGTGGAACCGGATCCTGGACCCGTACGTCGGGGACCGCTTCGAGCTGGTGCGTCTCGGCGTCAACTACCGCACGCCCGCGGAGATCATGGACGTCGCGGCCGCCGTGCTCCGGGCCCGCCACCCCGGATTCGAGCCGCCGAGCTCGGTGCGGTCCACGGGGCGGCGGCCCTGGGTGCGGGGCACGGACGACCTCGCCCGTACCGTCGCGGACGCGGTGCGCGACGCCACCCCGGCCGACGAGGGGCGGGACGGCCGGCTGGCGGTGATCGCGCCGCGCCCGCTGCACGAGGCGCTGGCCGCCGTGCTGCCCGGCGTACGGGCGGGGGAGGAGCCGGACCTCACCCGTACGGTCGTCCTGCTGGACCCGCGGCAGGCCAAGGGGCTGGAGTTCGACTCGGTGATCGTCGTGGAGCCCGCGGACCACGAGCCGAGCGATCTGTACGTCGCCCTGACCCGGGCCACCCAGATGCTCGGCGTGATCCACACGGGCCGGCTGCCGGAGGGCCTGGACGGGCAGCCGTAAGCAGCACGACGGGATCGGCGGGCGGGTCGCGGCGGGCGGGGCGGGCGGGGCGGTGTCAGGGCGGTGGCGCGTCAGACCGCCGCCGGCGCGCGGAGTTCCGACGGCTGCGGGGACCGCCGGGGCTCCGGCTCCAGCGGCTCCGGCCGCTCCCGGTGGTCGAGGCGCTCCAGCCGGGCCAGCCGCTCCAGCCGGGCCCGGCTCTCCTCGTCGACCGGCACCATCGTCACCAGGCGCGGGCCGGCCGCCGGCCCGAGCCACAGGTTGGTGTGCTCCAGGTGCAGCAGACCCACGTGCGCGTTGCGGACGTACTTCGTCTTGGCGCCCACGCCGAGCACCTCGTGCCGTGCCCACAGCTCCCGGAACTCCGGCGACCGGGCCTCCAGCCGCGCCAGCAGCGCCTTCCAGGCCGGCTCGGCGAGGTGCTCCGCCATCGCGGCCCGGAACTTGGCCACGATCGTGCGGTTCACCTCGGCGACGTCGACCATCGACGCCCGCCAGTCCGCGTCGGTGAACGCCAGCCACAGGCAGTTGCGGTCCTCGGGAGCCAGCGCGTCCAGGTCGCACAGCAGCCGCCCGTACGTCGCGTTGTACGCGAGGATGTCGTACCGGCTGTTCTGGATGCAGGCCGGGATCGGCCCGAGCTGGTCGAGCATCGCCCGTAGGGCCGGGGTCACGCTCGGGCAGGTCGCGTGCGGGGTCGGGTCGAGGGTGCCGGCCAGCGAGAAGAGGTGCCTGCGCTCGGTGGCGTCCAGCAGCAGGGCGCGCGCCAGCGCGTCCAGGACCTGTGGGGAGACCTGGATCTCGCGGGCCTGCTCCAGCCAGGTGTACCAGGTGACGCCGACGGCGGAGAGCTGGGCGACCTCCTCGCGGCGCAATCCCGGGGTGCGCCGCCGGCGCCCGCGCGGCAGCCCCACCTGCTCGGGGGTGATCCGCTCGCGGCGGCTGCGCAGGAAGTCGGCCAGCTCGTGCCGGCGTACGTCGCTCTCCGGGGCCACAGTCGTCATGGAACCAGGGTGCCGCACTGCTCATCCCGTTGCCAGGTAGTCCTTGTACCAGGATAAGAACACTCTGGTACCAGGCTGGGAGTGGGGCGATCGTTCCGGTGTGAGCGAAACAAAGGTACGCACCACCCACCCCTCCCCGTCGGCCCCCACGGGCCCGGACCCGGCGCCGGCCGCGGTCGCACCCGGCCCCCGGCACCCGGCGGCGATGGGCCCGCTCGGACTGTTCACCGTCCTGCTCGGCGCGGCCCTGCCCCTGATCGACTTCTTCATCGTCAACGTGGCGCTGCCCGCCATCGACAGCGACCTCGCCGCCGGCCCCGCCACGCTGGAACTGATCGTCGGCGGCTACGGCGTCACGTACGCCGTCCTCCTCGTGCTCGGCGGCCGCCTCGGCGACATGACCGGCCGGCGCCGGCTCTTCCTGACCGGCATGGCGGCCTTCGGCCTCACCTCGCTGCTGTGCGGGGTGGCCCCCACCGCCGGGACCCTGGTCGGGGCGCGGGTGGCGCAGGGCGCCGCGGCCGCCCTGATGCTGCCGCAGGTGCTCGCCACCATCCAGGCGACCACGCAGGGACCGCGCCGGGCACGGGCGATGAGCCTGTACGGGGCCACCGCCGGGCTGTCCATGGTCGCCGGGCAGATCCTGGGCGGCGTCCTGGTCGCCGCCGACGTCGCCGGTCTCGGCTGGCGCTCGGTGTTCCTGGTCAACGTGCCGGTGGTGCTCCTCGGACTGGTCCTGGCGGTCCGGTCCGTCCCCGAGACCCGTTCGGACCGGCCGGCCTCGGTCGACGTCCCGGGCACGCTGCTGCTCGCCCTGTCCCTGGTGTCCCTGCTGCTGCCGCTCACCGAGGGACGCGCCGCCGGCTGGCCGCTGTGGACGTGGCTGTCGCTCGCGCTCTTCCCGTTCGCCGCCACCGCCTTCTACCTGACCGAGCGCCGCGCCGACCGGCTCGGACGCACACCGCTGGTGCCGCCGAGCCTGCTGCGCATCCAGTCGCTGCGCCAGGGCCTCGTCATGGTGGTGCCGTTCTCGATCGGCTTCAGCGGGTTCATGTTCGTCATCGCGGTGGTGCTGCAACAGGGCCTGCGCATGGGGCCGGTGGCGGCGGGTCTCGCCCTCGTGCCGATGGCGCTCGCCTTCTTCGCGGCCTCGCTCGCCGGGCCGCGGCTGGTCGGCCGGTTCGGCAGCCGGGTCGTCACCGCGGGCGGCGTCGTCCAGGCCGTCGGCATCGCCCTGATCCTCCTCGCCGTCCTGCGCGGCTGGGCGGACCTCGGGCTCGCGGCGCTCGCCCCGGGCGTGGCCGTCGCCGGCCTCGGCCAGGGCCTCCAACTGCCCGTGCTGATGCGGATGATGCTCTCGGACGTACCGGCGGACCGGGCCGGCGTGGGCGGCGGCGTCATGGTCACCACCCAGCAGTCCGCGCTCGCCCTCGGCGTCGCCACCCTGGGCAGCCTCTTCCTCGCCCTGGCCCCGACGACGGGCATGCGCGACGCCCTCGCGGTCACGCTGCTGGTCCAGCTGGGCATGGTCGCCCTGACGGTCCTGCTGAGCCTGCGCCTGCCGCGGGTCATGCGGTGAGCCCCGCACCGCGCCCCGGCGGGCCGCAGCCGCCGGGGCGCGCGGCGTGCTCCGCCCGGCAGCCGGTGGCAGGCGCCCGGCGGTCTGTCACAGGGCGCCGCCGCTCCCGTACAGTCCGTGATGCCAACGCAGCCGACCGACGCCGGGGCTCCGTCGGGGACCGGCACCGGGCCCCCGGAGCAGCGGTCGAACAGGAGAGGACCCGTGGCCACCGAAGCCGGCTCCGCCCCCCGTCCGCAGGCCGCCCGTACGGGCCGTCCCGTCCCCGAACTGGACCCGGCCCTCGTGGAGCGGTGGCGCTCCGACGGGGCCGGTCTGGTCGATCTGCTGACCCTGGTGCGCGAACGGCTGGGCGGCGTGGGCGCGTTCCGCCTCGGGCCGGGCCCCACGGTCCTGGTCACGGACCCCCGGGCGGTCCAGCACGTCCTGGCCCTGCACCCGGACCGGTACGTCAAACGCTCCCACCGCGCCCGCCTGCTGATCGGCGACGGCGTGCTCGCCGCCACCGGTGCGGCGTGGAAGGGCCAGCGGCGCCTGCTGCAGTCCCAGTTCACCGGCACCGGGATGCGCCGTTACGAGCAGCGGATCACCGGGGCCGCCCGGGTCGCCGCCGGGCGCTGGGCCGCGTACGCCCGGACCGGCCGGACGTTCGACGTCGGTCTGGAGATGCGCCGCTTCGCCCTCGACACCATCTGGCGCTCCCTCACCGGACACCCGCTCGACGAGGGTACCGAGCGCGAACTGAACGCCGTCGCCGCCGTGGTGGCCGCCCTGCCGACCCTTCCTGCCGACGCCGTCGACGCCCGGGAGGCCGTCGCCGACGACCTCGCCCGGATCGACGCCGTCGTCCACCTCGCGATCGAGGCCGCCCGTGGAGGCGCCGCCGGTCCCGACGGCCCCGGCCTCCTGCACCTCCTGCTGGACGCGGCCGCCGAGCGCCCCGAGTACACCGACCGCCTGATCCGCGACGAGCTGGTCACCCTGCTCGTCGCCGGGCACGAGACCACGGCCACCACCCTGACCTGGCTGTTCCTGCTGCTCGACCGCCACCCCGGGGCGCGCGATGATGCCCTGGCCGCCGGCGCACCCGGCTCGGCGGAGCGCCGGCGGGCCGTACAGGCCCTGGTCCACGAGACGCTCCGGCTCTACCCCTCCGCCTGGATCCTGCCCCGGTACGCCGTCGAGGACGACCTCCTGGCCGGCCACCTCGTCGAGGCCGGTTCCGACGTGGTGGTCTGCCCGTACCTCACACACCGTGACGCCGGACTGTGGCCGGACCCCGAGCGGTTCGACCCCGGCCGCTTCACCGCCCCGGACGGCCGCCCGACCCACCCCGGCGCCTACCTGCCCTTCGGTATCGGCCCCCGTGCCTGCCTGGGCCTGCGCTTCGCGCTCCGCGAGTCGACCGTCCTGCTCGAACACCTGCTGCCCGCGCACGCCCCGGTCTTCCACTCCGTCCCCTCCGGGGCCGCCTACAGCATCACCGTCCGCCCCGACGGCCCGACCCCGGCGACCCTCGCCCCGTAGCCCGCCTCCGTAGCCCGCCCCAGCGCCGCTCACGCCCCCCGCCCCGCGCCGTTCACGCCGGTGCAGTGCGTGTCCGGCACCGTCTGTGACTGGTGTGAAGCAGTGAATCGGTGCTTCAATTCTTCCATGCCCTACCGCCGTCCCCCTGCCGTACAGGCCCGCCTCGACGCCCGGCGCGAGCGGGTGCTGGAAGCCGCCGTCCGCCTGCTCTCCCGTGAGGGGTACGGCGGCTGCTCGGTCGCCGCGATCGCGGCGGAGGCCGGCATCTCCACCGGCAGCGTCTACCAGTCGTTCTCCGGGAAGTCCGAGCTGGCCGCCGCCCTCTTCCGGACCCTCGTGGCGCGCGAGCTGGAGGCGGTGACCGCGGCGACGGAGCGCCCGGGCGGCGCCGCCAGGCGGGTGGCCGCCGCCGTCGAGACCTTCGCCCATCGGGCGCTGCAAGCACCGCGGCGCGCCTTCGCCCTGCTCGCGGAGCCCGCCGACCCGGCCGTCGACACCGAACGCCTCCTCTTCCGGCGGGCGTTCCGCGACGTGTACGCCCAGCAGATCGCGGCGGGCGTGGCCTCCGGAGAACTCCCGCCGCAGGCACCGGAGCTGACGGCCGCCGCGCTCGTCGGTGCGATCGCCGAAGCGCTCGTCGGGCCGCTGGCGGACGGGGACGCGACCCCCGGGGACGTCATCCCCGGCCTGATCACCTTCACCCTGCGTGCCCTTGGAGGACACGATGCCGCAGACGCATGAGGTCACCAACCAGGCTCCCCCGCACCACGGTTACGACGCGGCCGCCGACCCGGCCCTGCTGGAGGCGGTCGCCCGCGAGGGCGCCGACTGGGCGATACCCGACCTGCACCGCCTCGGCGTCCTCGCCGGTTCCGAACGGGCGGCGGAGTGGGGCCGCGTGGTCAACGAGAACCCGCCGGCGCTGCGCACCCACGACCGCTACGGCCACCGGATCGACGAGGTGGAGTTCCACCCGTACTGGCACGAGCTGATGGGCACCGCCGTCTCCCACGGCCTGCACGCCGCGCCCTGGGCGGAGGACCGGCCCGGCGCCCATGTCGCGCGGGCCGCGAAGTTCCTGGTCTGGGGCCAGGTCGAGGCGGGCCACTCCTGCCCGGTCTCGATGACGTACGCCGCGGTACCCGCACTGCGCGCGACCCCGGAACTCGCCTCCTGGCTGGAACCGCTGCTCGCCTCCCGCACGTACGACTTCGGACTGCGCCGGCCCGACACCAAGCAGGGCCTGATCGCGGGCATGTCGATGACCGAGAAGCAGGGCGGCTCCGACGTCCGCGCCAACACCACGACGGCCGTCCCGGTCCCGGACGGCAGCTACCGGCTGACGGGCCACAAGTGGTTCACCTCCGCGCCCATGTCGGACGTCTTCCTGACCCTCGCGCAGGCTCCCGGCGGACTGTCCTGCTTCCTGCTGCCGAGGGTCCTGCCGGACGGCAGCCGCAACCGTCTGCTGCTCCAGCGGCTCAAGGACAAGCTCGGCAACCGCTCCAACGCCTCCGCCGAGATCGAGTACGACGAGGCGTTCGGCTGGCTGGTGGGCGAGGAGGGGCGCGGCGTCGCGACCATCATCGAGATGGTCAACATGACCCGCCTCGACTGTGTGCTCGGCGGGGCGTCCGGCATGCGCCTCGGCGTCATCCGCGCCGTCCATCACGCCACCCACCGGCGGGCGTTCGGCAAGGCGCTGATCGACCAGCCGCTGATGCGCAACGTCCTCGCCGACCTCGCCCTCGAGTCCGAGGCGGCGACGGCCGTCGCCCTGCGCCTCGCGGGTGCCACCGACCGGGTCGCCCGGGGCAGCCAGGACGAGGCGCTGCTGCGCCGACTCGGGCTGGCCGTCACCAAGTACTGGGTCTGCAAGCGGGCCCCCGGGCACGCCGCCGAAGCACTCGAATGCCTGGGCGGCAACGGCTACATCGAGGACTCCGGCATGCCGCGCCTGTACCGGGAGGCCCCGCTGTCGTCGATCTGGGAGGGCTCCGGCAACGTCGCCGCCCTGGACTCGCTGCGGGCCATGGGCCGCCAGCCGGAGACCGTCGAAGCGTTCTTCGAGGAAGTCGGGCGGGCGGCGGGCGCGGACCGGCACCTGGACGCGGCGGTGGCCGGGCTGCACAAGCACCTCGCCGACCCCGCCGAGGCGGAGTACCGGGCCCGGCAGCTCACCGAGACGATGGCCCTGGCCTTCCAGGCGTCACTGCTGCTGCGCCATGCCCCGGGCGCGGTCGCCGAGGCGTTCTGCGCGTCCCGGCTGGGCGGCGAACACGGAGGTGCGTACGGGACCCTGCCGACGGGCGTGGACACGGAGGCCATCCTGGCGCGGACCCGCACCGTACGGGCGACCAGCGCCTGACCCGCCGCGGCACGGCGCCCGCCGCGCGGGCCCGCCAGCCGGCCACCGGGCCCAGGCCCTGACCGGCGCCACGGGGCTCGGGCGCTGACGGGTGCCACGCGGCCCGGGCGCCCCCGCTGCCTCGGGCCTGCCCAGTGGCGACGCAGGCGGCGCGCCGCCGGTCGCGGCCGTGACCGCCGCGCTCCGGCCGTCGTGCGTCGGCCAGGGTGCGGCGGCCATTGTGTGCCGGGTGCCGGGTGCCGTGCGCCGTGCGTCGACCTGGGTGGTGCTGCCGCCCGGGGCGCGCGCCGGCTCCGGAGTGCCGTGGCCCGGCGCAGGTCAGGCGCGGTGCCGCCGGGTGCGCAGGGCCACGTACCCCGTGAGCCCGCCGAGCGTGACGCACAGCGGCGAGTACAGCCGAAGGTCCCAGTGCCGGAACCCGTCCGGCTTGGAGCCCAGCCCGAGCCCGGAGGCCGCGAGCCCGCCGAGGCCGCGCACCGCGAGCGCGCCGGACACCGTCCAGAGCCCGGCGCGCACCGGCCACGACCGCCCGGGCCGGCTCGCCGGCCGGGCGCCGGTCGCCACCAGCCCCGCGGCGGCGCCCAGCAGGCCCGCCACGGCGAAGGTCAGCGGTGCGGACGGCAGTTGCGACTCGTCCACCCCGACCACCACGGACGCGAATTCCGCGCGCGAATCCAGCGGCCACGGGGAGAACACCCACACCGCGTGCAGGGCCCCCGCCGCGAGCAGGCCACCGGCCGCCGCCACCGCCGCGCCCCGCACCGCAGGGATCGCCGGCTCCGGACGGACCTCCGCGGCGTCCGTCGTTGTCCCGAAACGCCTGGTCATGACACTCATGCGGTCACCTCTCGCCCCAGTTCCATACACCTCTGTATGGATGTTCCATACAGTACTGTACGGAACATGGCCAAGGGGAAAGTGACCAAGGACGACTGGACGATGGCGGCGCTGCGGGCGCTGGCCCGGGGCGGGCTGCAGGCGGTGGCGGTGGACGTGCTCGCCCGCGAACTCGCGGTGTCGCGCGGCAGTTTCTACTGGCACTTCGAGAACCGCGAGGCCTTGCTCGTGGCGGCCCTGGAGGCGTGGGAGCGGCATGCCACCACGGAGGTCGTCGCCGCCGTCCGGGAAGAGCGCGACGCGCGGGCGCGGGCACGGATGCTGTTCGCCGTCGCGCTGGGTGCGGAGGAGATCGCCGGGCTGGAGCCGGCTCTGGTCGCGCACACCGCCCACCCGGCGGTCGCCGAGGTCGTCGCCCGGGTCACCCGGACCCGGCTCGCCTTCCTGGCGGAGATCTTCGGCGCAGTGGGCTTCGGGCCGCAGGAGGCCCGCCACCGCGCCCTGGCCGCGTACGCCGCTTACCTGGGCCGGCTGGAACTGCGCCGGACCGCACCCGATGTCGCCCCCGAGGTCCTCCCGGACGGTCCGGGCGCGGAAGCGGCCCTCGACCACTTCATCACCATGATCCTGACGCCCCCGCATCCGTCCGCGTAGTCCGGCGCCGCACGCCGAGCCACTGTTCGGCTCCGTACTCCTCGAACCGCTCCACCTCGGTGAACCCCAGCTTCACCGCGAGGCGCAGCGCGCGTGCGTTCGCGGTCCGGGTGCAGAGCAGCACCGGATCGCCGGGCGCCGCGTCGGCGTACCAGTCGAGTACGGCCGCGCACGCCTCGGCGGCGTACCCGCGTCCCCAGGCCTGCGGCAGGAGCAGGTAGCCGAGTTCGGCCTCCCCGGCCTCCGGACGGACGTGCCCCGGACGTTCTGCGTCGCGCCGGTCGAGCGTGATCATGCCGATCATCGCTGCGCCGAGGTCGACCACGAAGACCCCAGGTCGCCGCCCGGGCACCTCGGGCACCGCACGTTCGAGCTCGTCACGCGGCCGCGGGCAACGATATGGGTGCCCACCTCAGGCGATGCGAACAGCTCGATGAACGCCGCGCGGTCTCGTGCGTGCGGCGGATGACCCCGAGGACGCTCTCCTACAGCTGGACGGTGGTGCCGGGCTGGAGGCGGTCGATCGGGGTGCCGGTCAGGCCCTGCTCGCCGAGCAGATGGGCGGTGGAGCGCTGGCCGAGGTCGCTGAGCATGAGTTCGTGGATCTGGATGATGCGCTCGGGCTTGACGGTGCGGACGTAGTCGGCGGCTTCGCCGAGCTTGGTCCACGGGCCGCTGGTCGGCAGCAGGAGGGTGTGTACGGGAGCGTCGGGCGCGAAGTAGGCGTCGCCGGGGTGGTAGACGGCTCCGTCGTCGAGGAGGTAGCCGACGTTGTCGGGGCACGGGATGTCGGCGTGGATCAGCGCGTGGCGGTGGCCGTGGACGGTGGCGGTGAGGGAACCGACGCTGAGGGTGTCGCCCGCGGCGACGGCGTGGACGCGGCCACCGTGGCTGCCGAGGGTGGCCGCGACCGCGGTTGTGCCGTAGACCTGCAGCCCGGGCCGGGCTTCGAGAGCGGCGGTGACGAGCTTTTCGTCGAAGTGGTCGAAGTGTTCGTGGGTGATCAGGACGGCGTGAGCCCGGGCGACGGCCTCTGCCGCGTCCGGGGTGAGGGTGCCGGGGTCGATGACCAGGCGGGTGCCGTCCTTCTCGAGCGTGACGCAGGCGTGGGCGTGCTTGGTGAGCTGCACAGCGGGCCCTTTCCGAGCCGATCGAATATCTACAATCAAACTGTACAACATGGTTGTAGAACTGCGTGGGTTCCTGCCCGTGGCACCCGGTAAACAATGGAGACAAGGTGTACAGACGGGTTGATCGACATGAGTAGGCTGGCGTCATGGACGAGAATCGGCTGGCTGAAGAACTTCGCCTGACCATCGGACGGCTCGTGCGCACGGTGCGCACCGCCGACACGATGCCGCCCGGCGAGGCCGCCGTCCTGGGCTACCTGGACCGCAGCGGCCCGCTGACCACCGCTGACATCGCGCAACGGCGGGGAGTCAGTCACCAGTCGGCCGCCAAGGCGGTCAAAGAACTCCTGGCCCAGGGCTTCGTGCGTGCCGAGGCGCACCCCAGCGACGGGCGCAAGCTGTTGCTCCACCTCACGCCGGCGGGAAGTGGCCGGCTGGCCGAGGAGCGCCGAAGGCGTGCCGACTGGCTCGGCGCCGCGATCAACGATCTCCTCAGTCGCGACGAACGGGAGACGCTGGAGGCGGCGCTGCCTCTGCTGTCACGGCTGTCCACCCACCTGAACGGCAAGTAGCCCGGGGGCTGCGCGCGGGCGGGAGGGGGCGGTGCCGCACGCCGAAGGGACCGTGCCCGTGTCGTGCACACTTCGCCCGCATGAAGAACCCGGAGGTGGACTCGAAGGTCCTTCCTGACTGCCGCCGGAGGGGCGACGGCCTCCACCACGCCGTCCAGGCCGCTGCCGCCACCTTGCGCCACCTCACGCTCGCGGGGTGAAACAGCAGATCAAGCGCCACCCCGGCCTGCCCGGGGCCAAACCCTCAGCGGCATCCTTCAGGCCGGATCCCGGCGCGGAGCCGTGGTGCGGCGTACGGCTTCGGTGACCGCCGCGCGGTGGTGGGCGAGCCGCTCGGCCTCCCAGCCGATGCCCGACTCGCCCGCCGCCGGGCCGCCCACCGCGCCGAACCAGGCCTGGGACAGGCCGATCACCAGCGTCAGGACGTCGGCCGGGTCCATCGTGGCGTCGACGTACCCCGCCTTCTGCGCCTCCTCCACCGCCGCGATCTTGCCACGGTACGACGCCGACTCCGCGTCCGTGGCTCCCGGCCGTTCCAGCTGCTTCCACAGCACGAGCCGCATCAGCGAGGGCTGTGCCACGAGGTGGTCGAAGACGGCGCCCGCGTAACCGGGCAAGTCCTCGGCGTCGAAGGGGACCGACTCCGCGCCGGTCTCCAGCGCCCGCTGGAGCACGGCGTCGAAGAGCTGCTCCTTGTTGCCGTAGTAGACGTAGATGAGCCGCTTGTTCGCCTGCGCCGCCTCGGCGATGCGGTCGACGCGCGCGCCGGCGATGCCGTAGGCGGCGAATTCGGAGAACGCCGCGTCGAGCAGGCGTGCCTTGGTCGCGCTGGAGTCCCGTGCCATGGGCGAAGCCTAGCAAGTAACTATCTGGTTATTGACATGCGACGGGACCCGGGTGCATAGTCAAACTATCCAGTTAGTTACTTACAGAGGAGTACGTCATGGAGATCCGCGCACTGGGCGGCCAGGGCCTCGAGGTCGGCGCCGAAGGCCTCGGTCTGATGGGGATGAGCGCCCACTACGGAGCCACCGACGAGACCGAGTCCCTCGCCACGATCGACCGCGCCCTGGAACTGGGCGTCACCCTGCTCGACACCGCCGAGGGCTACGGCCCCTTCCTGAACGAGCAGCTCCTCGGCAAGGCCCTCGCCGGGCGCCGCGACGCCGCCGTCGTCGCCACCAAGACGGGCATCGAGTTCAGCGACGAGGGTGCGTTCCGGGGGCACAACGGGAGCCCCGAGTACATCCGCCGCTCGGCCGACCGCTCCCTGCGTCACCTGGGCACCGACCACATCGACCTGTACTACCTGCACCGCGTCGACTCGAACGTCCCGATCGAGGAGAGCGTCGGCGCCCTGGCCGAGCTCGTCGCCGCCGGCAAGGTCCGCCACATCGGCCTGTGCGAGGCCGCGCCCGCCACGATCGCCCGTGCCCACGCCGTGCACCCCCTCGCCGCGGTGCAGACCGAGTACAGCCTCTTCGAGCGCGGCATCGAGTACGACGGCGTCCTCGACACCCTGCGCGAGCTCGGCATCGGGCTCGTCGCCTACTCGCCGCTCGGCCGGGGCTTCCTGTCCGGTGCGATCACCACGCCGGACGATTTCGCGGCGGACGACTTCCGCCGTACGGACCCCCGCTTCCAGGGCGAGAACTTCGGCCGCAACCTGGCCGTCGTCGAGCAGGTGCGCCGCCTCGCCGCGCAGAAGGGCGTCACCCCCTCGCAGCTGGCCCTCGCCTGGACGCTGCGCCAGGGCGCCGTGCCGATCCCGGGAACCAAGCGCCGCCGGTACCTGGAGGAGAACATCGCCGCCACCGCGGTGACGATCACGGATGCGGAGCTGGCCGCCATCGACGCCGTCGCCCCGCACGGAGTGGTCTCGGGCGACCGGTACGCCCCGGAGCTGATGCAGTCCCTGAACGGCTGAGCACCCGCCCCGGGACGCTGCGGACCCCTGACCCGCCCCGCCCGGCCGGGCGGGCCCGCCGCCGGGTACGGGACCGAGCCGGATGGCAACCGGCGTGGCCTTCCAGGCGTCTCCGCCCCCGACGGGGCGGAAGCGCACGGAGGGGGACCGGTCATGGGACACGGGCGCAGCAGAGGGGCCGTGCTCGCAGCGGTCGTGGCGCTGGCGGCACTGGGGCTTTCGGCGTGCGCGCCGGAGGACGTGCCCGCCGGCGGTGCCGGGACCGGCGCCGGTGGAGCCGGCGGCGCCCCGGGATCCGGTGCGCCGTCGCCGGCCGCGGTGCCGTCCGGTACGGCGCCGCCCACGGGTACGGCCGGGGCGAAGCCGTTCGTACGGACGGGAGTTCCGTGGAACCTCGACCGGCTCGACCAGCGCGGCCGTCCGCTCGACGGGAAGTTCGCCGCGGGCGCGGACGGCAGCGGAGTGCACGTCTACGTCATCGACACCGGGCTCGACGTCAAGCACCCGGAGTTCGGCGGCCGGGCGTCCCTCGGCGCCGACTTCGTCGGCGATCCGGACGCCGGTGACTGCTACGACGGTGCAGGACTGGGCCACGGCACGTTCGTCGCGGGCATCATCGGCGGCAGCACCTACGGCGTCGCCCCGAAGGCGTCCCTCGTACGCGTCCAGGGGATCGCCTGCGAGGAGGGCGGCGGCGGCAGCCGCACCAAGTACGCCTCCCCGGGCACCGCCTCCCCGGGCACCGCGCCGGAGGACGCCGTCCTGAAGGCCGTGGAATGGGTGACCGCCCACGCGCGGCGCCCGGCCGTGGTGAACATGTCCCTCAACCTCAAGGGCCGCTCCACGGCTCTCGACACCGCCGTCCAGCACATGATCGAAACGGGGATCACCACGGTCGTCGCGGCCGGCAACTTCGACGACGACGCGTGCGGCCACTCCCCGGCCGGCGCCCACGGCGCGATCGTCGTCGCCGCCGCGACCGCCGACGACCGTCACTGGACCGACGGCGGCGGCTTCGGTTCCGGCCACGGCCCCTGCGTGGACCTCTACGCCCCCGCCGAGAAGATCACCTCCGCGCTCGCGAGCGGCTCCACCGCCACCGACGACTCCGCCGCGACCTCGTGGGCGGCCCCGCACGTCACCGGCGCCGCCGCCCTGTACCTCTCCGCACACCCCGCCGCGACGCCCGCCCAGATCCGCACCTGGCTCACCGGACAGGCCGTGCGCGACGCCCTGGCCGGGGTCCCGGCCGACACCCCGAACCGGCTGCTCCACACCGGAGGCCTCTGACGGCCGCCGGGCGCCACCGCCTCACCCCCGCGGATCCACGGGGGTGAGCACCCCCAGCCGGTCCTCGACCGCCCGGGCGGCGTCCAGGCACAGGTCCTCCCGGAAGGCGCGCCCGACGATCTGGACCCCGCACGGCAGCCCGTCGGTCACCCCGGTCGGCACGGCCACGGCCGGCACGCCCACGAAGCTGGTCACCGTACACAGCCGCATGGCCGCCCCGACCCGGTCGCGCCCGGCCCGGTCGCGCGACTCCAGCCCCGGTTCGACGGGCGGCTCGGTGAACACGGGGCCGAGCAGCAAGGGGTACTCGTGCAGGAACTCCGCCCAGGACCGGCGGATGTTCAGCCGGCGGCCCATCAGCTCCACGAGCTCGTCGGCGCTCGCGGGCGGGGTCTGCTCCATCATCATCGCGATGTACCGGTCCCCGCCCGGGCCGAGGAGCGTGCGCACCGCCGGCCAGCTGCGGGCGAACTCGGTGACCGCGATCCGGCCGTAGGCCTCCAGGGCCTCGGCCATGCGCGGTACGTCCGCCACCTCGCGCACGTCGTACCCCGCATCGCGCAGCGCGTCGGCGGCGGCCGCCACGGCCGCGCGCACCGCGGGATGGACGCCCAGCCCGCCCGGGTCGGCGACCACGGCGACCTTCACCGGCCCCGGCAGCGGTTCTCCGTACAGGGGTACGGGCACGGCCCGCGGATCACGGGGATCGGTGCCGGCCAGGACCTCGTACGCCAGCCGCAGATCGGCCACCGACCGCGCCAGCGGCCCGTCCGTGACGAGCATCTGGGACGCCGGGCCGGGGTCTTCCGGCCCCAGGACGCGGTGGTCCGCCGGGAACCGGCCCGTCGACGGCTTCAGCCCGGCCACCCCGCAGAACTGCGCCGGGATGCGCACCGATCCGCCCGAGTCGTTGCCGAGCCCGAGCGCGGCCATGCCCGTGGCGACGGCCACCGCGTCGCCGCCGCTGGTGCCGCCCGGAGTCACCGTGCGGTCCCACGGGTTGAGCGTGTCGCCGTACAGCTCGCTGCGCGTGTGCATGCCGGCCAGGACCAGGGTGGGTAGGTTGGCGTGCCCGATCGGGATGGCGCCCGCCGCGCGCAGCCGCGCCACCGGGGGCGCATCGGCCGGGGCCACCAGGCCGCGGAAGCGAGGGGTGCCGAAGGTGGTCGGCGCGCCCTCGACGGGGGTGGTCTCCTTCACCGTGAACGGCACGCCCGCGAGCGGCCCCGGCTGCACGCCCTGGGCCCGCAGCCGGTCGGTGCGGGCGGCGGCCGCCCGCGCGCGCTCCGCCATGAGCTGGGTCACCGCGTTCACCTGCGGGTTGACCTCGGCGATGCGCTCCAGATGGCTGTCGACCAGCTCCACGGCCGACACGTCCGCACGGCGCACGGCCCGCGCCTGCTCGGCGGCCGACAGCTTCCACAAAGGATCCGGCATGGTGTGGACCCCCTCCCTTCCCTGTTCCGATGCACTTGCATCGGAACCATAGCCCGCTAACCGATGCGCTCGCATCGAATAAACTCGCCGGCGTGGCGGGGAGCCCCGCCGCGGCTTGGAGGAGACCGGGCATGCCCAGACAGGTGGACCACGAGGGCCGACGCCGCCTCATCGCCGAGGCCGTCTGCCGCCTCGCCGATGAAAGCGGACTGGAGGGCGTGACCCTGCGCGACGTCGCGGCCCGCGCACAGGTGTCGATGGGTGCGGTGCAGCGGTGCTTCCGAACCAAGGACGAGATGCTCGTCTTCGCCCTCGGGTACGTCGGCGAGCGCATCGCCGAGCGCGTACGGGCCCGGCTCGTCCGCAGCCCGGCCCAGTCGGCCGGCACCGCGCTGGGCCACGCGGCCACCGAGGTGGCCCTGCTGCGCGAGGAACACCGGGCCGAGGCCCGGGTCTGGCTGGCCTTCGTCGCGCAGGCGGTGGTCAGCGAGCCGCTCGCCGCAACGCTGAAGGTGAACTACGCCGCCCTGCAGGAGTCCTTCACGCGGCTCATCGCGGAAGCCGCCGAGGACGCAGGCCGCGCCGCGCCCCTCGATCCGCGGCGCGAGGCCCGTGCGCTGCTCGCCCTCGCGGACGGCCTCACCGCGCACGTCCTCATCGGCCACCTCACCCCGCGCCAGGCGCAGGACGTGCTCCACGGGCAGCTGGCCGGGCTCTGGACGCGCTCCGGGTGAGTGTCGTCGCTGAGGGGGGAAACCGTCCGGCGTGCCGTGCCCGTGGTGCACTCTTCGCCCTCTAATGTCGCTGCATGGCTGATATGTTCCATCACAATCCGCAGGTGTGGACCGCCGGCCGGCTCCGCGAGGCGCTGGCGGCACTGCCCGACGAGACCCCCATCCACATCGGGGTCGCCGACGGCCCCGGAGACTTCGAGGGCTACGGGGAGTACGTCCTGGTGGACGCCGAGCCGGTCGAGATGGACCTCGACGGCGAGAGCGACGCCCAGGGCGCCCAGCACGGCGAGGCGGGCCCCCGGGTCCAGTTCACGCTGTTCGCCGACGCCGTGGCCGGGGCCTACCACCTCGACCTGGACTGACCGCCCCGGCCCGCGGACCCGGCCGGCCCCGCCTGCGGACCCGGCCGGCCCCCTGCGGAGCCGTCCCGGGACCTGGCTTCCGGATCAGGCCGGCCCCGCGGCGGCCGTCAGGAAATCGCAGACCAGACGGTTCGTCTGCGCGGGGGCCGCCGTCGGCAGTGCGTAGTGGGTGAGGTGCGCGAGCGTTTCGATCCGGGCGTGCGGGACGGCCCCGCGGGCGCGGGCCGCCACCTTCTGCGGATCGTGGGCGCCGCTGCGCCCCGCGAGGAGGACCAGCAGCGGGACGGTCAGTGCCGCGGTGTCCGGGCGGCGGCCGACGACCAGCCTGCGGTGCGGGAATCCCGAGGCGGCCAGCGCGAAGAGCCGCTTGGACTCCGGGTCGGTGTCCGTGCCCGCCGTCTCGCGGTCGACGTAGGCGAGCACACGGTCCGCCGTGGGGCGCACCAGCACGGGCAGCGAACGCAGCAGGAACCCCGGGCGGTGGCCGGCGAAGCACCGGGTCGGGTCCAGTAGCACCAGCCGGTCGACCCTCTGCGGCGCGTGCAGGGCGTACGTGACGGCGATCCAGGCCCCGTACGAGTGGCCCAGGATGCCGGCGCGCCGGACTCCGAGCCCGTCGAGGAGCGCGTCCAGCCAGGCCGTCAGATCGGCGGCGCCGCGCAGCGGGCGGCCCGCCTGCACGCTGCGGCCCGCGTCCCCGAGGATGTCGACGGCCAGCACCCGGTGGTGCGCACCGAGCGCTGCTGCGTTCGCGAACCAGACGGCCCCGGTGGCGCCTCCTCCGTGCAGCAGGAGCAGCGCAGGGGCCTGCGCGGGACCGTACGCGTGGACGCGCGTCGTGCCGTACGGGGTCGGGACGTCGATCTCGGCGGTGCCCGCCGGCCAGCGGCCGAGCAGAGCCTCGTAGGCGGCGAAGAACTCCGGTGATCCGGACACGGCGGCCCCCTGGGAATCGTCTCGTTGACCAATCATCTCGCTCGGCGAGATAGTAGCCGGGTGAGCGAAGACGACAACCCCACGACGGCCGACAACCCCGCGGCGGCCGACGCCCCCTCGACGGACGGCGGCCCCACGACGGACGACAACCACCCCTCGATGCGGCTGGTGCACCTGCTGCGCGCGGTCACGATGGAACTCCACCTGCGCGGCGCCGAGTTCGCGGAGCGCAACGGACTGCACCCGACCGATCTGCGGGCGCTGGTCCGGCTGCTCGACGCCGACCGGGCGGGGGTCACCGTCACCCCGGGCCGGCTCGGCGAGGCCCTGAAGCTCAACTCCGCGGGCACCACCGCCCTGCTCGACCGGCTGGAACGGCTGGGCCTGGTGCGGCGCACGCGCGACGAGCGCGACCGTCGCCGGGTGCTGCTGGCCGTGGAACAGGAGGCCGTCGACCTCGGCCGGTCCTTCTTCGGTCCGCTCATCGGTGGCCTGGTCGGCGCGGCCGGGGAGTTCACGGCCGCCGAACTGGCGGTCGTACAGCGCTATCTGACCGCGGCCCTGCACGTCGCGGCGTCCGCCGCCCCGCCGGACGGCGGGGCGCCCTGACCGGACCCGGGCCGGCCGGCCCGGGCCGGGTCCGTGTCACACTCGCACCGTGGAAGCGATCATCACGGACATGGCGCACCGCCTGGCCGCGGTACCCGGCGTGGTCGGCGTGATGCTCGGCGGCAGCCGGGCCCGCGGCGAGCACCGGCCCGGATCGGACTGGGACCTCGGCGTCTACTACCGCGGCGACCTCGACCTCGGGGCGCTGCGCGCGCTCGCCGGGCCCGGGGTGGAGGTGGCCGCACCCGGCGACTGGGGTCCCTGGGTGAACGGCGGCGCATGGCTGCGGGCCGAGGGAAACGCCGTCGACTGGATCCTGCGGGACCTGGACCGGGTCAGACAGGTCTGGGACCGGTGCCGCGAGGGCCGGTACGAGGTCGGCACCCAGGCGGGGCACCCGCTCGGGTTCTGGTCGCCCTGCTACGCGGGCGAGGTCGCACTCGGACGGGTGCTCGCCGATCCGACGGGCGAGCTGAGCGGCCTCCGGCGGGAGACCGCCGACTACCCCGAGCCGCTGCGGGACGCCCTGACGGCAGCCGCCTGGGAGGCGGAGTTCCTGGTGGAGGGTGCGGCGAAGGGCGCCGCCCGGGCGGACGGCCTGTACGTCTCGCTGTGCTTGTCACGGGCCGTCGGCGTCCTCGTGCAGGCGCTGTTCGCCGCAGACCGCCGGTGGTGCCTGAACGAGAAGGGCGCGCTGGCCGTCGCCGGGACGCTGCCGGGCGCACCCGCCGGCTTCGCACGGCGCGTCAGCGAACTGCTGGGGGCGCCGGGCAGCACCGCCGAGGAGCTGACGGCCACCGTGGCCGGGGCAAGGGAGCTCGTCGCACGGACCCGCGCCGCGCTGTGAACCGGCGCCGGCCGCCCCGGCCGCCCGCGCACCGCCGGCCGGGGCGGGCACGGGCAGGCACGGGCGGGCGCCGGACACGTCCGTGACCCGACGGAGCCGCCCGACGGAGCCGCCTGACCCCACGGCGCGCCCCTGCCCCGACGGCGCCGCCCGACCCGACGGCGCGCCCGTGACCCGACGGTGCCGGACACGCCCGTGACCCGACGGCGCGCGCCCGGGTCCGGGGCGCCACCGCGGCCTCCCGGGCCGACTCCGCCCCCGAGGGAGCCCGCCCGCCGGGAAGCCGCGCCGAGGGCGGCGTAGCCTGGTCTGACCGCTATCCGCCCGGGACCAGGGAGGCGGCGCATGACCGACCCGTACGGGTTCCTCAGGACCCCCCGCAACCCCGTCCCGTCGCGCCCCGCGGACCAGCGGCTCGGCGACTGGTCGGAGGTGCACGCCGGGCAGAAGCTGCTGCCCCTCGTGTCGGAGCAGGCCAACCGCTGCATGGACTGCGGCGTGCCGTTCTGCCACGGCGGCTGCCCCCTGGGCAACCTCATCCCCGAGTGGAACGCGTACGCCGCGCACGGCGACTGGCGGGCCGCGGCCGAGCGGCTGCACGCCACCAACAACTTCCCCGAGTTCACCGGCCGGCTCTGCCCCGCCCCCTGCGAGGACTCCTGCGTCCTGGCCATCAACGCCGACCCGGTGACCATCAAGAACGTCGAGGAGACCATCGCCGACCAGGCCTGGGCGCTCGGATACACCCCGCCGGCACCGCCCGGCCGGCTCAGCGGGCAGACCGTCGCCGTCATCGGCTCCGGCCCGGCCGGACTCGCCACGGCCCAGCAGCTGACCCGGGCCGGGCACACCGTCGTCGTCTACGAGCGCGCCGACCGGATAGGCGGCCTGCTGCGCTACGGCATCCCCGCGTTCAAGATGGAGAAGGTGCACCTGGACCGGCGCATCGCCCAGATGCGGGCCGAAGGCACGGTCTTCCGCACCGACGCCGACATCGGCGGCCGCACGGACGCGGCCGAACTGCGGCGGCGCCATGACGCGGTCGTCGTCGCCGTCGGGGCCGCACAGCGCCGGGAGCTGCCCGCTCCGGGCCGCGGGCTTCTCGGCATCCACCAGGCCATGGACTACCTGACCTGCGCCAACCGGGTCTGCGAGGGCGATCACGCGGCGCCCGTGATCACCGCCGAGGGCCGGCACGTGGTGATCGTCGGTGGCGGGGACACCGGCTCGGACTGCCTGGGCACCGCCCTGCGGCAGGGAGCCCTGTCGGTGGTCCAGCTCGACATCCGCCCCGAACCGGGCGCCGACCGGCCGGAAGGCGAGCCCTGGCCGCTGGTGCACCCGCAGGTGTACCGGATCTCGCACGCCCACGAGGAGGCGCGCGGCCGCCACGGCACCGATCCCCGGCTCTTCTCCAGCGCGACCATGCACTTCGAAGGCGACGCGGCCGGCCGGGTACGGGCCCTGCACCTGACGGCGGTGGAGCCCGCGGGGCGGCAGCCGATGCCGGGCACCGAGCGGGTGATCGACGCCGGACTGGTCCTGCTGGCGCTCGGATTCTCCGGTCCCGAACAGGACTGCCGGCTCGGCGAGCAACTCGGACTCACCCGCGACGACCGGGGCAACTTCGCCCGCGACGCGCACTACGCGGCCCTCGGCGAGCCCCCGCCGCCGGGTGGTGCCGGCCCGGCCCGCCCCGCGCCGCACGCCCAGGCGCCGCCCTGGGCCCAGGCCCCGGCGGCGGGTGCACCGCCGGCCCGGGGCAGGCCACCGGCCCGGCCCCCGCACCGCGGGCCCGACGGGGTCTTCGTCGCCGGCGACGCCGGGCGCGGCCAGTCCCTGGTGGTGTGGGCCATCGCGGAGGGCCGGGCCGCGGCCGCCGCCGTGGACCGCTACCTCACCGGCTCGACGGCCCTGCCCGCCCCCGTCGGCGCCCACGACCGGCCGCTGTCCGCATGACCGGCCCGCGCCGGGACCCGGCGCGCCCGCTTCGGCGCGAGCGGCTCCGGCCGGCCCCGCGGGGCTGCACAATCGTGGAGTGACTGCTGAAGATCCCTTCCTGTGGCTGGAAGACGTCGAGGGCGAGGCCGCGCTGGCCTGGGTGGGCGAGCGCAACGCCGAGACCGCCGCCGCCCTCAGCGGCGACCCGCGCTTCGAAGCGCTGCGCGACGAACTCCGCGAGGTCCTCGACGACGCCGACCGCATCCCGTACACCGTCCGCCGCGGGGCGCACCTGTACAACTTCTGGCGCGACGCGGACCGCCCGAAGGGCGTGTGGCGGCGTACGACGCTGGAGCAGTACCGCAAGGACGACCCCGCCTGGGAGGTGCTCCTCGACATCGACGCCCTCGCCGCGCAGGAGGGCGAGGAGTGGGTGTGGGCCGGCGCGCGCGTCCGGTACCCGGACCACCGCCGGGCGCTGGTCCAGCTGTCACGGGGCGGCTCCGACGCCGTCGTGGTCCGCGAGTTCGACCTCGCGGAGCGCGCCTTCGTCGACGGAGGCTTCGAGGTCGCCGAGGCGAAGACCCGGATCGGCTGGATCGACGAGGACACCGTCTTCCTCGGCGCCGACCTCGGACCGGGCTCGCTGACCGCCTCCGGCTACCCCCGCACGGTCAGGCGCTGGCGCAGGGGCACCCCCGTCGAGGACGCCCGGATCGTCTTCGAGGCCGAGGCCGCCGACGTGTCCGCCGCCGGCTGGCACGACCCGACCCCCGGCCACGAACGGGACTTCGTCTCCCGCTCCACCGACTTCTTCCACCACGAGCTGTACCTGCTCGCCGAGGGCGACCGGCTCGTACGGATCGACGTACCGGACGACGCCGGGAAGTACGCGTACCGGCAGTGGCTGGTCGTCACCCCGAAGACCCCGTGGCTGGGACACCCCGCCGGCTCACTGCTCGCCTTCGACTTCGACGCGTTCCTCGCCGGGGACCGCACCGCGCACGTGCTGTTCGCACCCGACGAGCGCACCGCGCTGGCCGGGCACAGCTGGACCCGCCACCACCTGATCCTGGAGACGCTGGCCGACGTCGCGACCCGCATCGAGGTCCTCACCCCGGGCCCCGACGGCTGGAGCCGGCGCCCGCTGGCGGACGTGCCCCCGCTGTCCTCGGCGACCGTCACCGACACCGACCCGGACGTCAGCGACGAGTACTTCCTCGACGTCGACGGCTACCTCCAGCCCTCCACCCTCGCCCACGGGCACATCGGAGCCGCGTCCGAGCCGATCAAGCAGGCCCCCGCCCGCTTCGACGCCCGCGGCCTGTCGGTCCGGCAGTTCTTCGCGACCTCCGCCGACGGGACGCAGGTGCCGTACTTCGTCATCGGCCCCGCCGGCCGGGACCGGCCGGGTCCCGCGCTCCTCTACGGGTACGGGGGCTTCCGCGACCAGCAGACCCCCGGGTACAGCCCGCTCACCGGCCGCGCCTGGCTCGCCCGCGGCGGAACGTACGCGGTCGCCAACATCCGCGGCGGCTCTGAATACGGCCCCGCCTGGCACCGCGCCGCCCTCGGCGCGAACCGGGTACGGGCCTTCGAGGACTTCGCCGCCGTCGCAGCCGACCTCACCGCCCGGGGCATCACCACCCCCGGCCGGCTCGGCATCACCGGCGCCAGCAACGGCGGCCTCCTCATGGGCGCGATGCTCGTCCGCCACCCCGAGCTCTTCGGCGCGGTCGTCGCGAAGGTGCCGCTCCTGGACATGCTCCGCTACCACCGCCTGCTCGCCGGGGCCTCCTGGGTCGCCGAGTACGGGGACCCCGACAGCGAAGCGGACCGGCCCCACCTCGAAGCCCTCTCCCCGTACCACAACCTCTCCGCGGACCGGCCCTACCCGCCGCTGCTGCTGATGACCTCCACCCGCGACGACCGCGTCCACCCCGGCCACGCCCGCAAGACGGCCGCCCGGCTGCGGGAACTGGGCCACCGGGTGCTCTTCCACGAGAACACCGACGGCGGCCACGGCGGGGCCGGCGACAACGAACAGGCCGCCGTCAACCACGCCCTCGCCTACACGTTCCTCTGGCAGCACCTGGGCACCGGCCCGGCCTGACCGGGCGCCCCGCCGGGCCGCGCCCGCTCCCGCACGCGCAGCCGCACCCGGGCACCGGGAAAACCCGTTGCCCGGGCGCGGGCGGGTCACGCACGATGATCCGTCGTGAGTACCACCCGCCTGTCCGGCCTGCTTCCCGACCTCGCCCCGTGGCGTTCCAGCCGCGATTTCCGGCTGCTCTTCTTCCAGGGCGCCGTCACGTTCTTCACGTCGTTCATGGCGATGATCGCCCTCCCGCTCCAGATCAAGCACCTGACCGACTCGCCGCTCGCGGTCGGTGCGATGGGCGCGGTGGAACTCGTCCCGCTGGTCGTCTTCGGCCTGTACGGCGGAGCCCTCGCCGACGCGCTCGACCGGCGCCGGCTGATCCTGCTGAGCGAGGCCGGCCTCGGGGTGCTGGCCCTCGTCCTGCTCGTGAACTCCCTGCTGCCGAGTCCGATGCTGTGGCCCCTGTACGTGGTCGCCGCCGGCGTCTCGGCGCTGGCCGGGCTCCAACGCCCGGCCCTGGACTCGATGATGGCCCGGATCGTGCCGCACGAGCAGCAGACCGCGGCCGCCGCCCTCAACGCCCTGCGCTACCAGATCGGCGCGATCGCGGGACCGGCGCTGGCCGGCCTGGTCGTCGCCTACGCCGGCTACCCGGCCGCCTACGGCATCACCGTCGCGGGGTTCGCGCTGTCCGTCGCGCTGTGCACCCGGCTGTCCCCGGCGCCGCCGTCGCCGGACGCGGAACGGCCCTCGCTGCGCGGGATCGCCGAGGGCGCGCGCTACGCGTGGAGCCGGCCGGTGCTGCTGGGCACGTACGCGGTGGACCTGGCGGCGATGTTCTTCGCCTTCCCCAACACGATCTTCCCCTTCCTCGCGGACGAGCTGGACGCCGTCTGGGCGCTGGGCCTGATGTACTCGGCGGGCGCCGTCGGCTCCCTCGTGCTCGGCATGACCAGCGGCTGGACCTCACGGGTGCGGCGGCACGGCCTGTTCGTGGTGTGCGGGGCCGCGGTGTGGGGCGCGGCGATCGCGGCGGCGGGCTGGTTCGGCGACATCCGGCTGGTCCTGGTGTGCCTGGCGGTCGCGGGCGCCGGCGACATGCTGAGCGGGCTGGGCCGGGCGACGATCTGGAACCAGACCATCCCCGAGGAACTGCGCGGGCGGCTGGCCGGCATCGAGGTGCTGTCGTACAGCGTGGGCCCGCAGCTGGGCCAGGTCCGCGCGGGCACGGTCGCGGGCTGGACGGGCACCCGTCCGGCGTTCTGGAGCGGCGGCCTGATGTGCATCGGGGCGGTGGCGGCGCTGTCCGTGCTGCTGCCGAAGCTCGTGACCTATGACGCGGAAACGGACGAGGACGCGCTGCGCCGCAGGGCGGCCCAGCAGGCGCACGACCCGGACACCACCGCCGACACCACCCCCGCGCCCTCACCCCGTGACGACACGGCGGCAGCCGTCACGGCCCCGTAAGGGCTTGTCCCGTGATCCCCGGCGGGCGCGCGGACACGGGACAGCCCTCAGTCGTGTGACCGGGGTCCCGGGGGAGGGGTCCGGTCCGGGCGCTCGGCGGGTTGGGGCCGGGGCGGCGGGCCCACGACGTACTGGTTCTCCACGAGGTGCTCGTAGACCTCGAAGTCGACGGCCTGCCAGTGCCCCATGTCGCCGTGGACGGCCCGGAACTGGGCCGGAGTCGGACTTGCCACTGTTCCCACCTCTGCTCGGCGGCTCGCTGCCTACGACGCTAGAACACTTCCCGAACGCGTGCACGCCCTGAGGACGGTCCCGCGGATTGCGGGACGGCCCTTCAGGGGGTGGGGACGGATTCGGCCGTGAGGGCGGCCAGCCGCAGCGCGCGGTGCATCGCGGGCAGGTCCCACGGCTCGTCCCGGTCGTCGTCCGGGTCCCCGTCGCCGGCGCCGGCCACCACCGCGTCGAGCGCCTGCGGGGCGAGCCGGTACGCCTCGGCGGCCTCCAGGAGCTCCTGCGCGGCCCGGCCGTGGCCGGCCAGCAGGCCGAGGACCTCCCCGCGGTCCGCGAAGCGGCTCATGCCGCAGTCCAGACCGTCGTCCTCCAGGTCGTCCGGGTACGGTGCGCGGGACCACGCGCCGTTCTCGTACCAGTAGACGCAGCCCAGTTCCCAGCTCCCGGCCAGCTCGCGCAGCCTCTCGTGAGGGAGCCAGTCCGGACCCTGCGCCAGCATGTCCACGCGGGGCTCGTGCCACTTGACGGCGCTCGACTCGTCCTCGCCGTAGAGCACGAAGCGGCCCCGGCCCATCCGGGCCAGGGTCCACCACGTGCAGCCGCAGTCGTCGAGATGGAGTCCCCCGGCGTCGATCCAGTGACCGGTCCGGTGGACCCCGCGGCTCTCCGCCGCCGTCGTCGCCTCAAGGACGGCGACCAACGCCCAGCGGGCCCAGAGCAGTTCCGCTGCGGGCAGGTCCCCGGGCCGGCCCGGCCGGTGAATCGTCATGCTGTCCGTGCTCCCCTTCGCCGGTCACGTCGTCGTACCGGCACGAGGGTAGCGGGGGCTTGGCCGGCACCTCACACCGTCAGGGGACTCTCGTCCGCTGGACGTCGGTGCACAGGGCCCACACCACGAAGACGCCGATGGCGATGGCGATCAGGGACCACAGCGGCTGGTACGGCAGCCACATGAAGTGGAAGATCACGTACAGGCAGGTCAGGGCGATACCGGCGATCCGGCCCGCCTCCGAACCCTTGAGGATCGCCGCGCCGGCCACGAGTACGAGGATGCCCACGAGGAGGTGGATCCAGCCCCAGGCCGTGAGGTCGAACTTGAAGGTGTAGTTGCCGATGTGCTGGTACACCTCGTCGTTCGCGAGGGCGACGATGCCCTCGATGACGGCGAAGACACCGCTGACGATCATCAGTACACCTGCGAACATCGTGCCGCCCGCGGCCCAGCCACTGCCACTGCTGGTACCCCTCGGCGTCGTACTCGGCGTGCTGCTCATCGCGCAGCCTCTCTCTCGGGTGCGGGACCCGGGTCGGCAAGCCATGGCGGTCCCGTACACCATCGTGCGCACCACTCCCACGGGGCGCACGTCGGAGCTGGCACGCCGAACCGGCCAAAGACCCGGTGCCGGGGAGTGCCCGGGGGAGGCCCTGGGCAGTACCTCGGGCATGTTGAGGCCCCAGCGTGAGCTGCCCCGCCAGATCTCCGACGCGCACGTCGACGCCCTGGTCGCGCTCGACCCGATCACCGGCACGTATCTCGGCACCTCCGCCGGCACGGACAGACTGCCCGACTTCTCGCCCGACGGGGCGCTCGGTGAGGCGGAACTCGCGCGCGGGACCCTCGTACGGCTCGCCGTGGCCGAAGCCGCCCCGCGCGCGTGCGCCGACGGGGATGCCGAGGGCGACACCGACGGCGATGCCGACGGCGTCGAGCGGCGGTGCGCACGGCTGCTGCGGGAACGGCTCGACGCGGAACTGGCCCAGCACGAGGCCGGCGAGCACCTGCGCGCGGTCAACAACATCTCCTCACCCCTGCACCGGGTGCGCAAGGTGTTCGCGGTGATGCCGACCCGGACGGCCGAGGACTGGGCGGCGATCGCCCGGAGGCTGCGGGCCGTGCCCGCGTGTCTGAGCGGCTACCGGGCCTCCCTCGCCGAGGGCGTCCGCCGCGGAACGGCCGCGGCGCCGCGCCAGGTGCGGGCCAACGTGGTCCAACTGGAGGAGTGGCTGGGCGCCGGGGCGGGCGGGTTCGGCGCCCTGGCGGCCGGAGCGCCGCCGCAGCAGGCGGCCGAGGTGGCGGCCGCGGCCCGCGTGGCCATGGGCGCGTTCGCCGAGCTGGCGGAGTGGTTCCGGCGCGAGTACGGTGCGCAGGCCACCGGCGCCGGGGCCGAGGACGCGGTCGGGCGCGAGCGCTACGCCCGCTTCGCCCGCTACTACACCGGCGCGGACCTCGACCTCGACGAGGCGCACGCGTACGGCTGGGAGGAGTTCCACCGGCTGCTGCCCGAGATGCGGGCCGAGGCAACGCGCGTCCTGCCCGGCGGACAGGACCCCTGGGTGGTCCTGGGCTGGCTCGGCGACCACGGCCGGAGCGTCCACGGGGTCGAGGAGACCAGGCTGTGGCTCCAGTCCCTGATGGACGAGGCCGTGGAGGCCCTGGACGGGCGGCACTTCGACATCGCCGAGCCGGTCCGGCGCGTCGAGTCCTGCATCGCACCGCCCGGCGGCGCCGCGGCGCCGTACTACTCACAGCCCTCCCTGGACTTCACGCGCCCGGGCCGGACCTGGCTGCCCACGCTCGGCAGGACCCGCTTCCCCACCCACAACCTCGTGTCCACCTGGTACCACGAGGGATTCCCGGGACACCATCTCCAGCTGGGGCACTGGACGTTCCTGGCGGACGGCCTGTCCCGGTACCAGACGAAGGTCGCCAAGGTGAGCGCCACCACCGAGGGCTGGGCCCTGTACGCCGAACGCCTCATGGACGAGCTGGGGTTCCTCACCGACCCGGCGCACCGGCTGGGCCATCTCGACGCCCAGATGATGCGGGCCGTCCGCGTGATCATCGACATCGGGATGCACCTGCGGCTGCGGATCCCGGCCGGCTCGCCGTTCCGGCCGGGCGAACGCTGGACGCCCGTGCTGGCACGGGAGTTCCTCGGCCGCTACTCCAGCCGGCCCGCGGCCTACCTGGACAGCGAGGTGATCCGCTACCTGGGCAGGCCCGGCCAGGCCGTCACGTACAAGCTCGGTGAACGGGCGTGGCTGGAGGGGCGGGAGCGGGCCCGGGCCAAGCAGGGTGCGGACTTCGACCTCAAACGCTGGCACATGGCCGCGCTCTCGCTCGGCTCGCTCGGCCTGCGGGACCTGAGTGACGAACTCGGCGCCCTGTAGCCGGGATCAGGGGCGCGCGCCGGTGTGTTCGAGGACGGCGCGGACCTCCGTGGTGATCGCGGTCTCGTTGCGCTCGAACTCGGGTCCCGTCAGCAGCGCCGGATCCGCCGGGAGGCCGGTGAGGACGGGGGTGTGCAGGTGACCGCCGGGCAGCTGCGGGGCGAGTTCACCGCGCAGCCGGTTGGAGCGGTAGGCCACCTCGTTGGACAGGTAACCGCCCCCGCCGCCCTCCACGGCCCGCGAACCCGGTGTCGGGCCGTCCTCGCGGTCCACGGGGGCGGTGCCGCCCGCCGGGATCTCGGTGACGGCGGTGTTGAGCAGCACGGGGTACGGGCTCTGCACGGAGCCGGTGGCGGCCTCGGTGGGAAGCGTGGTCCGGATGAACTCCGCGCCCGGGCCGAGGCCGGGGGCGGTGACCGGGTGCTCACGGGTGCCGCCGGAGAGGGAGCCGGTGTTGTCGGGGTACGGGTCCGCCGACCGGGACCGGCCCGCCCAGGCCTCCAGGGTGAAGATGCCGGGGTAGCCCTGGCTGACGGTGGTGATGACGTCGGCCGCGTCGAGGCCGCCGGCCAGGCGCGGGGCGAAGGCCCGTTCCACGATGCCGGCGTCGAAGTCCGCGTACCGCACCGGCAGGACGACGGCGCGGATCTCGGCGGGACCGCCGTCGGCGAGGGTGATGCGGAGTCCGTTGAGCCGGAGGGCCGCGGAGCCGGAGGGGTTGGCGCGGCGCAGTTCGGCGTCGAGCCCGAACGGGTCGAAGCCGCTGATGAAGACGCGCCGCACGCCCGGCGCCGACCGGAAGGCGTTGTCCGTGAGGCCGCGGGAGGCGTCCTCGAAGCGGGCGCGCAGCTCGGGACCGTCGACGGGGAAGGCCGGTTGCCAGCGGGCGAGCGCGGTGGTCATGGCCAGCCGGGTCCAGTACAGCGGCCGGTCGTCGCCGGCCGGGAGGTCACCGCCGGGCCGCCGGTCCTGGGCGCGGCGTACGGCGGCCTGCCAGAGGGCCCCGCCCCAGTCGTCGAGCAGCCGCCCCGCCTCGGCGGCGCTGCGGGCCGTGCACAGCGCGGCGGGAAAACGCCGGACGAAGTCCCCGAACCCGGCGCGTTCGACGAGTGCCGTGGTCCGGGCGTCGGCGAGCCGCGCCTGCTCGGGGTCGGGGCGTGGGACGGGGCCGGAGGCCGCGCGGCAGGGGGACGTCCCGTCCGCGTGCGCGGGCGCGGCGACGACCAGGGGAAGGACGGTGGCGAGAAGGGCCGCGACGGACGCGGCACGCCGTAAGAGCATCATGCAATGTGACATTACATACCGGCGGCCAGCCCCACCAGACGCCCTCGTACGCGCGGTTCACTCCGGTGCGAGGGTGTCGCGGCGCCGCCGGCGCAGCGTCGCGTCGAGGGCCGCGGACAGTTCCGCCACCGTGGGCCGGGCCGTCGGATCGGGGCGCAGACAGCCGTCGATGGCCGCCGCCAGGGCCCGGGGCAGGCGCCGCCGGGCGCCGACGGGCGGGGCCGGACCTTCGAGCTGCGGATACCAGTCCCCGCCCCCGCCCGCTTCTGCGCTTCCCGAAGCCGGGCCGCTGCCTGCGCCCGTACCCGTACCCGTACCCGTGTCCAGGGTTTCGCCGGGATCGAAGGCCACCTCCCCGGTGGCCACTTCGTACAGGGTGACGCCGATGCCCCAGACGTCGGCCGCCGTCGACAGGACGCCCCCGCGTGCCTGTTCGGGGGCCATGTAGCCGAACGTGCCGGCCCCCGCGGGTGCGTGGCCCGGGGCGCGGGCGACGCTGAGGTCGAGCACCTTCGCGTGACCGCCCTCCACCACGACGTTGGACGGTTTCAGGTCCAGGTGCAGCAGGCCCTGCCCGTGCAGGTAGTGCATGGCGGAGCACAGCTGCACGCCCAGGACGGCCACGTCCTCGGCGGACGCCCGCCGCGGGAGCCGGTCGACGAGGTGCGCCAGCGTCTCGCCCGTCAGCGTCTCCAGCACGACCAGCGGCTCCGGCGACTCGAAGGTCTCGTACGCGCGCACCAGATGGGGGTGCGTGAAGCCCTGGAGCCAGCGGCCCTCGCGGACCAGACGCTCGCCCAGCCGCGCCTCGCCGCTGCGGTCCGGGCGCAGCACCTTCACCACGCACCGGCAGTCCCGCTCCCCGCTCCAGGCGTCGTACAGGTCGAGCCACCCGGTCCGGGCCAGGTGCGCGAGGACCTCGTAGCCGGGGGCCGCCGCCGTACCGGGCGCCAGCAGCGGGGCCGGTGTCCGGGCGGTGGTGGCGGTGGTGGCGGGGCTCACGACAGCACCTGGAGGGGAGGAGGACCGGCGGCGAGGCCGGGCGCGCCACCGTTCGCCCGGTGCAGGCGGGCGTAGGGGCCGTCCCGTACGAGCAGCTCGTCGTGCGTGCCGCACTGCGCGACCCGGCCCTTCTCCAGCACCACCGTGGACGTCGCGTCGCGGACGGTGAGCAGGTTGTGGGAGATCACGACGGTGGTCCGTCCGGCCATCAGCCGGCGCAGCGGCTCCATGATCCGGCGGCTCGATGCGGCGTCCAGACCGGTGGTCGGCTCGTCCAGGAGGAGTACGGGCGCGTCGCGCACCATCGCGCGGGCGATCGCAAGGCGCTGGGCCTGGCCGCCGGACAGGGTCCGGCCCCGCTGGCCCACGACGGTGTCGTAGCCCTCGGGGAGCAGCCGGATGAACCCGTCGGCGTCGGCCGCCCGCGCCGCCGCGACGATGTCCGCCTCCGTCGCGCCGGGCCGGCCGTACGCGATGTTCTCGCGGACCGTACCGTGGAAGACCAGCGTCTCCTGGAGCACCACCGCGACGTTCTCCCGCAGTTCGGACAGCCGGATCTCCCGCAGGTCGGTGCCGTCGAGGAGGACGGCCCCCTGGTCGGGGTCGTAGAAGCGCAGTTGCAGTTTCCCGACCGTGGACTTGCCGGCGCCGCTCGTCCCGACCAGCGCCAGCGTCGCACCCGGCTCCACGCGGAACGACACGTCGCGCAGGGCCCAGCGCCCCGTGCCCGGATAGCGGAAGGAGACGCCGCGGAACTCGACATCGCCCCGGGCGCGTCCGACCTTCCGGGCACGGGCGGCTTCCACTTCCACGACCTGCGGACGCTGGTCGAGCAGTTCGATGATCCGCTCGGCCGACGCAGAGGCCGCGTAAAGGGTGTTGGTGAGCTGGGACAGGTCGCGGATCGGACTGTAGAGCTTGCCCAGCAGCGCGACGAAGACCAGCAGTCCGCCCAGCGTGAGCTGCCCCTGGGCCAGCTTCCACGTACCCAGGGCCAGGACGGCCAGTGCACCGGTCAGCTCGATCGCCTCGACGAGAGGGCCGTACACGGAGCGGATGCGGGCCGAGACCAGCGCCGCGCGGAACCGGCCCATGCTCTCGCGGGCGAACCGGCCCTCCTCCGTCCCCTGCCGGTTGTACGCCTGAACGAGGGCGATGTTGCCGAGGGACTCCTCGGCTATCGCGCTGATCGAGCCGCTGCGCCGGCGCCGCTCGCGCGACGCGGCCTTGATCAGCCGGGAGAAGCGCCGGGCCGCGCCCCAGAACAGCGGCACGATGACGAGCGCGAGAAGGGTCAGGTCCCAGCTCAGGTAGAAGAGCAGACCGAGGAAGACGCCCAACTGGATGACGTAGTACAGGGCGTTGGTCACGCCCGACAGCAGGAACGTCTCGATCGCGTCGACATCGCCGGTGATGCGGGCCAGTACGTCTCCCAGCCGCCGGCGCTCGAAGAACCCGAGCGAGAGGCCCTGGACGTGGCGGTAGACGTCCGCGCGCAGGGCCAGCAGAAAGCGTTCGCCGACCCACGTGGACATCACGTCGTCGGCGAACCCCAGAACGCCCGAGCACAGCACCAGGCCCAGATAGGCCAGTGCGATCCACAGGAACGGGCCCAAATCGCGCGGTACGAGGACCTCGTCGACCACGACCTTGAAGAGCCAGATCTCGGCCGCGTCCAGCAGCGGGCCGACGATGCTGAAGAGGAGGATCGGGACGAGCCAGCGCCGGCCGCCACGGGTGTAGGGCCAGAACCGCCGGAACGCCTCGCGCGGGGTGACGGGCGGTGCCGCGGCGACGACCGCATCGGGATCGTCGGCCACCGACAGCAGCCGCCGCAGTGCATGCCGCGCCACGTGCTTCATCGTCGCGTTTCCTCAACGGCCGGCGGCTGGGCGGACCACGAAGGGATCCGCCCAGCCGTACTCGCCGATCACCAGGTGTGACCGTGGTTTCCGTGGTTGCTGTGGTGGGTGTGGCGGCGACGACGGTGACGACGCCTCTCGGTGCTGTCGTTCCCCGAGGTCATGTCCCTCTTTCCGTGACGGCGGTGCTTTGCGGGAATGAGGTGAGTGAAGATCGCCATGAGCTTTCCTCCTGGAGAGACTTCCACAGGGGCATACGCGGCAGGGCGCCCGGGAGATTGCCCTTCGCGGAAAGTTCTCGGTCGTAAATCTTCCGCGGGCTCCGGGACCGCGACGCGGACAGCGCCCACGACCGGGTGAATCGGGCGGCTTCGGGCCGCGCTGGTATGGGATGGCCCGGCACACCCTCATGCGATGGGAGACCCACATGAAGATCCGTACCCTGCTGGCCGGAGCCGCTCTGGTCGTCGGTGCGACGCTGGGCGGGATCGGCAGCGCCGCCGCCGACGCGGAGGCCGAAGGCTACGCCATCGGCTCGCCGGGCATTCTTTCGGGCAACGTGGTCCAGATCCCGATCCACCTCCAGCTGAACGCCTGCGGCAACAGCATCAACATCGTCGGTCTGCTGAACCCGGCCGCCGGCAACGTCTGCGTCAACTCCTGACCCACCCCGCCCGCGGTGTCACCGGCCCGACCGGTGGCACCGCGGGTGCACGTCGGGTGCCGGTGCCGGCGCCCGCCGCTACGCGACCCCGCGGATGCGGCGGACCAGCACCGATCCCACCAGCGCGAGGGCGCCCGCAAGGGCGTAGAGCGCCGTGTACCCGCCGAAGTGGGTGACCACCGGCGCCGCGATCACCGGAGCCAGCACCTGCGGCAGCGCGTTGGCGATGTTGATGACCCCGAGGTCCCGGCCCCGGTCCTCGGCCGTGGGCAGCACGTCGGTCAGCAGGGCGAAGTCCACCGACGTGTAGACGCCGAAGCCGACCCCGAGGACCAGCGAGGCGACGACCGCCCCGGTCCAGGTCTGCCAGACGGCGAGCAGCAGCGTGGCCACCGAGATGACCAGCCCCGACCCGATGACGTAGACCTTCCGCCGGCCCGTGCGGTCCGAGCGGACGCCGCCGACCACCACCGTGGCCAGCAGGGTCACCGCGTTCAGCGCCGTCAGGATCAGGACGCCCGTGTCCGCGTCGTGCTCGTAGTGCACCGCGTCGGTCAGGTAGTACAGCAGGTACATCGTGCTGACGGAGTACGACAGGTTCATCAGAAACCGCGTCAGCCAGGCCCAGCCGAAGTCCGGATGCCGGCGCGGATCGATCCAGAATCCGGTGAGGAACGCCCGCCACCGGAAGGCCGGCCGGGCGGCGGGGGAGAGCCGTGTGTCGCGGCGCATCACCACGTACGGGACGGCGGCGAGCACCGAGAACGCCGCGCACGCGAGGTACCCGGCGCCGACGCCGCCCGCGACCGTGGCCAGCGCCGTGCCGACCAGGATGCCGCAC
Organism: Streptomyces sp. NPDC086989; assembly: GCF_044745505.1. Taxonomy (NCBI): domain Bacteria; kingdom Bacillati; phylum Actinomycetota; class Actinomycetes; order Kitasatosporales; family Streptomycetaceae; genus Streptomyces; species Streptomyces sp. NPDC086989. The sequence goes on from NZ_JBIVAL010000005.1 coordinate 293,931, forward strand.
ACCTGGGCGACGCCCAGCCAGCCGCCGACCAGGCCGCGCTGCCGGGGCGGGACCTGGTCGGGCACCGCCGCGGTGAGGGCGGCGAAGGCCGCGTTGAGGGTCAGTTGGACCAGGCACCAGCCGGCGATCACCAGGGTGACGCCCGAGGCCCGCGCGAGGAGGACCAGCCCGGCAGCCCCGCCCACGACACCAGCCACCACCCAGGGGATCCGCCGCCCCACCGACGCCGTCGTACGGTCCGACAGGGCCCCGAACACCGGGTTGGCGACCATCGAGACGGCCGCGCCCACACCCGTCACCAGCGCGAGCGTGGACGCCTTGTGGTCCGGGGTGAGCTGCTCGGCCTGGCGGGCCAGCAGCAACTGGAGCGGCCCGAACCAGCCCACCCAGACGCCCAGAGCGGCGAGGGACAGCGCGCTCACCCACCGCCCCGCGACCGGTTCCCCGCCGGCCGCTCCGCCCCCGGTCGCTCCGCCCCTGACCGCTCCGCCCCCGGTCGGCGCGTCGGCCGGGGCGGGTTCTGCGCCCGCGGGGTCGGCGTCCTCCTCGGCCGTCCGGCCGACGGTCATCCGCGGCCCTTGATCACGTCGCGGTACCAGGCGTACGAGGCCTTCGGAGTCCGTTCCAGCGTCTCGTAGTCGACGTGGACCAGCCCGAACCGCTGCCGGTAGCCCTCCGCCCACTCGAAGTTGTCGAGGATCGACCAGATGAAGTAGCCGCGGACGTCGACCCCCTCCTCCATCGCCCGGTGCAGGGCGCCGAGGTGGCCCGCGTGGTACGCGATCCGGCGGTCGTCGGCGATCCGGCCCGTGACGGGATCGGGACCGTCCCCGTACGAGCAGCCGTTCTCGGTCACGTACAGCGGCGGCAGCCGGTCACCGTAGCGCTCCCGCAGGCAGACGAGCAGTTCGCGCAGCCCGTCCGGGACCACCGGCCAGCCGAAGTCGGTGTGCTCGTACCCCTCGATCGGCCGGATCGCGAACGGGAGGTCCGCCGGGATCCCGATGCCCCCGAACTCCCCCGCCGGCCCACTCGGTTGCGGGGCTCCGACGAGCATCGGGTTGTAGTAGTTGACGCCGTACCAGTCCAGCGGGGCGGAGATCGTCGCGAGGTCCTCCGCCACCGGGCCCGGCAGCAGCGCGGCCAGGCCCTCGTCGGGGTACGCGCCGGTCAGGATCGGGTCGGAGAAGAGGCGGTTGGTGAGCACGTCGTACAGCTCGGCGGCGCCGCGGTCGGCCTCGCCGTCTCCGGCGGCCCACACGGGGCTGTGCGAGGCGGCGATGCCGATCTGCCGGGCGCCCGCGGCGCGCAGGGCCTGCACGCCGAGGCCGTGGGCCAGGAGCTGGTGGTGCGCCGCGGGCAGGGCGTCGAAGACGAGGCGCCTGCCCGGGGCGTGTTCGCCGAGCCCGTACCCGAGGAGGGTGACCTCGGCGGGCTCGTTGACGGTGATCCACATCGGGACGCGGTCGGCGAGCCGCTCCGCGACGACGGAGGCGTACGCGGCGAACCGTTCGGCGGTGTCGCGGCTGAGCCAGCCGCCCTTCTCCTCCAGCGCGAGCGGGGTGTCCCAGTGGAACAGCGTGGGCACGGGCGCGATCCCGGCGGTGCACAGCGCGTCGACGAGCCGGTCGTAGAAGTCCAGCCCCTCGCGGCTGACCCGGCCGTGGCCGTCCGGCAGGACCCGCGACCAGGACACCGAGAACCGGTAGGCGCCGACGCCGAGACCGGCCATCAGGGCCACGTCCTCGCGGTAGCGGCGGTAGTGGTCGGTGGCCACGTCCGCGTGCGAGCCGTCCTTGATGCGGCCCGCCTCCCTGGTGAACGCGTCCCACGAGGAGGGGCCCCGGCCGCCGGCGGTGGGGGAGCCCTCGATCTGGAACGCCGAGGCGGAGACGCCCCAGAGGAAATCGGCGGGGAACTGGGGTACGGGCGCAGTCATACGGGCTCGCTTCGGTCGCGGTGGCGCACGGTACGGGTCGCCGACGGGGCGGTGTCCGGCCGCCGTCGGATGCATCGCTGACGGCCACACTTTTGGGCCCCGCAGCCCGCCCTGTCAATGGAAAGTGAACAATCCTCTACTTCTTCGCGCGGGGCGCGCGGCCCGTACCCTGGAGGCATGGCCAGGGCCAACGAACGGGTCGAGGCACTGCTGCGCGAGTACGCCGACCTGATCGCGATCAGCGGCGGCGACGCCTTCAAGGCGCGCGCCTACGAAAAGGCGGCCCGCTCCGTCGGCGGCCACCCGGCCGATGTCGCCGGGCTGGACGCCAAGGCCCTGCGGGAGATCCCGCACGTGGGCAGGTCCATCGCCGACAAGATCGTGGAGTTCCTGGGCACCGGGCACGTCCCGGACATCGAGGCGAGCCGGGCCGCCGTCCCGGCCGGGGTGCGCGAGCTGACGGCCATCCCCGGACTGGGGCCCAGGAAAGCCCTCGTCCTGTACGACCGGCTGGGCATCTCGTCCGTCGAGCAGCTGGAGGAGGCGGTCCGGGAGGAGCGGCTGCGCGATCTGAAGGGGTTCGGCGAGCAGACGGAGCAGAACATCCTCCACGGGATCTCCGTCCTGCGCCACGCCGACGGCCGGATCCTGCTCGGCGCCGCGACGGACATCGCCGAGCAGATCGTCGCCGAGATGGAGCGGATCCCGGGGTGCGTGCGGTGCACGTACGCGGGCTCGCTGCGCCGGATGCGGGAGACCATCGGCGACATCGACGTCCTGGTGGCGGCCGACCGGTCCGACCCGTTCATGACGGCGCTCACCGAGCTCCCGCACACGGCCGAGGTCGTCGTGCAGGGGGCGAAGAAGACCTCCGTGCGAACCGGCGCCGGCCTCCAGGTCGACCTGCGCGTCCTGCCGCCCGCCTCCTGGGGAGCGGGACTCCAGTACTTCACCGGATCCAAGGCGCACAACGTCCGCACCCGCGCGCTGGCCGTGCGCCAGGGGCTCAAGCTCTCCGAGTACGGCCTCTTCGACGCCGAGAGCGGCGAGAACCTCGCCTCGGAGACCGAGGAGGAGATCTACGCCCGGCTCGGACTGCCCTGGATCCCGCCGCCGTTGCGGGAGGACCGCGGCGAGGTCGCGGCGGCCCTGCGCGGCGGACTGCCCGCCCTCGTGGCGGAGGACGACATCCGCGGCGACCTGCACACCCACACCGACCTCACCGACGGGCTCGCCTCCCTGGAGGACATGGTGGCCGCCGCTGCCGCCCGCGGCTACGCGTACTACGCGGTCACCGACCACGCGCCGGACCTCGCGATGCAGCGCATGACGCAGGAGAAGATCCTGGCCCAGCGCGAGCGGGTCCGGGCACTGGACCGCACGGTACGCGGAATGCGGCTGCTGCACGGCACGGAACTCAACATCGGCCCGGACGGCGGCCTGGACTGGCCCGACGCGTTCCTCGCGGACTTCGACCTGTGCGTGGCCTCCGTCCACTCCCACTTCGGCCAGAGCCGGCATGCCATGACCCGGCGCTTCATCCGGGCCTGTGAGAACCCGAACGTCGCCGTCATAGGCCACCCCACCACCCGGCGGATCGGACGCCGGCCGGGCGTGGACGCCGACTTCGACGCCGTCTTCGAGGCCTGCGCGCGAACGGGCACCGCGCTGGAGATCAACGCGCATCCGGAGCGCCTCGACCTGGGCGACGAGGACATCCTGCGGGCGAAACGCCACGGGGTGAAGTTCGCCGTGAACTCGGACGCGCACGCGACCACCCACCTGCCCTACCTGCGCTACGGGGTGGGCACGGCGCAGCGCGGCTGGCTGACGAAGGACGACGTCGTCAACGCCTGGCCGTGGACGCGGCTGCACCGCTTCCTGCGGGCGAAACGCGCCTGACCCGGGACAGGTCCGGCCCGGGATGGGTCCGGCCCGCCCCCGTCATCGGGGGCGGGCCGGAGCCCGCACGGGGCGGGTCAGTTGTTCTGGGTGGCGTCCGAGTCCGCCTCGGCGGCGGCGCTCTCGGCGTCGTCCAGCTTCTTCTGCATATCCTGGACGGTCGCGTCGTCGGCGCCGCCCACGGACTGGGTGGCCTTCGGTGAGGCGCTCGCGCCCGGCATGCAGCCGGTGAGCGCCAGCGCCGCCCCCGTGAGCAGGACCGCCAGCCCCAGCGCGGCGCGGCGGGGGACGGTCACTTGGACCCCTGCGCGGAGCACCAGGTGCTGACGGCCTTCAGGTCGTCCTGCCGCTTCTGGAGGGTGGGCAGCAGGCTCTTGCGGAAGGTCAGGCGGTCGTTCAGGTAGGTGTGGACCTCGGTGTGACCGGCGGTCTGGGCGTTCGCGACGCGCTGCTCCAGCCGCGCCACGGAGCCGGGGACGGTGACGTCACCGTTCAGCCGGTTGATCGCGGTGGTGATCCGCGTCTGCGTCTTCGGCAGGCGCTTGCAGATGGCCTTGGCGCCGTCGCCCTTCGGCGCGGACTTGGCCGTCTTCGGGGCGGCGGGGGCGGGACTGGCGTTGTCGGCCTGCGCGGGAGCGGCGGCGAACAGGGCGCCGGCCAGCGCGACGGCGCCGATCACGGCAGCGGTCCTACGGTTCGGGAGCATGGCTGTATCCCCTTCGGTACGAGCGGGCCGGCTCACTGGCGGCCGACCGGACAGGACGGTAGGGGGCCTCTTTGTGGAATCTTTGTGAGTCCGGGCGGTCCGCGGCAGCTCAGTCGCCCCGGGAGATCCAGTCCCGCCGTACCGGCAGCCGCAGCGTCGGGGATTCCGGCGCCGACAGGGGCAGGCGCACCTCGAAGCGGGTGCCCGTGCCCCCGGGCGGCGTCCCGACGGCGACCGTGCCGCGGTGCAGGGCCGCCTGCTGGGCGACGAGCGTCAGTCCTAGCCCGGACCCGGGGCTGCCCGGGCGGTGGTGGAACCGCCGGAAGACGGCCTCCCGCTCGCCGGGCGGGATGCCGGGGCCCGCATCGTCCACGGTGAGCACCGCCCAGCCGGCCTCCGCGCGCAGCCGTACCGTGATGCGGGCCGGCTCGTCCGGCAGCCGGCCGTGCACCACGGCATTGCCCAGCAGGTTGGCGAGCAGGATCTTCAGCCCGGGGTCCCAGCCGAACACCCTCAACTCCGGCGGGAGTTCCACGTCCAGCCGGGCCGCGGGGTGATGGCGGGCGGTCTCGCCGGCCACGGTGTCCACGAGCTCGCACAGGTCGAGCGGGGCAAAGGCGGACACCTCCACCAGATCGCCCCGCGCGAGCATCCGCAGGGCCGTGAGCAGGTCCAGCAGGCGGGCGTGGTCGCTCTGCAGGTCCCTTACGATCTCGGCCCGTTCGGCAGCCGGGAGGTCGGGGTGGGCGGCGAGGACGTCCAGGTCGGTCCGCATGCTCATCAGCGGTGTGCGCAGCTCGTGCGAGGCGGCCGAGGAGAACGAGCGGGCGGTGTCCAGCGCCTGCGCGGTCCGGGCGGCCTGCTCCTCGTACCGGGTCAGCAACTGGCCGATGGCCGAGGACAGTTCGTCCACCTCGGTGATGTGCGAGGGGGTGCTGGCGAAGGCGGCCGCGCCAGCCCCCGGGTCGAGCTCGGCGGCCCGGCGGCTCAGCTTCCGGACGGACGCGGTGGCCCGGCCGGCCAGCCCGTACGCGAGCAGTCCGGAGACCGGCGCCGCGAGCAGGGCCACCAGCAGCACGCGGCGGCGTACGGCGACGACCTGCGGGTCGGCGGCCGAGGCCGGGGTGAACAGCCACAGCGTGCCCGGCGCGGGCCCGGTCACCGGGACGGTCAGCACCCGCCAGGCGTGGCCCTTGGCCCGGACGGTGACGGGCCCGTCGGGTGTCTGCTCGGGCAGTCGCACCGGTTCGGCGGGCTGCGGGCCGCCCTCCAGGACGGTGGCGCCGGTCGCCGCCCGGACCCGGATGCCCGCGTCGAGGACGTCGCCGAGGACCTTGCGGTGCTGGTTCTGCTCGGCCTTCGGCCGGCCGTTCAGGTCGGCGGTGAGCATCGTCTTGACGTCGGGGAGGACGGCCGAGGCGCGGTCCTGGAGCCGGGTGTCCTGCTGCTGGTGCAGATCGCGGCTGACCAGGCCGAGCACCAGCAGGCCCGCGGCGAGCACCAGCAGGGGCACCACCACGGTCACCGAGAGCGCGATGCGGGTGGCGAGCTTCACGATCCGCTCCGGGGCTCGGGCACGCGCAGGACGAAGCCGACCCCGCGCACGGTGTGGATCAGTCTCGGGCGCCCGCCCTCCTCCAGCTTCCGGCGCAGGTAGCTGACGAAGGTGTCGACGGCGTCGCTGCGGACCTCGAAGTCGTAACCCCACACCCGGTCGAGCAGCTGGTCCCGGGTGAGGACGATCCCGGCGTTGCGCACGAGCTGGACCAGCAGCTCGAACTCGCGCCGGGTCAAGTGGAGTTCGGCCCCGTCCTGGCGCACCTGCCGGCTCGCCTCGTCGATCACGAGCGGGCCGGCGCGCAGCACGTCCGCCGGTGCCCGGTCCGGGCGGCGGCGCAGCAGGGCGGTCAGGCGCAGGACCAGCTCCTCCAGCGCGAACGGTTTGACCAGGTAGTCGTCGGCCCCGGCCTGCAGTCCGGCGATGCGGTCCGCGACCTCGTCGAGGGCCGACAGCATCAGCACGGGAGTCTCGTCCCCCCCGGCGCGCAGCGTGCGGCACACCTCCGTACCGGTGAGGCCGGGCATCGAGACGTCCAGGACGAGCACGTCCGGGCTCCGGTCGGCGAGCGCGGCCAGCGCGCCGGGCCCGTCCTCGGCGAGGAGCACGGTGAAGCCGCTCAGCCGCAGTCCGCGCTCCAGGGAACGGCGGATGGCGGCGTCGTCGTCCGCCACCAGTACCAGTCCGGTGGATGTGCTGCCGGTCACCTGTCCTCCTCGCGCGGCGTCGTCGCAGGCAGCGCCGACCCTCTCACGGCCCCCGGAGCACGCGGAAGGCGGGGTGAGCGGGGTGCCGCAGGGCCTAAGGGGCCGTCTCCCTCCGGAGGGCTTGCGTGAGGTGTCCGGTGGTGTGGCGCAGGGCACGCGGGATCCGCGGGCCCGACCCGATGGTGCGGGTCGTGCGGGCCAGGGCGTTGAGGGCCCGGACGGAGCCGATGTCCGGGACGCGGTCCACGAGGTCGGACAGCCACGCGTCCGTTTCCCGCCACGCGCCGGCCCGGGCCAGTACGGACGCCAGCTCGGCGGGGAAGAGCGACCGGTAGGCGGGCGCCCCGTCCGCCGCCGTCGCCTCGTACAGGAGGGCGGCCGCCCCGTCCAGGTCGCCGAGGTCGGCGAGGGCGAGCCCGTGGTGACCGTCGAGCTCCGAGCGGTCGAACCACCAGGTCCAGGACGGATCGCCCGCCGAGGGACCGTCCGCCAGGAGCTCGCGGGCCACGGACAGCGACCGCAGCGCCCGGCGGCGCTGCCGGAGCCGGGCCCGGGCGCGCGCCTCGCGCACGTGGAAGATGGCGGCCACCCGCGCCGGCAGCTCCCGGCCGGCCAGGACGGACGACGAGATGCGCAGCGACGCGGCGGGGCGCCCGAGGTGGTCCTCCTGGAGGCAGAGCACGGAGAGCACGAGCAGTTCGACGGAGCGGCTCTCCCGGGGCAGGGTGCGGGCCAGGGCCAGTGCCCGGCGGCTGCAGCGCCGCGAGGTCCCGTGCAGCTCCGCGTCGAAGAGGATCCAGGCGGCGACCTGGAAAAGCTCCATCAGCGCCGACCGTTCGGCCGAGCCCGCGCCCGAGCCCGCGCCCGCACCCGCCGCAACCGTCACCGCGCCCGCCCCCGACGCCTGCGCCACCGCGCCCGCGCGTCCGCGGTGCGGGCGGACGGCGGTTGCGATGGCGCGCAGTGCCGCCGGGGCGGCCCGGCGCGCTCCCGCCGTCCGGTCCGTTTCGAGGAGCTCCGCGGTCAGTGCGGCGACGTGTTCCATGGTCCAAGCCTGCTGCCTCGTACGGCTCGTGGCGAGGCCCTCCCGATGTCGTGAACCCTTCCTTGACAAGGTAAGGGGGCACCCTCAAACTGACGTTGCGTTCACCGCAATCCGTTTCGCTATACGCACCGAGGTGTCATGAAGATTCCCGTGTGCAGGCTCGCGGACCTCCCGCGGGGCGAGGCCTGCAGGCTCGACTCCGACCCCCCGATCGCGGTGTTCCACACCGACGACGGCCAGGTGTACGCCATCGACGACACCTGCACCCACCAGGACGCCTCGCTCTCCGACGGCTGGCTGGAGGGCTGCGAGGTCGAATGCCCCCTGCACGCCTCGAAGTTCGACCTGCGCACCGGCGTCGCGGGCTCCCCGCCGGCCAGGCGTCCCGTCCGCACCCACGCGGTCCTCGTCGAGGAGGGCACGGTGTACGTCCTGCGGCAGGACGCGCCGACCGGCCTGCCGCACCAGCCGCACCAGCCGCCTCGCGCGGCCACCCTCCGGGGGGAAGGCCGCGCGTGAGCCCGCGGCCGTCGCCCCTCGCCACGACGTTCCGCGAGGAGTGCACGTGTCATCGAGCAGCCTGCCGGAGAGCCTGATCGCCACCCTGCCCGGCGCGTACTACACCGATCCGGACGTCTTCCGGCTGGAACAGGAGCACATCTTCGAGACGATGTGGTTCTGCGTGGGGCGCTCGTCCGAACTCGCCCGACCGGGCGCCTTCCGCACCGTGGACGTCGGACGCGAGAGCATCCTGGTGACGCGTTCGCGCGACCACGCCGTCCGCGCCTTCTACAACGTCTGCCGCCACCGTGGTGCGAAGCTGTGCACACAGGAGACCGGCGAGGTCCGGCGGGCGTTCCAATGCCCGTACCACGCCTGGACGTACGACCTCGACGGCACGCTGATCGCCGCCCCCAACCTGACGAAGATGCCGGACGTCGGCCGGACCGAGTTCGGGCTGGCACCCGTGGCCGTACGCGAATGGCTCGGCTACGTGTGGGTCTGCCTCGCGGACAGCCCGCCCCCGTTCGAGGAGCAGGTCATCGGCGCCGCCGTCGAACGGCTCGGCGACGCGGAGTCCATCGAGCGGTACGGCATCGCCGACCTGGAGGTCGGCCGGCGGATCGTCTACGACGTCGGGGCGAACTGGAAGCTCATCATCGAGAACTTCATGGAGTGCTACCACTGCGCCACGATCCACCCGGAACTCACCGAGGTGCTGCCGGAGTTCGCGGGCGGCTACGCGGCCCAGTACTACGTCGGGCACGGCGCCGCCTTCGGCGAGGGGATCCGCGGGTTCACCGTCGACGGCTCGGAGGGCCTCGACCGCATCCCCACCGTGTCACCGGACCAGGACCGCAGGTACTACGCCATCACCGTGCGCCCGCAGGTCTTCGTCAACCTCGTCCCCGACCACGTGATCTTCCACCGGATGTACCCGGTCGCAGCCGACCGCACCCGCGTCGAGTGCGACTGGCTGTACCTCAAGGACGTGGTGGACAGCGGCAGGGACGTCAGCCGCTCCGTCGAGCTCTTCGACCGGGTCAACCGGCAGGACTTCGAGGCCTGCGAGCGCTGCCAGCCGGCGATGGGCTCGCGCCTGTACGCGGGGGGCGGCGTACTGGTCCCCAGCGAGCACCACATCGCGGCGTTCCACGACTGGATCCGGGACCGCCTGGGGAAGAGGTCCTAGGCCCTGTCGTCAAACTGCCGTCTGCCCCGCGACGCCTGGCACGCGCTCTCGCCGCACCGGGCGAAAGCCAAGTACGTCCAGTACGCGGTCTTCCGCCCGGCGCGCCGAGAGCACGCACCAGACGCCGCGGGGCCGCCCTCCGGGCGACGACGGGAGTTTGACGACAGGGCCTAGGAGCTTCCGGACGATCCCCTTCAGGACCGTCCGGTCGTCCAGCCGCGGCCGCCCGAAGACAGGCCTGGCAGCAGCGGCTGCACGAGGTCCCAAGCGGCATCCGACAGTTCATGGTGACGTAGCACGGTCGCCCCGGCAGAAGGCGGTGACCAGGGCGGCGTATGCGCGGGGGTGGGTCATGTGGGGGATGTGACCCGCGCCCTGGAAGGTGTGGCGCCGGGCCCGGGGGAGGGCGGCGGCCAGCCGGTCGAGCACGGCGGCGAACCAGACCGGGCTCTCGGTGCCGTGGCTGAGCAGGACCGGCGCGGTGCAGGAACCCAGGGCGGTGAGGTCCAGCCGGGCCCAGTCCGCATCCTCCTGTTCGTCGCGCCAGGTCTGCGCGTGGGAGACGAAGGTGTCCTGCACGGCCTCCGGCAGTGCCTCCCAGGCGCCCGGGCCGAGTGCGACGCCCTCGACGAACAGCCGGGCGCCCGCCGCGTCCTGACCGTCCCGCAGCAGGGCGAGGACCTCCTCGATGGTGATGGCCGCCGGCCGCAGGGCTGCCTGCGCGGCCGGGTCGTCGCCGACCAGGGAGGTCAGCGGGGGCTCGTGCAGGACCAGGCTGCGGAACAGCTCCGGGCGGCGCGCGGCAAGCCCCACCGCGATCGACGCGCCGAAGGAGTTCCCGGCCACGTGCGCCGGTCCGAGGCCCAGCACCTCGATCAGCGCGGCCAGGTCGTCCTCGTCCTGTCGGCGGCTGCCCGGCCCCGGCGCGGCCCCGCTGCGGCCGTGCCCCCGGCGGTCGTAGCCCACCACCCGGAAGGCCGCCCGGAGGTCGGCCTCGATGGCCGACGCCCAGGACCGGTGGTCGTTCCAGGAACCGTGCACGAGCACCAGAGGCTCGCCCTCGCCCGTCTCCTCGTAGTGCAGCCGCACTTCGCCGACCGGCACCTGGGCCATGCCGTGACTCCTTCGGGGCGTACCTCGAGCGGCGCCCGAGCAAGGCCGCCTCCCGCCACCCTGCCACGCCGCCCCGGCCGGCCCCTCGACCGACACCGCCCGGCGCCGGCGGGTCCGCCCGTACGGTCCGCGCGCAGGGGCGGCAGGCCGTACGTAGGGGCGCAGCGCCGCGCGCGGTTTCGGGATGGGGGCACCCCCAGCGGTGGCCGGGGGAGGGCGGGGAGGGGGTGGCTCCGCGCAGCGGCCGGGGCAGCCCGTATGGGGTCAGAGCCTGTCGTCGAAGTCCCGTCCGGCCGGCCGGGGCGTGCCTAGGTCGTGTCGTCAAAGTCCCGTCTGGCCGGCGGGGCCTGGTACGCACGCTCGCCGCGTTGTCGTCGGTCACCGACGTCCCCCAGCTACCGCTGGGAGGTGCCCCCACCGCGTCGGTTCCCTCCTTTGCCTTGCGATCGCACGCACCAAGCCCCGCCAGCCCCGCCCTTCGGGCGGCCGACGCTACTTTGACGACACTCCCTAGCCCAGGTGGCCCATGCGGTGGCTGATCTCCTGCGCGCCCCTCACCAGCAGTGGGGCGAGCTCGTGCATGCGCTCCTCGGTGAGGCGGTAGCTCGGTCCCGAGGCGCTGATCGCGGCGATGACCACGCCGTCCCGGTCGCGGATCGGGGCGGCCATGGCGTGCAGCCCGAGCTCGTACTCCTCCAGGGTCATGGCGTACCCCCGGTCCAGCGCCTCCACGAGGTTCCTCTCCAGCTTCGTCCGGGCGGTCAGGGTGTTCGGCGTGTACTTCTTCAGGCCGGCCTCCGCCAGCAGCTGCACGCGCCGCTTCGCCGGGAGGTGGGCGAGGAGGACCTTGCCGCTGGAGGTGGCGTGCAGCGGCGTCAGCTGGCCGACCCAGTTGTGCGCCGTGACCGCGCCCGGGCCCCGCACCTGGCAGAGGTTGATCGCGTACTGCTCCTCGAGGATGGCGATGTTGACCGTTTCGCCGAGCTCCTCGGCCAGCTGCTCGCAGACCGGGCGGCCGACCTGCGTGATGTCGATCCGCCCCGTGACCGCGCCGGCGAGCCGTACGATCCCGAAGCCGAGCCGGTACTTGCCCCGCTCGGTGGCCTGTTCGACGAGACCGCGCGCCTCCAGCGCCCCCAGCAGCCGGAACGCCGTCGACTTGTGGACGTCGATCTCCGCCGCCACCTCGCTGACGCCCGCCTCGCCGCGCTGGGCGAGGATCTCCAGCACGCTGACGGCGCGGTCGACGGACTGCACCCCGCCCGCCGGCGCGCCCGGAGTTTCGGTGGCTGACTCGTGGTTGCTCATGGCGGAACCATACTCGCCGTAACCAACGACCGGCCGGGCGCGTCGAGGCCGGAAAGTTGCGTCGGACGCAACCTGGTGCGCATGACGGCACCCGTACTAGCATGCGCCGCATCGTGACGGCTGGGGGCGGCCCTCGGCCGCAGACGACGGGGAGGGACGAGATTCCGATGGTGCCCCAGCAGTACGACTTCGTCATCGTCGGCGGCGGCTCGGCCGGCAGCGCCCTGGCGAACCGGCTCTCCGCCGACCCGGCGACCCGCGTCCTGGTGCTCGAGGCCGGCCGCCCCGACTACCCGTGGGACGTCTTCATCCACATGCCGGCCGCGCTGACCTTCCCCATCGGCAGCCGCTTCTACGACTGGAAGTACGCGTCCGAGCCCGAGCCGCACATGAACGGGCGGCGCATCCACCACGCCCGCGGCAAGGTGCTCGGCGGGTCGAGCAGCATCAACGGCATGATCTTCCAGCGCGGCAACCCGCTGGACTACGAGCGCTGGGGCGCCGACCCGGGCATGGCGGACTGGGACTACGCGCACTGCCTCCCGTACTTCAAGCGGATGGAGAACTGCCTGGCCGCGGACCCCGGTGACGAGCTCCGCGGCCACGAGGGCCCCCTCGTCCTGGAACGCGGCCCGGCCACCGGGCCCCTCTTCACCGCCTTCATGGAGGCGGTCCGGCAGGCCGGGTATCAGCTCACCGACGACGTCAACGGCCACCGGCAGGAGGGCTTCGCCCCCTTCGACCGCACCATCCACCGGGGGCGCCGCCTCTCCGCGGCCCGGGCCTACCTCCACCCCGCGATGAAACGGCCCAACCTCCAGGTGCGGACCAGGGCCTTCGTGACCCGGATCCTGTTCGAGGGCAAGCGCGCCGTCGGCGTCGAGTACACCCGCGGCCGCGGGGCGCCCCGACAGGTGCGGGCCGGGGAGGTGATCCTGTGCGGCGGCGCGATCAACTCCCCCCAACTGCTCCAGCTGTCCGGCGTCGGCAACGCCGGCGAACTGCGGGCCCTGGACGTCGACGTCGTGCACGACCTGCCGGGTGTGGGGGAGAACCTCCAGGACCACCTGGAGGTGTACGTCCAGCACGCCTGCAAGCAGCCGGTCTCGATGCAGCCCTACCTGAAGTGGCGCCACCGCCCCTGGATCGGCCTGCAGTGGCTCCTGCGCACCGGCCCCGGCGCGACCAACCACTTCGAGGCGGGCGGTTTCGCGCGCAGCAACGAGGACGTCGCGTACCCCAACCTGATGTTCCACTTCCTGCCGATCGCGGTCCGCTACGACGGCTCCTCGCCCGCCGGGGGCCACGGCTACCAGGTGCACGTCGGCCCCATGTACTCCGACGCCAGGGGCTCGGTGAAGATCAGGAGCAAGGACCCCCGGGTCCACCCGGCCCTGCGGTTCAACTACCTCTCCACGGATCAGGACCGCCGCGAGTGGGTCGAGGCGGTCCGCACCGCACGCACCATCCTGGGCCAGCCCGGGCTGGCCCCGTACGACGACGGCGAGATCTCGCCCGGGCCCGGCGTCGAAACCGACGAACAGATCCTCGACTGGGTGGCCAGGGAGGGCGAGACCGCCCTGCACCCCTCCTGCACTTGCCGGATGGGCACCGGCGAGGGGGCCGTCACCGATCCGGCGAGCCTGCGCGTGCACGGCCTGGACGGGCTGCGGGTCGTCGACGCGTCCGTGATGCCGTACGTGACGAACGGGAACATCTACGCACCCGTCATGATGGTGGCCGAGAAGGCCGCCGATCTCATCCTGGGCAACGAGCCGCTGCCGCCGTCCACGGCCGAGTTCCACCGGCACCACCGCCTCCACAGCGAGGCAGAGCAGGGGCGCAGCCCCGGCCACACCTGAGGAGGAGCGGCATGTCCGCCCGGCCCACGCCGTACCCGGAACGCCCCGTGCAGGCCCCCGTCACCGGGGGCGGCCTCGCGGAGCTCCTGCGCAGGGTCCGCTACGAGGTCCTGCCGGCGAAGGCCACCGAGGACAAGGTCCTGGCGCACGTCCCGACGGACGTGCCCGTCACGGTCACCGCCTCCCCGGCCAAGGGCCTCGGTCCCACCCTGGACCTCGCCACCCGCCTGGCCGGGCACGGGTACCGGGTCGTCCCGCACGTCCCGGCCCGGCAGATCACCGGCGCCGGGCACCTCACGGACGTGGTGGACCGGCTGGTCGCCGCCGGCATCGAGGACGTCTTCGTACCGGCCGGCGACGCCGACCCGCCGGCCGGGCCGTACGACGCGGCCCTGCCCGTACTGCGCCGGCTCGGCGAGCTCGGCAGCCCGTTCGCGCACGTCGGCATCACCGGGTACCCCGAGAGCCACCCCCTCATCGACGACGACGTCACCGTGCGGGCGATGCGGGACAAGCAGCCGCACGCGACGTACATCGTCAGCAACCTGTGCTTCGACCCGGCGACCCTGAGCCACTGGCTCGCGCAGGTGCGCCTGCGGCGGATCGTCCTGCCCGTGCACGTCGGAGTCGCCGGCCCCGTCGAACGCACGAAGCTGCTGTCCATGGCCACGAAGATCGGCGTGGGGGAGTCGGCCAAGTTCCTCACCCGCCACCCCTCGTGGTTCCTGCGCTTCGCGGCGCCCGGCGGGTACTCCCCGCAGCGACTGCTGCGCCGCAGCGCCCCCGCCCTGGGATCGCCCGAGTCCGCGGTGGCCGGCCTGCACCTGTTCACCTTCAACCAGATAGCCGAGACCGAACGCTGGCGGCGCGCGATGCTGGAGCGCCTCGGCGGCTGAACGGGCCGCCGCACGGGCCCCGCGCCCGGCCGCGGGAGCGCCGGTCCCCTTGACGTACCGCACCCCGTGGGCGATCGTGTCGTTCCATTCCGAGCACTACGCTGCGCAATACGCAACGCACATACCGGTGTTACCCGTATGGAGGGCTCCGCGCGTGGCAGATCTGTACGTCGGCGGGAAGTGGCGCGAAGCGGTGGCGGGCGGCCGTCGGGACATCCACTGCCCCGCCGACGGCGCCCTGGTGCGGAGCGTCTGCGAAGGCACGCGCCACGACACCGAAGCGGCGATCGCCGCGGCGCGCACCGCCTTCGACGACGGACCCTGGCCGCGCACCCCCGAACGGGACCGCGGCGCACTTCTGCTGCGCACCGCCGCGGTGATCGAGCGCGAGGCGCGGGAATTCGCCCGCGCCGAATCCCTCGACACCGGCAAGCGCCTGGTGGAGAGCGAGTACGACGTCGCCGACGTGGTGGCGTGCCTGCGGTACTTCGCAGGGATCGCCGGCACCGGCGCAGGCCGGGTCGTCGACACCGGCCGCGAGGACGCCGTCAGCCGGGTCGTGTACGAACCGGTCGGCGTGTGCGGGCTCATCACCCCCTGGAACTACCCTCTGCTCCAGGCCGCCTGGAAGGTCGCGCCCGCCCTCGTCGCCGGCAACACCCTCGTCCTCAAGCCCAGCGAACTCACCCCCTCCACCGCGATCCTGCTGATGCGCGCGCTGGAGGAGGCCGGGCTGCCCGCCGGCGTGGCCAACCTGGCCCTGGGCGCGGGGCCCGAGGCCGGCGCACCGCTGGCCGAGCACCCGGACGTGGACCTGGTCTCGTTCACCGGCGGCCTGGAGACGGGCCGGCGGGTCATGGCGTCCGCCGCGGCCGGCGTGAAGAAGGTCGCGCTGGAACTGGGCGGCAAGAACCCCAACGTGGTCTTCGCCGACGCCGATTTCGAGGCGGCCGTGGACTTCGCCCTGACCGCCGTCTTCCTGCACTCCGGGCAGGTCTGCTCGGCCGGCGCCCGCCTCGTCGTCGAGGACCCGCTGCACGACGCCTTCGTCGACGAACTCGTCCGCCGTGCCCGTGCCATCCGGCTGGGCGGCCCCTTCGACCCCGCCGCCGAGACCGGGCCGCTGATCTCCGCCGCGCACCGCGCCAGGGTCGAGGAGTACGTCGCGTCCGGCCTGGCACAGGGCGCCGTACTGCGCTGCGGCGGCCGCCGCCCCGAGGACCCCGCGCTCGCGGGCGGCTTCTACTACCCGCCGACCGTGCTCGACGCCTGCCGCCCGGACATGCGCGTCGTCCGGGAGGAGTCCTTCGGCCCGGTGCTCACCGTCGAGCGGTTCTCGGGTGAGGACGAGGCCGTACGGACCGCCAACGACACGCGGTACGGGCTCGCCGGCGCGGTGTGGACCCAGGACGCGGGCAAGGCGCAGCGCGTCGCCCGGCGGCTGCGGCACGGCACGGTCTGGATCAACGACTACCACCCCTACGTCCCGCAGGCGGAGTGGGGCGGCTTCGGGCATTCGGGCATCGGCCGCGAGCTGGGCCCCACGGGTCTGGACGAGTACCGCGAACCGAAGCACATCTGGCAGAACATCCAGCCCAGGGCGCAGCACTGGTTCCGCGGCTGAGCCGGTGCCATCCGAAGAGAGGCCGACAGTGACCGCAACGAAGACAGAACCGCCCGCGCAGCGGGGCGCGCCCGGGGACGGCCCGCCGGTGATCTCCGTCCGCGGCCTGTGGAAGGTCTTCGGGCCGAAGCCGGCCCGGGTGCCGGACTCGCCCGAGCTGTGCGCCCTGTCCCGCCGCGAGCTGCTGGAGCGCACCGGCTGCACCGCGGCCGTCCGCGACGTGGCCTTCGACGTGTCGCCCGGCGAGGTCTTCGTGGTCATGGGCCTGTCCGGCTCCGGGAAGTCGACGCTCGTACGGTGTCTGACCCGGCTGATCGAGCCGACGGCCGGCGAGCTCGTCTTCGAGGGCGAGGACATCCGCGGCGCCGACCACAAGCGGCTGCGCGAGCTGCGCCGGCGCAAGTTCGCGATGGTCTTCCAGCACTTCGGGCTGCTGCCGCACCGCCGGGTCCTGGACAACGTCGCGTACGGCCTGGAGATCCGCGGCACCGGCCGGGCCGAGCGTACCCGGCGGGCCATGGAGGTGATCGAACTCGTCGGCCTCGGGGGGTACGAGCACTCCTACCCCGACCAGCTCTCCGGCGGCATGCAGCAGCGCGTCGGCCTGGCCCGCGCCCTCGCCGGGGACCCGGACGTGCTCCTGTTCGACGAGCCGTTCTCGGCGCTCGACCCGCTGATCCGCCGGGACATGCAGAACGAGGTCGTCCGGCTGCACCGGGAGGTCGGCAAGACGATGGTGTTCGTCACCCACGACCTGTCCGAGGCGCTGAGGCTGGGCGACCGCATCCTCATCATGCGCGACGGCCGCACGGTCCAGTGCGGTACGGGCGACGAGCTGGTCGGGGCGCCCGCCGACGACTACGTCCGGGACTTCGTCGCGGACGTGCCGCGCTCGCAGGTGCTCACCCTGCGCTGGATCATGCGCCCGGCCCGCCCGGACGACGCCCTCGACGGGCCGTCACTCGGGCCCGACATCGTTGTCCGCGAGGCGGTGCGCACCGTCCTCACCGCGGACCGGCCCGTGAAGGTCGTGGCGGACGGGCGGCTGCTGGGCCTCGTCGGCGGCGAGGAGATCCTCGCCGTCGTCGCCGGCCCGGAGAGCGGTGCGTGATGGCCGTCCTGGCGGCGGCGGCCGCGCGGCGCGCGCCGACCCGCGGCGGACGCGCCCTGGCGGCGGCCGCGGTCCTCGCCGGGTGGGCCCTTCTGTGGGCGGCGCTGCGCGGCCTCCACACGCTTCCCCTCGGCACGGCCGAACTGACGCCGCTCCACCGGAGGTTCAACGAGATCAACGACGCCGTCGGGGCGGGCCGGAACAGCAACCCGGTCTTCCTCCACGTCTTCAACGAGATCCGGCTCGCCATCGACACCCTCGTCACCCTCCTCCAGGGGCTGCTCGCACAGCCCTCGTTCGGCCGGCCCGTCCCCGTGGTCGGCTGGCTGGGTGTCGTCGCCGTCAGCGGATACCTCTCGTGGGTGTTCGGGAACGTACGGGTGGCGGCCCTCGCCGTCGCCGGCTTCGTCCTCCTCGGCCTCCAGGGGCTGTGGCGCGAGAGCATGGACACCCTCGCCCTGACCCTGGCGGCCGTCCTGGTCTCCCTGCTCATCGGGATTCCGCTCGGCGTCTGGGCCGGGCTGTCCGACCGGGTGCACCGCCTGGTGACCCCGGTGCTGGACTTCATGCAGACGATGCCGGCCTTCGTCTACCTGGCGCCCCTGACCCTGTTCTTCCTCATCGGACCGGCGTCCGCGACGATCGCCACGCTGGTCTTCGCGATGCCGCCGGCCGTACGCATCACCGCCCACGCGATCCGGTCCGTGCCCGCCGCCACGGTCGAGGCCGCCGGATCGCTCGGCGCGACCCGCGCCCAGACGCTCACCACCGTACTGCTGCCGCTGTCGAAGCGGACCGTCGTCCTCGGCGTGAACCAGACCATCATGGCCGCGCTTTCCATGGTCACCGTCGCCGCGCTCATCGACGCGCCCGGGCTGGGCAAGACCGTCCTCAAGGCGCTGGAGACGCTCGACGTGGGGACGGCGTTCAACGCCGGGCTCGCCATCGTCGTCCTGGCCGTCGTCCTCGACCGGGTGACCACCGCCGCGAGCGAGCGCAGCGGGACGGGAGCCCCGCCGGCCGGAGGCCGGGGGAGCGCGGCGGACGTCCGGCGCCGCCCCCTGCTCCTCGCCGGCGCCGCGCTCACCGGGGCATGCGTCTGGCTCTCCCACACCTACGTATGGGCGGCGCAGTTCCCCGCCGACGCCGGTGTCGGCGCGGCGCTCTCCCGTACGGCGGACTCCGCCACCGCGTGGGCCCAGGGCAGCCTCGCCGGGGTGACGGGCGCGGCGCGCGACGTGATCACGACCCTGCTGCTCAACCCCTTCGAGGCGCTGCTGACGGGCTCCCCGTGGTGGCTCGTCGGCGCGGTCGCGGTGGCCCTCGGCGCGCTGCTCGGCGGCCCGCGGGCCGCGGCCACCGCGGCGGTGTGCGTGGCGCTGATCGTCGGCACCGGCCTGTGGCGGGACAGCATGACGACGCTGGCCTCCAGCCTGGTCGCCACGGTCGTCGTCCTGGCGCTCGGGGTCGTGGTGGGTGTGTGGATGGGGCGCAGCGCCCCGGCCGACCGGCTGATCCGCCCCGTGCTCGACGCCGGGCAGACGATGCCGGCGTTCGTCTACCTGGTGCCGTTCCTGGCCCTGTTCGGCGCGAGCCGGTTCACGGCGATCGTGGCGGCGGTCGTGTACGCGGCCCCCGTGACGGTGAAGATCATCGCCGACGGGGTGCGGGGGGTGCCGCAGGACACGGTGGAGGCGGCCGTGTCGGCCGGTTCGGGCACCTGGCAGATCATCACGAAGGTCCAGCTCCCGATGGCCCGCGGCGCCCTCGCGCTGGCCGCGAACCAGGGGCTCGTCCATGTGCTGTCCATGGTCGTCGTCGGCGGGCTGGTCGGGGCGGGCGCCCTCGGCTACGACGTCGTGGCGGGCTTCTCACAGGGGCAGTTGTACGGAAAGGGGCTGGCCGCGGGCCTGGCGATCGTGCTGCTCGGGGTCATGTCCGACCGGATCACCCAGGCGGCGGCGCGGCGGGCGGCGAGAGCCCCCGGCGGGCACTGAGGCGGAAGAAGGGGACCGACACATGGCAGGAATCGGCACCACAGGACCGGAGCCGCAGCCGCAGCCGCATGCGCCACGGCCGCAGCCGTCGGCGCGGCGCCGCCCGGCCCGCCCGGCCCTGCCGGCCGCACTGGCGGCGCTGGCCCTCGTGCTCGGCGGGTGCAGCGGCGCGAAGGTCGGGGAGGCGGGCGCCGGATCGTCCGGCGGGGGCGGCGGCGCGGGCACGTGCGGCTCCTTCGCCCTCGCCGTCAACCCGTGGGTCGGGTACGAGGCCAATGCCGCGGTCATCGCGTACGTAGCGAAGAAGGACCTCGGCTGCGAGGTCATCGAGAAGGACCTCAAGGAAGAGGTCGCCTGGCAGGGGTTCGGCACGGGCGAGGTCGACGCGATCGTCGAGAACTGGGGCCACCCGGACCTGAAGAAGAAGTACATCGAGCAGCAGAAGACGGCCGTCGCCGCCGGGGAGACGGGCAACAAGGGGGTCATCGGCTGGTACGTCCCGCCGTGGCTCGTGCAGCAGTACCCGGACATCACCCAGTGGGAGAACCTCAACAAGTACGCGGACCGGTTCAAGACCTCGGAGTCCGGGGACAAGGGCCAACTGCTGGATGGCGACCCGTCGTTCGTCACCAACGACGGGGCCCTGGTGAAGAACCTGAACCTCGGCTTCAAGGTGGTCTACTCGGGCAGCGAAGCCGCGCTGATCCAGGCCTTCCGCCAGGCCGAGGCCAAGAAGACGCCCGTCATCGGCTACTTCTACGAACCGCAGTGGCTCTTCTCCGAGCTGAAGCTCGTCAAGGTGCAGCTGCCGGAGTACAAGGCGGGCTGCGACGACGACCCCGAGAAGGTCGCCTGCGACTACCCCGTGTACGCGTTGGACAAGATCGTCAGCAAGAGGTTCGCGGACTCGGACAGTCCGGCCTACCGGCTCGTGAAGAACTTCTCCTGGTCGAACGAGGACCAGAACCTCGTGGCGAGGTACATCGCGCAGGACAAGATGTCGCCGCAGGACGCCGCCGCGAAATGGGTCGGCGCCAACCGTGCGAAGGTCGACGCCTGGCTCGGGAGGAAGGGCTGACCCGGCCCCGTGCCCGCGTGCGCCGCGGTGCCCGGCGGGCTGCTTCGGCAGCCCGCCGGGCACCGCCGTTCGGGCGCTCTGCACAGCGGAGTTGCGTCGCAATCGATCCTCTTGACACCACTGGGGGCGAGCGGCAGTGTGAGTTGCGCAACCTGCACCACGTTGCGCTGACGGCAACTCGATTTCTTTTCGAATCGGAGGGGCGGAGATGGCGGGACCGCGCGTGGTCATCATCGGAGCGGGTGTCGTGGGCGCCGCACTGGCGGACGAACTGTCCCTGCGCGGCTGGACCGGGATCACCGTCGTCGACCAGGGCCCGGTCCCCGTCACCGGAGGCTCCTCCTCCCACGCCCCCGGTCTCGTGTTCCAGGCGAACCCCTCCAAGACCATGACCGAACTGGCCCGCTACACCGTCGAGAAGCTCGCCGCCCTCGACGTCGACGGCGAGCCCTGCTTCCTCCAGGTCGGCGGACTCGAACTCGCCACCACCCCCGAACGCCTCACCGACCTGCGGCGCCGCCACGGCTGGCTCACCTCATGGGGCGTCGAGGGCCGGCTCGTGGACCCCGACGGATGTGTGGCCCTGCACCCCCTGGTCGACCGCGACCGCATCCTCGGCGGACTCCTGGTCCCCACCGACGGCCTGGCCAAGTCGGTGCTCGCCGTCGAGGCACAGCTGCGGGACGCCCGCGCCCGCGGCGTCCGCGTCCTCGACCGCCACCAGGTCCTGGACGTCCGGACCGAAGCCGACGACACCACCGGCACCGACCGCGTCACCGCCGTGGTCACGGACCACGGCGAGATCCCCGCCGACGTCGTCGTGTGCTGCGCCGGCATCTGGGGCCCCAAGGTCGCCCGGATGGCCGGCATGAGGCTGCCGCTGACCCCCCTCGCCCACCAGCTGGCCTGGACCGGGCCCGTCCCCGCGCTCGCCGGGCAGACCGTGGAGGCGGTCCGGCCCGTCCTGCGCCACCAGGAAGCCGACCTCTACTACCGCGAGTGCTTCGACCGGCTCGGCATCGGCTCCTACGGCCACCGCCCCATGCCGGTCCCCGCCGACGACATCGCCCCGCCGGACTCCTCGCCCCGGATGCCGTCCGTACTGCCCTTCACCGCCGACGACTTCACCGACGCCTGGGCCGAGACCTGCTCCCTGCTGCCCGCGACCCGCGACACCAAGATCGAGGAGGGCATCAACGGGCTCTTCTCCTTCACCACCGACGGGATGCCCCTGCTCGGCGAATCACCCGACGTCAAGGGCTTCTGGGTCGCCGAGGCCGTCTGGGTCACCCACTCCGCCGGAGTCGGCCGCGCCATGGCCGAATGGCTCGTGGACGGCCACTGCTCCTCCTTCGACCTGCACGCATGCGACGTCAACCGGTTCGAGCCGCACCAGCTCGCCCCCGCCTACGTCCTCGCCCGCAGCTGCCGCAACTTCGCCGAGGTCTACGACATCCTCCACCCGCTCCAGCCGGCCGGTGCGCCGCGCCCGCTGCGCACCAGCCCGTTCCACGTCCGCCAGCGCGAGCTCGGTGCCGTCTTCCTGGAGGCCGCCGGCTGGGAACGGCCCCAGTGGTACGACGCCAACGAGCCGCTCCTGGAACGGTGGGACATCCCGGCGCCGGGAGAGTGGGCCGCCCGGATGTGGTCCCCGGTCGTCGGCGCCGAGGCCCTCGCCACCCGGCAGGGCGTGGCCCTGTACGACATGAGCGCCCTCAAACGGCTGGAGGTGTCCGGCCGCGGGGCGGCGGCGTTCCTCCAGCGCCTGACCACCTCGGACGTCGACAAGCCCGTCGGCTCGGTCACGTACACGCTGATGCTGGACGAGGGCGGCGGGATCCGCAGCGACATCACCGTGGCCCGGCTCGCCCGGCACCGCTTCCAGATCGGGGCCAACGGCAACCTCGACCTCGACTGGCTCACCCGCCACCTGCCCGACGACGGCTCCGTGACCGTACGGGACGTCACCGCGGGCACCTGCTGCATCGGCCTGTGGGGGCCGAAGGCGCGCGAGGTGCTCCAGCCGCTCGCCGACGCCGACTTCTCGAACGAGGGCCTGCCCTACTTCCGGGCCCGCAGCGCCCACATCGGCGCCGTCCCCGTCACCGCCCTGCGCCTGAGCTACGTCGGCGAACTCGGCTGGGAGCTGTACACCACCGCCGACACGGGGCTGAAGCTGTGGGACACCCTCTGGGAGGCCGCACAACCGCACGGCGGCGTCGCGGCCGGCCGCGGAGCCTTCAACAGCCTGCGCCTGGAGAAGGGCTACCGGTCCTTCGGCACCGACATGGGCCACGAGCACGACCCCTACGAGGCCGGCCTCGGCTTCGCCGTGAAACCGGGCAAGGGAGACTTCATCGGCCGGGCCGCACTGGAGCGCCGCGCCGCGGACGTCCGCCGCCGCCTCACCTGCCTGACCGTCGACGACCCGGCCGCCGTCGTCATGGGCAAGGAACCCGTGTACGACGGGGACCGGCCGGTCGGTGACGTCACCAGCGCCGCGTACGGGTACACCGTGGGCAAGGGCATCGCCTACGCCTGGCTGCCCGCGGAGCTCGCCACACCGGGCCGCGCCCTGCACATCGGCTACTTCGACCGGCGCATCGCGGCCGTCGTCGCCGCCGAGCCCCTGTTCGACCCGCGGATGCGCCGACTGCGCGGACTGCCGGAGGACGCCCGGTGAGCCCCCGGCCCCCGGGCGCGGCCCTGCCCGAGCACCCCGCACGGCTGTGGCGCACCCCCGAGCCCAAGCGCGGCTACGAGGTGGTCATCGTGGGCGGCGGCGGACACGGCCTGGCCACCGCCCACTACCTGGCGAGGAACCACGGCATCACCGACGTCGCCGTCCTCGAACGCGGCTGGCTCGCCGGCGGCAACATGGCCCGCAACACGACCATCATCCGCTCCAACTACCTCTGGGACGAGAGCGCCGGGATCTACGAGCACGCCCTCAGACTGTGGGAAGGGCTGGAGGAGGACCTCGACTACCCCCTCCTGTTCTCCCAGCGCGGCGTGCTCAACCTGGCCCACACCCTCCAGGACGTCCGCGACGGCGTGCGCCGCGTCGAGGCCAACCGCCTGAACGGCGTGGACGCCGAATGGCTCGACCCCGCGCAGGTCAAGGAGGCCTGCCCGATCGTCGACACCTCCCCGGACGTGCGCCACCCGGTCCTGGGTGCCACCCACCAGCCGCGGGCGGGCATCGCCAAGCACGACCACGTCGCCTGGGGGTTCGCCCGCGCCGCCGACGCCGCCGGCATCGACCTCATCCAGAACTGCGAGGTCACCGGCATCGACGTACGGGACGGGCGGATCACCGGCGTCCGGACCTCCCTCGGCCCGATCGCCGCCGGCCGCGTCGCCCTCTGCGCGGCCGGCCACTCCTCCGTGCTCGCCGCCCTGGCCGGCTTCGAACTCCCCCTCCAGAGCCACCCGTTGCAGGCGCTGGTCTCCGAACTGCTGGAACCCGTACACCCCACCGTCGTGATGTCCAACGCAGTACACGTGTACGTCAGCCAGGCCCACAAGGGCGAACTCGTCATGGGCGCCGGCATCGACGCGTACAACGCGTACACCCAGCGCGGGGCCTTCCACGTCATCGAACGCCAGATGGCGGCCGCCCTCGAACTCTTCCCGGTCTTCGCCCGCGCGCACGTCCTGCGCACCTGGGGCGGAATCGTCGACGTCAGCCCCGACGCCTCGCCCATCACCGGCCTCACCCCCGTGGCCGGCCTCTACGTCAACTGCGGCTGGGGCACCGGGGGTTTCAAGGCCACACCGGGCGTCGGCTGGGTCCTCGCCCACACCATCGCCCACGACACCCCCCACCCGCTGGCCGCCCCCTTCACTCTCGAACGCTTCACCACCGGCGCGCTCGTCGACGAGCACGGCGCGGCCGCGGTGGCCCACTGAGGAGCCGAGACCATGCTGCTCATCCCCTGCCCCTGGTGCGGGCCCCGCGACGAGGCCGAATTCCACTACGGAGGCCAGGCGCACGTACCCCACCCCGCGGACCCCACGGCCCTGAGTGACGAGGCTTGGGCCCGCTACCTCTTCTTCCGGGCCAACCCCAGGGGCCCCTTCGCGGAACGCTGGAACCACGCCGACGGCTGCCGTCGCTGGTTCAACGCCGTCCGGGACACCGCGACCCACGAGATCCGGGCCGTCTACCGGACCGGCGAGCCCCGGCCGGTGACCGCATGACCGGGCAACCCCACCGGCTGCCGGCCCGCGGCCTGATCCAGCGCGGCCAGCCGCTCCGCTTCCGCTTCGACGGCGTCGAGTACGAGGGCCACCGCGGCGACACCCTGGCCTCCGCGCTGCTCGCACACGGCGTCCACCAGGTCGGCTGCAGCATCCGGCTCGGCCGCCCCCGCGGCATCTTCAGCGCCGGAGCCGAGGAGCCGAACGCCCTCGTCCAGATCGAGGCCCCCTTCCCCGAGCCGATGCTGCCCGCCACCACCGTCGAGCTGTACGACGGGCTCGTCGCGAGCAGCCTCCCCGGCCGGGGCCGGCTCGCCAGCACAGCCGACCCCGCCCGCTACGACGCCGTCCACGCCCACTGCGACCTGCTGGTCGTCGGCGCGGGCCCCGCCGGACTCGCCGCCGCGACGGCCGCCGCCCGCAGCGGGGCGCGCGTGATCCTCGCCGACGAACGTCCCGAACCCGGCGGGAGCCTGCCCGGCGCCGGCGAGCTGCCCGAATGGGCCGCCGCGGCGCGCACGGAACTCGACGCCGCACCCGAGGTCCGGGTGCTGGCGCGGACCACCGTCTTCGGCCACTACGACGACAACCACATGCTCGCCGTGGAACGCCGCACCCACCACCTCGGCGCGCAGGCCCCCGCCCACGTCTCCCGCGAACGGCTGTGGCGGATCCGGGCGCGCCGGGTCGTCCTCGCGACCGGCGCGCACGAACGCTCCCTCGCCTTCGCCGACAACGACCGCCCCGGAGTGATGCTGGCCGGGGCCGCCCGTACGTACCTCCACCGGTTCGGCGTCGTCCCGGGCTGCCGCGCCGTCGTCTTCACCACCAACGACAGCGCCTACGCGGCCGCCCTCGACCTCGCCGCGGCCGGCGTGGCCGTCGCGGCGGTCGTCGACGCCCGTCCCGCGCCGGGGGAGTGGGCCGTACGCGCCGCCCAGGCCGGTGTGGAGGTGCTCGCCGGGCACGCGGTGACGGGCACCGCCGGCGCACCCCGGGTCTCCTCCGTGACCGTGTCCCGGCTCGGGGAAGGCTCCGCCGTCCGTGAGGTCCCCGCCGACCTCCTGCTCGTCTCCGGCGGCTGGAACCCGGTCGTCCACCTCTACAGCCAGGCCGGCGGGCGGCTGCGCCACGACCCCGGACTCGGGACGTTCGTACCCGACGGCTGCCGCCAGGCGGTGGAGGCCGCGGGAGCGGCCCGGGGAGAGTACGACCTCGCCCGCTGCCTGGCCGACGGCCGGGCGGCCGCGGTCCGGGCCCTGGAGGCCGAGGGCTTCGCCGCCCCGGACGCCCTCCCGCTCCCCGTCGTCGCCCGGAAGCCGCACACCCCCGCCCGGCACCTGTGGGTGGTCCCCGGAACCGACACGGCCCGCTCCTTCGTCGACCTCCAGCGCGACGTCACCGTGGACGACCTGGCCCGGGCGACCGGCGCGGGCCTGCGCTCGGCCGAACACCTCAAGCGGTACACCACGGCCGGCACCGCGAACGACCAGGGCAAGACCTCCGGCGTGCTCGCGAGCGGAGTCGTCGCCCATCTGCTGGGCGTCGACATCGGCGAGCTGGGCACGACGACCTTCCGCGCCCCCTACACCCCGGTCTCCTTCGCGGCGCTCGCGGGCCGCGACCGCGGCCCGCTGCACGACCCGGTACGCGTGAGCCCCCTGCACGAGCGGCACCTCGCGCACGGGGCCGAGTTCGAGAACGTCGGCCAGTGGAAACGGCCGTGGTACTACCCGCGCCCCGGCGAGGACAGGGAGACGGCGGTGCTGCGGGAGAGCCGCGCCGCCCGCGAGGGCGTCGCGTTCATGGACGCCTCCACCCTCGGCAAGATCGACGTGCAGGGCCCCGACGCCGGGATCTTCCTCGACCGGCTCTACACCAACGTGATGAGCACCCTCAAGACCGGCATGTGCCGCTACGGCGTCATGTGCCGCCTCGACGGCATGGTCTTCGACGACGGCACCGCCGTCCGCCTCGCCGACGACCGCTTCCTCGTCACCACCACGACCGGCAACGCCGCGGCCGTACTCGACTGGATGGAGGAGTGGCTCCAGACGGAATGGCCCGAACTGCGCGTGCACTGCACCTCGGTGACCGAACAGTGGGCCACCGTCGCCCTCGTCGGGCCGCGCTCCCGGGACGTCCTGCGCGGGCTCGCCCCCCGACTTGCCCTGGAAGCAGCCGACTTCCCCTTCATGGCCTGGCGGGACACGGACGTCGCCGGCATCCCGGCCCGCATCTGCCGGATCAGCTTCTCCGGCGAACTCGCCTACGAGATCAACGTGGTGCCGTGGGAGGCCCCCGCGCTGTGGGAGGCGCTGTACGAGGCGGGGCGCCCCTTCGGCATCACACCGTACGGCACCGAGACCATGCACGTCCTGCGCGCCGAGAAGGGCTACCCCATCGTCGGCCAGGACACCGACGGCACCGTGACCCCGCAGGACCTCGGCCTGGGCCGGCTCGTCTCCCGCAGGAAGCGCGACTTCATCGGCAAACGCTCCCACACCCGTGCCGACACCGCCCGGCCCGACCGCAAGCACCTCGTCGGACTGCTGCCGGACGACCCCGCCGTCCTGCTGCCCGAAGGCACCCAGCTGGTCGCCGCCGCCCCGCTGCCCGAACCACCCGTGCCGATGCTCGGACACGTCACCTCCGCCTACCGCAGCGCGGCGCTCGGCCGGACCTTCGCACTCGCCCTCGTCAAGGGCGGCCGCGACCGCATCGGAGACCGGCTGTACGCACCCGTGGGCGACGCGCTCGTCCCCGTCACGGTCGCCGACGCCGTGCTCTACGACCCCGAGGGGACACGCCGCGATGGCTGACACCGCCGACCGCCGCCACGGGCTGAGCCCCCTGGCGCGGTACGCCGAACGCTTCGCCGCCGCCGGCCGGGCCTCCGGCGGAGCCCTGCGGCTCGCGGAACTCCCCTTCCTCGCCCAGGTCGACGTACGCCTGGACCCCGAGGGGCCCGCCGCCGACTCCGTCGCACTCGCCCTCGGGTTCCCCCTGCCCCGGGAGCCCAACACCCTCACGGGCGGAGCCGGGTCCACGGCGCTGTGGCTGGGCCCGGACGAATGGCTCGTCACCGGCCCGGCCGGCACCCGCACGGATCTCGAAACCCGGCTGCGCCAGGCCGTCGCGGACGCGCACGCCTGCGTCGTCGACGTCTCGGCGCAGCGCACCACCCTGCTCGTCGGCGGGACCCGGGCCGCCGAACTCCTCGCGCACGGCTGCTCCCTCGACCTGCACCCCCGCATCTTCGGCGCCGGACGCTGCGCCCAGACCACGCTGGCCCGCGCGCAGGTCGTGCTGGTGCGCGACGACCCCGGGACCGGGGCCGGATCCGGATCCGGCCCCGGTTTCCGGGTGCTGGTGCGCTCCTCGTTCGCCGGCTACCTCGCCGACTGGCTCCTCGACGCCGCATCGGAATTCACCTGGAATCCGCCTGACTCGACCCGGACTTGAACACGGCCGGGCTAGGGTTCCCCCGGTTCGCGGCTCCCGGTGCCCGGAGCCACCGGTCAGGTCAAGGAGATGATGTGCGCAGCCTGCTGTCAGCGACGAGGACGACTAACGAAGCCACCGCCCCCGGTGCGTCCCGTCCCCGGTCCGGGCTCCGGCCCCGGCCGTGGGCCGGACTGCGCCGGACCCTCACCACCGCCGGCCTCGGCGCCGCGGCACTCGTGATGGTCCTCCCGGCCGTCGCGGTCGCCGACGTGATACCGGCCCTGCCGCAGAACGCGGACGGCCTCGAACAGACCTTCTCGCCCGCCTTCGACTACGACGGCGACGGCTGCTACGCCACCGCCGCGATCAGCGGCAGCGGAGTCCTCAACCCCGGCCTCAAGCCCGGCGGAGCGGTGAACGGCCACTGCCGGGACTTGGCGCAACTGCAGAACTCCAACACGTACTCCCGCGAGAAGTGCAACAACGGCTGGTGCGCGGTCATGTACGCCGGCTACTTCGAGAAGGACCAGGCCACGCTCGGCCCCCTGGCCATCGGGCACCGCCACGACTTCGAGCACGTGGTGGTCTGGATCAAGGACAACGAGGTCCAGTACGTCTCGACTTCGCAGCACAGCGGCTGGAAGTGGTACCCCCGCTCGCAGGTGCGCTTCGACGGGACGCACGCCAAGGTCGTCTACCACAAGGACGGCGCCTCGACGCACTTCTACCGCCTCGCCAACGGCAACGACGAGCCCGCGGAGAACCACACCGGCAACTGGTTCTACCCGCGCCTCGTGGGCTGGCACGGATACCCCGCCGGCCTGCGCGACAAGCTGATGAACGCCGACTTCGGCTCCGCCACCATCAAGATCACCGACGGCCGTTTCGGCGATGCCCTGAACGCCTCGAAGCCCCCCATCCCCTTCGACCCGTATGCGTGACGACCGGTAGCCGTCCGTGCGCACACGGCCCCGTCCGGGCGGCCGCGGCTCGCCGGGAACGGGCGGTGCCGACGCGCGGGCGGGGTGTGAGGGGGACGATGGACGGGTGCGAAACCTTCCAGGGCGTGACCAGGAGGCCCTGCCCGCCGGGTCCGCCCGTCCCGCCGGGTCCGCCGGGTCCGCCCGTCCCGCCGGGTCCGCCGGGTCCGTCGAGGGCGCCGAGGGCGTCGATCAGCGGGCGCTCGGGGAGGCCCTGATCCGGGCCTGCGCGGCCGCGGGGGCGTCGGTCGGCATGCTCTACCTGCCCGACCCCGCCCGGCGCGCCCTGCACCTGGCGATGACCGTCGGCCTGGCCCGCGAGTTCGCGCTGCCCTGGTCCCGGGTCGTCCTGGACGACCCCATCCCGGTGGCCGACGCGGTCCGCGAGGGGCGGTTCGTGTGGCTGGGCGGCCAGGAGGAAGCGGCCCGGCACTACCCGCGCCTGGGCCTCGTCCTGCCGTACGACTTCGCCCTCGCCGCCGCCCCGCTCGTCCCCGATCCGGCACCCGGGGCGGCGGAGCCCACCGGGGCCGGTCTCGTCCTCCTGTGGCCCGGCTCCCACGCGCCCCGGCTGAGCGACGGGGAACGCGACGCCGTGGACTCGGCCTGCGGCCGTCTCGCGAACCACCTGCGCCGGGCCGCCGACGCCGGACACCCCGTCCGGCCGCCGGCGCGCCCGGTCATGCTGAGCCCGGCTCCCCCTCCCACGCCCGGCCCGGTCGAGGCGGCCGCCGCCATGGCCTTCATCCGCCGGCTGCCCGGGGGCAACTGCGCACTCGACCTGAACGGCACGATCACCTTCATCACCGCCGAGGCGGCCGAGCTGCTGGGCGCACCCGTCTCCCGGCTCCGCGGCGCCCTCCCCTGGGAGGCACTGCCCTGGATGGACACCCCCGTCATCGAGGACCACTACCGGGCCGCAGCGATCAGCCGGCTGCCCCGCAGCTTCACCGCCGCGTCCCCGATCGGCCGCTACCTGCGCTTCGACCTCTACCCGGACGACACCGGGATCAGCGTCCGCATCACCCCGGTCGCCGACGACGAGCCCGGCCCGGCGCCCGGCCCGCCGACGGCCGTCCCCCTGGAGCCCTCACCCAGCCGGGCCACCGCCCTCTACCAGCTCATGCACCTGGCGGCCGCCCTCACGGAGGCCGTCCACGCCCGCGACGTCGTCGACCAGGCAGCCGATCTGCTCGTCCCCGCGCTCGGGGCCCAGGCCCTGGCCCTCCTGGTCGCCGAGGAGCAGCGCCTGCGCATCATCGGCTTCCGCGGCTACACGGCCGAGCTCATGGACCGCTACGACGGCATCCCGCTCGGCGTCCACACCGCCAGCACCCACGGCCTGCGCACGGGCGAGCCGCTGTTCTTCGCCGACGCGGGCGAGCTCGCGGCCGCATTCCCCGCCGTCGTGATCGGGGACGGCATGGCGGCGTGGGCCTTCCTGCCCCTCATCGCGTCCGGCCGGGCCATCGGCACCCTCATCCTGGCCTACGCCCGTCCCCACTCGTTCGTCCCCGGGGAACGGGCGATCCTGACGTCCATCGCCGGACTCATCGCGCAGGCCCTGGACCGCGCCCGCCTCTACGACGCCACCCACCAGCTCGCCCGCAGCCTGCAGACCGCCCTGCTGCCGCGCGTCCTGCCCCGCGTCCCGCGCCTGGAGGTGGCCGCCCGATACCTGCCGGCGGCGCACGGACTCGACGTCGGCGGCGACTTCTACGACCTCATCCGGATCGACGACACCACCGTCGCGGCCGCCGTCGGCGACGTCCAGGGTCACAACGTGAACGCCGCCGCCCTCATGGGCCAGGTCCGCACGGCCGTGCACGCCACCGCCGGCGACCCTCCGGCGGAGGTCCTCGCCCGCACCAACCGGCTGCTGACCGACCTCGAACCCGGACTGTTCACCAGCTGCGTGTACGCCCACATCGACCTCGCGGCCCGCACCGCCCACCTGGTCACGGCCGGCCACCCGCCCCCGCTGCTGCGCCACGCCGGCGGCCCGGCGAAGATGCTGCTCCTGCCGCCGGGGCTGCTCCTCGGCATCGACCGGAACGCCTCGTACACGGCCGTCGAGGTCCCGTTCGGGCCGGGCACCCTGCTCACCCTGTACACCGACGGGCTGGTCGAGGTCCCCGGCGAGGACCTGGAAGAAGGCATCGCGGCCGTCGCCGCCCGCGTCACGGCGACCCGCGAACACCACCCGGTGAGCACGCTGGCCGACGACCTCATCGGCCATGCCCGCGGCGGAGCCCCGCGTACCGACGACATCGCCCTGCTCCTGCTGCGCTTCGCCCAGGAGGAGCGGCGATCCTGACGGCGCACGTGACGGAGCCCGGGAGCATATCCAGCTCCCGGGCTCCAGTTTGCCACCCAATTGCGCACACCGGCGGCGTTTAAGAGCCGCGGATCATTCTGAGACCGACGTGTTCTGCCTTTGAACTACCGCGCCACGAGAGAGGCGCAGAGGGGACTTGAACCCCCATCCGTCGATGATCGTCCGCGCTCGGTCGATCCGGCGTTCGGCGGCGAATGCTGAGACTGGAGCGAGAATCTGAGTTTCACGGGGCCGCCTCTGCCGGCTTGGGCCACCCCGGCACGTGTGCCGGGGGAGGGATTCGAACCCCCAACTGACACCCCTTGGTCAGCTTCAACATCAGTTTCAGCTTTTGCGCGCTCGCGCGCGCACCCCCTCGCTCGCACAAGGGGCGATTCTGGAGGCTACCGGAACAGGTAGCCGAACACCGCGTCCCCGACGCGCTGGTCGGTGACCTCGGCGCCGTTGGCTTCCTCGCGGGCGAACTTGACGGCCTGCTGCAGCCTTTCGACGCGGTCGAGGAGCTCGTTCACCCGGCGCGCCGGCAGGGCGCCGGAGAACTTCACCGTCGTCCA
Organism: Streptomyces sp. NPDC086989; assembly: GCF_044745505.1. Lineage (NCBI taxonomy): Bacteria > Bacillati > Actinomycetota > Actinomycetes > Kitasatosporales > Streptomycetaceae > Streptomyces > Streptomyces sp. NPDC086989. The sequence continues at coordinate 325,992 of NZ_JBIVAL010000005.1, forward strand.
GTAGCCGACGGGAACGTCCTCGTAGTACACCTCGACCTGGGCCGGGTGCTTCTCCGTGGCCTCGGCCTTCACGTGGTTGCGCGGCACCTTCTTGGTGCGGATCGTGCGGACCGGGTCGGTCTTCCAGGCGTCGGTCGACGGGTCGAGGTTCCAGGCCTCCGACGCGTCGAGCACGGGGAGCTTGCGGACGAACGTGTGCAGGTCCGTGAGCTGCTTCTCGAGGAACAGCAGGTAGGGGACCGGCACTTGGGGCAGCAGGACGGTTCCGTCGACGACGACGTCCGCGGCCGCCGTGCGGTTCGCCCAGTCCTTCGTCGCCGTCACGTCGAACAGCCGCGTCAGCGTAACCGCCGTCGCGCGCAGCACGTCCTCCGCCTTGACCTGCACCCGCGTGGACTCGGGCGGCAGTTGCTCGCCCTCCTCGTCCTTGGGCTGGTACGTCCGCGAGATGCCGGCGAGCAACGCGGGCTTCTGGACGTCCTGGTGGGCTTGGGTCAGTTCCTGGAGAGACTTGGACTTGACGCCCTTCTCCACTGCGATGATCTGATTCAACTTCGGCACACGGGGAAACTAACAGCACACCCGTCCGGTGCACATCAGGTTTTTCGGGGATCTGCCGGGCGGGAACGCGCGCGGCCCGTCCCGCCGCCCCGGAAGGGCGGTGGAACGGGCCGTGAGTGCGACGCGTCGGTGACGGGATCAGACCGCCGGGGACGGGTACGTCGGGTACTCGACGCCGGAGACGTGCTGGACGACCCGGATGACCTGGCACGAGTAGCCGAACTCGTTGTCGTACCAGAGGTAGAGGATCGCGTTGTCGCCGTCGACCTTGGTGGCGCCTGCGTCGACGATCGAGGCGTGGCGCGAGCCGACGAAGTCCATGGAGACGGCGTCGGGAGCCGTGGTGAAGTCGATCTGGCGCTTCAGCGGCGAGTTCAGCGAGACGTCGCGGAGGTAGTCGAGGACCTCGTCGCGGGTGGTCTCGCGGCCCAGGCGCAGGCTCAGGATGGCGATCGAGACGTCCGGGACGGGGACGCGGATCGAGCTGCCGGTGATCGGGGCCTTGAGGTCCGGCAGCGCCTTGGCGACGGCGGAGGCGGCACCGGTCTCGGTGATGACCATGTTGAGCGGCGCGGAGCGGCCGCGGCGGTCGGCCTTGTGGTAGTTGTCCAGCAGGTTCTGGTCGTTGGTGAACGAGTGGACGGTCTCCACGTGACCGCGCAGGACGCCGTACTCGTCGTCCATGGCCTTCAGCGGCGGGACGATCGCGTTGGTCGTGCAGGACGCGCAGGACAGGATCTGCTCGTCCGGCTTGATCGTGTCGTGGTTGACGCCGTGGACGATGTTCGGGACGTCGCCCTTGCCCGGGGCGGTCAGGACGACCTTGTCGATACCGGGGCGCAGGTGCTTGGAGAGCCCCTCGCGGTCGCGCCACTTGCCGGTGTTGTCGATGAGGATGGCGTCCTTGATGCCGTACGCCGTGTAGTCGACCTCGGACGGGTCGTTGGCGTAGATCACCTTGATGGAGTTGCCGTTGGCGATGATCGTGCTGTTCGCCTCGTCGACGGTGATCGTGCCGTTGAACTGGCCGTGGATCGAGTCGCGGCGCAGCAGCGAGGCGCGCTTGACGAGGTCCGCCTCACCGCCACCGCGGACGACGATGGCGCGCAGGCGCAGTCCGTTGCCGGAGCCGGCCTTCTCGATCAGCAGGCGGGCGACCAGGCGGCCGATGCGGCCGAAGCCGTACAGGACGACGTCACGGCCGGCGCCGCGCTCGATCTTGTTGGCACCCGTGGCGCCGGCGACGGCCTGGGCGGTGAACTCCTCCACCGACAGGCCGCGGTCGTCGGCCTTGTAGGTGGTGGCGAGCATGCCGATGTCGATCTGGGACGGGCCGAGGTCCAGGGTGGTGAGCGCCTGGAGGAAGGGCAGCGTCTCGGTGACCGAGAGTTCCCCGCCGGCTATCTGCCGGGCGAATCGGTGGGTCTTCAGGATGCTGACCACCGACTTGTTCACCAAGGAGCGGCTGTGGAGGAGGATCGTGACGTCCTGCTCCCGGTGCAGCTTCCCGATGATCGGGATCATCGACTCCGCGATCTCCTCGCGGTTCTTCCAATTGGTGAACGAGTCGTCATTGACAGTCACAGGTTTATCTTTCGAGCTAGGCGGCGCTCACATGCTAACCCCACGCCCCTTTGGCCACTCAAGGGGGACTGACAGAAGGGTGATGTGCTGCACTACGCCCCATATGTCCTTGTGTGATCGTCCGAGTGCGTGCCGGCGCGTGCAGGAGCAACCGGTTCAGCCGGCGATCGGGTACATGGCTCCGCGCCGCCCCTCGGGCGACGTCAGCCACTCCAGCCTCTCCGCGGTGTCCGTGGACGGCACCGGGGTGTGCAGCACGATCGACAGGTCGGGCCGGGCCGGCACACGCAGCTGGGTCGACTCGACGAACAGCGTGCCCACGACCGGGTGCTCCAGCTCCTTGCGCATCTGGCCGCCGGGCCGGATGTCCCGCTGGTCCCACAGCTCGGCGAACTCCGCGCTGAGCGCCCGCGCCTCCTCGATGACGGCCCGGAACCCCTCGTCGTCGGGCCACTCCGAGTAGGCCGCCCGGTACTGGGCGACGACGTTGCAGGCGATCTCCGCCCAGTGCTTGGACCGGGCCCGGTAGATCGGGTCGGTGAAGAACGCGATCAGGCAGTTCTGCACGATCTCCGGGCGCATGCCGAGGACCAGCGCGGCCGCGTCGTTGTACAGCACGGTGTTCCAGTACACGTCCATGATGTGCGCGGGGAACGGCATCCAGGCGTCGATCAGCCGCTTCAGTCCCTGGCACATGTCCCGGTCGGCGGGCGCCACTTCGAGGGCCGGCGGGTTGAGGCCCGCGAGGACGTACAGGTGCCTGCGCTCGGCGCTGGACAGCTTGAGGACCCGGCCCACCGAGTCGAGCACCTGTGGGGAGACCGTGATGTCGCGGCCCTGTTCCAGCCACTGGTACCAGGACACCCCGACGCCCGAGAGCACGGCGACCTCCTCCCGGCGCAGGCCCGGCGTGCGACGGCGGGCCCCGCCGTCGGGCAGGCCGGCCTCGGTGGGAGTGACCCGCGCCCGCCTGCTCATGAGGAACTCCCGCAGTTCGGAACGGCGGTGCCTGTCGACCGGTGTAGCCACTCAATCCCCCTGTCGGCTGCCTGGTGGTGCCACCAACAGGATAAGTTCCCACTCTCCACGGGCATTCCCGGGCCACGAGGCTGTGGCCATGGCAATCGACACCCCTACGACGACCACCACGACCGCAACGGCGGCAGCCGCCCCCACGACCGGATCCCGCGGCCCGGCCCCGGCGGACGAGCGGCTCACCGGCCGCGCCAAGCTGGTCCTCTTCGTGCTCTGCGCCGCCCAGTTCATGGTGGCGCTCGACTTCTCCGTGCTGAACGTGGCCCTGCCGGTGCTCGGCGAGGACCTGGGCCTGAGCCGCTCCGCACTCCAGTGGGCGGTCACCGCCTTCGCCCTCCCCTCAGGCGGCTTCCTCCTCCTCTTCGGCCGCATCGCCGATCTGTACGGACGCAAGAAGCTGTTCCTGACCGGCCTCACCCTCTTCGGCGCCGCCTCGCTGCTGGCCACCCTGGCCTGGGACCCGGCGTCGTTCCTGGCCGGACGCGCCCTGCAGGGTCTCGGCGCGGCCGTCATCGTGCCGACCGGCATGTCCCTGCTGACCACCACGTTCCCCGAGGGACCGCTGCGCGACAAGGCGATCGGCATCTCCGGCACCCTGCTCTCCCTCGGCTTCACCATCGGCATGGTCCTCGGCGGCGTCATGACGGACACCCTCGGCTGGCGCTCCACCATGGGGCTGCTCTCGGTCACCGCGGTGCTCGTGCTCGCCCTCGCCCCCGGGCTGCTGCCCGAGTCGCGGACCCCCGACCGGCCGCGTCTCGACGTACCGGGTGCCGTCACCGTCACCGGCGGCCTGCTCGCGCTGATCTACTCCCTGTCCACGGCGGCCCAGCGCGGCTTCGGCGGTGCGGACGTCCAGGGCACGCTCGTCGCCGGACTGCTCCTGCTCACCGCGTTCGCCGTGGTGGAGTCGCGGACCCCGGCCCCGCTCGTCTCGCTGCCGATGCTGGGGCGCCGCACGGTCGCCTGGGGCAACGCCGGCGGACTGATCACCTTCTCGATGATGTCGACGGTCGTCTTCGTGCTGACCCTGTACCTGCAGGAGACGCTGGGCCTGTCCTCGTTCCGGACCGGACTGGTCTTCGGCGTCCAGGGCGTCGCCTCCGCCTTCGCCGGCTCGTACGCCCCCAGGGTCATCGGCCGCTTCGGGGCCCGGCGCACGCTGATCGGCTCGCTGTTCGGCCAGGGCGTGTTCACCGCCGCACTGCTGGCCGTGGGGACCGGGTCCGGCGCGCTGGTCGCCACCGTCGCCGTCTCGCTGGCCAGCATGTGCCACCTCGGCGCGATCATCTCGTACGGGCTGACCGTCACGAGCGGCGTGCCCGACGCGGAGCAGGGTCTGGCGACCGGCCTCGTCACCACGACGCAGCAGGTCGGCCTGACCATCGGGATCCCGCTGCTCGGGGTCCTCGCCACCACCCAGGCCTCGCTCTTCGGCGGCGTCCGTACGGTCCTGGCGATCGACGCGGCGATCGTGGTCGCGGCGGCGGTCCTGGTGGGCGCGGGCCTGGGCGTCCGCGGGAGGAAGAAGGCCTGAGCGGCATCGGGACTGGGATCGGGACCGGGGACCGGAGGCGGGGGGTGTCCACCGCGCACCGGTCCCCGTCCGGCGTGGTCCGGGCGTCTCGTCGCCCCGCCGCCACCGTGCGGCGGTCCCGCGGATCGGGCGGCCCGTACCGGATGATCGGCCGGACACGGGGCGGACCGCGCACGGGGTCCACGAGCGACGGAGAGAGCCGATGCGACAGCGGACCGCCTCCCTGACCGCCGCCCTGGTCGCGACCGTGCTGGCCGCGGTGCCCGGGTGCGGCGGCCCGGCCGCCGTCCGCGGGGCGCCGGCCCCTTCGGCTTCCGTTCCCCCGTCCGGGCCCGCCGGCCGGGCGCCCCGGGACTTCGCCGGCCGGATCGACATCGGCGGCGGCCGAAGGCTCTGGCTGAGCTGCAAGGGGAGCGGCGGTCCCACGGTCGTGCTGGAATCCGGGCTGCACGACTCGTCCGACACCTGGACCTTCACCGAGACCCGGCCGCCCGTCCCGAAGGCACCGGCGGTCTTCCCGGGCGTCGCGGCCTTCGCCCGGGTGTGCACGTACGACCGGCCCGGGACCATCCGCCACACCGACCCGCCGGCGCTCACCACCCGCAGTACGCCCGTGACCGGCACGCGCTCCCTCACCGCCATGGCCGCGGACCTCGACAAGCTGCTGACGGCGGCCCACGTGCCCGGCCCGTACCTGCTCGTCGGCCACTCCTTCGGCGGGATGATCACCCGGCTGTACGCCCAGCAGCATCCGGACCGCACCGCCGGACTCGTCTTCGTCGACGCGTTCGGCACGAACGCGAAGCCCTACTTCGGCGCGCAGTGGCCTGCGTACCTGAGACTGCTGAACAGCCCAGGCACGCCCTTCGACGCGGACCCTGCCTTCGAGAGGGCCGACGTCGACGGCGCGGCCGCCGCGGTGAAGGCGGCGAAGCCCCTTCCGCAGGTCCCGATGGCCGTGCTCAGCAAGACGGAGCCCTTCGCGGCCCCGGCGGGGAGCCCCCAGGCCGTCCTCGCACCGCTGGAGCGTGCCTGGCCGGGGGTCCAGCAGGCGCTGGTGGAGCTGGGGAACCAGACCCCGCACCTGCTGGCCACCGGAAGCGACCACTACGTGCAGCTGCACGACCCGGACCTGACGATCGCCGCCATCCGGCTGGTCGCGGACCGGGCCCTCGCCGGGCGGTGAGCGTCCGTCCGCCGCTCATGCGCTCACACCCGCCTCCAGCGGGGCGGGTGGCCCGGAGTGACGGGCTCGGGGACGGGTTCCGGGCCGCGCAGGTGCAGGTTGCGGACCGTGGTCGCGGTCTCGCGTTCGAAGTGCTCCCAGGAGATCAGCCGTCGCCAGGTGGGGTCCGGCCGCCCCGGCACGGTGGCACCCCGGGCCGCCCATTCCCGGGCGAGCTGCTCGAACAGCGGGGCGGACCCGGCCGCGGGGGCCGCCTGCCGGGGGACGTAGAGGGGGCGGTCGCCGTCATCCGCAGCCCGGTGCCGCGCCGTGGTGGTGAGCGTGGAGCGCGTCGTCGTCATGCCCGGGCAAACGATTTCCCGGGCGGCGGGGACACGCACGGGCTGCCGAGGGGGTCGGCGGGTGCCGGAGCCGGGAGGGCTGCGGAGGTGGGGCCGGGCCGCCGGCCGGCGGGCTCCGGGGGACCGCCCGTCACCCGTGCGGTCCGGGGGACCGCCCGTCACGTGCGTGACCTCGGGGGCCGGGGGAGCGAGCTCCAGCGGCGTGCGGCCGCCGATCCCCGTCGAAGAACCCGATCCGCCGGGCGCGGGGGCGGCGACGGGCGGGATTCCGGACGCAATTGCCAAGGGGCGCTCGGAGCAGGGGAGTTCGGCCGAATCGCGCCGCCGGCCGATAGGCGAGGAGGGGCGATCTGCAATACCGCAGATTTCCTTCGAAAGAAGTCCCGCGGGAATCCGGACATTGCCGGGGCGGAGCCCGGGCGACGTCCATGGTGTTTCGGCCCCGCGGGCCGGAACACCGCGCTCGTTGGCCGAGGAGGAACTCGGTCGATTTGGCAGCGCGTTCCTCTTGTCTCATCATGTGAACAGACATCAGGTTGAGCCGCGCTCGCCAACTGTGTGCACCCGACGCATTGTTGACGGATCAACGGACGAGAGTGGTGTGAGTTCCACCACTCCCCGCCGCCTCACCTGCATCCCGTCTATTTCAACTTTCATCTTTCGAGGTAAAGGCAGCATGCCCGTCCAGCAGTTTTCAGACCTCGTGCGTTTCGCCCGCGACCGTTCCCCTTTCTACGCCGAGCTCTACGCGGACCTGCCACCGCACGTGAGCCGGATCACCGACGTTCCCGTCGTGGACCAGAACGAGTTCTGGGCCGCCAACACCCTGCACGACAACCGCGTCCTGACTGCGCCCCTCGGGGAAGCCGTCGTGTTCAAAACGGGAGGCACCACAGGCACTCCGCGCTTTTCCTGCTACACCCGCGAGGAATGGCGGGAGTTCGTCACCGCCTTCGGTTCGGGGATGGTCGACGCGGGCCTGCGCCCCGGCCACCGCGTCGCCGACCTCTTCTACGCCGGCGAGCTCTACGCCAGCTTCCTGTTCGTCCTGGACTCGCTCGCCCACGCCCCCGTCGCCAACGTCCGGCTGCCCATAGGCGGCGGCGCCGCGCCGGCCTCGACCGTGGCCACGCTGGAGGACTTCGGCGCCCACGTCGTCGCCGGCACCCCGACCACCCTGTGCCGGCTGGCCGAGCACCTGACCTCCACCGGCCGCCGGCTGCCCGGTGTCGAGTTCCTCTTCTTCGGCGGCGAGGCCCTCTTCGCCGATCAGCGCCGCCTCCTGTCGGCCGCCTTCCCGCAGGCCACGCCTCGCTCGCTCGGCTACGCCAGCGTCGACGGCGGCCTGCTCGGCAGGCCGGTGCCCGGGCCCGACCCGCGCACGCACCGCCCGTTCGCCCCGCACACCGTCGTGGAGATCCTCGACGAGACCACCGGTGAGCCGATCCGCGAACCGGGCCGCCCCGGACGGGTCGTCGTCACCCAGCTCTTCCGCAGCCTCATGCCCGTCATCCGCTACCCCGCCGGCGACCGCGCGGAGTGGACCGGCACCGAAGGCGGCCCGTTCCGCATCCTGGGCCGCGCCGAGGAAGGCGTACGCGTCGGACCCGTCTCGCTGTACTGGCAGGACGCCACCGACGCCGTCGCCGAAGCGGACACCGAGGGCCGCGTCACGGGCATGCAGCTCGTCGTACGCCGCTGGGAGGGCCGCGACGGCCTCGTCCTGCGCCTGGCCACCGCTCCCGGACAGGATCCGGCAGGCCTGGACGTCCTCGCCAAGGGGCTCGTCTGCGGCCTGAACACCGCCCGGCCGCTCTACCCCGACAGCGTGGCCGCCGGATTCGTCCACCCGCTGGGCGTCGAGTGGGTCCGCCACCGCGACCTGGTGGTCAATCCCCGCTCCGGCAAGCTCGTCCGCGTCATCGACGAGAGGCCGACCGCATGACCGCGCCGACCGCCTCCACCCGGCGCCGCCCGCCCCTCGTCCTGCGCAACCGCACCTTCGGCACCGTATGGCTGGGCCAGGTCCTCACGCAGGCCGCCGTGCGCATGTTCCAGGTGGGCATCTCCTGGTGGCTCGTCAGCGACGCCGCCTCCGGTGCCGGAGGCTTCGCGGCCGGGCTGTTCATGGCCGTCAGCACCCTGCCCGCCGTGGTCCTCGCCCCGCTCGTCGCCCGCGCCATCGCCCGCTTCGCGCACCGCTCGCTGCTGCGCACGGCGGCCGGGTGCGCAGGGGCGGCCGCTGCCGCACTGGCCGTCTGGGCCGGCGCGAGCGACCTGCCCGTCGCCGCGGCCTACGCCGCCGCCCTCGCCCTGGCGACCTGCCAGGCCTTCTTCGACCCGTGCCTGACCACCTCGGTGCCCGAACTCGTGGACGACGAGGACATCGAGGCCGCCACCGGCTTCGAGCTGTCCACCCAGTCGCTCGCGAGCCTCGGCGGCGCCCTGCTCGGCGCCCTCGTCGTGGACGGGGCCGGAGTGGCCGGCCTCGCCGTGGGCTGCGCCGCGGCCTACGCCACGGCCTCCCTGCTCATCACGGCCGCACGCTTCCGCACCGCCGCTCCCGGCCCCGGTCCCGGCCCCGCCCCGCACACCGCTGACGCGGACGCCGCCGCCGAGGGCGACACCGCCGATGCCGGCGCCGCCGTGGCGCAGGCCCCCGCACCGCGCCGGAACCTGCGCCGGCTCCTGGGCTCCCTGCCGTACGTCCGCGGCATCCTGCTCTGCTTCACCGCGGCCAACCTCTTCACCACGGCCGTCTTCGTCGTCATGCCGCTGTACACCGCATCGGTGCTGCACGGCGACGGCGCCACCGTCGCCCTCCTGGAGGCCTCGCTCGGCGCGGGCACGCTCGTCGGCTCCTTCACCGGCGCGCGGGTGCCCGGCCGGCCCGCCGTCGTGGGCACCGCCTGCCTGGGCACGATGGCCGCGGCCCTCGCCGTACCCGGCCTGGTCGCCGCCCGGCCCATCATCGCCGGGGCCCTGCTGGTCACCGGCTGGTGCGTCGGGGTGATCGGGGTCCGCTTCGTCGCCCTGTTCCAGCGACTCGTACCGCCCGCCGACAAGCCCGCGTTCTTCGCCGTCATGCAGGCCGTCCTCGGCGCGACCTTCCCCGTCGCCTCGCTGCTCTTCGGCTTCCTCGGCGACCACCTCTCCGCCCAGACGCTGTGCCTGGTCCAGGCGGCCGGAATCGTGCCCGCCGCCCTCGCCCTGGCCCTGCTGCCCGGGCACACCGGCCCGGCGGCCGGGCCCGGCAGCGGTGCCGCCGAGCAGGACGCCGGGCACGAACCCTGCGCCGGAGCCCCGTCCGGGCCCGCGCCGGCGCCGACCCCCGCAGGAGGCGCGCGATGACCGCAGCGATCGAGCAGGCCACCGCGGCCGACATCGCCGATCTCCGCCAGCTCTACTACGCCGTCTACGGGCCGCACTACCCCACGGCCCTCGGCACCGACCCCGCCGAGATGTCCCGGCTCATCCGGGACCCGCACACCCTCTGGCTCGTCGCCCGCTGCGCCCGTACCGGCGCCCTCGCCGGATCGGCCGCCGTCCACAGCGAACCCGGCAGCCGCATCGGACGCCTCGAAGGGCTCGCCGTCCACCCCGACCAGCGCGGATCCGGGCTCGCCGGACAGCTGACCGAGGCCGTCTGCGCCGGGACCCTCGACGCCGGGACGCTCGACTCGGTGTACGCCACCGTCCGTACGGTCAGCGCCGGACCCCAGCGCGTCGTGGCCCGCAACGGCTTCCGCCCCCTCGGCATCCTGCCCAACGCCGTGGATCTCAGCAGCCGCGAAAGCCTCGCACTCTACGCGCGTCACTCGCCCGGCGTCCTGGACCGCCGGGTACCCGTCGCCGAGGTGCCCGCCTCCCTGCTGCCGCTCCTGCGCACGGCCGAGGCGAGCCTCGGCATCAGCTACGCGGCCGTCCGGGCCACCCCGCCGGCGCCGGCGCCCGCCGGGCCCGCCGCGCGGCCGCTGGAGATGATCGAGGCAGCGGCCTTCGTCCGCCGCCGCTTCCACGAGCACTTCCCCGACACCGGCCGCTGGTTCTACCCGCTGCACACCCCCAACGTCCTCCTGACCCCCGACGACGGCGGCTTCGAGGTGTACGCCTACCTCAACCGGACCGGCGGCTACTGCGCCCTGGTCGCGGCCCACCCCGACCCGGTGGCCGCCGCGGGCTGGCTGGAGCCGGTGACCCGGACCCTGACCCGCGCCGGCGCCGGGTACGTCGAGGCGCTCGTACCCCTGGAACACCACGCCGCCCTTTCCGCGTTCGCCGCCCAGGGCTTCATCGCCGGGGCCCTGTACCCGGCCATGCGCCGGGACGGGGACGGCTTCCACGACTACGTGGTGATGTCCCGCACCGCCGAGCACATCGATTTCCGCGGCCTGGTCGTCGACCCGCCGCTGCGGCCCTTCCTCGATTCCTATGTGTCGGCCTGGGCGTCGACGCATCTGCCCGTACGTGAGGTTGCTTCATGACCCCTTCCACGACTCCCTCCACCACTGCGTCCGCGCCCGGCTCCGCAGCCCCTCCGGCGGCCGACTCGAAACCCCATCTCGCCCCCGTCGACGTCCCCGACGCCGCGGCCCTCGCCCACGTGCAGCAGCTCTGCGACCTGACCTCGCCCTACTCCTGCGGCCCCGCCGAGGAAGAACTGTTCGCCGCCGCCATGGCCGAGATCAACACCTGGCACCGCGACCGCTCCCCGTTCTTCCGCAGCCTGTACGACGGCGACCGGCCGGACACCCCGTACCGGGCTCCCCTGGTGCACGCGAACTTCTTCAAGCGCCACGAGGCCCTGTCCATCCCCCGGGAGGAGGTGCACCTCCACCTGACCTCCTCCGGCACCACCGGACAGAAGTCGCAGATGTTCTTCGACGAGTGGACCATCAAGTCCGCCCAGCGCATGGTCGCCCGCATCTTCGACCACAACGGCTGGATCACCCCCGGGCAGCCGGTCAACTACCTGCTCTACAGCTACGAGCCCGCCCGCGACCTGAACCTCGGCACCTCGTTCACCGACAACTACCTGTGCGACTTCGCGCCGGCCCGTCAGGTCGAGTACGCCCTGCGCAACACCGGCAACGGGCACGAGTTCGACCCCTTCGGATGCGTCGCCGCACTGCGCCGCTTCGCCGAGGACGACGTACCCGTGCGCATCCTCGGCTTCCCCGCCTTCCTCTGGTTCACCCTGGAGCGGATGCGGGCCATGGGCCTGCCCCCGCTGGAGCTGCCGGAAGGGTCCCTGATCATCCTGGGCGGCGGCTGGAAGGGCCATACGGACCGGCAGATCGGCAAGCACGAGCTGTACGCGCGCGTCACCGAGCAGCTGGGCGTCCCCCCGGAACGGATCCGGGACACCTTCGGCTCGGTCGAGCACTGCATCCCGTACATCGAGTGCTCGCAGCACAACCTCCACGCGCCCGTCTGGTCCCGCGTCTTCATCCGCTCCACCCGCACCCTCGAACCCCTCCCGTACGGCGAACGCGGCTACCTGCACCTGGTGTCCCCATACATCACCTCCGTGCCCGCCCAGAGCGTCGTCATGGGGGACCTCGCCTCGCTCCACCCGGGCGAGGAGTGCGGCTGCGAGCTCGCCACCCCGTGGTTCACGGTCCACGGCCGCGCCGGCGTCAGCCGCAACCGCAGCTGTGCCGTGGCCGCCGCCGAACTGATGAAGGGAATGTCATGACCGACGCCATCAACCACCACTACTGGCAGGGCGCCTTCATCGCCGACGAGGAGGCCGCCCGCCGCCTGGCCGGCCTGCCCGCCGCCGTCGGGGCCGCCCTGGCCGCGCCGCTGGACACCGAGACCGTCCTGGCCGCCTGCGACGCGCTCTCCCGCGCCCTGCGCGATCCCGGCCACCCCGTACGGCAGCGGCTGGCCCCGCACCTGCCCGCGACCGCCACCGGGCCCGGTGAAGGGCCCGGTGACGGGACGGGCGGCGCGGCCGGTGCCGCTGACCCGGGGGAACTCCTCGCCGAACTCGCCGACTTCCTCAGCCGCAGCGCCCTCACCCGCAAGCTCCGCCGCGAACTCGGCGGCACCGCCCCGCAGCGGCTGAACCGCCCCGACGCCAAGGAGACGGTGTACGAGGCCTGGGCGCCCGTCGGCCTCGTCGCCCACATAGCACCCGGCAACGCCGCCACCGTCGCCCCCCTCAGCCTGATCGAGGGACTCCTCGCCGGGAACGTCAACGTCCTCAAGACCAGCAGCTCCGACACCCTGCTCGCCCAGCACCTCCTCGCCGAACTCGCCGCGCAGGACCCGACCGGCGCCCTCGCCGAGCGGATCATCGTGCTGCGCTTCCCCTCCTCCCGCCAGGAGTGGCTGCGCCTGATGTGCGCCCCCGCCGACGCCGTCGCGGTCTGGGGCGGCGAGGCCGCCGTCGAGGGCGTCGCCGCCCACGTCCCGGCCGGCTGCCGCCTCGTGGAGTGGGGCCACAAGATCTCCTTCGCCTACCTCACCCGGGACGCCTGGGCGGACGAGGCGACGCTGGACGCCCTGGCGCGGGACGTCTGCCTCTTCGAGCAGCAGGCCTGCTCCAGCCCCCAGGTCGTCTACCTCGACACCGACGGTGCGGACACCGACGCCCTGCACGCGTTCGCCGAGCGCCTGGCCGCGGCCCTGGCCGTGCAGCCGGCGCCCGCCGGGCCCGACCTCGACCCGGCCGAATACGCGGAACTGACCACCACCGAGCACCTCGCCCGCCTGGAGGAGCACCTGGGCCTGACCCGCGTCCTCGCCGCCCCCGACGGCACCTGGCGCGTCATGGCCGACACCCGCCCGGCCCTCACCGCCTCACCGCTGCACCGCAGCGTCTGGGTCAAACCCCTGCCCCGCAAGGACCTCATGGCCACGCTGCGCCCCATGCGCCGCTACCTCCAGACGGCGGGCATCGCGGGCAGCCCCACCGACACCGCCGAGCTGGCCGGCCTGGTCCTGGCCGCCGGGGCCACCCGGGTCACCCCCGTCGGCGCCATGACGGCGGGCTACGCCGGCGAACCGCACGACGGCGTCTACGCCCTGCAGCGCTACAGCCGCCGCGTCGCCGTCCAGGCCGACGAGCGGTTCACCGCCACCGCCTGCCTCGACGACCTCGCCCGCCCGGCCGTCTTCCCGCCGCCCTCGGGGCCGCTGCTGGACAAGGCCGCCGTCCAGGACCTCAACCGCGGCGTGGACCGCGGCGACGCCGAGCTGTACTTCCGCAGCGGGGGCAGCACCGGCACGCCCGCCCTGTCGCTGTTCACGTACGAGGACTACGACACGCAGATGCACGCCGCGGCCCGCGGCCTGCTCGCCGCCGGTTACGACCCGGCCCGCGACCGCACGGCCAACCTGTTCTACTGCGGCGGCATGTACGGCGGGTTCATCAGCTTCTTCTCCATCCTGGAGCGCCTCGGCGGGGTCCAGATGCCGATGGCCGCCGGCTCCGACCACCGGGCCACCGCCGAGATGATCGTCGCCTACGAGGTCGACACCCTGTTCGGCATGCCCTCCTACCTCTGGCAGCTGCTGCACGAGGAGGCAGGACTCCTGCGCTCCTACGGAGGCCTCCGCAAGATCTACTACGGCGGCGAGCACTTCACCGAGGAGCAGCGCCGCACCCTCACCGAGACGTTCGGCATCGAGGTCGTCCACTCCGTCACCTACGGCAGCACCGACCTGGGTCCCCTCGGCTACCAGTGCACGCACAGCACGGGCAGCGTCCACCATCTCCACGCCGACCTGCACACCCTGGAGATCGTCGACGCCGACGAGGACCGGCCGGTGGCGCCGGGGGAGACCGGCCGGCTCGTCTTCACCACCCGGGCGCGGCGCGGCCAGCACCTTGACCGGTACGTCATCGGCGACCTCGGCCGCGCCCTGCCCGGCCGCTGCCCCTGCGGCAGTCACGCCCCCCGCTTCGAACTGCTCGGGCGGCTGGGCGAGGTGATGCGGGTGGCCACGTACTTCCTCAACTACCGCCGCTTCGCGGCCATCGCGGGGGAGCGGCTGGAATACGGCGGTGAGCTCCAGGCCGTCCTGACCGCCGGGGCCGCCCGCGAGGTCCTCACCCTGCGGATGGAGAGCGCCCACGCTCCGGATCCGGACAGGGCGCGCGAGGCGTTCCTGGCCGCGTACCCCGAACTGCGGTCGGCCGTGACGGAGAACCTGCTCGACTTCACGGTCGAGGTGGTCGACGGAGCGCGCCTGGCCCGTACGGCCGCCAGCGGCAAGCTGCTGGCGGTGGTCGACCGGCGGCGGTAGTCCGCGATCCGGTCCGGCCCCGTGCCCGCGCGGGCGGATCTTAGACGGGGGAGGGGAGGTTTTGCGTCAGATCTCCCAATCTCCGCCCGCCGCGCCGCCCGCTCAGTAGCGTCAGCCCCACCAGTGGACCGGTGCAGCGGAAGCGGGCGCCGGCCGTGAACGCGGAGATGAGGAGCGGGCACAGATGGCGAATGTGGAAGTCTCGTTGAAGGAGACGATGACCTCGATCGAGGGCGCCCTGGGTGTGGCCCTGGTCGACTACACCAGCGGAATGGCCTTGGGGACGCTCGGTGGCGGCAAGGACCTCGACCTGGCGGTCGCCGCGGCGGGAAACACCGATGTGATCCGGGCCAAGGTCCGCACCATGGAAATGCTCGGTCTGGACGACGGCATCGAGGACCTGCTCATCACCCTCGGGACCCAGTACCACCTGATCCGGCTGCTGAAGGGCAGGGGGTCCAACGGGCTGTTCCTGTACGTCGTGCTGAACAAGGCCAACTCCAATCTGGCCATGGCCCGGCACCAGCTCAAGCGCATCGAATCCGAGCTGGAGATCTAGCCGTCGCCGATTCCTCGGGCCCACGCATGCCCACGAATTGAAGAACTCTTCAATCCGGCACATCCGAAATTGGTCAAGCCAGGGCGGGCGTGGGCCCGACGGACGCGATGATGGGTGCAGGCGGGCGGCCACTCACCGGCCCTGGGCCGCACATACGGGTCGAAGCAACGGCGGGAGAGTTCGTGGGCAAGCAGGTACCCCTGTACCAGGCGAAAGCCGAGTTCTTCCGCATGCTGGGACACCCCGTCCGGATCCGCGTTCTGGAACTCCTCCAGAACGGGCCGAGGCCCGTACGCGAACTCCTCGCCGAGATCGACATCGAACCCTCCAACCTGTCCCAGCAACTGGCGGTCCTGCGCCGCTCCGGAATCGTCGTCTCCACGCGCGACGGCGCGACCGTCAACTACGCCCTCGCCGGCGGAGACGTCGCCGAACTCCTGCGTGCCGCCCGCCGCATCCTCACCGAGCTGCTGGCGGGCCAGAGCGAACTCCTCGCCGAACTGCGGCAGGTGGAACCCCGCACCGGCCATGCGGGCACCGGCGCGGGCACCGGTGCGGGCAGGGGCGCGGGCACCGGTGCGGGGGCCGGGCGCTGAGCAGCCGCGTCAGCCGAGCGCGTCGAGGAGTTCGTGCTCGCGGCCGGCGCTGAGGCCGGCCCGCCGTTCCCGGTCCAGGCCCTGTGCGCGCTCCCACACCAGTGTGTCGGCCAGCAGCTCCGACCGCGGCCGGTGCCGGAGTCCCGCGGCGCGCGCCGCGGACCCGTCCCGGGCCGACCACCCCTCCCAGCCCGCCTCGGCCACCCACATCGGCAGCGATTCGGTCCCCATGTACTGGGCCACGCCGTTCGCGACCAGCCACTGCGACTCGGCGCCCACCAGCGGACCCGTGTGGCCGCCCGTCGTGCGGGAGAGCTCGATCCACTCCCGGAACGGGACGACCGGGCCGACGGCGTCGTAGGTACCCGTGCACCGCCGCTCCGCCGCGTCGAGCAGCCAGGCGGAGAGGTCCCGTACGTCGACGACCTGGGTCGGCGCCGCCGGTACGGCGGGAACCAGCATCGGCCCGTGCGGATCGCGTGCGGCGCGCGCCACCCAGTAGCCGGAGCGGTCGCTGTGGTCCCCCGGGCCGCCGATGAGGCCGGCGCGCGCGATGAGCAGGCGCTCGCCGAGCGCGGCCGCCGACGCCTGCTCGCAGGCCACCTTGGCCTCGCCGTACAGTTCGCGGTCGACGGTGCTCCGGTCCGTCGGAGGAAGGAGCTCGGCGGACTCGTCCGCCCCCGGTGCGGCGTGGGAGGCGTAGGCGCTGACCGAGGAGACGTAGGTCCAGTGCCGGGCCCTGCCGCCGAGCGCGTCGAGCGCGCCGCGGACGAAGCCCGGCTGCCATGACACCTCGACGACCGCGTCCCAGTCGCGGTCGAGCAGCGGCCCGTACGCCGCGGGGTCCTGCCGGTCGGCCGTCACCAGCCGTGCCCCGTCGGCGACTTCGCCGCTCTCGCCGCGGGCCAGGCACGTCACCCGATGGCCGCGCGCGATCGCCTGCCGGGACAGCTCCCGGCCCAGCCATGCCGTTCCACCCAATACCAAGATCTCCATACCGGCACCCAAGCACCGGGGCCCTCGAACATCCAGCCGGATTCGCGGACGGCGGACAGCGCAGCGAACGGTGGACGTGGACGGTGGACGCGAAAGGTGGACGTGGACGGTGGACGCGAACGGGCCGCGGCCCCGTGTACCGCCGGGCCGACCGGTCGGTGGCCGAGGGCCGTCCCGTGATCCCCGGCGGCCACGCGACGCCGGATGCGGCACCTCGCCGCGTTGTCGGAACGCCCGGACACGCCCGGTGTGCGGTCGCCCCTCCGCCGTGCGATCCACCGCATCCGACGCCGCGCGCTGATCCACCGGGGATCACGGGACAGCCCTTAGCCTGGGCTGCATGAACAGCTCCGCTGATTCCGGGCCCGCCCCCGACCGGTACACCGTCGTGCTGCGCCCGGGGCTCACCGAACCCGGCGCCGCCGCCTCCGCCCGCCGTGGCGTACTGCGTACGGCACTGGTCGAGGCCACCGGCGCGTACGGGGCGTCCGGCTACCCGCGGTACGAGGGCGAGGGCGTCCAAGCCGACATCGACCCCGAAACCCGGACCGTGGAGGCGGTGACGGTGGACGGCGCGGAACTCCCGTACGGCTGGGTGGCCCAGGTGACCGACCCCTGAGCCGCGGGGCGATCGCCGGACCCGCGTCCCCGACGGCCGTCCCGCGGCGGCGTCCCCCGGCGGCAGAGGCCCGGAACCGGGGCGGGCGCGCGGCATGCGTCGTGCGTGCGTCGTGCGTGCGGGGGGTGGGAGGGGCTGGTGGAATGGTCTCTTCGGCTGCCGGGCCGGGGAGGTGCCGTGTCGGAGCATGACGGGGGGTCCGCCGGGCCCCCTGGGGAGTACGGGGCGCTGCTCGCGCGACTGCGCGTGACGGAAGCCGCGGCCGAGCAGATCGGCACGGGGCTCGACGAGGGTGCCACCTGCCGCGAGCTGGCCGGCTTCCTCTTCCGGAACCTGTGCGACGCCGTCGCGGTGGACCTGCGTGCCGAGAACGGCCGCCTGGACCGTGTCGCGGCGGCCGGCGCGGTCGGCCTGTTGGAGGCGCGGGCCGAGGCCTCCCCCTCCGTGCGGGCCGTGGACGGGGGGCATCCGCTGTCCGAGTGGACGGCGCTGTCGGCAGGCACCCCCGTGCACCTGCTGTCCGTACCGTTCCAGGCCCGGAACCGGGTGCACGGCGCGGTGCTCGCCGTACGCGCCCGCGGCCGGTTCAGCGACCACGAGGCGGCGACGATCCACTTCACGGTCCGCCTCGCGGCGGTGCACCTGGGCCACGCCCGGGAGCTGGCCGCCACCGAGGAGACCGCGATGCACCTGCAGCGGGCCCTGGTGTCGGAGCCGGGCCGGCCGCACCCCAATCTGGAGACGGCCAGCCGCTATCTGCCGGTCGGTTCCGGGGCGCTGGTCGGCGGGGACTGGTTCGAGACGGTGCGGCTCCACTTCGGCCGCACCCTGCTGGTGGTCGGGGACGTGATGGGCCACGGGCTCGACGCCGCGGTGGACATGAACGCCTACCGCTCCACGCTGCGCGACGTGGCCGCCACGGACCTCGCCCCGCACCGCGTGCTGCGCCAGCTGGACGCCCTGGTGGCCGGGGACCCGGCCCGCCGGCCGGCCACCTGCCTGCTGGTACGGGTCGACCCCACGCGCGGCGTCGCGGACTTCGCCAGCGCCGGCCATCTGCCGCCGGCGGTCTTCGCAGGGGACGGCTCGGCCGCGCTGGCCGAGGTCCCCGTCGGCCCGCCGCTGGGAACCGGTATCGGCGGCTACGAGGGCGTCACCCGGCCGGTCACCACCGAGGAGACCCTGCTGATGTTCACCGACGGGCTGGTGGAGCGGCGCGGCGAGGACATCGACGTGTCGCTGGCCCGGCTGGCCGGGCTGCGGCTGCCGGTGGGCGCGGCGGTGGAGCAGCTGGTGGACGCGGTGGTGGCGGGCCTGGACGCCCGCCACGCCGAGGACGACGTCGCCGTCCTCGCGGCCCGCATCCGCCGGCGCAGGGCGTAGGCCCGCCGGCGTGCCCCCGGAGCCCGAGCCGGCCGAGCACCGCCCGCACCCGGACGTCCGGCCGACCGGGCTACGGGGCCCGCGGCCTTGACCTCAAGCCCACTTGAGGGCGCAGAGTGATCCGCATGCATACCGAAACCGAGGACATCGAGGCCATCGAGCGAGTCGTGGCCACCGTCGAGCGCACGCAGCGCACCAAGGACGTCGAGGGCTTCCTCGGGCTCTTCCATCCCGACGCCCTCTGGACCACCGCCCACGGCAAGGTCCTCATCGGCTTCGACGAGATCGCCGAGTTCACCCGCGCGGTCCTGCCGAACGCGAGCTGGGACGGCGAGGTCACGTACGAGACCGTGCACACGCAGTTCCTGGGACCGGACGTCGCGGCCGTCAAGGTCCGGCAGGTCTACCACGCGGCGGCCGGTGACACGGAGGGCGCCCCGCTCTACGTCATGACCCGGCAGCCGGACGGAACCTGGCTGCTCCACGCCTGCCAGAACACCGAAGTCCGGGTGGACTAGGTTCCGCGAGCGCGGGCTCCACGGTGGCTGGATCCGTCCGGTCCACGCCAGTTCCGGCGCGTAGCGGCCCCTGCGGCTGATCGCGGCAACGCAGCGCATCCGACCGGGTCATCGACGGCGTACGGGCGGCCGTGCTGCGACGGGACGCCCCGCGACCGCTCCCGGGACGTGCCGGGCCGGGGTGCGGCGGGCCGGGTGGTTCGGCGGTCGCAGGCCGGCCCCTCACTCGTACCGGTACTTCAGTGAATCCGCCTCCGCCCGCTCGATGTCGGCGAGCGTCAGCTCCGGCATCCGCAGCTGGGCCAGCGTCACCTCGGCCGAGGTCGGCTGGGCGTCCGCCGGCAGCCACTGCTCCGGCTTCCAGGCCGCGCTGCGCAGCAGCGACTTGGGGCAGTGCGGGTAGACCTCCTCGATCCCCAGCACCAGCGCACTGGCCGGTGGCCTGCCCACGGCGGTCAGCTGCGACAGCAGCTCCGGGCGGGTGGAGACGCAGGCCCGGCCGTTCACCCTGAGCGTGGTGGTGCGCCCCGGGATGACGAACAGCAGCCCGGCCCGTCCGGTGGCGACGACGTTCTGCAGGGTGTCCAGACGCTTGTTCCCGGTCGCGTCCGGTACCGCCACCGTCCGTTCGTCCAGGACGGCGACGAACCCGGCGGGGCCGCCGCGCGGGGAAACGTCACAGTTGCCCTCGGCGTCCGCGCTCGCGACCAGGACCAGGGACGAGCAGCCGATCAACCGCCGGGTCTGCTCGGTGAGTTCTGTCATCTGCTTGCGCACGGCGGCCTCGCCGGGGAGTGCGTAGGCCCGGCGCAGCGCCTCCTGGTCGGGCACGGCGTCGAGGCGGAGCGAGTCGAAGGCGCTGCCGGCGAGGGGTGTCGTCATGCCCCGACCCTAATGGGCGGCTCTGCCGTCGATCCCGGTCGGTGACCCAGGAGAACGCGTCCGCCCAGGCCGCGGCCGGGGGCGTCACGTCCACGGGCCGGTCGAGGTCCCGGCCGGTGAAGCCGGCCGCCTCGTACACTGCGTAGCCCGTGATCCTCGAACCGGGCCGTCCCGTCCCCGTACGGCCGGGGCCGGCCGCTCCGCCGCGGGCCGTGGCCCCGAGGCCGGCGGCATCAGGAGCCCGTCAGGGTTCGTGCGCCCGGCATCAGAGGACCGTCAGCGCGGCCGCCCGGGCCCCCGCGCCACCGTTCCATGGAGGCCCGGGTGAACAGAGCAGGAAGGCGGAACGGTGCCAGGACGAATCGTGGCGGGCACGTGCGGGTCCCTCGGCAGCCTCACGGCATTGCACCGGGCACGGGCCGAGGCGCGCGCACGCGAAGCCGAGCTGTGGGTCGTACTGGCCTGGCAGCCGCCGCTGGACGGCCCGGGCGCCCGGCGCGGCACGGGCGGTACGCCGCTGCTCGCCGCCACCAGGGACGCGGCGGTGGCGCGGCTGCAGGACGTGCTGGACGGCGCCTTCGGCACGGGCGCGCCCGGAGTGACGCTCACCGGACTGGCCGTCCGGGGCACTCCGGGCGCCGCGCTGCTGGAGGCGGTCCGCGACGCCGACGACCTGCTCGTCGTCGGTACGGGCGCGCGGCCGCCGCTGCTCCGGGTCCTGCGGCCCTCGGTGGCCCGGTACTGCCTGGCCCACGCCCCCTGCCCGGTCCTTGCCGTGCCGCCCAGCCCGCTCCGGGCCGATCTCGACGCCGTACGCCGGCGCATCGCGTGGCACAGGCCGCTCGACACCACGGGTCTGCCGTCCCCCGCACCACACCGGCCCGGTCCTCCGCGTTCCTCCCCGGCGCCGGCTCCCTACAGGCGGTCCGGCGGAACGGCGGCATAGGCCTCGCGCAGCGCGCCGACCACCGGGTCGTCCGTCCGGAACACGATGTCGTCGACCGCCGCCACCGCCCGCACACCGATGCCGGTGCTCGTCGCGAACGCCGCCCGCATGGAACGCAGTCGGCCGTCCGTCACGGGGGCGCTGACATGCCCGTCCCCGCCGGCCCGGAGCAGCCGCATCGTGATCCCGGGAAGCACCGGGGCCTGCGGCCAGACCACGGTCCCGGCTTCGTCGACGAATCCGATGTTCCACGTGCAGCCCTCGGAGACCAGCCCGTCCACCCCGGTGAACAGCACGTCGTCGAACCCGGCGAGCCGGGCCGCGCGCCGCAGCCGCAACTGCCCGAACAACGCCACGTGTTTCACCGACGGTGCCTCGCGGTGGAAGGCCAGCCGTTGCACGCGCAGCGCGGGCAGGGGCAGCCGGCCGGCACCCGGCGCGGGCCGGGTCGTCACCAGTACGCACGGCCGTCCCGCGCGGTCCGGAGCCGTAAGGTCCAGCTCCGGGTCGAAGACCGTGACGCGCACCATGAACGTCCCGGGCCGCCCCCCGGCTTCCCTGCGTACGCACTCCCGCACCCACTCGGGATCCAGCTCCGCCCCGAACACCGCACGGCAGTCGTCGGCCAGTCGGGCGAGGTGCAGGGCCAGCCCCCGCACCGCCCCGTCCTCCACCGCCATGGTGGTGAAATGGCCGTAGTTGGTCAGTGCGAGGGCCTGCAGGGCCGCGAGGGGGGCGGGGGAGCCGTTCAGAGTCGCCATACCCGCAGTCTGCACGCCCCGGACCGGCACGGCCCCCGTCGGTGGCGGTTCGTGCCGCACGGGGACGGCCGCGGCAGTCGCGGCGGCTACGCGGCAGGCGGGGCGGGGGTTGCGGGAGGATCGGGGGCGGCCGTCCGGGGCATGCGGCCGATCGGCGGGACCGCGGGGCCGGCCGGGAGGAGCCCGGAGATCACGAACGCGACGACGGAGGACAGGATCGCCACCGGCATCGTCGCGGTGCTCCCGAGCACCAGGACCACCAGCAGCACGCTGCTGACCGGCAGTCGCAGCGCGGCCGTGGTCGTGGCGGCCAGTCCGGCGGCCAGTCCGGCGCCGACGCCCAGTCCGGGCAGGGGTGAGAGGAGGACGCCCGCCGCCGCGCCGAGGAACAGCGACGGGAAGATGGGGCCGCCGCGCAGGCTGCCCAGGCACAGCGAGAAGGCGGCGCCCTTGCACAGCAGGACGGCGATCAGCGCGCCCACGCCCCAGGCGTGCGGATCCTTGGCCAGTTCGGCCAGCGTGGCCTGGCCCGACGAGGCGACGTCCACGGGTGAACGGCCGGTGCCCAGGGTGTAGGCGGCGGCGCACACACCCGCGGCGATCCCGCAGAGGGCCGTCATCGTGAGGGGCCGTCGGGCGACCCGGACGGCGGTCATCCGTCCCCCGCGCTGGACGAGGGTCATGGCGGCGCCGAGGACCGCGCCGATGAGGATCCCCCACACCACGTCACCGGCGTCCAGGCGGGGGAAGTCCGTGCCGGACTTCAGTGCCAGAGTGCCGGTCCCCAGGCCGGTCCACCGGCCGAAGCCGGTGAAGACGAGCGATCCTATGCCGCTCGCGAGCAGCGCGGGCAGCATGATGGCGAACAGCTGGAGCCCCCCCACGCCCGCCACCTCCATGAGCAGGATCGCGGCGATCAGCGGGTTCCCGAAGATGGCGGAGATCGCTGCTGCGGATCCGGCCGCGCCCAGCAGCGCCGTGCTCATCGGTGTCTCCGGAGTGCCGGTGAGGTGCCGGAAGGCTATCGCCAGGCCGCCGCCCAGCGCGATGAGCGGGGCCTCGGGGCCGAGGGTGGCGCCGAGCGGGAGACTGAACGCGGCCGCGAGCACCACTCCGGGCAGGGCGGCGGCCGTGGCACCGCCCGGATGCAGACCGGAGGCGGGGACGTGCCCGCCCGCCCCGGGGAACCGGGTGACGATCTGCCCCACGCAGATGCCCGAGACGAGCAGCAGCGGCAGCGGCAGCCACCAGGGCGGGGAGTCGTGGCCGAGGGCGTGCGGGAGGTCCGTCCACACCAGGCGCTGCAACTGCTGGAGACCGGCGAGGAACCAGAAGGCGGCCAGCGAGACCGGGATGCCTATGAGCCCGCAGAACAGCAGCGTCTTCAGGTATCCGGGAGTCCTGAGCAGCTCGCGGAGCTTCTGGGCCTCGCTGGGCTGCGCCGCTCCGGCCGGGCCGCCCGGGGCGGCGCCCGCGGAGGCGCCCGGGGGCGTGCCGGGCCGGCCGGGTTGCGGAGGCGGGCTCGGCTGCGTCGGCTGCGTCATGGGGCCGTTCCTTCCCGTCCCCCGTCCCTCACCGGTGCGTCCGGCGCCGGGTACTCGGTCAGCCGAGGAGCCGGCGCTTCTGTTCGGCGAACTCCTCCTCGGTCAGCACGCCCTGGTCCTTCAGGGTGCTGAGCTGCTTGAGCTGGTCGATCTTGGCGGTCATGTCGTCCGCGGCCGCGGCCGGGGCCGGTGCGGGCGGCGGCGGGGGAGGGGCCGCGACCGGCTGGGCGGCCTCCTGCTGGGCCCACCGGCCGGCCTGCCGCCGGGACACCCGGTTGGACACGGCGGTGGCGGTGCCGGCGACGACGGCGGTACGGGCGACTCCGCGAAGAAGTCCGGGCATGGTGCTCATCTCCAGGGTGTGGCGAAGGAGGTGCGGGAACGGGACTGCGGCCGTCCTCACGCGTCGGCGGGCGGTTCCTCCATGGCGTCCAGCGACGCGAGCAGCGCCTGGACCGGAATCCGGCCGGCCGCCACGAGCTGGGCGCCCCCGCGCCGCAGTTCACGGGCGAACGGCGCCGCCCACGTGTTCTCGTACACGATGATCCCCGCCGAGTTCCCCGGCTCCAGGGCGACGCCGGCTTCGTCGATGTCGCTCTGGTCCAGCAGACCGGACGAAGCCCCCTCGAAGACCGAGAGGTCGACCTCCGAGCCGAAGTCCTGGAGCTCGACCGCCGTCACCGTGCCGTCCAGGTCCTTGCGGACGAAGATCAGGTCGAAGATCCGGATGATGCCGCGGTCGACGAGATCGACGAGGAGGGGGAGTCCCCGGCCCGTCATCCGGTTGCCCGGGAACTCGATCACGACATAGTCCACGGGGCCCATGTCGTCGATGTCGCCGATCCCGAAGGATTCCTCGGCCTCGCTGCTCATGGCTTCTCCTGTCGGGCTGGGGAAGGAGGGACGTCGAGCCGGCCGCCGGTCCGCGGGTGCCGGGCTCCGGTGCACAGCAGCCGGAGCGGACATCACCTAAGCCCATTCCAGCACCGCGCCCGCGCGTTCGCACATCCGGAACCCCACCTGCCGGGACGGCTGACGGCCCGGCGGGCCGGACCGTCAGCCGCTCAGCTGGTAGAGGCTCTTGCCGGTCAGGTACAGGCCGAGCACCAGGCAGATGACGACGATCGCCTGCTGCGCGTGACCCTTCAGCCATCCGCGCAGGCGCAGCAGTCGGGCCTGGGCCATCTCGGGTGCGAACACGAGGTACAGCTCGGCGGCCAGCAGGCTGGCGGTCGCGAGCAGGCAGAAGCCGAAGAGGGCCGCGAACGTCGACGGCTGCGAGGCGTTCGCCTCCAGCACGGTCGTCGCACCGGCCGCCACCATCCCCCACGGCTGGACGAGCACGGCCAGTCCCGCCGCCGCCCAGACCGAACTCTCGTCCAGGCCCTTGGCCACCTCGTCGGCCCGCTCTTCGGGCGTGGCCGGGCCGGGGGGTGCCCCAGCGCCCGCCGGAGCCCCGTCGGCCCGCCGCATGAGGCGGCGGCGGTGCAACCCGTAGAACACGAGACCGATGCCGATGGCCAGCTTCGCGACGAGTCCCGCCACGCCGGGCGGGGAACGCGGCGGCAGGGGCTCACCGCCGGTCAGCAGGAGGACGGCGGCGATCACCGCGACGAAGCAGGCCAGCCAGGCCAGAATGAAGGCGAGGCCCTTCCACACGCCCCTGGCGGAGGACACCACGAGCGCGAACCCCATCAGAGGCAGCGGATCGAGGGTGATGGCCAGCGCGATCAGCATGAGGTCGAGAACCATGGCGCCCCCAGCGTGTGACGACGTACGACGTCGACCCTACGCAGGGAACCCCTCCCCGACACCTTTTCCCCTCCGTCCGCCGACGGCGGTTCGAGATGCCGCGCACCGCGGCATCCTCCAACCTGGACGCACACGAAGGAGAGACCCATGGCGACGACTGCACCGCCGGCGCTGTCATGGGTGTCCGGCCGTCCGCCCCCTTCGCCTTCCCCTTTCCCTTCCCCTTGCTCGCCGGTGCGCTGATGGCGTCCCGCAGGCGCGCGCGCGACGCCACGCATCCTTCGTGGTGGCGGACCCGGTCCCGTGAGGCGTCCGAGCGGGCCCGGCGCCTCCAGCGCGAGGCGGAGGCCCGCTTCCCCGTGATCACCCACGTGGCGGAGCGGATGGTGGAGGTGAACATCTTCGACTCCGCGACGCGGCTGGCCGCGCAGTGCTTCCTGACCGCCGTGCCGCTGGTCATCGTCGTCGCGTCGTTCGCCCCGAAGCCCGTCCAGGACCAACTGGCCGCATCCGTGCGCGCGGTGTTCGGGCTCAGCGGCGACACGAGCAAACAGCTCGACGACGTCTTCGGCGGCGCCGACACCGGCTTCCAGAACGCGGTGGGCCTGGTGGGCGCCCTGATGGTGCTGCTGTCCGCGACCGCCGTCAGCCGCGCCATGCAGCGGCTGTGCAAGCGCGCCTGGGAGATTCCCCGGTCGGGGGTCCACATCGCGATCTGGCGCTGGGTCGCCTGGATCGGCGTCTGGCTCTGCGTGCTGGTGCTGCTGGGACCGGTGCGGGAGGGGTTCGGCCTCGGACTGTGGCTGGGCGTGCCCCTCACCTTCGTCTTCCTGTCGCTGGCGTGGTGGTGGTCCCAGCACCTCCTGCTCGGCGGTCTGGTCGGCTGGCTCCCCCTGCTGCCGGGAGCAGTGCTCACCGCCTTCGGCTCCACCGCCCTGTCGCTCGTCGCCCGCTTCTACATGCCGCGCGCCCTGGAGCGCGCGCTGAGCGACTACGGGTCGGCCGGCTCGGTATTCGTCCTGCTGTCCTGGCTGATCGTGGTGTGCGTGGCCATCGCCATCGGCGTCACGACGGGCGCCGTCCTCGCTCAGGAGCCCTTCCTGGCCCGGCGGCTGGACAGCCCGGTTCCCAAGCGGCTGCGGGCGGAACAAGGCTGAGGTGTCCGGCTCCGGCGCCGTGCCGCACCGTACGGCGCCACCGGGCTGGGAGTGCCATGCTGGGCACCGGGGGCCCGAGCGCCCCGGAGGTGCAGCGATGGCGACACATGCCGCAGGCGGGGAGAACGGCACCCGCAGGCTGTCCGTGGAGGAGCGGGCCGAAGCGGGCCGCGCCGCCCGGCGCAGGACACCACGCTCCCGGAACGCCGAGTTCGAGCCGCCCGCAGACCGGCCCGATCCCCTGGACGTCCTCGAAGGCCAGTCGGCCGACCGGGTGCCGGAGCTGGTGCCGATCCGCTACGGGCGGATGGTGGAATCTCCGTTCCGCTTCTACCGGGGCGCCGCCGCCGTCATGGCCGGTGACCTGGCGAACACCCCCGACTCGGGCCTGCGGGTCCAACTGTGCGGCGACGCACACATGTTGAACTACGGGCTGCTCGGCTCCCCGGAGCGCAACCTGCTGTTCGACATCAACGACTTCGACGAGACGCTGCCCGGGCCGTGGGAATGGGACGTCAAACGGCTGGCCGTGAGCCTGGCCGTGGCGGGCAGGGAGAACGGCTTCAGCGACACCGAGCGCGCCGAGATCGTCCGGTCCACAGGCAGGTCCTACCGCGAGCAGATGCGCCGCTACGCCGGCATGAGCCACCTCGACGTCTGGTACGCGCGCATCGACGCGGAGCAGCTCCGCGCGCTCGCGGACAGCGAACTGCGCTCGCGCGGCCGCAAGCAGGTCGCCGAATCCCTGGCGAAGGCACGCGGACGCGACAGCCTCCAGGCCGCCGGGAAACTCACCGAGGTGGTCGACGGCGAACGCCGGTTCCGGTCGACGCCGCCGCTGGTCGAGCCGCTCTGGGCGATGCTGCCGGACGCGGAGCGCAGCACCCTGGAGGACCAGATCCGCGACATGGTCGACCACTACGGGCAGACCCTTCCGTCGGACCGGCGGTTCCTGCTGCGCCGGTTCACCCTCGTCGACGTGGCGCGCAAGGTGGTCGGCGTCGGCAGCGTGGGGACCCGGTGCTGGATCCTGCTGCTCGTGGGGCGCGACAGTGACGACCCGTTGATCCTCCAGGCCAAGGAGGCCGGCGAGTCGGTCCTCGCCCCGTACGCCGGCGCCGGCGAGTACTCCATGCAGGGCGAACGGGTCGTGGCCGGGCAGCGCCTGATGCAGGCGGCCAGTGACATCTTCCTGGGCTGGTACCGCGCGCAGGGCATCGACGGCCGCGAGCGGGACTTCTACGTCCGGCAGCTGCGGGACTGGAAGGGGAGCGTCGAGCCGGCGCTCATGGTGCCGCGCGGCATGCGGACGTACGGGGAGATCTGCGCCGCCACCCTGGCCCGCGCCCACGCCCGCTCCGGGGACCGGATCGCCATCGCCGCCTATCTGGGCGGCGGCGACGTGTTCGACCGGGCCCTGGTGCGGTTCGCGGAAGCCTATGCCGACGGCAACGAGCGCGACCACCGGGCGCTGGCGGACGCGGTGGCCGCGGGCCGGGTGGCCGCGCAGTCGGCGTGAGCGTGTCCGCGGCGCCAGTCGGCTGACCTGGACGGCGAGCCGACACGTGGTCCTCCGGAGCCGTGGGAGGCTCCGTCCATGACAGCCGAGGCACACCCGACACCCGCGGCCGGGGAGGCGAAGGACGCACGGCTCGTCCTGCTGACCCTGGCGGCCGGACAGTTCCTGATGGCCCTGGACAGCTCCGTCATGAACGTCTCGATCGCGACGGTGGCGGAGGACATCGGCACCACCGTCACCGGCCTGCAAGGCGCGATCACGGCCTACACGCTGGTCATGGCGATGCTGATGATCAGCGGTGGCAAGGTCGGCGCGCTCGTCGGCCGCAGACGCGCCTTCATGATCGGCTGCGTCGTCTACGGGTGCGGATCCCTCACCACGTCACTCGCCCCGAACCTCACCGTCCTGCTGCTGGGCTGGTCGTTCCTGGAGGGCGTGGGCGCGGCCCTGATCATGCCGGCGATCGTGGCGCTCGTCGCCTCCAACTTCGCCGTGGAGCGCAGGCCGGCCGCCTACGGGCTGGTCGCCGCCGCGGGAGCGGTGGCGATCGCGCTGGGACCGCTCATCGGCGGCGTGGCGACCACGTTCTTCTCCTGGCGCTGGGTGTTCGCCGGCGAGGTCGTGGTCGTGCTGGCCATCCTGCTGTTCGGCCGCCGGGTCGCCGACGCGCCCCCCGGCCCCCGACCGCACATCGACGTCCTGGGCGCGATCGTGTCCGCGCTGG
Organism: Streptomyces sp. NPDC086989; assembly: GCF_044745505.1. Lineage (NCBI taxonomy): Bacteria > Bacillati > Actinomycetota > Actinomycetes > Kitasatosporales > Streptomycetaceae > Streptomyces > Streptomyces sp. NPDC086989. The sequence continues at coordinate 354,451 of NZ_JBIVAL010000005.1, forward strand.
GCATCGGGCTGTTCGTCTTCGCCGTGCTGCGCACGAGCGAATGGGGCTGGTTCCGCCCCAAGGCCGGCGCGCCGGCCTGGTTCAACCTCTCGCCGGTCGTCTGGCTGATGATGGCCGGCCTCCTCCTCGTCTGGCTGTTCTTCCGCTGGGAGCGGCGCCTGGCGGCACGCGGTGCCGAACCGCTGGTGGACCCGGACCTCGGGGGCAACCGGCAGCTCACCGGCGGCCTGACGATGTTCTTCTTCCAGTACCTCGTACAGATGGGCGTCTTCTTCGTCGTCCCGCTCTACCTGTCCGTCGCGCTGGGCCTGTCCGCCGTCAAGACGGGCCTGCTGATCCTGCCGCTGTCCGTCTCCCTGCTGGCCGCCGCGATCGGGATCCCCCGGTTCCGCCCCGACGCCTCACCGCGGCGCGTGGTGCGGACCGGGATCCTGCTGATGTTCGCGGGCGCGGTCGTGCTGCTGGCCAGCCTGGACGAGGACTCCGGGGCGGGCGTCGTCACCGTGCCGCTGCTGCTGATCGGACTGGGGATGGGGGCGCTGGCCTCCCAGCTCGGGGCGGTCACCGTCTCGGCGGTCCCGGACGAGCAGAGCGCCGAGATCGGCGGCATCCAGAACACCGTCACCAACCTCGGCGCCTCGATCGGCACGGCGGTCGCCGGGTCCATCCTCATCACCGTGCTGACCTCGTCGTTCCTCACGGCCATCGAGCAGAGCCCGGCGGTCCCCGCCGAGGTCAAGAGCCAGGCGAACGTCCAACTCGTGGGGGGAGCGCCCTTCCTGTCGGACGCCCAGCTCACCGAGGCGCTCGACGAGGCGGGTGTCGAATCCGGGGCGGCCCAGGCCGCACTCGACGCGAACGCCACCGCCCGGATCGACGGTCTGCGCGCCTCCCTCGGGATCCTCGCCCTGGCCGCGCTGCTGGCGCTCTTCTTCACCCAGCGCATCCCCGCGGCGCAGCCGGGGGCCGCGCGGCGGCCCTGACCGCGGTGGGCTACGGGTGATTCGGGGGGCTCGGGGGGCTCGGGGGGCCGCCCACGGTGGGGGTAGCCGGCTGCGCGAGCCCGGGATCCTCGGCGATGAAGTCCATCACCGCGAAGGCGAAGAGGAGCACGAGGGCGAGCCCCACGACGACCCAGCCCGTCGGGTACGGCCACAGGACGTAGGCCAGGACCGCGGCCGCCACCAGGATCCACGTGATCCAGGTGCGGTGGCGGCCCACGAAAGCGCCGACCGGGCCCGTACGCAGGCCCGCCCGGTCGGCCGCGGCCCGGGTGGCCGCGATGCCGGAGTGCCACATCTGGCGGACCACCGTGGCGTGCCGTCCCGGCCCCGAGAGCCAGGCGGCCAGTGCGAGCACCACGCCGAGGACCACGACCATGCGGACCGTGGTGCGCAAGAGCTTGATCATCGCGTCGTAGACGGCGCCGGCCGCCGGCTGGGACACGGTGTCGGGGAGCGCGTTGAGGTACACCGTGCGGAACACGGTCAGCGCGATCCCCAGGACGAGGGCCGCGACCGCGAAACCGAGGGCCGCCGCGACCAGGGTGCGCCGGCGGTGGACGGAGAGCAGGACACCGACGGCCGCGAGTACGACGGCGATGACCGGCAGCCACAGGCCCATGATCTCCAGCAGCCGGAAACCGGTCTTGACCCGGCCGATGTCGTCCGACTTGAGCACGGTGAAGTCGGTGTGGACCTCGGGAATCTTGGCGGCCACGCCGAGCCCGGCGTCCACCAGCTTGGTCTTCACCTGGTCGATCACGGGAGCGAGGTCGAGGGTCACCGAGTCGTTCTTGATCTGCACGGCTCCCTCGTCGCTGCCGGTCAGGGCGCGGACGAGTGAGGTGTGGACCGTGCGGTTCGCGTTCGTCCAGATGGTCTCGAAGGCGTTCGACTGGACGACGTCCAGTGCCTTCTCGTGCACGAAGCTGCGGACCGCGCCCTCCAGCCCGTTGCCCAGCTTCCCCAGTGCCTTCTGCAGCAGCGGCTTGTCTTCCGGCGCCACGCCCTCCAGCAGGTTGGGCAGGTCGATGTGCTCCATGACCGCGCCGGTGACCCGGTTCGCGGCGGCGGCCTGCACATCGGGGTTGGACGCCAGCGGGGCCACGGTGGTCACGTACCGGTCGGTGTCGCCCACGACGCTGGACGTCCAGGCCGCGACGATGCCCAGCGGGGCCAGGACACAGCCGATGATGATCAGCAGCGCGGACAGGAACGCGCGCAGCCGGTGCCAGCGTGGCAGGCGTTGCGAGGCCTGCGCCTCGAGCGTGGCGACCCGAGCCCGCAGCGCGGCGAGCTCGCCCTGGTTTTCGTCGTCCGGCATACAGCCCTCCTACGGGTCGTACCCAGGGGACCGCGGCCCGGGGGACCGGGCGAGCCGGGGCGGGCCGACCGGGTGAGGGGACCCGCTCGACGTGCGGAGGGCGGTGAGCGGGCCAATACTGCTGATCGCGGGCATTCGGCCCGCCGCAAGGAGGCATCCATGGACGACTACCCCGCACTCTCCGTGTTCTGGTCCATGCTCTGGTTCTTTCTGTGGATCATGTGGCTGTTCCTGCTGTTCAAGATCATCACGGATATCTTCCGTGACCATGAGATGAGCGGCTGGGGCAAGGCGGGCTGGCTGATCTTCGTGATCGTGCTGCCCTTCCTGGGAGTGCTCGTCTACGTCATCGCCCGCGGCAAGGGCATGACCCAGCGGGACGTGAAGGCCGCCAAGCAGAGCGAGGCCGCGTTCCAGGACTACATCCGCCAGACGGCGGGCACCGCCCCGGCCGGTGGAGCGGGCGCGGACGAACTGGCCAAGCTCGCCGACCTGAAGGCCCGCGGCGTGCTCAGCGAGGAAGAGTTCCAGCAGGCCAAGACGAAGCTCCTGACCTGACCCGGCGGGCGCGCCCGGTGGTGGTCTCCGAGCCGGTCCGCACGTTGCGGACCGGCGGGAGGCCGCGGTCGGCGCGCCGCGTGCAGCGGGCCCGGGGTCCCGGACCGGCCGGGCGCGTACCGGACGAGGGCCGGCTCCGGGGTGCGGCGCCGGGGTGCCTGCGGCTCTTCCGCCGTGGTCCGGCGGTCAGCCGAGGCGGGTCGGGGAGGAGGCCGCCGGGGTCAGGATGCGGGGAGCCCCCGATCCGTCCGCGGGGACCGTCCAGAGGTCGGTGGTGTCCGGCGCGCCCTCGGTGGGCAGGGCGTAGGCCACCGTGCGGTCGTCGAGCCACAGGGCCTGGTCGTCCACGCTGCGCTTCTCTGAGAGCGGCTGCTCCCGCAGCGTCCTCAGGTCCAGGACGTGCTCGCGCCACAGCGAAGCGCCGCGCATGACGCGCTTCTTGTACGCGACCCGGGTCTCGTCCGGGGACAGGGACGGGCACTCCACGTTCCGGGCGAGGGTGGTGACGGTGCGGCGCGAGAGCGAGCCCTTCACCAGGTACGTCTGACCGGCGGTCCCGAGCGTGGCGTAGAAGGTGTCGTCGTCCTTGGAGAAGGTGACGCCCCAGAAGTTCACGTCCCCCGAGCTGTAGGGGCGGTCGTCCAACGCGATGGAGAACTTCTCCAGGTCCGGTTCGACGGCCCAGGTACGGGTGTCGACGATCGTCGTACGGGTGGAGAAGAACGCGGCGCCGTAGGACTCGCCGGCCACGAACACCGTCCAGGCGGCGAAGTGGCCGGTCGGCGAGACCCGGGCCCGCGAGGGGGTCCCGGCGAGCGGGAAGCCGTGCAGGGTGCGCAGATCGGCGTCGACGATCAGGGCCTTGTTGTCCTGGGCGAGCGCCCCGGGGCTGGAGTTCAGGCACACGCCGGTCCCGGCGGCCGCGTGGAAGCGCTGACAGGTGAGTCCCGAGGCGGTCCGGCCGCCCTCGGGGTCCTGCCCCGGGACCGATACGAGGGCCCCGCGGTGCGGCCCCTTCGCGCCGTTGAGGAAGGCCAGCCGGTCCTGCGGCCCGAGCGTGACCCGGCCCGCGGCGACCGTCGGGTCGCCCTCCCGCGTCTGCTCGGCGCGGGCGGCGGCGCGCAGCACCAGGGCGGCGGCGAGGCCCCCGAGGAGCAGCACGGCCACGGCGAGTACGAGCAGCCGGCGTGAGCGGGTCATCGGGTTCCTCGCGGGAGTCGGGCCGGGTCCGGAGCGGAGCCCGGGGCCGCCGGGCGGAGTACGAGGCCTGCGACGGCCGCGCAGCAGCACAGGCCGGCCGCTGCGGCGGCGAGCGCCGGACCGGCGCCCCAGAGCGTCCAGGCGGCGCCGAAGGCGAGCGAGCAGCCGAAGCGGGCGAGCGCCTGGCCGGTGCCGACGAGGGCGATGCCGGTGGCCCGCAGTTGCGCGGGCACGGTCGCCCCGACGGCCGCCGGCAGCACCCCGTCGGTGGCGGCGTAGAACACGCCGTGCAGGACGAGGACCAGCCACGGCAGGGCGGGCCAGTGCGGGGCCCAGAGCAGCAGCCCGTACCCGGCCAGCAGGAGGGCGTGCCCGGTGAGGAACACGGTCCGGCGGCCGATCCTGTCGGCCAGGGCGCCGGCCGGCACGGCCAGCAGCAGGAAGACGGCGGCGGTGCCGAGGGGGAGCAGCGGGAACCACTGCTCGCGGATGCCGCTGCGGTCCTGGAGCAGCAGGTAGAGGAAGGCGTCGCTGACGGTGGTCAGGCCCAGCAGTACGGCGCAGACCGCCAGGGCGCGCAGCCGGGGCAGCCGCAGCAGGGCGAGCGCTTCGCGCACGTTCACCGCGTCGGGCTTCACCGTGTGGGGCTTCACCGTGTGGGGCTTCCCGGCGTCGGGCTTCACCGCGGCTGCCTTCGCCGGACCGGACTCCGGGCCGGTCGGGCCCGGGGCCGCGCCCGACGGGACGAACAGCACGAGCACCACGACGCCGAGCACGGCTATGCAGGCGCTGACTCCGAACACGGCGTCGTATCCGCCCACTGCCGCATTCAGGATGAAGAAGGCGGCGAGCGGGCCGAGCAGGGCCCCGGTCGTGTCCATGGCGCGGTGCACCCCGAACGCCCGGCCCTGTGACTCGGCAGGTGTGGACAGGGAGATGAGTGCGTCGCGCGGTGCGGTGCGCAGGCCCTTGCCGGTGCGTTCCAGGGCGAGGACCACACCCACCGGTCCGAGACTGTGCGCGAGCAGCAGCAGCGGTTTGCACAGGGCGGACAGGCCGTAGCCGATCCCGGCGATCAGCTTGTGGTTGCGGACCCGGTCGGCGAGGTGCCCGCCGGTCAGCTGCACGAGCGCGCTCACCCCGTTGTAGACGCCGTCGAGCGCACCGAAGCCGAGCGGGCTCAGCCCCAGGCCGGCGACCAGGTACAGCGGCAGCACGGCGGTGACCATCTCGGAGGAGACGTCGGTGACCAGGCTGACCGCGCCGAGCGCGAGAACGGTCGAGGCGACCGCGGGGGCCCGGCCGGGCCCGCCGTCCGGTGCGGTCTGCGCGCCCGCGGGCGCGGGCGCGGGCGCGGAGCGGTCGGCGAGGTACATGCTTCCGAACTCCCGGTGCCGGCGGTCTGAAGTCAGTCGAACGTACGGGTGGAACTCTGATGGTGGTACGGGCCAACTGGGCTGCGTAAGCCCCGATCCGGCGGCATGCAGCACGCGGCAGCTCGGCGCCGTTCAGCCCTGCCGGCTGCTCTCGTCGCGGAGCCATGTGGAGAAGTCCCCGCTGCGGACGGCCCTGCGGGCACCCCGGCGGGCGGCGAGGGCCGCGACGACGAACACCACGACTCCGGGCAGCAGGCTCGGCCGGGCCAGCAGCAGGGCGCGCAGATCGCCCGTCCCGGTCCGGGCGGAGGGGGCCGCCGATGCGCCCGCCCCGCCGGATGCCTGGAAGCGCTCCAGCTCGGCGGACGAGGTCGCCGCCCTGACCCGCCGCCTGATCAGGTCCGCCCAGGTGCGCGGCGGATGCACCACGACCCGGGCCGCCTCGACCACGCGCCGCTCCTGCGGGGCGAACGCGAGGGACGCCGCCAGGTCGTCGGCCATCAGCGGGGGCAGGGCGGCGATCCGCGCGTGCCCCCGCTCGGTCACCGCGATGACCCCCCGCCCGAACAGGCCCTCGCGGACGGCCGGGAGCCGCTGCCAGACCCGGTAGTACGCGCGGACCGGCCAGGCGGACCCGGAGAGGGGGATGTCGCGCCCGGGGGCGGCGGCGAGGAGGCCGGGACCGGAGACCAGGGCCCCGGCCAGCGCCCGTACGTCCGCCGCCCCGAACTCGACGTCGGCGTCCACGTACAGCCGGGGGAAGCCCCGCGCGTGTTCGTCCCCGACCCGCAGTGCCGTGTGTTTGGAGGGAGTCGGTATCTCCACCACCCGGACGCGGGGGCCCCGCGCGCCCGCCACCGCGGCGGTGTCGTCCGTACAGCCGTTGCAGACCACGACGATGTCGGGCCCGGATTCCGGGGCGCCGGCGAGGAGCGCGTCGAGGAGTCGGCCGATGACCCGGCCCTCGTTGTGCGCCGGGATCACGATGCTGGTCACCCCGGAAGTATGCACGCTCGAACACCCGCGCCGACCGTTTCCTCCAACTCCCCCCGGGGGTAGTCCCGGTGGTCTAGATTGAACGCAGCCGACCGGATTCGGCGTGCTTCGGCGACGCTGCAATCCAACCGGAGCTAGGCAGTTGAGGTGTGTGCGGGTGCGGTGGCCTGTGGGGAACAGGCCGCGCGCCCGTGGCCGGACCGGCGCGAGGGGCGCCGGGCGGCCGGGGGGCGGAAAGTACGTCGAAACACGTAGGCATCGGTTGTGGGGGGCCATCACCGTTGGGCGGGCATGCACGGATCGCGCACGCGATCCGGCCGGCCGTCGGCGGCACCCCCTTCCTTCGCACGCGTCCCCGCCATGGGTTGCCGACACGCCCGAGGGCGTGCGTGGAAGGAAGGGGAACGCTGTGAACGACACCGGCAAGGACACCGCGAAGGACACCGTGAAATTCGCGGGGCGCGCCGCAGGGGCCGCGAGCCCGGGGCGGATGGAGCCGTTAGGCGTCGCCGTCGTCGGCGCGGGCTACTGGGGGCCCAATCTCGTCCGCAACTTCCAGTCGAGTCCGGAGTTCCGGCTCCGCTGGCTCTGTGATCTGAACATCGACCGGGCCCGGAAGGTGCTCGGCGGATACTCCACCGTGCAGGCGACCTCCGACTACACGGCGGTCCTGGCCGACCCGGCCGTCGAGGCCGTCGCCGTGGCGACCCCGGCCGGCACCCACCTCGACGTGGCGCTGGCCGCACTGCGGGCCGGCAAGCACGTCCTCGTGGAGAAGCCCCTCGCCGCCACGTACGAGGACGGCCTGCGCCTGGTGACCGAGGCGGAGTCGCGCGGTCTCACCCTCATGTGCGACCACACCTACTGCTACACCCCGGCCGTCGGCCGCATCCGCGAGATGGTCCGCGCCGGCGACCTCGGCGAGATCCAGTTCTTCGACTCCGTCAGGATCAACCTGGGGCTCGTCCAGAAGGACGTCGACGTCCTGTGGGACCTGGCCCCCCACGACCTCTCGGTCCTCGACTTCATCCTCCCGGAGAACGTCCGGCCCGTCGCCGTCGCCGCGCACGGGGCCGACCCGATCGGTGCCGGCCAGTCCTGCGTCGCCTACCTGACGCTCACGCTCAACACCGGCGCCATCGCGCACGTGCACGTCAACTGGCTGTCCCCGGTCAAGGTCCGCACCACGATGGTCGGCGGCTCCAAGCGCACTCTCGTGTGGGACGACCTCAACCCCACCCAGCGCATCGCGGTGTTCGACCGCGGGGTGGACATGACCGCTCCGCAGGAGATCGGCGCGGACGAGCGCCGCGACATGCTCGTCTCCTACCGCAGCGGCGACATGGTGGCGCCCGCGCTCGGCGAGAAGGAGGCCCTGCGCAGCATGGTCGAGGAGTTCGCCGCCGCCGTCCGGACGCGCCGGCCGGCGCTGACCGACGGCCGCTCGGGACTCCAGGTCCTCGACATCCTCGAAGCGGCCTCCCGCAGCCTGGAGTTCCGGGGCGCGGTCGTCGGACTGCGCACCGGCCGTTGACCGTTCGCGCAGCCGCGGGCGCTACCGCCCGCCCGGCCGATCCCGGCACCACCGCGCCCGCAGCCGCGCACACCGCGCCGGGCGCAGCAGGACACACCACGACCGACTCAGTAGGGGCAGGGCGTTGAGCAGCGTACGAGGCAAGAGGATTCTGGTCACCGGAGGGGCGGGCACGATCGGCTCGCACGTGGTCGACCTGCTGGTGGACAACGGGGCCCGCGAGATCGTGGTGCTCGACAACTTCGTGCGGGGGCGCGCCGCGAACCTGGCCCGCGCCCTGCAGAGCGGCGTGGTCGACGTCGTCGACGGCGACATCCGTGACACGTCCGCCGTCCGCAAGGCGACCGAGGGCGCCGACCTGGTGTTCCACCTGGCCGCCATCCGGATCACCCAGTGTGCGGAGGAGCCCCGGCTGGCGAACGAGGTACTGGTCGACGGCACGTTCAACGTGCTGGAGGCGGCGGTCGCCGCCGGAGTGGGCAAGGTCGTCGCCTCGTCCTCGGCCTCCGTCTACGGCCTCGCCGAGACCTTCCCCACCACCGAGCGCCACCACCCGTACAACAACGACACCTTCTACGGGGCGGCGAAGGCCTTCAACGAAGGCGTGCTGCGCAGCTTCCACGCCATGTACGGGCTGGACTACATCGCCCTGCGCTACTTCAACGTGTACGGGCCCCGCATGGACATCCACGGGCTGTACACCGAGGTGCTCATCCGCTGGATGGAACGGATCACCGCGGGCGAACCGCCGCTGATCCTCGGCGACGGCACCCAGACCATGGACTTCGCCGACGTCAGGGACATCGCGCGGGCCAACCTGCTCGCCGCCGAATCCGACCTGACCGACGAGGTGTTCAACGTCGCCAGCGGGTCCGAGACCAGCCTGCGCGACCTGGCCGTCGGACTGCTGGAGGCCATGGGCGCCGAAGGCATGGTGCCGGAACACGGACCGGCCCGAGCCGTGAACGGCGTCACCCGGCGCCTCGCCGACACCTCACGGGCCACGGAGCGCCTCGGCTTCACCACCGAGATCGACATGCGCCGCGGTCTGCGGGACCTGGTCGACTGGTGGCGGGCCGAGCGCGCGGCGGACGCGGAGGCCGCCCGATGAGCACGCCGCACCCGGCCGGGGCCCCGGGGCCCACGGCCGGCCGCATCCCCGTCATGGTCCCCTGGCTCGGCGAGGAGGAGGCGAGGGCGGCCGCCGACGCGGTGCTCTCCGGCTGGGTCGCCCAGGGCCCCCGCGTAGCCGCGTTCGAGCGGGCCTTCGCGGCACGGGTGGGCGCCGAGCACGGCATCGCCGTGAGCTCGTGCACCACCGCCCTGCACCTGGCGCTGATCGCTCTGCACCTCGGGCCCGGCGACGAGGTGGTCGTACCCTCGCTGTCCTTCATCGCCACCGCCAACGCGGTGCGCTACGTCGGCGCGCACCCGGTGTTCGCCGACGTCGAGGAGGCCACCGGGAACCTGACCCCCGACACCGTGGACGCCGTGCGCACACCGCGGACCAGGGCCGTCCTCGCCGTCCACCAGGGCGGCGTGCCGGCGGACGTGCACGCCCTGCGGGCGGCCTGCGCCGACTGGGGCGTCCCCCTCGTCGAGGACGCGGCCTGCGGGATCGGCGCGACCGTGGGCGGCAAGTCCGTCGGTCACGGAGCCCTGCTGGCCGCCTGGTCCTTCCACCCCCGCAAGGTGATCACCACCGGCGAGGGCGGCATGGTGACCACGGACGACGCCGAGTGGGCCGAGCGCCTGCGCCGGCTGCGCGAGCACGGCATGAACGTGTCCGCGGCGCAGCGGCACGCCAGCAGCAAGCCGATCGCCGAGGCCTACCTGGAGGTCGGCTACAACTACCGGATGACCGACATCCAGGCCGCGGTCGGCCTGGTGCAGCTCGGCAAACTGGACGCGATCGTGGCCCGCCGCCGCGAACTCGCCGCACGCTACGAGCAGTTGCTCGCCGACATCCCCGGCCTGCGCCCGGTCCGCGACCCCGGTCACGGCGAGGGCAACTTCCAGTCGTACTGGGTGCTGCTGACCGGGGACCACCCCGTCGGCCGGGACGAGCTCCTCGCGGTGCTGGCCGAGGCCGGCATCTCGGCCCGGCGCGGGATCATGGCCTCGCACCTGGAACCGGCCTACGCCGGGCACGCGGCGGCGCCGCTGCCCGTGACTGAGCGGATCAGCCGCGACTCGCTGATCCTGCCGCTGTTCCACACGATGACGCACGACCAGCAGGACCGCGTGGTCGCGGTGCTGCGCGCACGGGCGGCCCGATGACCGCCCCGGACGGCCCGCCGCCCCGCGAGCTCCTGATCGTCGGCGCGGGCGGATTCGCCCGCGAGACCGCCCAGGCCGTACGGGACGCGGCCGCCGCCGACCTGGCGCGCGGCCGCGCCCCGCGGTGGCGGCTCGCCGGTCACCTGGACGACGACCCGGCCCTGCACGGCCGGGACGTCGACGGGGTGCCGGTGCTCGGCGGCAGCGACCTGGTGCACCGGCGGCCCCACACCGGGGTCGTGGTCTGCGTGGGCAGCCCGCGCGACTACGCGGTACGGGCCCGCCTGGTCCGGCGCCTGGCCCTGCCCGAGCGCCGGTACGCGACCGTGGTCCACCCGACGGCCGCGGTCTCCGCGTCCTCGGTGCTCGGCGCGGGCTCCGTCCTGCTCGCGCACTGCGTCCTGACCGCGGCCGTACGGGTGGGGGCCCACGTCGCGGTGATGCCGCACGCGGTCCTCACCCACGACGACACGGTCGGGGACTTCGCCACGCTCGCCTCGGGGGTCCGCCTCGGCGGCGGGGTGCGGCTGGGGCGGGGTGCGTACGTGGGCGCGGGCGCCCTCGTACGGGAGTACACGACGGTCGGCGCCTGGTCGCTGACCGGTATGGGAAGCACGGTCCTGGCCGACGTGCCGCCCGGCGAGGTGTGGGCCGGAAGCCCGGCCCGCCGGCTGCGCGAGGCGGGGGGCCCGGCGCTCGACGAGCTGCGGGCCGATGGCGAGCACAGCGGCCGCAGGCCGCAGACACCGATGGGGAGCACAGCCGGATGAACCAGATACCGCTCGTGGACCTGAAGGCCGCGCACGCCGAGGTCGCCCAGGAGATACGCGAAGGATTCGACCGGGTGCTGGCCGACACCGCCTTCATCGGCGGTGAGGAGGTCCGTGCCTTCGAGCGCGAGTACGCCGACTTCGCCGGCGTCGGCCACTGCGTCGGCGTGGCCAACGGCACCGACGCACTCGAACTCGCCCTGCGCGCAAGCGGGGTGGGCGTCGGTGACGAGGTGGTGCTGCCCGCCAACACGTTCATCGCCACCGCCGGGGCCGTCGCCCGCATCGGCGCCCGGCCGGTCCTCGTCGACTGCCTCCCGGACACCCTGCTCATGGACCCGCAGGCCGCACTGGACGCCGTCGGCAAGGCCACGCGCGCCGTGGTCCCGGTCCACCTCTACGGGCAGTGCGCCGCGGCGGCGGAGCTGGCCGCGCAGCTGCCCGGACACGTCAAGGTCGTCGAGGACGGCGCGCAGAGCCAGGGCGCCACCCGCGCCGGCCGCACTCCCGGCAGCGGCGGGATCGCCGCCACCAGCTTCTACCCGGGCAAGAACCTGGGCGCGTACGGCGACGCGGGCGCGGTCGTGACCGACGACGAGGAGACGGCCGGCCTCGTGCGCGCCCTGGCCAACCACGGTGGCACCGCCAAGTACCGGCACGACGTCGCCGGGTTCAACAGCCGGCTCGACGGCCTCCAGGCCGTCGTACTGCGCGCCAAACTCGCCCGCCTCGCCGACGGCAACGCAGCCCGCCGCACCGCAGCCGCCCGCTACGACGGACTGCTGGGCGACCTGGCGGCCGCCGGACGCCTGACCCTGCCGGTCACGGCGCAGGACAACGTCCACGTATGGCACCTCTACGTCGTCCGGGTCGGCGACGCCGACCGCGACGCCGTCGTCGGCAAGCTCAACGCGGAAGGCATCGGGGCCGGGGTGCACTACCCGGCCCCGGTCCACCTCACCCCGGCCTTCGGCCACCTGGGCCACGGCCGCGGGGACTTCCCCCACGCCGAGCAGGCCGCGGACCGGATGCTCTCCCTCCCGCTCTTCCCGCAGATCACCGCCGCCCAACAGGAGCGGGTCGTGGACGCCCTCGCCGCCGCCCTGCTCTGACGCAGAACAAATGAGGTACAGATGAACAGACGGACAAGGCTGATCCGGTACGGCCTCTACAGCGTGGTCGCGGCGCTCATGACCGCGCTCTTACCCCCGGCGGTGGCGAGAGCCGTGGACCCGTGCGGTCCCGGCACCAACGCGATCGTGTGCGAGAACTCCAAACCGGGCACACCGATGTCCGACTGGTTCGCGCCCGGCGCCTACGGCGACATCAAGGGCTTCAGCACCCAGATGAGCGTCCAGGCGGGCGACACCGTGCAGTTCAAGGTGCAGTCGTCGACCCCGTACCACGTGTCGGTCTACCGGCTGGGCTACTACGGGGGCGCCGGGGCCCGACTGCTGTCGACCGCGGCACAGGCGGCGCAGACCTACCCGGCGAACTTCCTGCCGGGCGCCGGCCCGCGCAGCTGCACCACCAAACCCGCCACCGGCCTCGTCGACTGCGGCAACTGGCCCGTCACCGCGACGTGGACCGTGCCGTCCGACGCCGTATCCGGCCTGTACATCGCCAACTTCGACCAGGCGGACGGCAACGGGGTCATGCCGTACCCGTTCGTCGTCCGCAACGACTCGAGCCACTCCGACATCGTCGTCCAGACCAGCGACCAGACCTGGCAGGCGTACAACGACTACGGCGGCCAGGACCTCTACGGAGGCGGCGGCCCCGCCCCCGACGGCCGGGCCTACGAGGTCAGCTACAACCGGCCCATGGACATCGGCGGCGAGAACGGCATCTACGGCTCCGAGTACCAGATGCTGTCGTGGCTGGAGCGCAACGGCTACGACGTCAGCTACGTCTCCGGCATCGACGTGTCGACCCGGGGCGCCGCCCCGCTGCAGAACCACAAGGTCTTCATGTCCTCCGGGCACGACGAGTACTGGACGCAGGACCAGTTCACCAACGCCCTCACCGCCCGCCGGGCCGGGGTCAACCAGACGTACTTCAGCGGCAACGAGGTCTTCTGGAAGACCCGGCTGGCCCCCAGCAACGACGGCACCGGCACCGCCAACCGGACCCTGGTCTGCTACAAGGAGACCAAGCTCTCCTTCCCCCAGCCCAACGGCGTCCCCGACCCGAGCGGGATCTGGACCGGCACCTTCATGGACCCGGCCAGCTCCACGAACGGAAGGCCCTACCAGCCGCAGAACCAGCTGACCGGATCGCTGTTCAGCGTCAACGGCTACCGCAGCGACGCCATCACCGTCCCCGGCTCCTTCGCCAGGATGAGGCTGTGGCGGGGCACCACCGTCGCCGGCCTGACCCCCTCCCAGACCGCCACCTTCCCCGTCGGCACCCTCGGGTACGAGTGGGACAGCGACGTGGAGGACGCGGCCCGCCCGCCCGGCCAGATCCAGCTGTCGTCCACCACCGTCGACATCAACGACGGCAAACTGCGCCTCGACTACGGCAACACCTACGGGAACGGCACCGCCACCCACAGCCTGGTCGCCTTCCGCGACCAGACCTCGCACGCCCTCGTCTTCGGCACGGGCACCGTCCAGTGGTCCTGGGGCCTGACCAACATGCCCACGGGCAACCCGGACGACACCGTGGTCACCGAGGACAAGCGGATGCAGCAGGCCACCGTGAACGTCTTCGCCGACATGGGCGTCCAGCCCAAGTCCCTGCAGGGCAACCTGGTCACGGCCACCGCCTCCACGGACACCAGCGGCCCGGCCATCACCGTCACCAGCCCCGCGGCCGGCGCCACCGTACCCGCACTGCGCCCCGTGACCCTCACGGGCACCGCGACCGACAGCGGCGGCGGCGTGGTGGCCCGCGTGGAGGTCTCCACCGACGGCGGGACCACCTGGAAGGCCACCACCGGCATCGGGTCCTGGAGCTACAAGTGGACCCCGACGGCCCCGGGATCCGTGCAGATCAAGGTCCGCGCGGTGGACGACAGCGTCAACATCGGCGCCACCACCACCGTGCCCCTGACCGTGGGCCCCCAGCAGTGCCCCTGCACCGTCTGGCCGGCCGCGGCCGTCCCCGGAACCGTCAACGCGGGCGACGGCAGCTCCGTCGAACTCGGCGTGAAGATCCGCTCCTCGGCGCCCGGCTCGATCACGGGCGTCCGCTTCTACAAGTCCCCGGCCAACACCGGCACCCACACGGGCAGCCTGTGGAGCAGCACCGGCCAGCGCCTGGCCACCGGCACCTTCACCAACGAGACGGCGTCCGGCTGGCAACAGCTGAACTTCTCCTCGCCGGTCCCGGTCAAGGCCAACACCACTTACGTCGCCTCCTACTTCGCCCCCAACGGCGGGTACTCCTTCGACAACACCTTCGCCACCGCCGACGCGGGGCTCGCCCCGCTGACCGCGCTGAAGAGCGGCACCGACGGGGGCAACGGCGTGTACCGCTACAGCTCCACGGGCGGCTTCCCGTCCACGGCCTCGTCCGGCAGCAACTACTGGGTCGACGCCGTCCTGGACACCGCCACGGCGAGCACCACGCCGCCGTCCGTCACCTCCACCACCCCGCAGTCCGCGGCCGTCGGCACCTCGATCACCACCCAGCTGGGCGCCACCTTCAACGAGGGCATCGACGCCGACACCCTCGCCTTCACCCTCAAGGACGCCTCGGGGGCCACCGTCCCCGGCAACAAGGTCCTCAGCGCCTCCAACAGCGCCACCTTCACCCCGTCCACGGAACTCGGGCTGAACACCACCTACACGGCCTCCGTGCAGGCGGCCGACCTGTGGGGCAACACCATGGCGGCCCCCGTCAACTGGACGTTCACCACCAGCACCAGCCCGCCCACCGTCAACTGCCCCTGCACCCTGTGGGGGCCTTCGACCGTGCCCAGCACCCCGAGCGTCGCCGACGACACCAACTCCGTCGAACTGGGCACCCGCTTCCAGTCCGCCGTCAGCGGCTACGTCACCGGCATCACCTTCTACAAGGGCCCCGGGAACACCGGCACGCACACCGGCAGCCTGTGGTCGTCCACCGGCACGCTCCTGGCCACCGGCACCTTCGGCAGCGAGACCTTGTCCGGCTGGCAGCAGCTCCGCTTCGCCACTCCCGTACCCATCACCGCGGGCACCGGCTACGTGGCCTCCTACCACGCCCCGAACGGCAAGTACGCCGTGGACGGCGGCTACTTCACGGCCGCGCACCGCTCCTACCCGCTGGTCGCCCCGGCCGACGGCGGCAGCGGCGCCAACGGCCTCTACAAGTACGGTGCCTCCGCAGCCTTCCCGAACAACACCTTCGGCTCCGTGAACTACTGGGTCGGCCCGGTGTTCACCACCACGGCGCCGGCCGCTCTCGCGGCGGAGGGCTCGACGGAGGTGACCGCGCAGTGAGCACCGTCAGCGTGGTCATCCCCTGCTACAAGTACGGCCATTTCCTGGCCGACTGCGTCAAGAGCGTCCTGGACGAACAGCCCGGCGTCGACGTACGCGTACTGATCATCGACGACGCGTCGCCCGACGACTCCGCGGACGTCGCACGCGCCCTCGCGGCCGCCGACCCCCGCATCGAGGTCCGGGTCCACGAACGGAACCGGGGCCACATCGCCACCTACAACGAGGGCCTGCTGGAGTGGGCCGACGGGGACTACGTCGCCCTGCTCTCGGCCGACGACCGGCTCGTCCCCGGGGCCCTGGTGCGCGCCGCGGCCCTGCTCGACGCCCACCCCGAGGCCGGCTTCGCCTACGGCCGGCCGCTGCGGTTCCGGCACGGCGGGCCGCTGCCCGCCGCCCGCACCCGCGGTACCGGATCCGTGGTCTACCCGGGCCGGTGGTGGCTGGAGCGGCGCTTCCGGGAAGGCACCGGATGCATCACCTCACCCGAGGTGGTCGTCCGCACCAGCCTCCAGCGCAAGGTCGGCGGCTACGACCCGGACCTCCCGCACGCCGGCGACATCGAGATGTGGATGCGGCTGGCGGCCCACGCCGACGTCGGCTACGTCCGCGGAGCCGACCAGGCCTTCTACCGCGTCCACGGCGACAACATGTCCACGACGGACTTCGGCGGGCAGCTCGACGACCTGCGCCAGCGCCTCGTCGCCTTCGACTCGGTCCTGGACAAGTGCGGCGGGCTGCTCCCGGACGCCGGCCGGCTGTCGGACCTGGCGCGGACCCGCCTCGCCCGGTACGCGCTGCGCCGCGCCTACCGCGCGTACGACCGGGGGCGCACCGGCGTGGTGCCGGTCGACGAGCTGGAGGCCTTCGCGGCGCGGTGCCTGCCGGGCTACACCTCGCTCGCCGAGTACCGGGCGCTGCAGCGGCGCCGGCGCATCGGGGCCCGCGTGATGCCGTACCTCCAGCCGCTGGTGCTCTCGGCCGTCGCCGACCGGGGACGCGAGTGGCTGTGGTGGCAGTCCTGGAAACGCCGAGGGATTTGATGAACCAGCAGCACCAAGTGCACCACCTGCACCACCGCCCCGTCCCCGGGGCACCGCCGGCCCGGCGGGCCGCCGTCTCAGCGGGCCGCCGCGGCCACGGCCGGGGGCATCCTGCCCCCGGCCCGGGCACCCTCCTTCGGACCGGCGTCGGCGCTCTCGCGCCGGCGCCGGTTCCGGCGCGTCACCAGCTGATCGGTCCACAGGGCCGCCGCCACGCCGCACACCCCGGCGAGCAGCGCCGTCCCGGCCAGCGCGCGGCTCTTGGTCCCCGTCTGCGCCACGGCGGTCGGCGGCACCAGCAGGGTCACGCTCATCCGCGCCCGCTCGGGGATCTGCTGCTCGGCCTGCATCGCCGCGACGCGCTTGGTGTAGGCCTCGACGACCTTCAGCACGGCCAGGTTCGCCGCGGCGGGCTCCGCGTGCTCCGCCTGCACCTGGAGCGAGGGGATCAGATAGCGGGGGGTGACGCTGGTACCGCTGTTGCGCGGGATCAGCCGATAGGTTCCGGTCACCCCCGCAAGGCTCAGCTCGGCGGTACCGGCGGGCGATTCCAGCTGCTGCACCGCCGCGTAGGACACCGCGGCGAGCGGTGGCTGCAGATTGGCGAGCTGGTTGGGCTGGCTGCCGGTCACCGGCGGCTTGAGCACCACGATCGCCGAACTCACATAGGTCTGTTCGGGGCGGAGCACCTGCAGGGCCCCGGCGGCCGCGAGCACCGCCACCAGGAGCAGGACGTACCAGCGGCGGCGAAGCGTACGGAACAACTCACCAGGCGACACAGCATTCCTTCCGTCGCGTGCGATCTTTCCAGGACGCGGGTCGGCCCGCCATCGGTTCCGGCAGTCACGGGCAGGGGGCGTTCATGAGCATCGGTGAGATGGCGGCCGTGCTCCGGCGCCGCTGGTACGTGATGGTCCCCCTGACGGTGATCGGACTCCTCGCGGGCCTGCACCTGTACCGGTCGGTGCCCGTGGCGTACCAGTCGCAGAGCTCGGTGGCCCTGCTCGACTCCACGGCGGTGGCGGAACTGGCCCCGGCCTTCGGCAACCCCATCTCCAACGCGGGCGGTTCACTGGTCGTGACCGCCGACGTGCTGATCAGGACCCTCTCCGGCGCCGACGCGGCACGCGACCTGCAGGGGCTCGGCGTCACCGACCCCTACACGGTCGGCTTCGCCGCGAACACCTCCGGCCCCATGCTCACCCTGACCGTCACGGGCACCGACCGGGCGAAGGTCCTCAAGGAGACCAGCACCCTGACCACGTTCGCCGGCGAGCAGCTCAACGCGCTCCAGGCGGCGGCCAAGGTGCAGCCCGCGTACTTCGTGCAGACGGCGCCCGTGGTGCTCCCGCAGACCCCGGTGCCCCAGCTCAAGAGCCGCTACCAGCAGGTGCTGGGCGTCGTCATCGCGGGCGTGACCGCCGGCTTCACCCTCTCGTTCGTCACGGAGACCCTGCTGGTGGCCCGCCGGCGCCGGCGCGAGGCCGCCGCCCAGGCCGGCGCACCGAGGACGCGCCTGCGCAGGAGGCTGCCCGGCCGGACGCCGGACGCCGCCGCACTGCTCAGCGGCTACCTGGGCCTCGCCTTCTTCATCCCGTCGAACCTGACCCTGCCCGGCATGGGCGGGGTGGGCACCCCCGCCAACGTGTTCGCCCTCCTCGGCCTGTTCTGGTACCTGGCGACCTGGCTCACGGGCCGGATCCGCGCGGCCCCCGGCACCCGGCTGCCGCGCGTCGTGATGTGGCTGCTCGCCCTCTCGGTCCTGGCCTCGTACCTCGCCGACGCCACCCGGGGCAGCACGCACAAGGAGGTGCTCGGCGCGGACCGGGGCCTGATCGGCCTGCTCGTCTGGGTGTCGATCGTGGTGCTGGTCTCGGCCGGCATCCAGGACCGGGCCCGCCTCGACGTCCTGCTGCGCCGGGCCGTGGTGATGGCCTCGGTGGTGGCCGCCATCGGCTACTACGACTTCTTCACCGCGACGAACATCGCCGAACACATCAGCATCCCGGGACTCCACTCCAGCGTCGCGCAGATCACCACGCTCGACCGCGGGGCGTTCACCCGGCCGCGCTCCACCACGGCCCAGCCGCTGGAGTTCGGCGGCATGCTCGCCCTGCTGCTGCCCTTCGCCGTACAGCAGGCCTTCGACCCCGTCCGCAGCCACCTCAGCCGGTGGCGGCGCTGGGGGCCCGTGGTCCTGATGGGCGGGGCTCTGCCGCTGACGGTGTCCCGGACCTCCATCATCGGGGCGCTCATCGTGGTGCTCGTGATGGTGCCGCGCTGGAAACCGCAGCGGCGCTGGACCGCCATCGGCCTGCTGCTGGGCTCGGTGGCCTGCTTCAAGGTCCTGGTGCCCGGCCTGATCGGCACCATCACCACCCTGTTCGGGTCCTTCCTGTCGAACTCCGACAGCAGCACCCAGGCCCGCACCGTCAAGTACAGCGCGATCGTCCCCTACCTGCAGGAGCGCCCGCTGTTCGGGCGCGGCCTGGGGACCTTCACCCCGGACCTCTACTTCTTCACCGACAACCAGTACATGCTCACCCTGGCGGAGATGGGCCTGTTCGGCCTGCTCGCCCTCCTGGCGCTGTTCCTCACCGGCATCCATCAGGGCGGTGCCATCCGCCGCCTCGCCGCCGGCGAATCCGACCGGGAACTCGGCCAGGCGTTCTTCGCCTCGGCGCTCGTCGCCCTCGTCAGCAGCGCCACCTTCGACGCCCTCAGCTTCCCGATGTTCGCCGGGATGTTCTTCCTGACGATCGCCGCCGGAGGCAGTTACCTCGGCTTCATCCGGCGCAGCGCGCCGAAGCCCCGAACCGTGGAGTCCCCATGTCCTCCCGCCGCCACCCGGCCCCGCCGGCCCGAACCGGCGCAGCCGGTCCCGTAGCCGTCGTCGTCGTCACCTGGAACAGTGCCCGGGTGCTGCCCGGGTTCCTCGCCTCCCTGCCCGACGGCATGGCGGGACTCGACTGGCGCCTGGTCGTCGCCGACAACGACTCCGCCGACGACACCGTCGACGTCGTCCGCTCGCTGGCCCCCGACGCGACCGTCGTCCAGACCGGCCGCAACGCCGGCTACGCGGCCGGGGTGAACGCCGCCCTGGAGGCCGCCGCCACGTGGGAGAACGGCTTGCGCGCCGCCCTCGTGTGCAATCCGGACATCCGGATGCGGCGGGGCTGCGCCGCACTCCTCGTCGACGCGCTCGACGCCCCCCTCGCCGGCGGCCGCCGGGTCGGGATCAGCGTCCCGCTGCTGTACGAGGAGGACGGCGCCCTCCAGCACTCGCTGCGCCGCGAATCGCGCGTGACGCGGGCCCTGGGCGAAGCGGTGATCGGCAACCGGCGGGCCGGCCGCTTCCCGCGGTGGAGCGAGCTGGTCACCGACCCGGCCGCGTACGCGCGGGCGACCGTCGCCGACTGGGCTACCGGCGCCCTCATGGCCCTCTCCCGGGACTGCCTGGACGCCTGCGGCACCTGGGACGAGTCCTTCTTCCTCTACTCGGAGGAGACCGAGTACTGCCTGCGGGCCCGGGACCGGGGCTTCGCGACCCGTCTCGAACCCGCCGCCTCGGCCGTCCACCTCGGCGGCGACTCTCAGGTCTCGCCGCACCTGTGGACGCTGCTGACCCTCAACCGGGTGCGGCTATACGGCCGCCGGCACGGGGCGGCGGCGACCGCCGCCTTCCGTGGGGCCGTACTGCTGCGCGAGACCTCGCGGGCGGTCCTCGGCCGCCCGGCGAGCCTGGCCGCGGCCCGGGCCCTGGCCAGCCCGTCCGCGCTGCGGGCCACGCCCGGGCCCTGACCGGACGCGGCGCGGCCACCCGTCACCCGGAAGCCGCCGGACCGTCCCAGGCGGTGTAGAAGCTCTCCGGGTTGACCAGGTAGCGGACCGTGGCACGGGGCACGTGGCGCACCTCGTGCCGGCGGGCGTAGCGGCGTACGAGCTCCCAGTCCTCCCGCGGCAGCACCTCGGGGGTGCGCCGCAGCCGGCTGAAGTACAGGGACCGGGTGCGGCGGGCCACGAAGGCGTTGGTGTCGAGGAAGGCCTCGTGCGCGGCCCGGCGGCGGTCGAACGGCACCGACAGCACGTCCCGTTCGGAGCCGTCGGGGAGCACCCGGCGCAGCGCGGTGTACACGGCATCGGGCCCGCCGGGCGGCTCCAGCACCGCGAGGGCCTGCTCCAAGTGGTCGGGCTCCCACAGGTTGTCGTCGTCCAGGAACGCCGCGTACCGCGACCGGGTCAGCCGCAGGCCGACGTTGCGCACGACTCCCGCCGTGGCTGTGTTGCGGGCCAGCGACACGGCGAACAGCCGTGGATCAGAAGGTAGTTCGGGAAGACCGGCGCCGTCGTCGACGACGATGACCACCTGGTCGGCCACCGTCTGCGCCAGGGCCGAGCGGACCGCCGCGCGCAGCGCGTCCGGGCGCCGGTGGGTGGCGATCACGGTGGCCACCAGGGCGGCCGGCGGGCTGCCCAGGAGGGCGGCGAGCCGCGCGGTCTCCGCGTCCTCGAAGCGGCGCAGCCGCACCGCCGAGGGTGCGAGCAGGACCTTGTTCCTGGCCTCGAAGAGCACCAGCCAGCCGAAGGCCCGCTTGAGCAGCTCCCAGGGTGCCCGGGCGATGCGGCGCATGATGTCCTTTCGGTCCGGTCGTCAGGGGCACGCCGGTCAGGAGGCGGGGGCGGGGACGACGGGCCGGCCGTCGGCCGTGCGGTTGCCGCGCCACACGTTCCCGGCGCCGCCCTCGTTCCAGGCGGTGACATGTCCGTAGGCGCCGCCGTTGACGTGGTATTGGGTGGAGAACACGTTGTCCGTGACCTGGATGCCGGTGGCGCCGGGCCCGCCGCCGTAGAGGGCGTACGCCCCGCCGGCCAGCCAGTTGCCGTCCACTACCACGGACGAGACGCTGCCCGTGTCCGCGAAGAGCCCGATGGCCGCGCTGGCCCCCTGGTCCACGGGGACCGAGTTCAGCAGGGTGTTGTGGCGGACGGTCAGCCGGCCCTTGTTGCCGCCGCCGCTGATGACGGCGTCGGTGTGCTGCCATTCGCCGCCCTGGTTGCGGAAGGCGACGATGTCGTGCACGTAGTTGTCGTGCAGGTCGCCCTGGCCCATCGACAGGGCGTTGCCGAACACCGAGACGTCGCACCAGCCGACCTCGATCGGGCTGCCGCCCATGTTGGAGACCGCGTAGTCGACGCCTCCGTTGTCGGGGCCCTTGCCCGGTACGGCCGTGATGGTGGTGTGCAGCACGCGCAGGCCGCTGTAGCCGGGGCGCAGGTTGATCCCCCACCAGTTCCCGGAGGTGATCCGGCTGTCGATGACCGTCACGTCGTTGGCGTAGACGTCGAGCGAACCGTGGATGTCCCATCCCCTGATGACCGTGCCGTCGGTCTTCACCGACATGTTGCCCGTGTCGTGCCGCTCCAGCCCGATCCGCGGGCCGGTCGTGCGCGCGTCGGGGAATCCGCAGGCGCCGGGGGAGGCGCAGGGGCCCGTGGGGGGTGCCCCGCCGGTCCCCATCCCCGGAGCGGGCGGCGAGGAGGGGGAGGCGGAGGGCGGAGCCGGGCTCGCGGAGGGGCTCGGGCCGCCCGGGGCGGACGGGTCCGCGGAGGACGGGGAGTCCGAGGGTGACGACGCGGGGTGCGGTCCGGGGCCGTGGCCGGGCTCGGGGCACTGCAGGGCGCTGTCCGGGCACGGCCCGGCCGACGGCTCGCCCACGCCGGTCCGGTCGGCCTCGTACAGGGCCAGGACGACGGCCAGGACGAGCCCGGCCAGCAGCCAGGCCCTCAGGCGCCTTCGGTCGCGTGCCACCGGGCCTAGCCCCCTGCCTGCGGGGAGCCGCGCAGGAAGCCGCGGCTGGGCAGGACGCACAGCATGTAGCAGAGGGTTCCGGCGGCCCCGGTCGCGAGGAGGGCGAGGACCCCGTCGCCGAGGAGCCGTTCCAGACCGAGGACCACCGCGGCCATCACGGCGCCGCCGAGGAACGGCCAGGCGCAGGCCCGTGCCACGGTCCGCAGGCCGACGCCGCCGCGGTGCAGCGCGACGAGGAACACGGGCACCACGACGAGGCAGGCCACCAGGACGTGCCCCTGGGCCACCCCCACGATCCCGCCGGCCCCCGCCCCGACCACCAGGGCGGGGACCAGGACGGCGAGCCAGAGCCCCTGGACACCGATCAGGGAGCGGCGCCGGCCGATGGCCACCAGGCAGTCGTAGGCCAGCTCACAGCCGATCCGGACCAGGCCGAGCGCCATCAGCCAGGGCAGCGCGGCGGCCGCCGGCAGCCAGCGGTCCCCGTACACGAGCCCGATGACCGGCGAGGCCAGGACGGCCAGCAGCACGCACAGCGGGACGGTGCCCGTCATCACCACGCCCAGGGCGCGGCCGAACCCGCCGGCCAGCGCCCCCGGCGCGTCGGCCAGCCGGGAGAACCCGGCGAACGAGACCCGCCGGGCCGCCTCGGAGATGATCCGCACGGGCCAGCCGGAGATGTTGAAGGCGAGTACGTAGAAGCCGAGGGCGAGCTGGTCGAGGGCGGACCCGACCACCATGGTGTCCACGTTGACGACGCCGAGGGCGAGCATGCTGGCCCCGGCGAGCGGAAGCCCGAACCGCAGCAGCTCCCGGGCCTGTTCCCGGTCCCAGCCGAACCGCAGCGTGCCGGGCGCGGCGAGGCAGCACCCGGCGAGGGCGGCCGCGTTCCCGGCGACGGAGCCCCAGGCGAAGCTCATCGCCCCCCATCCCTCGACGGCCAGCAGCAGGGTCACGCCGGTGCTGAGGAGGAAGTTGACGGCGTCGATGGCCATCCGCCGGCCCTGGGCGAACTCCCGGGTGAGGAACCCGGCGGGCACCTGCGAGAGGCCGTCGAGGACCACGCACACGCACATCACCCGCAGGATGCCGGAGGCCTCGGGCGAGCCCAGCACCCGGGCGACCGCGGGGGCCGCCGCGAACAGCACGGCGTACAGCAGGCAGCTGGAGGTGACGCTGAGGGTCAGCACCGTCGGGGCGAAGCGGCGCGGGTCGCCCTCCCAGCGCACGATGGCGAGGGAGACGCCGAGCTCGTTCGCGGAGAGCAGGACCAGCAGCACGGTCTGGGCGATCCCGTACACGCCCCAGGCCTCGGGACCGAGGAAGAAGCGGGCCAGGACGATGCCGGTGACGAAGTTGCCGAGGCGCATGACCACGGTGTTGACCAGGCTCCACCGGGCGGCGGAACCGACCTTGCGGCCCAGCGAGGGCGGCGCGGGCGGCGCCTGCACACCGGTGTCGCTTCCGGTGTCGGTCCCCGGGCCGGTCACGGTGTTCCGGCGGAGGCTCGGGCGGTACGGTCACTGCCGTCCCCGGGGTCCGGCGCGCCGGGCAGGGTGGTGGACCCGGTGGTCGCGGACGCCGGCGCGTCGGACGGCGCGGGCCGGTGCCGGCCCGGCTTGTCCGACCTGCGGCGCCGGGCCTCCACGAAGAAGGTGGCCACCAGGCTCAGTACGAAGCCCAGCACCCCCGCCATGATCAGGTACTGCAGCCGGGTCTTGGTCTGCGCCTCCGGCTTCTGGGGCGGGACGATCGTCGCCATCCGGATCATGGCTTCGGGTGTCACCGACTGCTGGGCCTGGAACTCCTGGAGCCGCTTCTCGGCGTAGGCGGTGAACACCTCGTCCGACTTCAGGACGGCGGCCGGATCGGTTCCGGTGACGCTCAGCCACATGAAGGGCCCCTGGGCGTTGTCGGCGATCTTCGCCTCGTACTCCTGGGTGACGCCGCGGGACCTGAGGTCGCGTCGGGAGTCGTCGGAGTTGAGGTTGCGCGCCAGGCCGTCGGCCATGCCGGTGAGCGAGGCCTGGGTGCTGAGGAAGGGGTTGCCGTCGAAGGCCACCGTGGCCTTCTTCGAGTTCAGGAGCGTCACCGTGCTCTGTGACCGGTACTCCACCGGGACCAGCACGTAGACGCCTGCGACGAGCGCGGCCGTGAGCAGCAGTCCGGGCAGCAGCACGTACCAGCGCCTGCGCATGACCCGCCAGATCTCCGCGAGATCCATGGTCTTCCCCCTCGCGGCGGCGTCGTGTCCTGTACGCGCCGCCGCCCTTTCATTGCGGTGGTTACGGTTGTCGCGTTCTTGCCGTGGCGTGTGGTCGCCGGTGTCACGGGGCGAGGTCGGTGGGCCTCGGCCGGGTCCGTGCGGAACCGCCGTCCAGCAGGACCCGGGCGATCCGCTCGCTCGCGCGGCCGTCCCACAGCTCGGGGCAGCGCGGGGCCGGCGGATCGTCCAGCACCCGGTGCACCGTGGCCGTGATGTGCGCCGGATCGGTGCCCGCCAGGACGTTGGTGCCCTCCTCGACGGTGATCGGCCGCTCGGTGTTCTCCCGCAGCGTCACGCAGGGCACACCGAGCGCCGTGGTCTCCTCCTGGACGCCCCCCGAGTCGGTGAGCACCACCCGGGCGGAGTCCTGGAGCGCGATGAAGTCCAGGTATCCGGCCGCCGGTACGACCCGGATCCCGGCGGGGACCCCGATCTCCGCCAGCCGCTGTGCCGCCCGCGGGTGCACGGGCAGCAGCAGCGGGCAGCGGTCGGCGGTCTCGCCCAGCGCCTTCAGCAGCCCGCGCAGCGCCGCGGGGTCGTCGACGTTGGCCGGCCGGTGCAGGGTGACCAGGCCGTATCCGCCCCGGGTGAGCCCGTACCGGTCCAGGACGTCGGAGGCCCGGGCCCGTTCGAGGTTGGCGAGCAGGGTGTCGATCATGACGTTGCCGACGACGTGGATCTGGTCCTCCCGGTACCCCTCCGACCGCAGGTTCGCGGCGGCGTCGGGGGAGGGGGCCAGCAGGTAGTCGCTGACCCGGTCGGTGGCGACCCGGTTGACCTCCTCCGGCATGCTCCAGTCCCGGCTGCGCAGGCCCGCCTCCACATGGGCCAGCAGCGGTCCGGCCTTCGCGGTGACCAGGGCGCAGGCCAGCGTGGAGTTGATGTCGCCGACCACCACCACCGCGTCCGGGGCCAGCTCGTCGACGAGCGGCTCGAAGGCCGCCATCACCCGGCCGGTCTGCTGGGCGTGGGTGCCGGACCCGGCGCCCAGGTACCGGTCCGGGGGACGGATGCCGAGGTCGCGGAAGAACACGTCGTTCATGGACTCGTCGTAGTGCTGTCCGGTGTGGACGAGGACCACCTCGGCGCCGTGGCGCTCCAGCGCGTCCATCACCGGCTTGATCTTCATGTAGTTGGGCCGTGCTCCGGCCACGCAGATGATCCTGGGCATGGTGTCAGAGCACCTCCACGCCGGGTCCGGAGAGCCGGTTGCGGCAGTCGAGCACGAAGGAGGCGTGCTCGGTGACCATCGCGTAGTCGAAGGAGTCGTGGTCGGTGAGCAGGACGACCACGTCGGCCGCCGTGAGCTCCTTGCGGGTCGGTTCGACCCGCACCAGGCGGGAGTCGACCTTGATGCCCTCCACCACGTGCGGATCGGCCGCGCGCACCTTGGCGCCCATGTCCAGGAGCAGCTGCGCGACGCGTACCGCCGGCGACTCCCGGGCGTCGCCGGTGTTCTTCTTGTACGCCAGCCCGAGCAGCAGGATCTTGGACCCGTTCACCGAGCGGCGCTTCGTGTTGAGCGCGTCCATGACACGGCGGGCCACGTACTCGGGCATGTGACTGTTGATGTCGTTGGCCAGCTCGACGAAGCGGAAGCTCTGGCCGAGCTCGCGCTGCACCCGCCAGGACAGGTACGACGGGTCGATCGGCAGGCAGTGGCCGCCGACCCCGGGGCCCGGGGTGAACTTCATGAAGCCGAACGGCTTGCTGGAGGCGGCCTCGATGGCCTGCCACACGTCGATGTCGAGGTGGCGGGCGAACATGGCTATCTCGTTGACCAGGGCGATGTTCACGTGCCGGAAGGTGTTCTCCAGCAGCTTGGCCAGTTCGGCCTCCTTGGGGGAGCGCACCGGCACCGTCTTGTCGACGAGCTGTGCGTAGAAGGACTCCACGGCCTTGAGGGAGGCGGCGTCCACTCCGGAGACGACCTTGGGCGTCTGCTGGAAACCCCAGACGGTGTTGCCCGGGTCGATGCGCTCGGGGCTGTAGCCGAGGTGGAAGTCGACGCCGGCGGTGAGGCCCGAACCGTCCTCCAGGATCGGGCCGAACAACTCCTCGGTGGTGCCCGGGTAGGTGGTGGATTCGAGGACGACGGTCGCCCCGGGCCGCAGGTAGCGGGCCAGGGTGTGCGCCGACTCCTCGATGTAGCGCAGGTCGGGGGCACCGTCCTGTAAGGGGGTGGGGACCGTGACGACCGCGACGTCGAACCCGCCGCAGTCGCGCGCGAGTTCACTCGGCGTGTAGGTCCCGCGCTCCAGCGCCCGGGTCAGCCGTTCGGAGGAGACGTCCTCCACGTACGACTCGCCGGCGGTGAGGCTCTTGACCCGCCGGGCGTCCACGTCGTACCCGGTCACCTGGTGCCCGACCTCGGCGGCCCTGATGGCCAGCGGGAGGCCGACGTATCCCTGTCCCACGACGACGACGCGCATCAGTGACTCCTGTTCGCGGAACCGGCAGACGGTGTACGGCGGATGAGTTCCCGCACCGTCATGAGGAGGAAGGCGGTGTTGGTGGTGAGGTAGCGCTTGCCGAGGCGGCGCGGCTCCTGCAGGGCGCGGTAGAACCATTCGAGGCCCATGCGCTGCCAGACCGCGGGGGCCCGCTTGGTGACGCCGGCCAGGATGTCGAAGGAGCCTCCGACGCCGTGCACGACGTGGGCTCCGGTGCGCCTGCCGTAGCCGGCGGTGAAGATCTCCTTCTTGGGCGAGGTCATGCCGAGGAACAGCAGCCGGGCGCCGCTGTCCGCGACGGCGTCGGCGATCGGGCCCTGGTCGGCGTCGTCGAAGTAGCCGTTGCGGCTGCCGGCCACGCGCAGGGCCGGGAAGCGCTCGGCGATCCGGGCGAGCATCAGCTCCAGTACGTCCTGCCGGGCGCCGAGCAGGTAGACGGGGACGTCCGCGGTCTCTGCGGCGGCCAGCAGCCGCATGAA
This sequence comes from Streptomyces sp. NPDC086989, assembly GCF_044745505.1. Classification (NCBI taxonomy): domain Bacteria; kingdom Bacillati; phylum Actinomycetota; class Actinomycetes; order Kitasatosporales; family Streptomycetaceae; genus Streptomyces; species Streptomyces sp. NPDC086989. The sequence continues at coordinate 381,970 of NZ_JBIVAL010000005.1, forward strand.
CAGGTCGATTCCCGCGACCCGTTCGGGGAGCCGCACGCCCAGGACCCGGCCGGCCCACACCACGGCCTGGCCGTCGGCCAGGACGAGGTCGCAGCCGGAGACGGCTGCCGCGAGGCGCGGATCGCGGCGCATGTTGACCAGTTTGGCGGCGTTGACCATGCCGATCTCGATCTGTTCGCCGCGCCGCACCGCCTCCAGGCAGCGCTGCACGGTCTCGTCCATGGTCAGGGCGTCGAGGGTGACCCCGAACAGGGTCTGGCGCGGGGGTGCTTGCAGGTTCATCTCCGCGGTCCCCCGAGCCAGGCGTGAAGCAGCCAGCCGAACTCGTACGGACGGCACTCGCGGTCGATCACGACGGGGCGGAACATCCGGTCGAGCGGGGCGAGCCGGGCCTGCGGCGCCACCTTGGTGGTGAGCCCGCGGGCGGCGCGTACGGCCTTGGCGGGGTCGCCGCGGTGGACCTTGCGCCAGGTGACGCCGTACTTTTCGAGGATCATGGGCTCGCGCGGCGTGCCGTCGGGCCCGCTGATCTCCGGGACGTCCGTCATCCAGCGCAGCCCCCGGCGGACGGCGGCGCCGAAGTCGGTGCCGCCCGCGTCGGCGAGGTCGAAGAGCGCCGTCGGGGCCATGGCGTGCTGGTGAACGCTGTAGACGGGGTACCCCTCCACCACGCCGCCCGTGCGGGCGTCGTAGTGCCACCACCACTGTCCGCCGTCGCCCTGCAGTGCGCAGATCCGCGCGGCGCAGGCGTCGGCGGCCGCGAGGGCCTCCGGGTCCGAACCGCTCGCGTGCAGCCGGGCCAGTGCCTGCAGCGGATACGTCTGGTCGGCGAAGCAGGCCACGTGCGAGCGGTATCCGGGGACCAGCCCCGGCCCGGTGGCGTGCGGGAACAGCGGGCCGCCCTCCGCCCTGGCCGAGAGGAGGCGGTCGCGGGCCGCCGCCAGGCGGTCCTCCACGTCCACCGCGGTGCGGGCCGCGGTGAGGGCGGAGAGCACCCACGCGGCCTCGACGGTGTACTGCGGACGTTCGGGGACGTCCAGAGCGGCCACCCGGGCGAGGGCGTCCGCCAGCTTGGGGTGGCCGGTCTCGGCCGCGGCCCAGGCGATGAGCGCCGCGTCGCCGAGGTTGGTCACCGCGGGGAGCTGTTCCACCAGCAGGCCCGTGTACTCCTCGACGGTGTGTCCGCCGAACAGCGGGCGCTGCCGGTCCTCGGGCAGGAACCGCGCCCCCAGCGCGGTGATGGCCGCGTACCGCGTGCTGGTTCCGCGCGACTGCGTCCGGCGGACGCCGTCGGAGGTGACCGTGCCCACCCGGGTGAAGACGAAGGTGTCGGCTTCCGGCAGGTACATCGCGGGCAGTCCCGCCTCGGCCAGCGCGAGCAGCCGTTCGGCGAGCGCGTGCAGCGACGGGTCCTCGTGGGCCAGTGCCTCTAATCGTGTGGTGTTCACCGGGTCCCCACCCCGGTTCCCCCTGTGCTGCGCGCACTTCGTATGTCCGAGCTGTACGGCTCCAACACACCTACCCCCTCTGATCGCTCCTCGGACAGACCTGGCGGTCGTCGTTCCGCGGAAGGGAGTGCGCATGACGGCGCACGTGCCGGCGGTGTGTTCCCCCCGATGGCACGAACCGTCCGGGGCCGCCCACTGGATCCCCCCAGCGATGCCCCGGACCGGAGCACGCGGACGGCAGCGTCGGGCGGGCGCGTAGCGCGCCGTCCGTCACCTGGTCCGCGATGCCCTCGTCGTGTACAACCCCCCACTGAACAAAGCCTGTTGCCTGCTCAGATCCCGTGTACAGGGACAAGGTATGCCCAAGGGTGTTCGCTGATTGCGGTTTTGAGGAAATGCCACCGACCCAAATTTGTCGACGAACCGTCAGTTCCGCTCCAGCAGGCCGCCGTCCTTCTCGTCGTGCAGCGCCCCGGTGCGCGGGCACTGCCACACCCCCGGTTCACCCTCCCGTTCCACCAGGCGCACCCCGGCCCGGCCCACCCACCCGATACGGCGCGCCGGTACGCCTGCGACCAGTGCGAAGTCCGGTACGTCCCGGGACACGACCGCGCCGGCCGCGACCAGTGCCCACCGTCCGATGCGTACCCCGGCCACGCACACGGACCGGGCCCCCAGCGAGGCCCCCTCGTCCACCACGACACCGGCGGCCTCCCAGTCGCCGCCGCGCTTGAGCCGGCCGTCCGGATCGACCGCCCGCGGGTAGAAGTCGTTGGTGAGCACGGCCGCCGGCCCGATGAACACGCCGTCGCCGAGTACGGCGGGTTCGTAGACGAGGGCGTGGTTCTGGAGCTTCACGTTGTCGCCGATCCGCACACCGGGTCCGACGTACGCCCCCCGCCCCACGATGCAGTCGCGGCCGAGCCGCGCGTCCTCCCGTACCTGCGCCAGATCCCAGACCGTGGTCCCGTCACCGAGTTCGGCGCTCTCGTCGACCTGGGAGGAGGGTTGAATGCGGATGCTCACGCGGTGGTCCCCTTACGGCTTGAGGTGCGGACGTAAGGGGGGAGCATATGTGCCGCGGGAGTCGCCCACCCGGGAGATCAACCGACTGTTCACGCACCGGACCCGGGGTGGACGACGAGGGTGCCGTAGGCCGACAGGGCCGTGGCGGGGTCGGCCGGGCCGCCCGTGCTCCCCGGGCCGTCCGCGTGGTGGCGCAGGGTGCTGTCGAGGAAGACGAGGCTGGCGGCGGCGGTGATGCGCAGCCCCTCCGTGCGGTCCGGGGAGCCGACGAGGGAGGGGACGGGCGGCAGGTAGAGCGGCGCGTCGGTGAAGGTGAGGTGCGCGGCTCCGGGGACGGTCAGCCGGTAGCTCGTCGCGCTGCTGAGCGCGAGGACACGGGTGAGGGCGGGCAGGTAATCCGGGTCGGTGTCCGGACCGATGGCCTGGGTGAGCGCGAGCACCGGCTGCCGGAAGGGCTGGGGACCGGGGTCGTGGGGGTACCCGTCCAGGTCGATGACGGCGGCGAACCCGGGGTCCTGGCGGGCCGCCTGCAGGGCCGCACCCCCGCCGATCGAGTGGCCGGCCACCGCGACGCGGCCGGTGTCGAGGCGCCCCGCGAGGGGACCGGCGATCGCGCCGCCGTCCACGCGCTCCAACCGGGCCCGCACGAAGCTCAGATCGGCGGCGCGCACCGCCGTCCACGCGGCCGCCCGCCTCTCGTCCTCCACCGCGTCACCGGTCGCCGAGACCTCCGTACGGACCGTGCGGCCGTCCGAGAGGACCACCGCCGCCGAGTCGTAGGGGTGGTCGAGGCCGACGACGACGTAGCCGTGGCTCGCCAGCTCCTCCGCCCAGGCGGTGTTCTGGGCCCGCACGCCGCCCAGCCCGGGGGAGAACAGCACGACGGGGAACCTCTCCCCGTCGCCCGCCGCCGCGGCGTCGTACACCGCATGCGTACGGGCGCGCGGCAGGCCGTCCAGCAGCATGCCGGGAAGTCCGGCGTACTCGGCGAGCGCCCCGGAGACCACGCGCGACTCGCGCTCCGTGCGTCCCAGGTACGGGGCGCGCCGACTGCCCGGGGGGCTCTGCCGGGCGGGATACCAGAACTGTGCGACGACCGTACGCCGGTCCTCGGGCGCGGCGGTGGCGGTCTCGGGGCGCGCCGGGTCGGTCAGTTCCAGCACGCTGGTGCCCACCGCGAACCGGCCGGTCGGCTCGGGGAACACCGGCGTGGGCAGCGCCCAGGCCGCTGCCGCACCGGCGGCGACCAGGGCGAGGCCCGTCACCGACCCCGGCAGCGCCAGCCACCACGGAGCCCGGCGCGTACGCTGCCGCAGCAGCGGCGCCAGCGCGAAGGGGAGGGCGACGGCCGCGCCGGCCAGCACCGGCACCATCTGCCACCGCATCCCGAGGACGCCCAGCACGGCCCCCGCCACCGCGACGACGGCCACCGCGCCCACGGTGACGGGCCGCCGCGGACGCGGCGGAAGCCACCGCGCCAGCACCAGCGCGACGGCAGCGAGCACCAGAAGCCATTCCCACGGGTTCATCATCTTCACCTCGCCATGGTCTTGGCCCGCCCGGACCGGGGCGTGCCCCCCCGGGGGGGGGGGGCCCCCACAAACAAACAGCCGCGGGCCCCCCCCCCCCCGGGGGGCCCCCCCCCGCGGTGGGGGGTAGTGTTTGATTTTGAGGGGGGGCCCCCC